>JAITDU010000035.1 GCA_031282405.1 Coriobacteriales bacterium | reverse complement strand
CAAAAGTCAAAGCTAAGACAAAAGTCTAAGCTGAGGCAAGCCGGCAAAACGTCTAGTAAAGCGAAGAGGCCATCGCAAAAGCGATAGCCCTCTTCGTACTAACCTAGAAGCGTCGCCCACTCAAAAGGGCCCTGCACTTCTTAGGGGGTAGTGTAGCATACACAGTACGCACAGCACAACAGCGAAAGCCAGCACTTTACCGCGGGACATAAGGGGACTATCCCCCTTATGTCCCGCGGTAAAGTGCTGCGGAAGTCAGTGGTCGCTTGGAACGTCTATCTGCGTAAGATGATAGACCTCATAGCCGGTGCTTGCGACGTAGGGGATTTCGCCATCGAATAAAGCATGAAAGAATTTAGCTTCGATATTCTCCCCGTCATAATGAGCCAGTTTGTAGGTAACAACAATGACCGGTTTGGCCTCATCCACCTCGGAATTATAATCATCCTCACCCTCGGGGTAGACCCACAGAACAAAGCCGTCGGCTGTGGCGGCTGTGGCATCAGAGCCTGGGGCGGCACAAAAGTATAAGTCCCACGAACCAACACCCCAGTTCCCTACATACTCTTCGCCGAGCAGAGCAGCGGCTCTTCGGTAGAGTTCTTCTGAGCCCGCGTCATCATAACCATAGGTACAGCCTGACAGTTCGCGGAGGCGAAAAAACTTGATTGTGGACTCAACAGGGTCAATAGGGTTATCGGGGCGGACATATCCTGTAAATTCTAGATAGCCTCTTATGTCTACAGTATGCCTGTGGGTTGACGCACAAGCAGTTTGCAGGAACTAAAAGCTCGTTATGTGGTCAGACTGGCGTAAATCTTTGCTAAATTGTCTTCCATGCGCTGTAGATAGGTCAGGCCATCGTCCTCGGCACTCTCAATCGTGTAAATTGTTTCAACCTTGGCACCGACTTCATTAGCGAGCGTCTGAGAAATCTCCGGACTTACCATTTCCTCGGCAAAGATGGTCGTCACATTGTTTTCCTTGCAGTATTCCACCAACTCGCTCAACTGCTCTGCAGTAGGTTCGCCTTCCGCAAAGGTATCTTCCACACTCTTCTGTTCCAAGCCAAAATCTTGACAGAGATACCCAAAGGCAGCATGCCCGGTCACAAAATTCTTTTTCGCAACGGAGCGAAATCTTTCGCTGTAATCATTAAAAAGTGTATCCAGCTGAGCGGCAAAATCGCTGTAGTTCTGTTCGTAGTAATCCTGATTGGCCTGGTCGGCTAGAATCAACGCGTCCTTGATGTTCTCGGCTTCGAGTGCCGCCTCTTTCAAACTGAGCCAGACATGCGGGTCGTAGTGCCCATGCTCCTCAATTTCTTCCGCTTCTGTGTTTTCGATCAAATGGACACCTTTTGAGGCTTCTACGACTATCAGCTCGGAATTTTCGGCTGTAGCAATCGCTTCTTCAGCCCATGCCTCCATGCCAAGTCCATTGTAGACAAAAATCTGCGCTTCACTGAGTGCGACGAGATCCTGTGCCTTGGGTTCAAAATCGTGCGGCTCTACTCCTGCAGGAATAATGGTGACAACCTCCACCTTATCCTTACCGACTGCTTGGACAAATTCCTTCATTGCGTCAAAGGACACAGAAACTTTGAGTTTAGTTACTTGCTCTATAGCCGAAGTTCCGCTCGAACTGCCTGACGAGTTCTGATTGCTGCAACCTGTCAAAAGACTGACAAGACTTGCGATGACAACCAGACACAGCAGCAGCCGGGCGATTCTTTTGAGCATTGTGGTTACCTCCAAAGGTTTCCTCTAGGAATCGTACTTGCGAATGCTTCGCATTTGCGTTATGATGATAGCAGGGGTGATGACACCTGTCAAGACATCCCTTTAAGTAAAGACACCCCCCTTAAGTACCTTAATTTTTGAGGAAACGAATGGCATTTCGAGTACTTTTTATTTTGAGACAATACGGACACCCGCGCAAAAGCATCGCCGCAAGACATCCAAAAGTGTAAGGAAGCTGTCTGTGATCCAAGTAGAAAATCTGTCCTTTTCCTATACAGGTTCGCCGCCGTACGTCCTGAACAATGTCACTTTTAGAATAGAGGATGGCACGTATGTATCCGTGGTGGGCGAAAACGGCTGCGGAAAAAGCACGCTGATCCGTCTGATTCTAAAATTCCTCAAACCCACCGGGGGTGCTATTGTCTCCGATGCAAAAAGAATCGGATACGTCCCACAAAACAATGACTTTTCTAACTCCAGTTTCCCAATCACAGTTTTCGAGGCACTGAACTCGTATCGCAGGCTGTTAAAGCTTAAAAGCAAGGATGTTATTGCGCAGGTACTGGAGAACGTGGGGATGTCCGGCCGGGAGAATGTTTTAGTGGGCTCGCTCTCCGGGGGACAATATCAGAAAATACTGATTGCACGGGCGCTCATGGGAAGGCCGGATTTGTTGATTTTGGATGAACCGTCCACAGGAGTGGATAGAAACAGCCAGCAGGAAATCTATGGTATTCTGAAGAGGAATAATACAAAAGATGGCGTTACCATTATTTCTGTTGAGCATAATCTGGATGCCGCCATCGCAAACTCCACTCTGATTTATCATTTGCGAGACGGGCGCGGGCATCTTTGCACACCACAACACTACATCGACGAATTTCTCCATCTTGGGGGTAAGGAACATGCTTAATTACGCTTTCATGCAAAACGCGCTTGTTGTCTCTGTATTTATCTCTATTCTGTGCCCATGCATCGGCATATTTCTCGTACTGCGGCGCTATTCGATGATTGGCGACACCTTATCCCACGCCTCGCTGGCCGGCGTCACCATCGGTCTGATGACACATCAAAATCCCATACTCGGCGCGTTTGTCTTTACCTCCATCTGCGGTGCGTTAATTGAATTTCTGCGGAATTATTTTAAGAAGTATACTGACCTGATTCTCACTATCGTGCTTTCCCTGAGTGTCGGAGTCGCCATCACGATGATCAGTTCGGGAAAACTCAACGCGAACGCGGATTCCTTTATGTTTGGGAGTATCCTGACCGTAACAGAGTTCGATATGATTATGGTGTTTATCCTCAGCGTGATTTCTGTTCTGGCACTGATCTTCCTGTATGACCAGATGATCTATATCGCATACGATGAAGAAGCCGCCCAGACCGCAGGTGTAAAAGTCAGACTGATCAACTACGTTTTTTTTGTCCTCGTAGCATCCGCAATTTCTGTATCCATTCGCATTGTCGGCGTTTTGGTGCTCAGTTCCATGATAGCGCTCCCGGTTGCCACCGCCCTGCAACTTGGAAAGGGCTTCAAGATCACGCTGGTATGCTCCATCCTGTTCAGCATCATAGACATCATGCTGGGATTGTTCATTTCTTATTATCTGAATGTTGCGCCCGGCGGATTTACTGCCTTGGTCTCTGTAGCTGTCCTGCTCCTCGTTTTACTGGCGAAAAAGCTTGGCACGAATCTTAAGATGTGGCGCAGTGATCAGAAGTAAAGGGCAATCTGCGATAATGCATTATGAGGTGAAATTATGAGCAGAGAACAACTGCAGTGGCCTGAGGGCGTCAAGCGAACCAAGCAGCGTGAAAGCGTCTTTGCGGTGCTGCAAAACGCAGAGAGACCACTGAGTGCGATGGAAATATGCACCGCGATAGACAAGCTGGACGGGGCCGCTTCGGCATGGTTGTCTACCGTGTATCGAGTATTGGAGCTTTTCGTAGAAAAGGATGTAGTCGTAAAAACCAGCCTGATAAACAGCGATATGGCGCTGTATGAACTTAACCGATTGCAGCATAAGCATTATGCCACCTGTATAAAATGCCATAAAATCATCGCCTTGGATAACTGCCCGATGGAGCAGTCCGCCCCCCCGATCGAAAACGGAAGCTTTCAGGTAATCGGCCACAGACTGGAGTTTTTTGGCTATTGCAAAGACTGTAGCAAAACCCTGATGGAGAAGTGCGGGTCGTAAAAACACGCAGGTCGTAAAACTGTGAAGCATACCGCCGGCTTTTGATTGCTTCTTTTCAACAGACTTGCTTTCCGGCATTCTTGTATCTGCTGCGCTGTGGCCGTGTATCAAGGGGGTGTATATCACATTTTTCAGGCGAATAAGTGGCACTTCATCACAGACGTGGAGACTGTCCCTGCGCCTTGCCTGTATCAAACCGCTGAATTATGCTCAATCTGCCCAATACCTACCAAAATTATCGCTATAATAATATGACTCAAAGTCGAGTTCTTGGCTGTCCTTTGGCGCGTCTTGTCCGAGTCGCCTGGGACATCTGGGGCATCTGGGTCGCCTGGGTCTCGCCTGGACTCGAAAGCTATGCGTGCTGACATCATGTTCTTGTTTGTTTGAATCGAGTGGGAGGATTGTTCAACATGCTCTTGAATGCCAAAGACGGCGATGGGTCGGACCGTTCGGGCGGCCGCAATGCAATCAATCGCACCACTATGATTGCGGTGCCCGTTCTTTACGCCTTTGTTATAGTAATAACAATAGTGCTCACCATCCAAAACAATAACAACCTGGAGAACATACTTGAGGAAAACGTCAAGTCCGAACTTGTCGCCGCCTGCTTCTCGGCTCGCACTATTATTGACGATGACATCCCTCTTTTTCTGGCGGTAGACGGAGATGAGTATATCGAGGCTCACTACGAGCGTTGGAGCAACATCAACGACCGGCTGCGCGACCTTAAGGACTCTATTGGAGCACAGTACATTTATGCACTCAGAAAGCTCGGTAACTCGCCTGATAGCGCGTATCACTTTGTGTTCGATACCGACGAAGAGACCGATGAGATCTTCACAGAATACGAGCTTGACCCGGTGCACCTTGAGGCTTTGGAGGGTAATGATGCCGCCGGACTCCTGAACAGCACCGACGAATGGGGCAGCTATAACACCGGTGCGGTGCCCATTTACGATAACCATCGAATCGTAGGCATTGTTGGCGTGGACTATGCCGATCATTATATATCGCAGTCTAAGGATGCCGCGTTCGTCTCAGAGATTGTCCTGTTCGCCGTCTTGATCCTCTCGCTTGGCATTCTCATCGTCATCCTTGTTGTGATGGCCAATAAAAGCCGCCGTATGCAAGCCGAGTTGTATCGACTCGCCAATATCGACGCTGTTACGGGGCTTCCAAACCGCCACTTTCTCTACTCGGAATTTGCCCAAAGGAGCAAGCAGCTGATGGCTGACAAAACCCTATTTGCTGTCGTGTTCATCGACCTGGACAACTTCAAGCTGGTCAATGACAGCGCTGGCCATGAGACTGGCGACACGTTGCTACGTCTGATTGCCGGATTTTTGCAGCAGACTGCCACAAACCTTGGAGAGAAGGCCGCCCGACGGTCGGTCACAGCCAGAATCGGCGGTGATGAGTTTTTACAGGTCTTGGTGGGAGTAGAAAACGAGCGGCAGGCCAACGAATACGCTCAGAATCTGTTCAGGGACTTTGCAAAGACGCTCGGGCTTATCCCTTACATCCATAACTACCATCTGGGGCTGAGTGTTGGTATTGCGTTGTTTCCTCAGCATTCGGAAAATTACAACCAGTTGATACGCAATGCCGATGTAGCCATGTACGCCTCAAAACAACAGGGTAAGAACAGCTTTAGAATCTATGATCCGAGCATGGATTCGCTGGTAACGAACGTGCAACTCTCTATCCGAAAAGTCGACACCACAGACAAGAAAACGGCGCAGGAAAAGTCGACCGCCAACGACAATTTGGGTCAGACAGGCTCAACTCAACCAATCGGAGGCACCGGTTTAGACTGAACTGGTTTGAGCTGGTTTGAGCTAAAGGTCGCGATCATGTTGTACTCTTAAACGTGTACTCTTGAACACCGGCAGGGCTCAAAGAGACTCAAAGGGGTTTAAGGAGACTCAGAGCGAGAATTCGTAGGTTCTGAGCGGGTTCCACCAATCAAAAATACTGAATAGGTCGACTTTACCGGTGGCATCGACAAGCTCATAGGGGCTGCTCAGCTCGTCAAAGTAGATATAGGACTTGCCGGGCTTGCCCGGATAGATATTCCCCTCGGCCTTGGGGTCTAAAGGCCGACCGGCAACGCTCCAGGTGCCTATCTGCGGAGTCAGATAGATTAAGTTAGGTGTGCCGTCTATCAAAAACGGCACGCGACGATTTTCGACGATGAGCAGATAGCCGGCATCGCCGTATTCATCGGCCATTTTGCTGCGAAGCGTTATCTTACAAATCTCGTCATCAACAAGCACACGATTGATCATCACAGATACTCTGACGGGCACAGGATTCTTCTTGGCAGCTCCCGCATTGGCAGGTCCCGTCTTATCAGAACCCCCAGGATTCGCATCGGCAGCACCCGCCTTATCAGCGCCCGAATCCAAAGCAGCCTCCTGAACACGCACGTCTGCGGACGAACTGTTGCTTGAGTAATCGGGATGGCTGCTGTTATCAGTGTCCGAACGATAGTCACTCTCGTTCATAAGACCCGAGGTAGACAAACCCGCAGAGCCGCTAGACGATGAGGGGTTTTCTTGAGGCACACAACCAGCGATGAACAGAAGTCCAAAAACAAGCAAGATAGCGAGCGGTATGGTGAACACTCCGGCAAACGCCGAGGCAGCCTTGGTGACCTTGGTAGTCGAATCGACGGGAGAAGCCGGAGCAACCGGAGCGATGAGGGGAGCCGAGACGGCCAAAACGGTCGTACGCACCGCAATCGTGTGTGTTGGTATCCTCGTCATGAACCGTGCAGCAAGTCCTACAACGGTCCAATGTGTTCTATCGGCCAAAACACCATAAACGCTCTACCGTAGACGGTGTCGGCAGGGATACTGCCAAAGTAACGGCTGTCGGCAGAATGCTCGCGGTTATCACCCATGACCCAGAGGTGTCCCTCGGGAACCGTGAAGGGATAATCTATGGGCATATTGTCAAAATGTTGCGCCAGCGGCAGTGTCTGCGAATCGTTTATGTATGGTTCGAGCAGTGGATTATCGTCAACGTACACACGACCATTGATGAGGTCAACGGTTTGACCACCGACAGCGATGACCCGCTTGACGAGGATGCGGCCGGGTTGAACCTTATCGGCAAAAACTATGATGTCACCTTTTTTGACGGCATCAAAATTAATCGTGTATTTATCGGCCAGCAGCTTGTCGCCCGTCATGATAGTGGTCTCCATTGAACCAGAAGGAACCTCAAAAGGCTCAACAAAAAAGGTCTTGACCACCCAGGTCAAGGCCAGGGCAATTACAAGTGCCAGAGCAAACTCAACAAGGGCCCGTAGCATGCTGTGTCTTTTCTTTGGCTGAGCGTTGTCGGGTCGTAGCTCGCCAGAGCCAGGAACAAACTGCCCGGTGGTCGAGGTTGTTAGATGCTGGCCTTCGTAAGAGCGTGGGGGTGGGGTGCCATATGATCCAACCATGCGATCTACACCCTGGAGTTCAGGCGAGACATCCGCCAAAGGTTCAGACGTGCCGTTTATCGAGGTTGTATCGGGCACCGCCTCAACAGGCAAAACGCCTGTCCGAACTCCGGGCGCGCCGTCTGTTTGAGTTGCGTCGGGGCTGTCGTGTGTAAACTGCTGATCGTCGTCGGTCATCGTCTTATATCAACCTCGGGTAGATCATGCGCTGCGATGTCCGTCTCATATCAGCCTCAAATAGACCATGCGCTGCGACGGTTTTTTGTCTGGTGTGTCAGCCACACCTGATGCGCCATAATCATAGGTAAATGTCAGAGAGAAGGACGTGGGAGCAGTCTCGGATCTTAATATGCCATTAAAAATAGCAGTTTCTTTTTTGACTTTCTTCGTAGTGGCCAAAGGATCGACGTACTGGGTGTATTGTTCAATTGTTGGAGCGGTATAGGCAAAATCCGCTGCAGCGGCAAGTCCCGCCGACGATAAAACCTTATCCAGGGTCAGTCGATTGTTGGTAAGCTCGGCAAAGCTGGACATCTGATACCCAAGCGTGTCCAAAGAACCAACAAAGTAGACTCCAACGATAGCGCCGCTGTCGTCCAGGCTAAGATAGATATTTTGTACCTGCACAGTGCCAACGGTGCCTTTTTCTGTAGGCGCATAGGTCACGGTTGATAACTGCTTGGCCTGCGGCAGATCGGCTTCTTCTACCGCCTCGGTCTTAACCAGGGCATATTCACTGCCGAGCTGGGCCATTACCACATCGGTGGTTATGCCAAACATCTGCGCCAAATTGGGCATCTCCTTTTCCTGAGCAGTACCCTTATCCTGCACGCGGCGTTCAGCATTGGTCTCCATCATGAGGGCGGTCTTTTCGACAGCCTGAATATTCTGTTGTTGAACAAGGTACACATAACCCGCTATACCGGCCATTACCAGCAAAGAGCAGAGTAAGATAATGATAATGGCGATGAGTATCCGTTTGGTACGCTTGGCTCGATCCAGTTTCTCTGGGGGAATGGGTTCAAAATGTGGTGGCAGGTTGGTCTGTTTGATGTCTCCATTGGTGCCAGAGCTGGGCTGCGCAGCGTCTGCTTCGGTCTGAGCCACTGCGCCGGTTGGATTCGCTGTGTCGGCCTGAGCCGCTGCGCCGGTCTGACCTGTTGAGCTGGTCTGAGCCACTGCGCCGGTTGAATCCACAGCCGCGTCGGGTATGGGCACCGGTGTCAAACCGGACGCGGACACCTCAGCTTCAAAAATATCTGCGGCAGCGTCCAGCGTGGGGGCTTGCCCCCCCTTTAAATCATTCTCAGTTTCATTAGTCACGTATCGCTCCAAACGTCGTCTCGCGTTCTAAAAACCTACTTCATGCGGGCGTCGAGTTCGCCGGCCAGATCGGCAATCGAAACCCCCGTGCGCTCCAATACCACCAACAAATGGTACACCAAATCGGCGGCCTCATAACGAATATGGTCATGGTCGTCGTCTTTGACGGCCAGTATCAATTCTGTTGACTCCTCGCTGATCTTCTTCAGCAGATAGTCGATGTCGCCATTGAGCAACTGAGCGGTGTAGCTATGGTTGGGCATATAGTCATGCCTGTCTTGGATCGTGCGGGTAAGCCGTCTGAGCGTGCCCGCTATATCTCCCGGCCTTACGTCGGCCGTTCGTTCTCCCATGTGATCGCTTTCTCTAAAACCGCCGCGGCGGTGCTGTCAGGCTCGCTCGACTTCAAAGTCAAGCCTGGTAAAAAAACAACTACGGGCACCAGTGTGGCAAGCCGGCCCCGGACTGTCAACCAAAATCAGCAGGCAGTCTTTATCACAGTCATAGTATATCGCTACTACGTGCTGATAATTGCCGCTTGTTGCCCCTTTGTTCCAAAGTTCCTGGCGAGAACGGCTCCAAAACCAGGTCTGCCCCGTCTCGCGGGTACGTTTGAGCGCCTCGGCGTTAAGCCAGGCCAGCATCAACACCTCTTTGCTATCGTATTGCTGGACGATGGCGGGGATAAGCCCTTGTTCGTTGAATTTTAGTCCTTCCGGCATCGCGTATCATCTCCTTGATTTCGCGGATTTTGCGATTTAATCAATCCAAACGCACAGCTATGTTAGACGCGGCCAGATATTCCTTGACCTCCCTGATGGACAGCTCTCCAAAATGAAAGACGCTGGCGGCCAGCACCGCGTCGGCCTCGCCGTCTACAATGCCCTCGGCAAAATGTTCCAAACAGCCTACGCCGCCGCTGGCGATCACGGGAATGTCCACCGTCCGCGCGACCGCGCGGGTCAGCGCCACGTCAAAGCCATCTTTGGAGCCGTCACGGTCCATGGAAGTCAACAGTATCTCGCCCGCGCCGCGTCGTGCGGCCTCGGCAGCCCACGCTACCGCGTCCAGGCCCGTGTCGATACGCCCGCCATTCAGGTAGACGGTCCAGCGATCGCCGGCGTTTTTTACCCGCTTGGCATCTATGGCGCAGATGATGGCCTGGGAGCCAAACAGTCCGGCTGCCGTGGTCAACAAGAATGGATCGCGTACTGCGGCCGAATTAAGCGAGACTTTATCGGCACCGGCGGCAATCATCGTACGTATGCCGTTGATGTCCGCAAAACCGCCTCCAACGGTATAAGGTATATGCAACTCCTCGGATGCCCGAGCCGCCATGGTTATTGTGGTCTGGCGCTTCTCGTGCGTAGCCGTTATATCCAGGAAGATAACCTCATCCGCCCCCTCGCTATCATAGGTGGCTGCCATCTCGACCGGATCACCGGCATCACGAAGGTTGACAAAATTAATGCCTTTGACCACGCGTCCGCCGGTCACATCCAGGCAAGGTATGACTCGTTTGGTCAGCATGGCCACTGCCAGGTTACACAGACACACACAGCCAGACTCCAGAGCGTTCCCTGAGAAGGCGTACCTGCGAAAATCGCCCCCCCGGGGGACGATTCGACAGGGGATACACCTGCAATCGTGCCGGTCAGCACGAACACTCCTGCTCACGTGAATCCACGGCCGCCAGCGCGTCTTCTACGCTAAATGTTCGCTCGTAGAGTGCCCGGCCAACGATTACCGCCTCAATGATGTCATCGCCCAGCTCGGCCAAAGCGCGGATATCATCGAGCGTGGATACGCCGCCCGAAGCCGTCACCGGAAAGCCGGCGTAACGGGCGATTTGTAAATATGCGTCCTTGTCGATACCGGTTTGCATACCATCACGACTGATGTCGGTATAGACCAGATGGTGCAGGCCGCGGTCCTTAAGATGCCGAATTATCTGCTCGGCGCTGCGCCCCGAGGACTCCTGCCATCCCTGTACCGCCGCTGTGCCATCTCGGGCGTCTACGCCAGCACAGATCAGGCTGCCATAACGCTTGATGGCCTCATAGGCAAAATACGGGTCGCGAATCATTCCAGTGCCCAAGACTACACGGCTGGCGCCGGCGTCTAACAACCGAGAGATGTGCAAAAGGCAGCGCACACCTCCGCCGACTTCAACGCTCATCTGAGTGGCATCGACAATCCGCTTGATGACCGCAAGCTGGGTGGGCACACCACTGCGCGCTCCCTCCAGATCGACGATGTGCAGCCAACGAGCGCCAGCAGCCGCAAATATCCTGGCCTGCTCAACCGGATCATCATGATAAACCGTCACCAGATTGTAGTCGCCACGAGACAGCCGCACGACCTTGTTGTCTAAAATATCTATAGCACAGAACAGCTCCATGTCCTTCTCCCCGACTTATCCTGTAGCACCAGTCTTGACAAACCCGACGAAGTTTTGCAATACCTCCAAGCCCTTGCGCGATGACTTTTCTGGGTGGAACTGTACACCAAAAATGTGGTCTTTGCGCACCACGCAGGCAAATTCCCGGGCGTGTTTGACCGTGGCCAGCACATCTTGGCCGCTTACGGGCTCACACTGATAGGAATGGGTGAAGTAAAAGTTCGAGCCATCCTCTATCTTTGAGAAGAGAGGGGCGAGAAGCGCGCGCGCGGCACTATCCTTGGTAAACCTGACCTGGTTCCAGCCAACGTGGGGTACCTTAAAGCTTTTGCCCTGCGTATCCCGGCTGTCAATGCGGCGACAAGAGCCGGCAAGAAGGCCAAGGCCCGGTGCCCATTGACCACGAGGCAGGCCCTCGTTGCCACGCTCAAACAGCAGTTGCAGGCCCAGACAGATGCCCAACAGGGGCACCCCCGCCCTGACTCGCTCGCGGATTGCTTGCATCTGGCCACTTTGTGTCATCTCATTAGAGGCATCGGCGAAGGAGCCCACACCGGGCAGCACTAACGCCTCGGCCGCGCGAATCTGAGCAACGCTTTGGCTGATAAGGGCCTCGCAGCCAGCCAACTCCAACCCTTTTTGCACGCTGCGCAGGTTACCTTTGGAATAGTCGATGACCACAAAACTCATAAGATGCCCTTCGTGGAGGGGATGTACCCTCCCAGTCGGTCATCGATGGTTACGGCCATCGCCAAAGCACGGGCTGTGGCCTTGGACAGCGCCTCGATAATATGATGCGAGTTCTCGCCCGCCAGCGACCTGACATGCAAGGTCAGTCCGGCAGTGGTACTTACTGCAATCAAAAACTCCTTGAACAGCGTGGTGTCGAAGGTGCCGATGAACTCTATGGGCAACTCAACGTGCCAGTGCAGCTGACCACGGCCACTGATGTCCACAGCCGCCAACACCAAAGCCTCGTCCATCGGTATCAGCGCATGACCAAAGCGCGTGATGTTGCGTCGATCGCCCAGACAGCGGTCCAGAGTCTGGCCCAGGACAATGCCCACATCCTCTACGGTGTGATGGGCGTCAACATCCAGATCGCCTTTGGCAGTCAGCGTTATGTCAAACAGACCATGGCGAGAAAACGCGTTGAGCATATGGTCAAAAAACGGCACGCCGGTGGCGATGTCGTGCCGGCCTGAACCCTCCAGCGTCAAAGACAGCGCTATGTCGGTCTCGCTGGTTTTGCGCTCGATGCAGGCACTGCGCGTGCTCGCGCTGTGCGTGGCGGCGTTGGCAGCGTTACCGTTGGCATTGTTACTTTCGGCGTTTTTGGTGTTGTTACCGATAACATTGTTTTCAGTTCTGGCGTTGGTGCCAGTAGCGTTGTTTGCATGATCATCGGCGCGGCCATCAACACGCTTATCGGTACGATTCATAGTCTGCTACCTCCTAGTCTGCTACCTCCGTTATCTTTAAAGACGGACAGCGCGTTTAAGAACTCATCGTTTTCCGCCGGTTGACCAATACTTACCCTGAGACAATCCGACAGGCCGGGGGTGCGTGAGAGGTCTCGAATCAGTATGCCATGCCGCTCATAGAGATGCTGCCAGAGTTCATGGGCCCACGCGGTCCTGAAGAGCAGGTAATTGGCCTGGCTGGGCACAACCAAAAGTCCTGCATTCCGGCTCAGGGCGGTATACATACGTTCGCGCTCGGCCACTATACGGGCAATGGTGTCGTCAATGGCGGTTTGCTCGGCCAGTACGGTCAAGGCTGCCAGGGCTGCCAGCGAATCCACCGAATAGGGTTGACGTACCTTAAGCAGCTCGTGGGTTATCTCCTCGGAGGCCAGCAGGTAGCCAATGCGCATACCGGCCAGAGCATAGGCCTTGGAAAACGTGCGTAGAATGGCCAGGTTCTTATGCTGACTGAGTAACACCTCGGCATTGTAGCTCTTGTCGGCAAATTCGATATAGGCGTGGTCAATAAGCACGACGGCATCGGTAGCGGCGAGCAGTCTTTGGATGAATTCCAGACTCAGACAATCGCCCGTAGGATTGTTAGGCGAGGCTAACATTACGATATCACTATCGCCCGCGCTCACGACGGCTAACACCTCCTGCTCAGAAACCTCAAAGGTTAAAGTGCGCGACTCAAAGGCGCGGTCGCTCGAAACTACCGCACTCTCCAAGCGACGCACCTCTACCAGCTGGGTCTCGGTAAGGGCGGCGTCAATGCTGTAGACCGAGAACGTAGGAGGCGCTACCAGGAGTTTTCTTGTTGGCCCACCATAGGCCAAACAGATATCAAAGAGTAGTTCATCGCCTCCGTTACCCAAAAGGATACACTCTGCAGGCACGCCATGCTTTTGGGCCAACTGGGCTCTGAGGCGCTTGGCCAACGGGTCAGGATAGCGACTCAGCAATGCCGGTGACACCTGTTCGCGCAGCGCCGTCAGAGCAGACGCAGGGATGCCATACGGATTCTCATTAGCATTGAGAGAGATGCGGGCTTCCAGATACTTGGGATCGTAAGGCTCCAGGCTCTGGATGCGCGGCGACGGCTGGCGAACCCGATCAGCCACGATACAGTCCATCCTCTCGTCTGTCGTTTGTTCTATCGTCTACCCTGTCGTTTGCCCAGGGCGCAAACTCATCCGCTCGTCCGACAACAATTTGGCGTACAAATGCGTCCTCTCGCCTGTCGTCTGTCCAAGGCACAAAGCGGACGCGCTCTGTCTGCGTCATAGCCATCATGCCAGACCCTCATCATCCAAAAGTTCGAAGCGGGCACGAATCGACTTGCCGTGCGCCCACAGCCCTTCGCTATTGGCTATCGTGACGATATTGTCTCCATCGGCCTTGAGCGCCGAGTACGAATAGGATATGACACTGGTGGATTTGACAAAATCATCCACGCTTAACGGGCTGGCAAAACGTGCCGTGCCGCTGGTAGGCAGGGTGTGATTGGGTCCGGCCGCGTAATCGCCCACCGCCACCGGACTCCAGGGACCAACGAAGAGAGCTCCGGCGTTGTCGATGAGTCCCAGCAGGTCCCATGCGTCGTTCATCTGAACTTCCAAATGCTCAGGCGCGATGGTATTGACGGCCAGAAGTGCGGTTTCCAGATCAGGCGCTACAAATATGATGCCGTTTTGATCCAGGGCATGGCGCGTGATATCTGCTCGGGGGGAATCCTCCAAAAAGGCATCAATCTCGGCCGGAACCTCCTCGGCCAGTTCTGGGTCTGTGGTTATCAGATAGCAGGCGGCATGAGTATCGTGCTCGGCCTGGGCCATCAAATCAATAGCCAACAGCGATGGCTCAGCGCTGTCGTCGGCCAAAATGGCCAACTCGGAGGGACCGGCCAACAGGTCGATACCCACGTCGCCACTGACCATACGCTTGGCACAGGCCACATAGGCATTGCCCGGGCCGACTATCTTATCAACCGGCCTGATGCTTTGAGTACCATAGGCCAGGGCCGCTATGGCCTGAGCGCCACCAACGCGGTAGACCTCGCTCACTCCGGCAATCTGTGCTGCCAGCAAGATGGCCGGATCGACCTTGCCGTCTTTGCCCGGCGGTGTAAACATCGCGACACGGCGCACGCCGGCCACCCGTGCCGGCAGAGCGCACATCAGGACCGTCGAAGGATACACGGCCTGACCGCCCGGTACATAGATGCCCACACTGTCCAAAGGCGACAGCTTACTGCCCAGCACGGCTCCGTCGTCGCGCGTAATCAACGTACCGCTTCTTCGCTGGGACTCATGAAAGTCGAATATATTCTGGCCTGTCTCATGAAGCGCTCTTTGCAGGTCCTTGTCCACCCGTTTGGCCGCAGCTTGCAACTCCTGCTCGTCTACGCGAAGGCCTAAGCGAAGGTCGCCGAGCAACACCCCGTCAAATTCCTGCGTAAATTCTGCCAGAGCTTCGTCGCCGCGCTGACGCACGGCTTCAATGATTCGATGTACTGTTGCTTGAACGTCCGGATCAAAAACGGCCCTACGACTGATAAGTTCCGCCGGCGGCGTTTGTCCGGACTCTAACGATAGTACCTGCATCATAACCTGCTTCCTGTATGTGTTGCGTCTTGAACAGCACCGATATAGGTGGTATCGGCACAAGGAACATTGATGCCAAAACGCCGGCACTGGAGGTGCCTACGTTATGCTCCCAGTCTGTTGGACTGAAAGCGCCTGCGTTATGTTCCTAGTCTACCGCAGTATCGCCCTTCTGTGGGGCAGGCACCACTATGGCTTGCAACCGGGTCGCCAGTTCGCGTACCCGGGGGTCTGTGCGCGTACTGGCAGTGTTACCAATAAAACGGGCGGTGGAGTCCAGTACTTCTGTTACCACCACCAGGTTATTGTCGCGCAAAGTCTTGCCGGTGGCCGTAATGTCTACTATTCGCTCGGCCATACCACAGAGCGGGGCCAGTTCGATATTGCCGTGCATTTTGACGATCTCGACCTGCGTTCCAATACTATCATAATAGCGTTGCGTAATGTTTGGATATTTCGTAGCAACGCGCATCACGCCGCGGCGGCGATAGTGTTCTTCGGCGCTGTGGCCCGCACAGGCCGGTTCTGCCACAACAAAGGTACAGGCACCAAAACCCAGATCGACCAGTTCTGATACCGCCAGGCCCTGTTCAGCCAAAGAATCGCGACCGCAGATAGCACAGTCCACACCGCCCAGCGATACAAAAATCGGCACGTCGGTGGGGCGTACTATGAAGTACATCCAATCGCCCCTGTCAAACATCAACTGTCGATCAGGCGCATCCAGGCCGGTGGTGTCCAGGCCGGCCGCTTTCAGCAGGGCTACACTATCCTCATACAGCGCCCCTTTGGGCAAAGCTATCTTCAACGCTGTCATTTGCCTCAGCTCTCTTTTTGGACCGGACGGGTGGTCGCATCGACAACAACTGCTCTCGTGCCCTGGGCACGAAGCCGTGCCGCCCGCAGAAAAACGTCCGTCGCAGCCTGCGGGTCTATCGCCTCTGGGCCTGCCGCTTTGGCTGCCGCCGCTTCTAAAACAGTCACAGCCGCGTTTGTCTCCTCTTGAACATCGCTGCCCTGGAGTATCATCGCCCGCATAACCGCCTCTAATGAGAAGGCAAATCCGGCAGCCGGTATGTCTTTGCCAAAACCCCGCATCATCCGATCGTAACGGCCGCCACTGCCCAGCGCCACGCCTAAACCCGGCGCATAGACCTCAAACACCAATCCGGTATAGTAGTCATACGAGCTTATTACTGAAAAATCAACGCGTGTCTGTTGAGCGGCACCGACTTTGGTGATAATCTCCCAGGTTGCCTGCAACTGGTCCAGGCCATCTGTAAGCCCCAGTGGCTCCGCAAGGTTCCGACACCGGTGGATAGCGTCTTCGTGGCCGTTGATTTTTGGTAATGCACGCAGTGCCTGAGTAAGCCGGCTGTCCAAGCCCTCTATGCGCGAAAGGCCCTCTATCCTGACAGCATCGCCCTCATGACAGGCTGCCAGCATCTCGTCTCGCCACTGCTCATTAACGACAGAAGTGGACACGCAGGCATCCAGCAACAGACGCAGAACACCGACCGTACCTATACAGAGGGTAAAGTCTTTAAGCCCGCAGACCTCCAGAACATCAATAGCCAGCAGCAGTACCTCTGCATCGGCCAGAGCACCAGACAAACCGATGGACTCTACGCCAATCTGGGTAAATTGCCGCGACGCAGCCCTGAGCGACTGTTCTTCTCTGAATACCGGCTGTACATAACGCAGTCGCAGGGGCAAATCGGCAACATCCAAGCGCGAAGCTACCATGCGGGCCACCTGCAGAGTCACATCTGGGCGCAGTACTAAAAGCTCATTGTCCACATCGAACAACCGAAACGGCGTAGAGCTGAGCTGACCACCCTGCTCCAATACCTCAAGGACCTCTAAAGTTGGAGTTTCTATAGGGTCGTACCCCCAAAGCGACAGCGTCTGTCGCGCTGCTGTAATGATGCGCTCGCGCCAGCGCGCCTCGGTTGGCAAGATATCTTTGAAGCCACGGGGCGTTACCGGGATCATCCTTGTCCTTTCTGGTAGGGGGGGCTCAAAACAACTAATATGCTATTTAAAAGTATCGAGCCAGCATCTCTGCCTCTCCAAGGAGCATCAAGTCGGCACTGCCGCATCTCCTAAGAGTGTTGAGCCAGCACCCCTATCTGCTTCTTGTGCTTCTTGTGCTTCTCGCACGTACGTTGTATGCGCAGCATGGACAACCTATGTGCAACCTATACTTTAACACAGTAGAGTGATAAAGTGCAAGCAGTAAAAGAAAGCAGTTCCTTCAAACCCGATCTGACCATAACCTCTGCCGATTGATTGGCACACTATCTGGGTTGATCCAACTGCTTTCTCGCTGTGTGTAGTTATACGCCTGTTGACCCTATAAAGTCAAGTAACAGTTTTTAAAGTCGGCACTTCTCGCCGGTTTCCACCACCGCGCGGCCTATGATCTTTCGTTAAGATAGGCACCAACCACATACACCACGCCAAGAGCGATGGTGGCGAGGGGTGAGATAAGAGCAATCAGGCTGGCGGGCGGGCTGAAAATAAGTCCCAGGACTGCCAAGGCGATGAGTACAATGCCAATGACCTTCAAAGGGGTCGTCTTGTCCGGCCTTTCGCGCCAGATGATTCCCAACACACCGATGACTATGGTAATAGCTGCCGAGATCACAAGAATAGCCATAGTCAGCATGTCCAGCCCCATAGGAGCCTGTGATTGGCTGGAACTCAGCCCCGCGGCTATCTGCGCCATCAAGACCTGCGCCACGATTCCCATAAGCAAACCGACACAACCGCTTATCACTAACAGAATGCCCGCCACTAAAAGATACGTCCTGCCGCGCATGTTGTCACTCCTTCCTTTTGGGTTCGTGGTACACGTAATTTTACAATATACGCGTGAGAATATCTATCAAGATGTGACCAGATTTTCTATGCTGCCACAGAAAAGGGCAGAAGAAATCGGTGCTTAGGCGCTTAGGTGCTTAGGCGCGTTGTTCTTCTGTCAGACGACCCGCGGCCATGCTCAGCACCCGTTTGCTGAATTCCAGCGTATCCAACTCGTGGGTGGCCAGGAGTATCGTCGTACCACGCTTGTTAATGGTGGCAAACAACTCCATGATGCCCATGGCTGTCTCCACATCCAAGTCGGAGGTGGGTTCGTCGGCTATCAGGATGTCTGGTTCATTCATCAGCACCCGGGCAATCAATACCCTGCGCAACTCGCCGCCCGAGAGCTGAGCCGGCAGCATGTCACGCAGATGCGCTATGCCCACTGCCTCCAACAGGTAGCTGGCTCGTCCGCTGGCATCGCCGCTGCGCTTATCCAAAAAAAACGGCAGGCGCACGTTATCAAAAACCGTAAGGTTGGCCAGCGTACCTAACCCTTGCGGTATATAACCCAATCGGGTATTGCGCAGGCGCGAGATTTCCTTGTCGTTCAGAGCGTAAAGGTCGGTACCCTCCAGTCTGACGCTGCCCTCGGTTGGCGCGAGCAGCCCCGCTATCATGTTCAACAGCGTAGTCTTGCCCGAGCCGGAACGGCCAATAAAACTGATAAAATCACCGCGCTCAACGCTCGCATCCACAGCATCCACAGCCGCAAACGTCGTATCCCGACGCTGGTAGCGCTTTGTAAGCCCCTCAATGCTCAGCAACATCATTCTGCCTCTTTAATGGTGCGAGATAACTCCAGTTTACCTATGCGTACCGCACCGTAGATAGAAGCCAGACAGGCCGGTACCAACGAGATGATAAAGCACAGCACAAACAAAAGGGCCAGCACCGGCAACGAAGGTTGCAGATAGGGCAGGCCCAGTTGCATGCTGATGAAGGTACTGAACGGAAAGACCACGAGCGCTGCTGCCAGCATGCCGGCCACCGTGCCGATAAGGCTGACGATAGAAGACTCGCACAGTATCAGTCGCATGAGTTTGCCTTTGGTCGCGCCCAACACACGAAAGAGAGAGAATTCCCGCCTGCGACTATTGATGGTTACGGCGGTGACGATAAGTAGCACACCCACCGTCAATATCCATAGGATGGCTATTAACACCAGGATATAGCCCGTCAGTCCACGCAGGCTGCTAGAGACATCGCTGATCATATCTTCGGCGACTACCACGCGTACACCGTCTTTGCCATAGGACTGGAGAATATCGTTGGCTACGTCCTTGGTGTTCAGACCATCTTGCACGCGGACCATGACCGACGATATCAGGTTAGCGTTATCGGCCACCGGATGGCCGCCGGCCCGCTTGGAATACTGCGCCAACTGCCGGGCCGAATCCAAGTCCATGAATACCGAGGTATCAAAACCCATACCGGTTTTTTCCAGACGAGCCACGATCACAAAGCTCTTGTTAAAAAACTCCAGTTTTTGGCCGACCTCGCCACTGAGGCTTGAGCCAATAACAATCTGGCCAGCGGTCAAAGGCGCATCGAGCGTCTGTGATACCCAGGGTGTTATCGCAAAGTCCGTCTGTGGATCAAAACCGATAAGCTGGACGGGATACGCGCAACACGAGGAATCCAGTGTGGCCAGATAAAGCTGTGGTGATACGTCGATCACACCACCAACAGCAGCAATCCGCTCGGTTGTGAGCTCGTCAAAGTAAAACGTACTGGGCTCACCCCGCAAGAGAGCGCCTTGAACATTTGCCTCATAGCCGTAAGGCACCGCCAGAATATCGGCTCCCATCCGCTGGGAGAGGTTGTTCAATCCGTTGTCCAGACTTTGGGATAAGACACTGCCGGCCAGAAGCGTAAAGGCCAGAAGCGCGGCCAACAAGACCAGTCCCATCGTTCTAAACACTTTGCGGCGCAGATTGAGCAGGGCAATGTTCAAAGTGCTCAGCGGTTTATCGTTCATGGGTTCTCACCTGTTCTCGCGTTTCTTACCATGGGCCCTTCGGCACTCTTCTAGTGTTCGATATGTGTGGCACCTCGCTCGTCGAGCGTCACGTTCGTCGTTGCCTGTTGCTGCGCTTGAACCTGCAAACGTCTGTCGCTGCGCGCCAGCACAAGAGCGGTAATCACACAGACCACAACTATCAGGCTGTTGGCGACTATCACCGCCGGAAAAGTCGTAGTGTTACAATCCATCATGGGCGACTCGCAGCCGCCTATAAGTACCGTGGGGATAAGGATACCGAGCACCCCCAGCAGTGCGGTGGCCACAGCGATACCCGCGCGCACCAACGCTGGCCTAAAGGCTAACATCAATAGTCCAGAGGCGGCAATCAGCGCGCCAATGCCGATCTCGGCTCGACCGGACCAGAAGCACCTCATGGGCACCGTGCCGCCCGCCGCAGTCTCGATTTGGGTCTCGCACGTAGGAAAAATCACCGCAGGCACCAAAACGACGAATAATCCCAGTAGCACAATCACTATCCCCGGTACCATTCTGCTTCCCATAATTATTTTCTTCCTTTCTGTGAGCGCTCCTCAAAAAGCGCTGTTGGTGTCAATACGTGTCATCATCTCGTCAGTACGTACCGTCTGGGTACGCCGTTAGGACGGGCCGCCTGTTTGTGTCACCGGTAGGAGCTGCCCGGACAAAGCCCTGTACAATGTATGCAAGACTCAGAAAAACTCAGAACTGCAGAATACTCACATAATACTAATAGACTTACTCTAATAGTTATAGGGTAGCAGATGATACCCCATGTCTTCACCCGTAAATTCAAAGGATGTCGAAATCTTCGGTGTAGCGATCACCTGTCGATCAGACGTAAGAAATACCGCCTCAAAGTCGCCTCTTTGCCGGTAAAACGCAAGCGCATCGTCCAGGCCCATAACGAACAGCGCCGTAGAGTATGCTTCGCTTTGGGCGCCGCTATCTGCAATAACCGCGACGCTGCGCAGCCCCGTGTCCGCCGGATAACCGCTGCTTTTGTCCAGGATATGATGATAACGCCGTCCTCCCTTGACAAAGCACTGCTCCCAATCGCCTGACGATGACAAAAAGCGATCGCGCAAACAAACTGTGCCGTACGTCGCGATGTCTGCGGTTGTGGCGGTCTTGAGGCCAACTTTCCAGGGCGATCCGTCTGGCTTTTCTCCCCAGGCACCAACAGACGAAGTACCGAGCGAGAAAAGCGCCGCGGACACCCCGGCTTGCCGAGCCTGAGCACAGAGTACATCGGCAGCATAGCCCTTGCCGATACCGCCCAGATCGACACGGGCACCGTTGAGCAGCCGGAATCTGCCCTGCTCGTCGCGCTCGATAGTGCGATAGGAACAGGGGGCCAGAGCCTGCGCTATGTCCTCGGGGGTGGGCACAACGCCTGCCTGTTTACTGGCTGACCAGAGGTTTACCAGCGTACCGATTGCGAGGTCATAGGTGCCATCGGTCTGGGCGCTGTAGTCACACGCCTCGCTGAGCACGGCTGCGGTGTGGGCAGAAAGCTCAATCCAGGCACCGTCCGCCTCGTTAAGCTGTGACACCTCGCTGTGGGGAGAAAATACCGAAAGGAGCCGGTCCAACTCCACAGTAGTCGCCTCTGCATTCTCTAAAAAACGCTGGGCCTGCGCTCCATAAGCACAAAAACGCATCATCGTACCCATGGCTATAAAGGATACTGTTGCCTTTAAGGGAGCGGCTGTGGCTTCGTGGGCAGCGCGCGAACGCGACTTTTTTTTCGTGAACAGCATCATCAACCACACACGATCGACGGGACGCGAGAAAAGCACAGGGGGCGCAGGGCGCAGATCACGCGACACAAGGGGCCCAAGAGGTGTCTGCGGCACACAGGGCATATACCGTACCTGTAGTGTATATCGTGCATAAGGCACAGACCCTACTTCTTGGCTTCTGCCAAAGCGGCATCGACCGCTTCGTTGAACTGGTTATAGGCGATTGTGGCACCGGCGATAACATCCACGCCTTCCAGATCCTGCGCTTGCACCAACTGCTGAGCGTACTGCTTCATGGCCTCTACAGCCAGCTGAGCCTTATCATAGTAGTCCTGGTTGGCAACTACGCCATTGACCTTGCCGTAGTCGATGTCTTTGATGCTGCCGTCGGCCTGCCAGGTCACGAAACGACAATCGGTTATCTTGTTATCCTGTATGGTCACCGTGACCTCGCCGTAGGCTGCCGTATCGTCCTCGCTGCTAAATCCGCTGAACGTGCCGTCGCGTAGCGTGACCTCGCGGGTAGTGTCTTTGCAGCCGACCAACATCACTACCATGAATACCACAGATAGGATTATCGAGATGGCTTGGCTCTTCAAGGAGATGTTGCGCCGAGAAGGCCCCTGGTGCAGGCCGGCTTTGCGCCGAGTCGTCAGCTGGTACAGACCGGTGCCTGCGCCGGAAGTTCTGCCGGTGCCTGCGCCGGTCGGAGTCTCCTGAGTGCCCACATTTTTTGAGCGCGTCTTTACCGTAACATCGTGCATCATACTCACCGTCCTGTATCCTGTTCGTTGTTGATGATTCTGGCAACCTTACCATGTTCCAAGACCACGGTCCTTTGCGCCTGCAGTGCCACCTCTGGATCATGGGTAACCACGATAATGGTACGACCGTCGGCATGCATCTGCTTGAAGATGTCCAAAACGATGCTCTCGTTGGCCTCGTCCAGATTGCCGGTAGGCTCATCGGCCAAGATCAACATCGGATAGTTTATCAGCGCTCGCGCTATACAAACTCTTTGCTGCTCGCCACCCGAAAGCTGGCTCGGCAGATGCTTGGCACGCTCGCCCAGACCAACCCTGTCCAGCGCCTCCAGGGCCTCTTTTTCGTCGGGCATACTGTGATAATACTGAGCAACCATGACGTTTTCAAGGGCGGTAAGGTAGCTTATCAAATGAAACTGCTGAAAAATCAGACCTATTTTATCGCGCCGGATATCCGTCAGGCCCCGTGCGCTCTCCTTGGATATATCCGCGCCATCCAAGATGACCGAGCCGTTGGAGGGCTTGTCCATACAGCCGATGATGTTCATCATCGTACTTTTGCCCGAGCCGGACGGACCCATGATTGACAACCATTCGCCCTGAGAAACCTCAAGATTGATGTCTTGAAGGGCTTTGACGTTGCCGTATATCTTGGAGATGTCCTTGAGTTCCAACAGATTCATTATCGCTCCTTGCTTCCTTTTTGCGCTATGCGCATGCTCCACGCATGCTCCTGGTATGCTCCTGGTATGCTACTCACTCCTCACGGCGCTCCTCGCACCCTACTCGCCACGCAGCACAATTGCCGGATCAACATCGGTTGCGCTGCGCACCGGCAGCAGACAGGCCAAACCGGTAATGGCAATCGATACTACTACTGTCACCGGTATCAACAGTGGCTGGAATGATATGGCCCGCGTAAAGACGTTCATGCTCACGACCTGCGCAAATAAAAAGCCCAGCCCCGAGCCAAGCAGACCACCCAGAGCGCCAAAGAACAGTCCTTCTCCTAAAAACTCGATAACGATGCTCTTATTAGACGCGCCCAAAGCCTTTTTGAGGCCTATCTCCTTGCGCCGCTCGGCAACAACGGCCATCATCGTGGTAGCTACGCAAATCATGGTCAAAAGCAGCACGACCACGGTAACCAGATAGACGAGTGCCTGGAGTTTTGTGAGCACGGTGCCCTCGGACTCGGTAACGCGTTTGACCAGGCGCGGACTCACTTCCTCCACATTATTGCTAATATTTTTAACAATTTTATCCAGGTCATCCTGGTCTGCAGAAATACTGCACTCCACGACGTTCAGTTTGCCACTGTCGCCCATCATGGCCTCAAGGTCGGCAAGCGCCATAAACACGAATGCCTCCTCGGTACCGCCGGTCTGGACGATGCCCGACACGGTAAAGTTAGCGCTGACTGCCTGGCCTTCGGCACCGGTGCCGTTGAGTGTAAGGCTGCTACCGGGCGTCAGGCGGATCAAGTCGGCCACCTCCTGGCCAATGAGCACGGATTTGCTGGACGTGGGCCACTCGCCGGTGATGAACCAATACGGGCTGGCCTTTTGCACACCTTCCAGATCTGTTCCCGCTACCACGGTGGGCTGTTCGTTGATCTTCAACGTTTCATACCGATAGGGGGCTATACCCACCACCTCGTCCTTGGGGATAAGGTCAACGGCCCGCTGGGCCGTATCCCTGTCGATACTGGGTTCATCGCCCGCAGGTACAAGAATCAGGTTAGCGCCGTAGGAACGGAACTCCTGCCCCAACTGCCGGGGCACATCGTAGTAGATGGTCACAAGCCCCGAGAGAATTGTGGCACCGATGGCCACGGCCAAAAGCGCCACCAAAAGCCGGGAGCGCCGCCGCACGAGCGAACTTGTAATCATCCTCAGATACATTGTTTGGCGTTTCATCGCACTCACCGCCCGTGTAAGACCTCTGCCGGCCTAAGGCGCAACAAAAGCCTGATCGAGGGAATACTGCCAGCCAGTGTGACTACGAATATCAACACCGCTACTAAGGGAATCACCATCGGTTTGACGTCGATAGCCGAGCCAAACACCGAGTGACCGATGATTTGGGCAAAGCCGATGCCGGCAAAATAGCCGGCGACACCACCCACCACAGCCGTTATCAGTATCTCGGCAAGTACGAGCCAGGAGATGGGCAGATTGTGGGCGCCCAGAGCCTTGAGCAGACCAATCTCGCGGCTACGTTCCATCACCGAGGCCGTAATCAGGTTCGAGATACCCAAAGCTGCGCCTACGAGGCTCAGCACCGTTATGAGCAGCATCAAGAGCTGGGTTTTTTCCAGGATGGCACCCTCGGATTCGGCCACCTGTCGGATAGGCTTGGCCACCGAATCGGTAATGACCTCTTCTATCTGATAGGAAATGGCGCTCACATACGCCGTACAATACCAGGTTTCCCATTCTTTGATGGACAGACTCTTGGGGTTTTGCGCCGCCCGCCGCGACAACTCGTTGTCCGGGGTGGTAAGCGCGCTGACCTCAACACTGCTGACCAAACCGGCGCGTCCCGTAAGCTGTTGCACGGCCAAAAGCGGCACATAGACCTGCTCGTCTTCCTCCCCACCGGCGTTGAAGATACCCACAACAGTAAAGTCCTGTTGTCTACCCTGAGTAGAGGCGGTGAGTGTGTCGCCTACGTCGATGCCCTTTTGACTGGCCAGAATACTGCCTACGAGTGCCGACGTTGGCTGATCGTCGCGGGGCCACTCACCGCTCACGTCCCACCAGCTTTTCATATTTTTGATGCCGGTGTCCAACGACTCGCCGGTGGGCAGTTCCAAATGATGGCTAAACCACGTGCCCACAAGCTCAACGCCGGCTGTGCCAGACGCGACATTTGCGCTTCCTCCACTGCTCGTGCTTCCACCACTGCTCACACTGGTCTCTGTACTTGTGCCAGACGCAGCCGTTACGCTTCCTGCGTTGGAATGGAGTTGCACATCGACGTTAGCGTCCAGATACGGGGCAAAGTCAACAATATTGAAAGCCCAGAAGATCGTTTTGATTCTGCCCAGTTCTTCCTCTTTGAGGTATTGGTTGGACACACCGGCACCCTCCTCAACGCCGTAGAGGTCATCGAGCAGCGAAGCACCCTTGGGCATGACGTTGATGTTAGCTCCGTAGGTCTTAAGTTCCTGGTTGACCTTATCGCCAACGTCCAACATGACATCCAGCATGGCCGTAGCCAGCGAGGCACCCAGAGCAACCGTAAAGGCAATCATTAACATCTTGCCCTTTTGCCTGAACAGCGCGCCGCTTATCATCCGCCAAAACATGCTTCACCTCCCTTACTCGAACCGGGTTTTCTCGGCCTCTAGGTCCTGAGTTTCGATGACCATAGTGCCGCTCTTGATGGTATACGCCAAAGGTACCGGGTTACAACCACCCTTAAAGCCGATGGTCTGGATGTTCATGACCACGTCGCAGAGCTTGCAGATGACTTCTTTATCTCCACGCTCGTAATAACCGGTAGGGCCACAGATATCACAGGCATCCAAGCCGACACCAAAGGCCACCTCGTTTTTTTTGATGACGATAAAGCGCACCTCTGTGCCACCGCTAGCCGTATAGATGAAACGGTGCAGATGTCCGTCGTTGACATGTTCCAAGGGGATGACAATCTGGCTGCCAACGATGTTCATAGGCTCGGCCGGAGAAAGCACGACCGCCTGCTCGTCATACGCCTTGATGGCCGTAAGCGTGAATACCGCGATGAGAAAACCCGCAAGCACCACGCCGCACCAGCGCCTTTGACTGCGGACATGGGCTCGGTGCCGACGTCTTTGGGCGGAGTTGATGTTGTCTGTTTTAAGCGGAGGGCGCTTAAACAAAAGTATAATCGGCACTAAAACGGTGAGCGCCATGATGGCATACAGAAAGTACACGTTATAGTTGATGGCACCGACTACAGCATCAAATAACCATTTCGTCATCGGAATGACGCGTCGGGCCAGCAGAAACTGAGCAATTACGGCCAATTGGTTAAGCAAATTAAGGGCAAGCGCTATCGTAAGCAGGATGCGCAACAATTTGAAAGACAGTTGAGAAGCCACCTTATAAAGGGCACAGGTCGCCAGTATTACCAGCAAGAGACCGATGAGATAACCGATCATCTTGAACAGAAAGTCCGTGCCGAATATGCTCTCGCCCGGCAATACGAAATCTGTAGGATACAAGAAGATGTCGGGCAGACTGTAGAGCAAAAGCGCGGCAGCAATAACCGCGCTGGCTATACTCCACAGCCGTTCATGAAAGACCGGAGCTCGTTTGGCAAAGAGCCCCCAAGCCAGCAAATAAAAGAGTATCGTGGCAAGAAT
This sequence comes from Coriobacteriales bacterium, assembly GCA_031282405.1. Classification (GTDB taxonomy): domain Bacteria; phylum Actinomycetota; class Coriobacteriia; order Coriobacteriales; family UBA8131; genus JAITDU01. Next base: position 3,215 of record JAITDU010000035.1, on the reverse strand, counting down.
AGCGGCCGAAAGGATGCCGATAGACCACAGTTCCCGGTTGATCCAGACCGTCGTGGCTTTAAGTACCGACAATACGAGTGCCGCCGCCACACCGACGAGCGTACCTGCCAAAAGCCAGCGTTTAAGCCAGAGCTTGCCACTTACCTGTGCCAGGGCAAACAGCATCGCCAAGATAATACCCGGCGTCAGCGAGTTTTGTACAACTTGTATCAGATATGTCAGCATAGCCTACATAACTCCCTGGTAATAACCGCACAATGACAGCCGTGGCGCCACGCGCCAGGCCGTCATTGTGCTGTGCGATAGGTAAAGAAACTACCGGTTTGCTGAGTCGAACAAGGAGCGTTTATCGGTTTATCGGTAGCAGTCAATAAGCGCTCTTTGGCGTTTTGTGCTTTAAGCGATACCCTCCTCGGGCAAGAAAATGATTAACTCAGAAGTTACCAAACCCTGGGTATGTAATCAAACTCCCACTCTGCTACCAAAGGCTCAGTCCAAAAACGTCCCTCGACACCAGTCTCCTTGTCGGTGTGCAACAAATACCCGTTAGCCTCGGGGTTTTGGATGATGAATTTGACGTTGTAGGTACCCGCCGGACCGAGCTTGATGTTGGCTCCGTAGTGCGGGCCATCGCTTGCGCTCATCGGCATGAACGTACCTTCAATTCTCGTTGCGCCGTCAGCGCTCGTGATCTCATAGTTGACGGTCAACCAGGGAACAAAGTCGCCCACGCCATAGCCAAGATCGTTTTGCAAGGCAGAGATATCAGCCTCAATGTGCATGTCGGAATCGGCGGCCGCGAGACCAGCGCCTGCCGGCTCCATGTCGACCGGCTGGAAGTAGACGGCGGCTACATTCAGCGGTGGCAACTCGATGTCATCGCCTATGGGGAACTCCTCAAAACCAGCCGTATCGGTCGGAGCAGCGGCGGCACTGCTGCCGGCAGAACTGGATGCGCTCGCTGCGCTGCTGCCAGAAGTGCTGCTAGTTGAGGTACCACTACTACAACCGGCCAGAGCGACCATCATTACGGTTGCCAGGCCAAGAACAAAAACTGCGATCCTCTTCTTCATGGTTCGTGCCTCCTGTTATCTGTCTCATTCCTGCTGTTTCGTACGGTGCTTATTTTGTCGTACCTTGTCGTACACTCATTCCTTGTAGTACCTTAACTCCTTACTGCTTGCGTGGTTCTCCGTGTTGTCCCGCCACGGTTTTACGTGCCTTTCTCGCCATGGCTTTTACCTGTAATGGTCCTAACGCTTTTGACCACACTGCCCGCCGTGTTGTCATGGCTCCGATTCCTTGTTGACCAAGGCTTCCCGGTCAGACGCCGGGTCAGATGTCGCATCCACCTCCTCCGCTTCGATCTGGGTACTGACACCAGCGGCAACGGGGGCAGTGCCACCGCGGGCCTTTTTCCATTTACGAATCTGGATAATCAGCGTCACTATGGTCAAAGCCAGCAAGATAGCCTGTGGAAGCAGGGTCTCGACTGTGGGGTAGACGCCCAGGATGTCTATCGAGGATATGCCAGAAATCGGGGTGACCCCTACCGCGTTACCTTCCTGGAGCTCTTTGATGCCGGTGCCCACAAATGCGATAGCCATGATGAACATCAGGATGGAAGTGCCCATAAAGAACGGCTTGAGCGGTATCTTGATACTCATAAAGCGGATAAGCAGATAGACGACCACAAGGACAACGCAGCCAACGCCCAGTCCGGTCCAGATCATCTCCACATAGGTCTGGGTGCCCGATAACAGCGCCTGATAGAACAAGATCGTCTCGGCACCCTCGCGGAACACGGCCAAAAAAGCCGCAAACGCCAGCGCAAACACACTGCCTTTTGTAATGGAGCTTTGGACCTTGCCCTCTATATAGCCCGACCAGGCTGCAGCCTCGGCCTTGGAGACCATCCAGTTGCTCACATAAAACAGCACGACGACGGCCACGAGCATCGTGACTCCCTCGGTGATCTCCTGATTGGCACCGCTGGCGCCAGCCAAGCTGTTCAAGATAAACGCCATTAAAACGCTGGCAGCCAAAGCAATGAGTGAACCGAGGTAGACCGCGCCCGTTCGTTGTTTGTTGCCGGATTTGACGAGATAAGCAATAATTGCCCCGACGATCAAGATGGCCTCAAAACCTTCGCGTACGATAATCAGCAATGAAGCCAAAAACACGCTGACGGCGCTCTCTTCCTTGCCGTCAAGTTGATTGGCGTCCTCCCTGAGCAGGCTGACCAATTCATCCAATGAGGCTCTGACCTCACTGTCGGGTGCCGCGTCGTTGATGGCTTTTTTGGCGTAACTGAACTGGTATTCCACTTTGGCCGCTCTATCCCCAGAAATGTGGGCCATGACTGTTTTTTCGAATCCGAGCTTCTCATAATAGGAATAATAAGCTACGTCGACCTGGTCCTTGGCATCTTTGGCATCGCCGCTCAAGTACATCTGATACGCCTCGTCGATGACGCTCTCCATCTCATCAACAACGTCGTTCCAGGTCTCGAACTCCGAAGCTGCCCGTGCGTGTGCCGGGAACATGACAGCCAGGGCAACCATCAGGGCTATCGCCACGAGGGCTTTTCGCACGGTAGCATTTCTCCTTTAACAACAGACGATACAAACTAGAGCAACAAGGCGAGGTCCCGAGTGTCAAAAATCATAGGGCCAAGCTATGCCAGGTTACGAATCGGTATTAAAATTTAGTTAGTTATGGTAAACACTTGTATTAAGTTAGTCGAACCTAACTCAGAGCGCAAGCAGAAGGCGTACGGTTGTCCGCCAACGGCAACATAGGCGGGCACGTGGTTACCGGCAGTCTTGCCGGGGAGAGGTGTCGGAGACCTTTTTGCGCGCCGCACGCACACGAAAAAGCAATTCGACAGGTAGTTTTCTACGTGACGAGTACTTTTCGTATTAACTTTCATTTATACAAGTTGAATTATCTGAGGCCAGCACTTACTTTGTGCCAAAGTAAGTGCTGGCCGAGTTCCGCAGCTGCAGTACTGCCAGAACCCTGCGGGTACGAAGCCATGAGCCTTACGGACTTAAAGTAGTCGGAGTAGGGCCTTAAGTTAGTAGTGCCAAAACCTGTAGGTTTTGGCACGGGCCAATTTGGGGCCAAAAGGCATTTTTGCGTTTTTTGTATTACCAGACTTACAAGACAACTACCTCGTACTTTATAGATTATACACGAAAACGCACCCGTTG
>JAITDU010000009.1 GCA_031282405.1 Coriobacteriales bacterium | reverse complement strand
TATTGCTGGCATTTTTGTTTATGTTCTCAGTGCTGTTGCGTTTTCCTTCATTTTCTTTTTTGTGGCACTCTCAATATCTGGCCCTCGTTGGTATATATAGAGTGGCAACATGTCTTTACTTGTATGCTTGCCCTTGGAGTGGCCGTCTGTGTTTACATTTTGTATCGCAGGCGCAAGGCATGCCATATTAATGGTAGTCTAGGTAATGTTGAAGGAGGACAAGAATGCTTCCTGAGCAGATAGGAGTTACCTTGGACATAGCCATCGCCGTCATTGTTGGCATTCTGGGAGGCGCGCTCGGCATAGTGCCCTTCGTGGTTGCCCGCGCGCGTATCCGCGCCAAGATGCGCAAAGACGGCACAGCCGGCATCATCACCGGCATGGCCGCAACCCTCATCTCCTTTGTCGTTATGGCCGCAGAGATAGTTGTCTGCCGCCTACTGGCGGCAAGTTACCTTTTGCCCTTTTCAATAAGTGCAGTCGCCTTTTTTATTATTGCCATGATGGTCTATACCGCTACACTCGTTCGTAGATGAGCCGGAATTCGAGGCTCATTTTGCTGTAGATGAGCCAGCACGTGTGGCTCATTTTATTGTGTTGGAGACCTCTGAAGGAGGATGCTACAAATGAACCCGTTTGCCGACCTGCCGGGAGAGATTAACCATCTCCTCACTACTTTGGCAGGCCAGGAACTCTGGGGCCCCATCACCACCTACACGCCGTTTATCATCCTCATCATCTTGTTGGTCCTCGTGGCTGTATTTACTGCCAAACGTCAGCTTTCGCTGGTGCCCAAAAATCGTTACGTAGGAGCCATCGAGTTCTTTGTAGACTTTACGCGCAACGACATCGGCTTTGGTGTCTTGGGCTCCGCGGCAAAAAAGCACATCCCCTTTTTCCTCACCCTGTTTATATTCATCCTGCTGGCTAACCTTGTAGGCATCATCCCCGGCTCCAAGGCTGCGACCGGCACTATGGGAACCACGGTCGCCCTCACGATCATTTCCTTTGTCTACTTTACCTACTATGGGATAAAACATCACGGGCTGGGACGCTACATGCTCTCCTTTGCTCCCCACGGTGTCAAGCCGGCGCCTCTGGCAGCTTTCGTCTGGTTTTTGGAATTTATTTCTATGTTACTCAGACTACTCACGCTTTCAGTACGTCTTTTTGCCAACATGTTTGCCGGACACATCCTGCTGGGCGTACTGGCTATTCTTACGACCTTGTTTATCACTCCGCTCATATCCTCACTTTCGCTCGATGCCGCAGGATTTGGTGTTGCCGGCATCCTTTGGCTTTTGCTTTTGGTAGTGCTGTATGCCATGGAGATTTTTGTGGCCTGCGTGCAGGCCTATGTGTTCACGTTGCTTTCCAGCGTCTATGTAATGTTGGCCACCACGGAGCACTGATTACGAACGCGCGGCGCTTGTTTACAACGCTTGTTCCCGGTGCCTGATTTGAGGACGAAAGACCGCATCACCCTGGTATGTAGCCCAGGGGAGAAGATTAGTATCACCCCGGCTCGAAGCCGGTTGAGATAGATTGAGAAAGTTCGAGACAGTATCACCCCGGCGCGAAGCCGGTTTGAAAAGGTAAACAGTCAAGGTTGACTTTTTGTTTTGGCCTTGACACGATGTAAGGAGGAACAGTGGGAGCACTAACACTGGGCGGCATCGGTCTTGGTGCCATCGGCTTTGGATTGGGCGCCATCGGTGCCGGCATTGGCGTAGGTCTGGCTGGTTTGGGCGCCACACAGGCGGTTGCTCGCCAGCCCGAAATGTACAGCCGTATTTTTACGGTATTCATCATGGCGGCAGCCATGGCCGAGGCCCTGGGCCTTTTGGGCTTTGTGCTGGCGTTTATCGCGATGGCGGCCTGATGACCGAGTTTGGCTGCATGATCGTACGTGGCACGTACAGGGCAGAGCCGGAGGTAGCTACATGAAGCGCATAATAACTAAGGCGGTAACACTGGCTGCTCTGGCCGCTTTTACTCTGGTAGCAACGCCTGCGTTGGCACTGGCATCGGAGGAGGCTGGCGAGGAGAGCGCTGTTGGCGTTGGCTTGCTTATCCCCAAGATGGGCGAGTTTATCCCCATGTTGCTTGGCTTTATTATCCTCTGGGCGGTTTTGGCCAAACTGGCCTGGCCGGCTTTCATCGGCATGATTGACAAACGAACCGCGACTATCAAAGATTCGCTGGAGCATGCCGAGAACGCCAAGCTCGAAAGCGAGCGGGTGTTAGAGGAGCAAAAGGCCGAGTTGGCTTTAGCCAAAAAGCAGGCCGCCGAGATAATCGCCCAAGCCAGGCAGACGGCGGAGTCGGTCAAAGCCGATATTGCGGCCCAGGCTAAAAGCGAAGCCGAGGTTATCATTGCCAAGGCTCAGCAGGCTATAGATACTGAGAAGAAGGCGGCCATCGCCGAGCTGCAGGGTTCTGCGGCTGATCTGACGGTATCGGTGGCCAAAAAGGTCATTGGCACTGATTTGAGCGATGCTGAGCACCGTACCATCATCCAACGCTATATAGCCGAGGCCGGCAGTTTCAATGAGAACTAACCCCACAGTCGACAAGGCCAAAGCCGCCGTCTATGCCGAGGTGCTTTTAGAGGCTGGCCGGCAGGCGGGTACAGATAGCGCGTTGTTTGAGCTTACAGGCCAGTTTGAACAGTTGCTCAAAACGGTGCGCGGCTCTCTTGAGTTGCGCAGCGCCCTGAGTGACCAGGGAGTTGACCCCTCTGTTCGCCGAACAATCGCAAACGATGTGTTTGCCGGCCTCAGACCAGAGCTGCTGGTGGTATTTGGTACGATGGTTGAGCGCGACGACTTGCGCCTGCTATCGCGTACGGTCGCCCGCTTTGTGCACCTGGCCGAGGACGCCCTGGGAGCGGTGATTATCGACGTTACCACGGTCGTACCGCTTAGCGACGAGCTGCGCTTTGAGATAATTGATAAGTATGCTGCGCAACTGGGCACTGGTGTGCTATTACGCGAGCATAAAGATCCCGCCCTCATAGGCGGAATCGTTTTGTCCATGCATGGCAAGCGCATCGATGCCAGCGTTTCTTCTCAGCTGGAAAACGCTCGCGTCGAGCTTTCCAGACAATAGTTGGGAAGGTGCCGTCGAGGAGCACAAAGCCCTCTGATTCTGCAAGGCGTACGTGTACGCACGGTTACGCTGGCAGGATGTGGAGTGCTTAAGGTTTTTATCGGCACACCCTAAGTGATAAGCGGAGGTTAAGCATGACAGAAATTACCGCCGGCAGTATCGAGGCGGCGCTGCGTAGGCAGTTGGAAGCCATCAGTACCAGCGTAGAGTCGCGCGAGGTCGGCACCGTCATCCAAGTGGGCGACGGCATAGCGCGTATCGATGGCCTTAAAGATGCCATGGCCGGCGAGCTTTTGGAGTTTTTGGGAGAAGGCTCCCAGCTGGTCTATGGTCTGGCTCAGAACTTGGAAGAGGACGAAGTAGGCGCTGTACTCCTGGGCGACGTTACCGCCATCAAGGAAAACGACCAGGTGCGCACAACCGGACGTATCGTCGAGGTACCCTCAGGCAAGGGCTTTTTGGGCCGCGTCGTCAACCCTTTGGGCGAGCCCATAGACGGCAAAGGTGCCATTGAGCCGGAAGGTCATCGCCCGGTGGAATTCAGGGCACCGGGCGTTATCGAGCGCCAAGGTGTCAACGAGCCGGTGCAGACCGGTATCTTGGCCATCGACTCAATGATTCCGATTGGCCGTGGTCAGCGTGAGTTGATAATCGGTGATCGTCAAACCGGCAAAACCGCGATTGCGGTCGACACTATTATCAACTCAAAGGGCAAAGACCTTATCTGTATTTATGTGGCCATTGGCCAAAAGGCTTCCACGGTGGCCACGGTTGTCGAGACGCTGGAGCGTTTTGATGCCATGGACTACACCATCGTGGTCAGTGCTACGGCCGCCGACTCGGCACCCTTGCAATACATTGCCCCGATGGCCGGTGTGGCCATAGGCGAGTATTTTATGTACAACGGTGCCGACGGAAAGCCGGCCTCGCAGGACAATCCCGGCCGCCACGTGCTCTGCATTTACGATGATTTATCAAAGCAGGCGGTGGCATACCGGCAGATGTCGCTGACGCTACGCCGCCCACCCGGGCGTGAGGCGTATCCCGGCGATGTGTTCTATCTGCACAGCCGACTCTTGGAGCGTGCGGTCAAGCTCTCGGATAAAAACGGCTCCGGCTCGCTTACGGCCCTGCCCATTATCGAAACCCAGGCCGGCGATGTTTCGGCTTACATTCCCACGAACGTCATCTCTATCACCGACGGTCAGATATTCTTGCAATCCGATCTGTTCTTCCAAGGCCAACGTCCGGCTGTCAATGTGGGTATATCGGTCTCGCGCGTGGGATCCTCGGCACAAATAAAGGCCATGAAGCAGGTGGCTGGTTCGTTGCGTCTGGATTTGGCGGCCTACCGTGAGCTCCAGGCTTTTGCGCAGTTTGGCTCCGATTTGGACAAGGCCACATTGGATCAGTTGGCACGCGGCGCGCGCATGACCGAACTTTTGAAGCAGGGCCGCTATGCGCCCATGGATGTTGCAGACCAGGTCATCAGCATCTTTGCCGGCAACGAGGGCTTTTTGGACGATGTGCCCAACGAGGCGATTTTACGTTTCAGAGAAGAGCTGCTGCAATATATGCGGGCGGCCCATCCCGAGATAGGCCAGACTATCGCCACCGAAAAGCAGCTTTCCGAGGACACCTCACAACTCCTGAAAGAGGCGATCGTCGCGTTCAAACAGCAATTCTCCCCCGAGGCGTGAGCCACAGTGGTCAGCTTAAGATACCGGACGAGAAGTACCGGGAGAAGTACCGGCAAGGAAACCAAAACAGATGGCTAATCTCAGAGACATAAAGAAGCGTATCGCCTCGGTGAACAGCACGAAGCAGATTACACGCACGATGGAGATGGTGGCCACTGCAAAAATTCGTCGAGCAACCGACCGGATTGTGGATGCCATTCCCTATGCGATGGCGATTCTGGAGGTTTTGGAGGCCGTGGCTCAAAAGTCTGTCGGCACCGACTCGCCACTTTTGCAAACTCACGCTGATCTTAAGCGGATTTTGGTCATTGCCGTAGTCTCCGACCGTGGGCTGGCCGGTGGCTTTAACGCCAACGTGCTCAGGGCCACCGATGCTTTTATCACCAAAAACAAAGCCAAGGGCATAGAGTGCGATATCATCGTTTGTGGCAAAAAGGGCCTTTCGTATTTTAACTACCGTAAGATGCCCGTGGTACTGAGCTTTAGGGATCAGAGTGCCGACCCAAAAATTGCCCAGGCGCGCGAGATAGCCAGCTACATCATCGATGCCTACATCAGCAACAAGGTCGATCAGGTAGTCATTTTTTACAATCACGCCAAGAACGTGGCCGACCAAATTACTCTGTCGGAGCAGGTACTGCCCGTTGACCACTATGCCTTTACCGAGGTGGTTGCGGATGAAGACGATATCGTTCACCTTGACGAGAGCGCCAAGGCCGCTTCGGCTTACCAAAGGGTCTTGACTGAGGCCCGCGAGTCGGCCGCCGAGTTGATAACGACCGAGGAGATAAGCGGCGACTTTGATTATGAGCCATCGGCTCAAACAGTGTTGGAATCGCTGGTGCCGTCGTTTGTCGAAACCAGGGTGTTTCATGCGCTGCTCGACTCGGCCGCCGGCGAACAGGGTGCCCGCCGCAAGGCTATGAAGGCGGCCACCGATAACGCAAACGAAATGGTCACCACGCTTACCAGGATATATAACCGTGCAAGGCAGGGCGCCATCACCACCGAGATTACCGAGATCGTCGGCGGTGCGGCGGCTTTGGAAGAGGAGTAGTCAATGGCAACAGAAAAAAACACAGGTCAGATAGTCAGGATTGTGGGTCCGGTCGTAGATGTGGAATTTGCCGAGGATAGCATCCCGGCCATCTACAACGCGCTTACGGTCTCGGCTGACACGCCCATTGGGCACTTGGATGTCGTTTTGGAGGTTGAGACCCACCTGCCTGGCAATCAGGTACGTACGGTAGCCATGTCCTCAACCGACGGGTTGCAGCGCGGCATCGAAGTGGTAGACACGGGCGGTCCTATCATGATGCCTGTAGGGGAGAATACTCTCGGACGCATCTGGAACGTCACCGGCGATTTGATTGACGGCGGCGAGATGCCCCAGGTAAAGGAGCGCTACCCCATCCATCACGCGCCTCCTGCCTTTGAGGACCTGACGACCTCAACAGAGATATTTGAGACCGGCATCAAGGTTGTGGATTTGCTTGAACCCTATATCAAGGGCGGTAAAACCGGTCTGTTTGGCGGTGCCGGCGTGGGCAAGACTGTCATCATCCAGGAGCTTATCAACAATCTGGCTCAGGAGCACGGTGGTACTTCGGTGTTTACGGGCGTGGGTGAGCGTACCCGCGAGGGCACCGATCTTTACAACGAGATGAGCGAGTCTGGTGTCATCAAAAAGACTTGTTTGGTTTACGGTCAGATGAATGAGCCGCCCGGCGCGCGCCTGCGTGTGGGTCTCTCGGGTCTTACCTCTGCTGAGTATTTTAGAGACCAGGGCCAAGACGTACTGCTCTTCATTGATAATATCTTCCGCTTTACGCAGGCTGGCTCAGAAGTATCGGCGTTGCTTGGGCGGATGCCTTCGGCTGTGGGCTACCAACCCACCCTTGCCACCGAGATGGGCGATCTGCAGGAGCGCATCACCTCTACCAAGGCTGGTTCCATCACCTCGGTACAGGCCATCTATGTGCCTGCCGACGACATGACCGACCCAGCCCCAGCCACGGCCTTTACCCACCTGGATGCCACGACGGTGTTGTCGCGCTCCATCTCTGAGTTGGGTATTTACCCCGCCGTTGATCCGTTAGCCTCGACCTCGCGCGCGCTTTCGGCCGAGATACTGGGCGAGGAACACTATCGAGTGGCTACGTCCGTCCAACAGATTTTGCAGACCTATTCCGACCTGCAGGACATCATCGCGATTTTGGGAATGGATGAGCTTTCTGAAGAACAAAAACTCACGGTAAACCGCGCGCGTAAGATTCAACAATTCCTGGGCCAGCCTTTCCATGTGGCCGAGGTGTTTACGGGTACACCGGGTAAATACGTTAAGATGGAGGATACTGTACGCTCCTTTGCCGCCATCATCGACGGCGATTGCGACGACATCCCCGAGCAGGCCTTTCGTTATAAGGGTGCCATTGAAGAGGTCTTTGAGGCCGCCAAGGCACTTAAGGGATAAACGATGGCCAGGCTGCTCAAATGCGACATAGTAACACCTGACAGCAGGTTGTTCAGGGGCGAGGCACTGCTGGTTTCGGCACCGGCCGCCGAAGGCGACATTGGCTTTATGTTTCAATGTGCCCCGCTTATGAGCATCCTCAGACGCGGTATGGTACGGATAAAGTCCGACAATGACGAAATCCACGCCTTCGCAGTTGATGGTGGCTACATCGAAGCCGATGGCAACAAGGTGGTTGTCTTGGCCAGTCGGGCAATCGACGTGGCCACCATCGACGAGACCATCGCCCGTGAGCGTATTGCTGCCAACGAACAACGTATAGCCGAGTTGGCCGACGACGATCCTGCCGTCACCTTTGCCAGAGCCGAGATTGTTTGGCAAAAGCACCTGCTCAGCGTCAAGACCTAACAAGTGGATTCTGGTGTGGGGATCTCAACGGGCTAGCATGATACTAATGTACTAGCTCAAGTGGTTGAATTCTTGGGCATAAGCTGCTTTTCCTGACTTCCCTATCTGCGGTACAATGAGTGCATGCAAAATGAAGTGATAATCGTCGAAGGCGGCCATCGCGTCTCGGGAGTGCTCGAAGTTTGCGGAGCCAAGAACTCTGTGCTTAAACTGATGGCAGCGTCCATTATGGCACGCGGTATATGTAGTATTGTCAATACGCCGCATATATCCGACGTGTTGATCATGGCCGATGTTCTCAGGCACCTGGGTGCTGAAGTTAAAATTGCTAAAAATATTATCACTATAGACAGCTCCAATCTGGACTCTTACGAAGCACCTTATGAACTTGTTGCTCAGATGCGTGCCTCGACGGCAGTGCTCGGGCCTTTGATTGTGCGGCTTGGCAAAGCGCGCGTGGCTATGCCCGGTGGTTGCCAGATTGGGTCGCGCAAGTTGGATATGCACATTGTGGGCCTGCAGGCTCTGGGTGTAAACTTTGAGGTCTCGCATGGCTATATCAACGCCAGCGTACCTGTCGGTGGACTTAAGGCGGCGCGTGTCGCTTTGGATTTTCCCAGTGTGGGCACGACGGAAAATTTGATGGTGGCGGCCTGCACTGCGCGTGGTACCACGGTGCTGGAAAATGTCGCTCGTGAGCCGGAGATCGTTGACTTGGCCAATTTCCTGGAAGCGATGGGCGCGCGCATCTCCGGTCAAGGCAGTCCGGTCATGCGGATTGAGGGCAGGGATGCCAGCGAGTTCGCACCAGTGTTGGATTATCGAACGTGCGGCGATCGCATTGAGGCTGGTACCCTGCTCGTAGCCGGAGCTTTGGGCGGCGGCCCGCTTACGGTCCGCGGCGTTGATCCGGCCTATCTCGCTATCCCTCTGACCAAGTTACAGGCGGCCGGTTGCCATATCACGACGCAGGGAGGCAGTGCCGGTACAGATGGTGACAGAGTCGTGCCGGGTGCTTCGCCGGATGTCTCCCCAGGCGCTGTACCAAGCACGAAGCCAGGCGCTTCACCGGGCGAAATCACGATAACTGCTCATGGTCGTTTTTCTCCCATAGACATCCAAACGCTCCCTTATCCCGGATTCCCTACCGATTTACAGGCGCAGTTTATGGTGTTGGATGCTGTTGCGGCCGGCACCAGTGTGATTACCGAGAATATCTTTGAGAACCGCTTCATGTTTGCCGATGAGCTTAATCGCATGGGTGCCAACATTCGCATTGAGGGTCACCACGCTCTGATCGAAGGTGTCAGCCGGCTGTCGGGGGCGCCGGTGCAAGCGCCCGACCTCCGTGCCGGTGCGGCTTTGGTGCTGGCCGGCCTTAATGCTGAGGGCGAGTCTGTCATCTCGGGTACCGAACACATCGATCGCGGCTATCAAGACCTGGTAGGTCAACTCAGCTCTGTGGGCGCTCGCATCAAGCGCACGAGGAGATAATCTCGTAAGTGGTCTCGTAAGTGCTCTCGTAAGTGGGGCAGAGGTTAATTGGCAAAGACTTCTCTAGGTCTGTCGTGATGCTGAAAGTCTATAACCAAAAGTTTTGTCATGTCGTGCCGTTATCGACCACTGCTCAGTGAGATAGATTTCGCTATCCGCTCAACCATACCCGCTTGTACCCGTGAGTATGCTACCATTATTGCCGCCATGAAAGCATACCCAAACAAACAGAAGTACCACCAGATACTCAAAACTATGTCGCCCCAAGACAGGCTGATGAAGGCCTTTGAGCTTTCTGACTTGGCCAATGCTGCTTTCAAGGTCGGGCTCAAAGACAGATATCCACATGCGACAGATGCAGAGCTTGACAGGCTCTATCTCGAAAAGCGGTCCAAGTGTCACAATCGCAACTACTGATAGACACGATAACAGCTCTGGAGAAAACCGGGTGTGAGTATATGTTGACCACCTCTTTGGTCTCAAGTATGCAAGGTGAGCCGCGTGCTACTCATGACATTGATATAGTGGTTGAGGTTTTGCCGGGCAAAATCGAGGCATTTCTTGGCGAATTTTCGCCAAATGATTATTACTATGATATAGACAGCGCTAAAGCGGCAATAAAAACTGGCGATATGTTCAATATTTTATCGTTGACGTCAGGCGATAGAGTGGATATTTGGCCGCTTGGAACGTCCGCGTTCGATCAATCCAGATTCTTGCGCCGACAGACTGTTGTTCTGTTTGATCGAGCAGTCAAGGTCTCAAGCTCGGAAGATACGATTTTGATGAAGTTATTGTGGGCAAAAATGTCTGGCGGAAGCGACAAGCAGCTATACGATGCTGCGCGGGTCTATGAACTCCAGTTAGACGTACTGGATGAGAGCTACATTGCTTTGTGGATCGAGAAACTGGGGCTCGAAAAACAATGTGCCAACATGGGGCGTTTCCTTGATAGCAATCCTTAAGACGCTTGTGTTATCATTATCCTTGCTATAAGCACCACACGTCTGTTGGAAGCACGTAAAACTAAGATTGGAGAGGGAAGAAATGAAGTCACACATTACGCCGTGTGGGGGGGGGCATCACCGTCTAGCGCTGGCTTAAGCTCTCGCTTAAACGCTCACGCTGGCTCTAGCCTAAACGCTCGCTCTGGCTTTGTAGCCGCCTATCCCAACACCCCAAAGCACGACCACGTTGCCGCCACCGTTCACTCTGAACAGGCGGTTTTTTTGCGCCCTGCTTCGTGCAAGCGGCATCTTGACTTTCAAGCGCCGTTTGCTCTCACTCACGTATGGCCTATACGCTCGTTTCGAGTAAACAGCTC
>JAITDU010000038.1 GCA_031282405.1 Coriobacteriales bacterium | reverse complement strand
AGTGGTGATAGTGCTGATACACCTAACAACACATCTCCGCTAACCGGTACCAACAGTGCTCTTGTGTCTGTTTCGCCTTTAAACCAAGACGATACCTCCACTACCCTAAACCCGGTCGTTGTTGGTGTGGCCTTTGCCTGTATGATAGCCTTTGGAGTGGTCACGTGTGCTTACCCTTTGTATCGCAGACGCAAAGTACGCAACGCTACTGATAACTCGCACAGTACCAAGAAAGGATAAAGGCTTACTATGGACTCACAACCTTCAAAACGACCGACACTTTTGTTCATGCTGGGCAATGTTGGGCGCGGTGTAGTTGCAGCAGCTGCATGTATATTCCTCGCGACTTTCAGCGACGGGATTACCGACCGCCCTGGTGCGGGGCAGGATCTTTTGGGCTTTAGCCTTGCGCTGCCAATACTTCTCACCTTGGCCTGGTTGGTCTTTGCAAGCTATCGCTACTATAAAAAGAGGCTTGCACACGGATTCAGTACGTTCAATATTAATATGGAGATTGCTTTCGGCATTTTCCTGTATACTTTGAGTACTGGCTTGTTCTGCTTCATTTTCTTTATTATGTATCTCAACATAAACGGCGGCTGGTCAAACAGCATGGTTTGGTAGGCCTTTAGCGCTGCCTGTGTGATAGCCTTTGGAGTGGTCGTTTGTGCTTACCCTTTGTATCGCAGACGCAAAGTACGCAACGCTACTGATAACTCGCACAGTACCAAGAAAGGATAAAGGCTTACTATGGACTCACAACCCTCAAAACCCTCAACACTTTTGTTCATGCTGGGCAATGTTGGGCGCGGTGTGCTTGCAGCAGCTGCATGTATATTCCTCGCGACTTTCAGCGACGGGATTACCGACCGCCCTGGTGCGGTGCGTCTCCAATCGTCAATTTGACTTGGACGATCAGAACTGGGAGAATAGCACGGTCAGTTTAATCGTATCGCTGCCAAAGACAGCCGGTGTCGCGCCTGCGACTTAAATGGGAAACCAGCCCGCCGAGGTGGTCAAAGTAATGCGCAAGGCTCGTCCTTGTCCCCAGACTTCGACTCTCCTGCCCTGGTAGCGAGGGTCGTTTTGTTTGAGGAGGTGAAATATGCCAAATCCAGAAAAAGTCAAGACCGTTGCCCAGATCAAAGAGGATATCCAGTCTGCCGATGTAGTCTGGGTAGTTGATTATCGCGGGCTTTCCGTTAAGCAGGCCGAGGAGCTGCGCCGCCGTATCAGGGCAGAGGATGCCGCTTACCGGATCTACAAGAACACGTTTACGATTCGAGCGCTCGATGAACTCGATTACCCTGAACTGGGCGAGGTGCTTCAAGGTCCCAGTGCTTTTGTTTTTGCCAACGGCGACCCGGTAGGTTCCGCTAAGGCGCTCAAGGCCTTTGCGAAGGAAAACGAAGTACTCAAGATCAAAGGCGGTCTGCTCGACGGCGCTGTCCTCAGCGCAAAGCAGGTCGAAGCCATTGCTGAGTTACCGTCGCGCGAGGAACTGGTGGCACGCCTGCTGGGCACGATTTCGCGGCCGTTGTCCGGCCTGGTGTATGTGCTCAATGGCACCCAGCAACAGTTTGTACGTGCCCTTAAGGCCATTGCCGAGAACAAAGCAGCCTAAAGCACATGGCACACAGCACGTGGCCTGCGGTACGCGACGCACGGCGCGAACAAGCGTGAATAGACATAAACCTGTGTGCTCTGAACGATCTGCATAACCAGCACTATGACCAACGATATGACCAACAACACGAAAGGAGCCAATAATGGCTGTGAGTAAAGAAGATATTATCGAGGCCATCAAGACCATGCCAGCTCTGGAGCTGAGCGAACTTGTCAAGGAATTCGAAGAGGTATTTGGCGTGAGCGCTGCTGCGCCTGTGGCCGTTGCCGCCGCACCTGCGGCTGGTGCCGAGGAGGCTCAGGAAGAGAAGTCGGCGTTCGATGTCGTTTTGGAAGGCTTTGGCGACGCCAAGATTGCCGTTATCAAGTCGGTGCGCGAGCTTACGGGCCTGGGTCTCAAGGAGGCCAAGGATGCGGTCGAGGCTGCTCCCAAGGCCATCTTGGAAGCTGTCGACAAAGCCAAGGCAGACGAGGCCAAGGAAAAGATCGAGGCTGCCGGCGGTGTAGTAACCATCAAGTAAGTCTGGCCGGCTCTATACACGGGCCCTACCAATAATTTGCCCCCCCCCCCCCCCGCCACAGTTGGCGGGGGGGGGGTCTTCTTGGTGTACCAAGCTATAAGTTCAGTTCTTCTCACCGACGTCATCAATTTGTAATCATTTTCTACCGATTAGACATAAATTCTCAAAAAACAAGTCTTGACTTTGCATTTTTTTCCAAGTAATATTAATGGTTGCGACTATTGACGGCTCTCACTACTCCCTAAGGAGGAAACACCTTGGCGAAAGGCAAAGTTTCGACTTCTGAAAATCTGTATCGAGAGCGTAAGAGTTTCGCAAAAATCCCCGAAGTTATGGACGTACCCAATCTGATTTCAATTCAGACCAGTTCGTTCAATTGGTTGATAACAAAGGGGCTTGCCGAGGCTTTTCGCGACATCTCTCCGATCGAAAACCCCTCGAAGAACCTGACGGTCGAGTTCGGCGAACACGAATTTGGCGATCCTAAGGCTTCTGAGGGCGACTGCAAGAAAAAAGACATCTCCTACCAGGCGTCGCTCCTGGTCGATGTCAAGTTTACGAACAAAGAAACGGGCGAAATCAAAGAACAGGTCGTCTTTATGGGCGATTTTCCGTTGATGACCAGCAGGGGGACCTTCATCATCAACGGCACCGAGCGCATAGTGGTAAGCCAGCTGGTACGCTCTCCCGGCGTTTACTTCGGCGCTGAGCCAGACAAAACCTCGGATAAGACCCTGTATAACTGCAAGGTCATACCTTCGCGGGGTGCCTGGTTGGAGTTCGAGACCGATCGCCGCGACATTCTCAGTGTCAAAGTCGACCGTAAACGCAAGCAGCCGGCTACGCTCCTGCTCAAAGCTCTGGGTATCGCCAAGAGCAATGAGGAGATAGTGGAGCTCCTCGGCGATAGCGAATTGGTGATAAGGACTCTGGAAAAAGATGGCACCCTGACTCGCGAGGAAGCGCTGATAGAGCTCTACAAGCGTCTGCGCCCCGGTGAGCCACCTAATGTTGACAGCGCTTCTACTCTTTTAGAGGGCCTGTTTTTCAACCGCCAACGCTACGATCTGGCCCGAGTCGGACGCTATAAGATCAATAAGAAGCTTGGCCTCAGCTATGAGAAAGCGGGGAAAGGCTACAAGCTTACCGTCCACTCTGAGCAAGACGATGCTGCAAGTCAAGATTCAACGGCTCAGACCGCGTCATCCAAGACAGCCGCGACGCCCACAGCATCTCAAGCCACGTCCGACCAAAGCCAGAACGGCGCGGGCCAGGGCGCGGCAAATCAGGATAGTTCTTCTCAGGGGTTTTCCGACACAGGCCCTTCGGTTCTTACGAGCGGTGACATCATCCAAACCGTACGCTATATCATTGACCTGCATAACGGCGATACCACTAAGCAGACCGACGATATCGACCACTTTGGCAACCGTCGCATCAAGACCGTGGGCGAGCTGATTCAGAATCAATTCAGGATTGGCCTGTCGCGCATGGAACGCGTTGTGCGCGAGCGTATGTCCACCCAGGAGATAGACGAGATCACACCACAGAGCTTGATCAACATCCGCCCGATAGTAGCGGCTATTAAAGAGTTCTTTGGTTCCTCACAACTCTCGCAGTTCATGGACCAGACGAATCCGGCCACCGGAATCACCCATAAGCGTCGATTGTCGGCGCTGGGACCAGGCGGGTTGTCACGTGAGCGTGCCGGTTTTGAGGTGCGCGATGTGCACACCTCGCACTACGGCCGTATGTGTCCTATTGAAACCCCCGAAGGTCCCAACATCGGCCTGATTGGCTCGCTGGCAACCTATGCCCGTGTCAACTCCTATGGGTTTATCGAAGTGCCCTACCGCCGCGTCATAGACGGCAAGGTCACCGACGACATCGACTACCTTACGGCCGATGAGGAAGAGAACTACATCATCGCTCAGGCTAACGAAATCTTTGACCAAGAAACCCGACTCTTCGGAAAGCACGATGCCAAGGGTAAGTTCGTTCCAGCCAAAAAGGTACTCTGCCGTGTGCGCGATGCCAAAGGCGTCTATGGTGAACCGGAGGAGGTTGTGCCGGCGCGCGTACAGTACATGGATGTGTCGCCACGCCAGATGGTGTCGGTGGCAACGGCGCTTATCCCCTTCTTGGAACATGATGATGCCAACCGTGCTCTGATGGGTTCAAACATGCAGCGCCAGGCTGTGCCACTGTTGCGCCCCAGGGCACCTTTGGTAGGAACCGGCATGGAGCATCGCTGCGCGGTGGATTCCGGCGAGATTGTCCTAGCCCGCCATCCAGGCATCGTGGAATATGTCCAAACCGATAAAGTCGTCGTCCGTTCTAAAGATGGTACCATCGACGAGTACGCGCTGCCCAAATTCCAGCGCTCCAACCAAAGCGGTTGCTTGAACCACAAGCCCCTGGTGCGCGTAGGCCAAAAGGTCTTTGCGGGCGAGGTCTTAGCCGACGGACCGGCCACTGATTTGGGCGAACTTTCGCTGGGTCAAAACCTGCTTGTAGCCTACATGCCCTGGGAGGGCTTTAACTACGAGGATGCCATCATTTTGAGCGAACGTGTGGTCACCGACGACCTGCTCACCTCGATACACATCAACGAATACGAAATCGATGCGCGTGACACCAAACTGGGGCCGGAGGAGATAACCCGCGAGATACCCAACATCTCCGATGACATGCTATCAAACCTGGATGCCGATGGTGTCATCCGCATTGGTGCCGAGGTCTTTCCGGGCGATGTGTTGGTAGGCAAGGTCACGCCCAAGGGCGAGACCGAACTCACGGCCGAGGAGCGGTTGCTCAGGGCGATATTTGGCGAGAAGGCCCGGGATGTGCGCGACACTTCTCTTAAAGTACCTCATGGTTCTGGTGGTCGCATCATCGATATTCAGACGTTCTCGCGCGAGGCCGGCGACGATCTCATGCCCGGCGTCAACGAACTGGTGCGGGTCTATGTTGCCCAGAAGCGCAAAATCCAACAGGGAGACAAGCTGGCGGGACGCCACGGTAACAAGGGTGTTATCTCGCGCATTTTGCCCATTGAGGACATGCCCTACCTGGCCGACGGCACACCCATCGATATCATTTTAAACCCGCTGGGAGTTCCCTCGCGCATGAATGTGGGTCAGCTCCTGGAAACCCACCTGGGCTGGGCCGCACACTTTGGTTGGAGCGACGACGACAGTGTGGAAACTCCGGTAGAAGGACCCATCTATGTGGCCACCCCGGTATTTGACGGGGCCACAGAAGAAGAGATATCCCGCGCAATCGTTGCCGCGAATCAAAATCTTGTGAGGAGCACCCATACCAAACTGGGAGCGTTGACCCGCGACGAGTTTATCCCCCAACTCACCCGCGAAGGCAAAACATGGCTTTACGACGGCCGTACAGGAGAGAAGTTCCGCGAGCCGGTTACGGTTGGACAGAACTACATCTTAAAGCTCTCGCACCTTGTGGATGATAAGATTCACGCTCGCTCCACCGGCCCGTACTCGCTTATCACCCAACAACCCTTGGGCGGCAAAGCACAGTTTGGCGGTCAACGCTTTGGCGAGATGGAAGTCTGGGCACTGTATGCCTATGGCGCCTCGCAGGTACTGGAGGAGATCATGACTATCAAGTCCGACGATACGGCCGGACGCGTCAAGGCCTATGAGCATATCGTCAAGGGCGAGAACATTCCCACTGCCGAGGTTCCGGAGTCCTTTAAGGTACTGGTCAAGGAGATGAAGTCGCTCTGCTTGGATGTAGAGCTCGTTGGTGGTCAGGTGCCGGAGCGTTTGGAAGAATTGGAAGACGCTACGCTGCCTGATCTCGAGACATCTTTTGATGATATGCTATTTGACTCATTAGAGTCTGATGAGGAGGCGTTAGATATGATCGCCAGTGGACTGGACGATTTGGATATCGACTTTGGCTCGCTGGGGTTATCGTCAAGCACCGACAGCCTTATCGATGATGAAGATACTTTGACACACACCGACGGGGAGGAGTGAACATGTCAGAATTCGACGTAAGCAACTTCGAGCAATTCAAGATCGGCCTGGCCTCAGCCGAACGTGTTCGTTCCTGGAGCCGCGGAGAGGTCAAAAAGCCCGAGACCATCAATTATCGCACGCTTAAACCAGAGAAAGACGGTCTGTTCTGCGAGAAAATATTCGGGCCCACTAAGGACTGGGAATGCAATTGTGGTAAATACAAGCGTATTCGTTTTAAGGGCATAGTCTGCGAGCGTTGTGGCGTTGAAGTCACACGTGCCAAGGTGCGGCGCGAACGTATGGGTCACATCGAACTGGCCGCTCCTGTCAGCCATATCTGGTATTTTAAAGGTTCGCCCTCGCGTCTGGGTTATCTGTTGGACGTGCCTTTGAAGGATCTGGAGAAGGTGCTCTATTTTGCCAATTCCATAATCACCTGGGTAGACTATGAGGCCCGCGAGGCCGACGCTATCGAGTTGCAAGATGAATTGGCGGCTGATCTGGAGGAATTGGACACCGAGTTGGAACGGGCTATCGAGGCTACCAAGCATCTGATGGTTACCAGCCAGCCTGGCGATGATGAGTTTGCGGCTTCGCACGACAGCGACGAGTTTCTTTCTCCCGAGGAAGTGGCCGAGGAGATCGCCGACCTCAAAGAGGAGTTTGAGGAGCGCAAGAAATTGCGTGGCGAGGCCTTTGATGTCTTTATGAACATGAAGGACCGCGATCTCATTGATGATGAGACGCTGTATCGTGAGTTGCGCCTAAACTATTCGACGTATTTCAGAGGTGGCATGGGCGCGGAGTCTGTGCGCGATCTTTTAGCCAACATGAATCTGGAGGCTACAGCCGCAGAACTGCGCGAGATCATTCAAAGCGGCAGGGGTCAGCGTCGTGCCAAAGCCATCAAGCGCCTGAAGGTTGTGGATGCGTTTTTAAAGAGTGACAACAAACCTGTAGACATGATACTGGACGTCATACCAGTCATTCCACCCGATTTGCGCCCGATGGTACAGTTAGATGGCGGCCGCTTTGCAACACGCGATCTCAACGATCTATATCGTCGCGTTATCAACCGCAATAACCGCCTTAAAAGGCTGCTGGACCAAGGCGCGCCCGAGATTATTGTCAACAACGAGAAACGGATGCTGCAAGAGGCCGTGGATTCACTGTTTGATAATGGTCGGCGGGGTCGCGCGGTCACCGGTCCGGGCAACCGTCCGCTCAAATCAATCAGCGATATGCTTAAAGGCAAGCAGGGGCGTTTTCGCCAGAACCTTCTGGGAAAGCGCGTAGACTATTCGGGCCGCTCGGTTATCGTTGTGGGGCCACAGCTCAAGCTGCATCAGTGTGGTCTACCCAAGACGATGGCGTTAGAACTGTTCAAGCCCTTCGTGGTCAAGCGCATGGTGGAGTTGGACCCCAACAAAAACCCCAAGGCCGCCAAGCGCGACATTGATAGGGGCATCTCTGCCCAGGTCTGGGACATCTTAGAAGAGGTCATCAAAGAACACCCTGTTCTGCTCAATCGCGCTCCGACCCTACACCGCCTGGGCATCCAGGCCTTTGAGCCGGTGCTCGTGGAGGGCAAGGCCATCCGTCTACACCCGCTTGTCTGCACGGCCTTTAACGCTGATTTTGACGGAGACCAGATGGCGGTGCATGTGCCGCTTTCCAGCGAGGCCCAGGCCGAGGCACGGGTGTTGATGCTCAGTGCCAACAACATCAAGTCGCCGGCCCATGGCCGCCCCTTGGCCGTACCCACCCAAGACATGATTATCGGTCTGTACTATCTTACGGCCGCCCGTGATGGCTTTAGTGGAGAAGGGCGGGCGTTCATCAGTTTTGACGATGCCTTGAACGCCTACGATGCCGAGCGGGACAAGAGCCTGAGTCCCGATGTCGACCTGCAGGCCAAAATCCAGGTGCGCCTGACTGAGGATACTGTTGTGGAGACCGCTCAGGGTGTGTTTGAAGAGAAGCGAGTCGGCGAGCGCATCGAGACCACCGTCGGTCGTATCACTTTTAATTCGGTGCTGCCCGACGATCACCCTTTTGTGAATTACGAGATGAATAAGAAAGGCATCGCCAACTTGGTCGAGGAGTGTTCCAATCGCTATCCGGTGGCCCAGATGGCCCAGATACTCGACGGTCTCAAAGCTATCGGCTTTCATTATGCTACACGAGCCGGAGTTACGGTCAGTGTGTATGATGCCACGGTACCACCGCAAAAGGCCGAGATACTGGCCACAGCTGATAAGAAAGTTGCCGATATTGAGGATGCCTACGAGAACGGTCTGATGAGTACTGAAGAGAGGCACCGCCAGGTCGTTGATGTCTGGAATGCCGCCAATGAAGAGGTCGGAGAGGCTATGGCCGCTAACTTTGACCGCTTCAACCCTATCTATATGATGGCTTTTTCCGGTGCCCGTGGCGATATCAAGCAGATTCGCCAGTTGGCCGGTATGCGCGGACTGATGTCTGACCCCAAAGGCGAGATTATCGACCGTCCCATTAAAGCCAACTTCAGAGAGGGCTTGTCGGTATTGGAGTATTTTATCTCCACACATGGCGCTCGTAAGGGTCTGGCCGACACCGCTTTGCGGACGGCAGACTCCGGCTATCTGACCAGGCGGCTCGTGGATGTGGCCCAAGACGTTATAGTTAGCGAGGAGGACTGTGGCACCGACGTAGGCATTGATTACCGCCTTATCAACAAGAATGGTGCTTTAGATACCAACCTGATAGGCCGCTGTGTACTCCAGGCTGCTGTTCACCCAAAGACCGGCGAAGTGTTAATCGACGCCGACGAATATATCGAAAGCAGCGAGGACATCGCACGTCTGGTCGATGCCGGTGTGGAGGCAATACGGCTCCGTACTGTCATGACCTGTCATTCTCACCGCGGTGTCTGCCAGAAATGCTACGGATGGGACCTAGCGTCCTCACGCCCGGTTAACATCGGCACGGCTGTGGGCATCATTGCTGCTCAATCTATCGGTGAGCCTGGCACCCAGCTTACAATGCGCACCTTCCATACCGGCGGTGTTGCCGGCGAGGATATCACTCACGGTCTGCCGCGTGTAACCGAGTTGTTTGAGGCCCGTCGTCCCAAAGGCGAGGCCATACTGGCCGAAATCTCGGGTATTTTGCAGGTGAGCAGCGACAAGATAACCCAGACCCTTACTATCACCGATCAAGAAGGCGCCCTTAAAGAGTACCAGACCTCGGCGCGTGTCCAGCTGCTCCCGGGGGTGGAGGACGGTTCGCATGTAACCATTGGCCAGCAGCTCACAAAAGGCTCTGTCAATCCGCATGATCTGTTGCGCCTGACCGATGCCAAAGAGGCGCTCCACTATATCGTCACCCAGGTTCAGGATGTCTACGTCAACCAGGGCGTAAACATCAACGACAAGCATGTTGAGGTGATTGCCCGACAGATGTTGCGCAAGGTTGTGGTGATAAACCCCGGCGATTCGCACTATCTGCCCGGTAAGCAGGTCGATGCCTATGAGTTTGAGCGCGAATCCGAGCGCCTGGCGTTGGAGGACAAGGAAGTGCCGGTAGGCCAGCAACTGCTGCTGGGCATTACGAAGGCCTCTTTGGCTACTGAGTCGTTTTTGTCGGCTGCGTCTTTCCAAGAGACCACGAAAGTGCTTACTGATGCCGCCATCGAAGGTCGCAGCGATGATCTGGCCGGCCTCAAAGAAAACGTGATCATCGGCAAGCCGATACCGGCCGGTACCGGTCTGAAAACCTATCGAGAGGTCGAGCTGACCTACAAGGGAGAACCGGTGCGACAAAAGCGTGGTAAGGTCGACATTTTGCCGGATTGGGCGCCGGAAGAACTGCGCGAGATGGAAAAATTGCTGCCACAACCTCAGGATTGGACGTTTGATTCCGAGGACTACCATAATATGCCTATAGAATTAGCAAATTATCTGGGTAGCATTGGCCTGGGCAAGAAACTGCCGCCCATTCCTATCGAGACTGCCAAGCTCTATCTGTTCGATGACCTGGGTGTCTCTCAGCGCTGGGCCAACAAGTTCAGCGAGGCAGGCATTGAGATGGTGGGCGACCTTATCGGCAAGACCGAAGAGGAGTTATTGCGTATTGAGGGTATTGGCAACAAGGCCATGGAGGAACTTAAGGCCGGTTTGGAGGAGCGCGATCTGCTCTATCTGTTGGATGAGCCGGAAGAAGAAGATGAGACCGACGTAGCCCAGTTGTTGGACACGATATTCTCTCCCGATGATCCCGATTTACTATTAGGCAACGAGGTACCTCTGACCTATCGGGCCGGCCCCGATGACAGGGAGCCGGATAAACTGGTGCTGCGTGGCAAAGTCAACGACCCCGAGGAATTGGACGCGATTCTGGGTAGGATCGAGAGCCTGACGGATCTGGAAATAGACGTAGAGGAACTGTTGCCTGAGGACCAGGAGTCAAACGACACGCCCGCAAACAGTAGTCCTGACCAGCCTGACAGCGACATTGTCGATAATCTTTAGCCTGATTTTGTTGTTTGTCAATACGTTGTTTGTCGATACAGTATTGCGATGAATCGGCCGCTCACGATTCGGCCGTTTGGAATGTAAGCATTTTGCTGTTATGAAACACCGGTACGCCAAATTCAGACTGAATGGCGGCGACAGATAGTCAAAATTGAGTGGCAGCGACAAAGAGCCATTGTCCTGCCACTCGCCGTTGGCCGATCACCATGGTGTAACCACTCGGCCACCCGCCTCACAGAATCCTCCAACCGCCGCCCCAATGCCAAAACGGAATAAATAAGTACCAGCATATGACACCGCTTGCCCGTTTTTGCCAACGCAGAACTCAGGTAACTGTGGCAGATTCGTTATACTGATGGGCACACAAGCAGCTCGTTCTTATCCCCAAAGCGGTGGATAGGAGCGTGCCGTTCATGCATTGACCGGGTTCGACCAAAGAGAAAGAAGGATAGCGTGTCAGAGACAGTCGATATTCACGCTCCCGACGTCGAGGTCAAGAAGTCGTGCTGCTATTTCTGCCATCAGAACTGCGGCGTGTTGGCGTATGTTAAGGACGGGAAGGTCATAAAGATTGAGGGCGACCCCACCCATCCTACCAACCAGGGTGGCCTATGCTGCCGTGGTAACATCGCGCTTCTGCACCTTGACCATCCCGCCCGTATCAACCATCCGCTCAAACGGACTGGTGCAAAGGGCGAGAACAAATGGGAGAAGATCCCCTGGGATGTGGCGATTGCCGAGATCGCCGAGAAGCTTAATCAGATCAAAGCAGAGAGTGGTGCCGAGGCTGTAGCGACGGCCGGTGGCACGTTGCGCACGGATGACTGGTCGCGGCGCCGGTTTATGAACATGTTTGGCAGTCCTAATGGGTTCCACAATGCCCTGCTCTGCTGGATCCCCACGTTTATGATGGAGACGGCTGTGGGTGGCTGGAGTCCGTTTGAGACCGATTTGGCCACGAGTCGCTGCGTGATACTGTGGGGCTTCAACCCGGGATCCTCGGCCATGCCGGGCATGCGCGGTTATTCCGATTTGCGCAAAGCCGGCTTGAAGATAATCGTAGTCGATCCTCGTTATTCTGAGACGGCCGCCCATGCTGATCTGTGGTTGCCGCTGCGTCCGGGCTCGGATACGGCGCTGGCACTGGCGATGATCTGGGTCATCATCTATGAGGGTCACCATGATAAAGAGTTCGTAGAGAACTGGTGCACAGGATTTGAAGAGCTGGAAGATCATATCTTTGAGTACAATCCGGAATGGGCCGCCGAACAGACCTGGCTTGACCCGGAGCTTATCCGCCAAGCCGCCCGTATGTATGCCCAAAACACACCCGGCAACATTCAGTGGGGCTGCACGGCCGACCAGTTGGGCAAGACCGCCGGTGCCGGCATGCACGCTCGTGCTATCCTGCGCGCTCTTACCGGTAACCTTGACCGCCCGGGTGGCGATCTGATGCCCGGACCGTCCATGTATTACGTTACGGATGAGGAGCTTGAGGGTAACGACTGGCTGCCTGAGGAACAAAAGGCCAAGCAGATCGGTTCGGATAAATTTAAGCTCACCTCCTGGCCGGGCTATCAGCGTATAGCAGATGTCTCCCGCGAGGTTTGGGGTAAGGCACCTACGGCCGAGTGGATGTGCGAAGCCCACGGGCCTTCGGTGTTTAAGGCTATTCTCACGGGCGACCCCTACCAGATACGGGCGATGATCATCTCGGCCACTAATCCTGTTAATTCCTATGGGGATGCCAAGATGGTCTTGGAGGCGCTCAAACAATTGGAGTTTTTGGTGGTCTGCGAGTATTGGATGACACCGGCCGCGCTCTACGCCGACTATGTCATGCCCATCGCCGGTGCTTTGGAGCGCCCCATTGTCCACAACAATTACGGAGTGACCGACTCTTTGATTACCTCACAGAGGGCCATCCAGCCGCTGTACGAGCGTCATACCGATTACAACTTCTGGCGCGATCTGGCGTTGGCTACGGGTCAAGACCCCGACCAGTGGCCCTGGGAGACTCTTGAGGAGGCTTTTTACTACGTAATCTACTCGTTCAACTCTTCGGGCTATCAATTCAGCAGCTATGACGAGTTTGTAGAGAAATACCGGATGTTCTATCCGCCTCTGCATTATTACAAGTACGGCAATAACGGCTTTGCTACCCCTTCGCGCAAGGTCGAGCTTAAATCCTCGATTCTTGAGGAATTGGGCTATCCGTCGCTGCCAACCTGGATCGGCCCAGCCGAGAACGAGGTCGATGACCCAGAGGTGGCCGCAGAGTATCCGCTGGTACTCACGACGGGCGGCGGTTTTATGCCGTATCATCACTCCGAGCAGTTCAACATCGAGAGTGTACGCTTTTTGAAATCCGACCCCTACTTTACGATTAACCCCAAAAAAGCTGCTGAGCTGGGGATAAAAGAGGGTGACTGGTGCTGGATCGAGACCCGTCGCGGACGCATCCGCCAGCGTGCCAACGTTGAACCGAGTGTGGATACGCGGGTCATCTACTGCCAGCGTGGCTGGTGGTATCCCGAGCGTCAGGAGGACACCGGCGCTGAGCCCTTTGGCTGCCTGGAGAGCAACGTCAACGTACTTACGAGCGTCGATGACGAACACTGCGATCCCATTGGCGGCAGTTGGGCTAACCGTGGCCTGCTCTGCAAGGTTTACAAGGTCAGTTATTGGGACGAGACCGATACCAGCTATTCAATACCCGGTTCTGCTTCTGAACCAGGTGTGAGCGTGCCGCCTTCCGAGCAGAAGCTGGCCTATGAGCCGATTCCCTATGATCCTAAACCCACGTTTGAGGTGCCGGAAGGGCTTACCTGGGACAAGGACACCAAATTGGCCTGGGATATCGAACGTGGGCTTGCCTACGATCCCAACAGTGGTTGGCTCTATCACCCGGAGACATTGATCTACTACGACCTGGTCACGAAGTACGCCTATGATCCCGAGACCGAAACCCTGATAGATGAGGCAACCGGCCAGCGCTATAGCATGGAAACGCGTGAGCCTATCGGCGAAGGCGAGGCGGTTAAGACTACTGCCGCAGAGGCGGTCGCGGCTGAAGAGCTTGCTGCCAAAGAGGCCGCTGCCGCAGAAGCTGCTGCCGAGGCGGTAATCATCACTCCCACCGACATTGAGAGAGGGGAGCAATCATGACCCGCTACGCTATGGTAATGGATCAGAGGCGTTGCATTGGCTGTCAGTCCTGTACAGTGGCCTGCCGCACCTGGAATGAACTGCCGATGGACATCATCTACAACCCGGTAGTGTCAGAGGGTGTCCTGGGCGAATTCCCCGAGGTTCATCAGACCTTCACACCGCTTATCTGCATGCACTGCGACAATCCACCCTGCACTATCTGCTGCCCCTGTAAAGCCTCACAACAAGATGAGGATGGCATCGTCTGGGTGGATGAGACCAAGTGCATGGGCTGCAAAGTCTGTGTCAACTCCTGCCCCTATGGTGCCCGTGACGTCAACCACGATGAGGGCTTTGTACGCAAATGTACGTTTTGTAAGGATCGCGTGCGCGAGGGCGAACAGCCCTATTGTGTGGCCACCTGCCATCAAAAGGCGCGCATTTTTGGCGACCTGGACGACCCGGAAAGCGATGTGTCAAAACTGGTCAACCGGCTGGTGACCGAGCGCTTTTTTGAGGAGTTGGGCACCGACCCACAGGTCTACTACATACCTGATTTGGGAGGTGTTAAATAATGAGCCACAAGATGGATACGAACAAACTGGAGAAACACTACTGGATCTGGCCGATCGCCTGGTATTTATTCTTAGGTGGTTTGGGTGGTGGCATCCTGTTTGCCGCCGGCATTTTGGATATGGTATTTCATGCCGGATATATTTTGGCATTGGGAGTACTGTTCGCCGTTGCCTGCCTCGGAATAGGCAGTATGCTCCTCATCTTTGAATTGGGGCAACCCAAGGTGTTCTTGCGCGTATTTTTATCGGCAACCGCCATCATCAAATGGGGCGCTTGCCTGCTTATCCTGGCCATGGGCTTTGGCTTTATCTACTTTTTGTTCTGGCTACCGCCGGAGTGGAACCTGTTTTGGTACCCCTGGCTCTGGATACGTGATCTGTGCGCCGTCCTGATGGCGCTGTTTGGCCTGTGCGTTGTAGTCTATACCGGTGTGCTGCTCTCGACGATGAAGGCCAAGCCGTTTTGGAACACCCCGGTCCTGCCGGTGCTGTTCACGGTCAGTGCCCTTTCCACCGCTACGGCTGCGCTCGCGCTGCTGGCCGGCATGTGGCCGTCTTACGAGTACATCCTTGCCATGATCGGAAGCGACGCCATGGCGCAGGCCATGGCTGGCGAGGTGCTTCATGCCAACAAAGAAGTCATGATGGAGATACTGCACATTGCCGATAAGATACTCGTGATAGCCGAGATTGTCGTGCTTTTGCTCTATGTGCTGACGACACGGGCCTCGGGCAACCTTACAGCCAAAGCGGTAGCGCTGGAGTGGATCAGTGGCAAAAAAGCACTGCTGTTTTGGGTCGGCATGATGCTCTGCGGCCTTACGATACCGTTTTTGCTGTATCAGCTGGGCGGTGTGGGTGCCGAGTATGTGGCCCCGGTGCTCGTGCTGGCCGCTGGTCTCTTGCTGCGCTTTATGATCGTCTATTCTGATAGGCGTCGGTCTATGCCGGGCGAGGAACAGTACTATCGGCGTTTGCCCAAGGGAGACGAGCGTTTCCTCCAGGGTTGGAAGGCACCATACTAGTTTACTAGCTAACTAGTTTAATATGTCCTGTAATGTAGACGGGGAATTGCTCCTCGTCTACATTGTTGTCTGACCACCGCAATCGCGAAACATGGGAGCGACTGCCTGCCTTATTGGGTCAGACGACATCTGCAAAGCAGCATTGTTAGAGAAGCGCTGCGTAAGCGAGGACTGTTTGAGGGCAGCATTTACTTTGGCAAAGGCAAAAGGAACGGGCAATCTATTTTGTTCTATGACAAGACAGATGAATGCTTTTGTCTTATGTGTGCCAAAATAAGTGCTGCCCGAGTTTCGCAGCTGCAGCGCTGAGGTGGCAATGCGAGTGCGGAGCACTGAGCCTGGCCCAATAAGGTAGGCGGTCAATCACTTTTAAAGGCTTCCCGCCTACTTGAACAAACAGCCGGTATAATGACACCATGTTCGATTTTGACCAAATAGACGATGCGTGTATACGTTGTGGCCTGTGTATGTCGCAGCAGCGGGCCGAGGGCATGCCCGCGCTGATGTGTGGCGACATTGCTCAAACCTTTGCCAACGTCAAGGATGCGACAGAGATACCGGAGGACACTTACGAGTTCGTCCGTTCCTGCTCGCTGTGCGATGCCTGCACCGCCGCTTGTCCCCGTAAGTTGTCCTGTGCTGAGGTGTGCCGTGCTGCCCGGCAGGTGCTCGCGCGGCTGCAACCTGAGCTGGCCGACGAATACCGCGTCTTCAGGATGGACGTTTGCGAGAACCTGTTTGCTGGCATGCGCCTGGCCGGCAACATTGTATATTCCGAATATCTGGGCGGCCCTGCCCCGCCGCTGGAGCTTGATGCCAGCCAACCTCGCGCCACTCAGCCGAGCGCGCAGCGCACGCTGTTCATGCCGGGATGCACACTGAGCAGTTATGCCGAGGAGGTAACGCGGGCTACCTTTGAGTTGTTGGTGGCCCGCGGCGCGGTTTGTGGCATGACCGCCTACTGTTGCGGCAATCCGCTGAGTAATGCGGGCCTGATTGATGACTATAACCGTTATGCGGCGGGGTTTGCGCGACTGTTGCAGCGACATCGCATCGACAGCATTGTTGTGGCCTGTCCCAACTGCCTGCGTCGTCTGGAGTTTTTAGTGGAACAAAATAGCCTTGAGATCATACTTGTTCCCCTGCCCACCGTCTTGGTAGAGCTGGGCGTGCGTTATACGCCCGTTCCTACGGCGCTCGATGTGCCGACCACTGCGACGGCCGATACGCCGACCATGCCGGTTCATCCCTCGGGCGATAATGTTGAGATTCAGGGCGCTCCGAAACTCACTCAAACAAAAGTCTTAACGCTCACTCCAACGGCCGCTCCACCCTGTCCCTCCTCGATTTCTGTGCATGATTCCTGTCCCGATCGCGAAAGCGGACGTTTTGGCCGGGCCACGCGCCACCTGTTTATCGACTCGAACATTGATCTGGTTGAGATGGCCAACAACGGCAAAAAGACCATCTGTTGCGGCTCAGGTGGTCTGGCACAGGTTTATGGTCCGGAACATCCCCGCGCTCGGCGCGACCGCAGGCTTGAGCAGTTTGCTGCCACCGGAGCTGACTGTTTGGTATGCAGTTGCATCAGCTGTGTGAATATGTTTTTGTCGGCACCAGACGCGCCACCAGTGCGTCATTATCTGGAGCTCATCCTGGGCAAGCACATTGACTGGGCACGGATGGCACACAACATGGACAAGGCTACCGTTGCTAAGGGCTCGCTTGATACAGCCCTGGCGGATGCGACCCCGGTGTTTGCCGATGCCTGAATCCCAGCCTGTACCGATGTCTGAGTCTCAACATGCAGCAGCTTCTGAGCAACACGGCAGACGGCAGATTAAGTCCAACTGTCACTATTGTGGCTACCTGTGCGGCTTTTTAGCCACGGTGGAAGATGGTCCGCAGGGTGCACGCCTTGTGGAGCTGGCCGCTGATCCCAGCCGTTACCCCTATGATGAGCGTATCGTCAATTCCTGCAGGCGTTGGCGCATGAATTTGACCGAGATTGACGGTGCGCAACGTGTGAACTATCCGCTGCGACGCGTGGGTGAACGGGGTAGCGGCCAATGGCAGCGCGTAAGCTGGGACGAGGCTCTTCAAGATATTGCTAATAAATTAAGCAATTTAGCGGTTGAGCATGGGCCTCAGACTCTGGCCTCGGCAATCGGTGGCCCTCATGCCAGCTATTGGCCGCTGCACCGCTTCATGAATCTGTGGGGCAGCCCCAATAACATGGGCATCGGCCAGATTTGTTGGAATATTCGTATCTGGATGGACGCTTTGGCCTATGGCTGGCCCATCGAGGTGCATATCGACCCGGGAGTGACCGAGCAAGTCTTTTTGTGGGGCACCAACCCGGCGGAGTCCGACAACTCGTTATTCTGGCGCACGCTGCTCAGAATGCGCAAGGACGGCGTGCCCTTGGTGGTAGTCGACCCGCGCCGTACCCCAACGGCACGTATTGCCAGTCTGCATCTGGCGCCCCGCCCTGCCACTGACTGCACGCTGGCGCTGGCCCTCATACGCGAGATAATCGCTACCGGTCGCTACAACCGTGACTTTGTGGAGCGTTGGTGTTACGGCTTCGCCGAACTCGTCAAGCACGTTGAGCCCTATACGCTTGCCTTGGCCGAGCAGGTTTGCGGTGTGCCGGCCAGCGACCTTGCCGCTGCTGCTGAACTTTTCTCCCGCCCTGGCCCCAGTGCTTTGCTTTCGGGGCGAGGCATAGACCAGCTGGGCCCGGCCACCGCGCCTACGCATCGAGCGCTGTCGTTGTTGCGAGCAATCTGCGGCGATGTCGATCGTCCGGGGGCCTGCTACCTCATGGATATGAGCGATTTTATCCCCGAGGTCGATTTAGAAATGAGCGCCGCGCTGAGCGTCGAGGCCAGAGCCGCAGAACTCAACAAGGGCTTCAGTGCGCTGCAAAGCTATGGCGGTTATGCTGATGCCACGGAACTCACGTCGCATCTGGGGCGCACCGCAATAAACCCCGAGGGCAAACGTCTGCCGATGCGCTACTTAACCTCGGCGCACCCCAATTTGGTCTGGCGGGCCATGTTGGGAGAGTGGCCAGGCATGCAGCCAGGCATGCAGCCAGGCACGCAGGCGGTCGCGCGCGTGCAGCCAAGCGAACAGCCAGGCACGCAGGCGAGAGCGTCGGGCGACACCCAGCTGCCAGCGGCAGATGACACCCAGCTGCCAGCGGCAGACGACACCCAGCCAAAAACGGCAGACGACATTCAGCCACCCTACAGAATTACAGCCCTTATCTGCATGGCCGCCAATCCGCTGGTAACCTATGCCGACACCAAACTTGTCTATCGTGCCCTCAAAAATCTGGAGCTTTTAGTGGTGCTGGAGTATTACCTCACGCCCACCGCCCAGCTGGCCGACTACGTACTGCCCTCGGCCGGTGCCTTTGAGCGGCCACTTATCCAGGCGCATGGTGGGGTGTCCAACTTTGCTTATGGTGGCGGCGCGGCAGTGGAACCCTACTATGAGCGCCGTTGCGATTACGATTTCTTTCGTGGCCTGGGCATGCTCCTTGGCCAAGAGGACTACTGGCCCTCGGCCACGCTCCAGGAAGCCATCAGCGCTACGCTGGCCCCTGCCGGCGTGGACTGGCAAACCTGGATGGAGCGGGGCATCTATTACAACACGATGACCTTTGCCAAGTACGAACTGCCCGATGCCGATGGCCAGCCGCAGGGCTTTGCCACAACCACGGGCAAACTAGAGTTGACCAGCGTCTTTTTAGAACAGCTGGGCTCCGGCAGGCTGCCTCAACCAGCCGTGCCGCCTCCAACAACGCCGCAGTTCCCCCTCGTGTTACTCACGGGTGCTCGCATGCAGCCCTACTGGGCGTCAAGCTACTTCAACAATCCGGAATTCAGACGCGTCCATCCTTATCCCACAGCCCAGATGTCGGCCGCGACGCTAAAAGACTTAGGGACAAAAGCCGGAGAGTGGGTCATAGTTGCCACCGACACCGGCGAGGCTCGGTTTATGGCAGCCGAGGCTGAACTCTTAGATGGCGTGATAAGCTGTGAGTATGGCTGGTGGTATCCAGAGGAGCCTGCCGGCGAGCCGGGGCTCAGTGGCATCTGGCGCTCTAATGTCAACCTGCTCACTAATGCCGCTATCGAGAATTGCGAGCCTTTGATAGGCTCCTGGAACTACAACGCCATACCCTGCAGGGTCCGTCGTGTCTAGCACACTAAGGCCAAATAAGCCCATGCCCGCTAAACTAATAAACCTAAAGCAAGAACAAAATCGAACAATGAGCCCAAAACTAACGGATGACACACAAAGGCATAAAGAATACAGGCAACCACAATCAAAGACAAACTGATGAGCAAAGATGCGGGTAATCTTGTGTGCATTTTTTGCGTGGCCTTTTTTGAAGTATCCTGTAGCATACAATAGCTATCTATTGTTCCGCGGAATTCAAGGTCAACTCACTTGTTCTGAGTTCAGTCCAGCACCAATGATATAAAAAGCAGCTATGGAAATACCGACGGCAAAAAAGGCCAAACTGGGAAACAGCATATCATAGGAAAGCCTTCCGGTAAGGCTCAGCACAATATCGACGAGAAGTGGCAGGGCAGACAAACCAAAAAATGCATAGCCAACCTTGCACAACGCCCTGACCTTGCCAGGATTGTTGGCATACCATACGCCCACAATACCACAGGCAATTGCCGCCACGGCCATACTTGGTGAGACCGCCCAGGCAACAACTTGAGCAAAACCCGCATCAAAAACTATGTAGGTATCAGTCAAATGACTATATACGAATGACCCCACAATCCCAAAAGTGTCATATAGCAACATTGCCAGAAAGTCGAGTAGCACCAAAGCGCCAAAGACCAAGTAGATGATGGCACCAGATATGACAATGGCTCTGCCGGGCATCAAGTGCATCATGGATAGGCCCCCACCAATCCTGATTCGCTGAGTGAGCCAATTTGTCCTTCTCTGGCAGTGCTGTCGTTAATCTCAACGTAATACCAACCGTCGCCCAGAACGTACAATTCACGAAACGCTGCGCCACCAACCACAATGACCGGCTGACTAGTAGCCAAGCTGGTTTCTGTATATAAATACCCTCTACCGTCCTCAAATGCCCCTTTGTAATAGTGACCGCGAGTCATGAAGAACACGCTTGTACAACTGGAGTCTTTATATGCATAAACACCAGTCGTAGTCGTTTTGCGCACCTTTGTTGTGATATAAGGCTCAAAGCCCTCATTATAGCCGCTATTATTAGAAAGGACCTCGCCCACTACGGCGGTTCTTACATTGATGTTTACCAGATGATTGAGATAGACACTGACTACAAACAAAGGCGAGAGGAGAAAGCCGGCTAAAGCAACCGAAACGAACATAGTCACAAAAGGCCGGGCAGCGGCTGATTTCCTCTCCTTGAATTGTGACGCAAAATAAACCACCACAAATATGAACACATTCATAACAAGCACTGCAACAAGAGCTACATCTACTAACACATACCCTAAACCCCCATCATCAACTATCCCTGATGACATGAGCCCAAATATGACGATGACAGCTGCGGGCAAAAGTGCTAGGGCTAAAACGGCCCTTGGTATTTTTCTAACTCTTAACAAAATCTTACCTATTGTCAAGACCATCCTTCCCAAATCCAAGCAGAATCATCTATGTCAGAAGTGGCCGAAACCCTTGGACACGGAACCCGTATCCCTTAGTGAACCTTACTACCTGAAATCATAACAAAACATCTTGCGTCCGGCTGTGGAAAATCAAACCGTAGGGTTGATTTGATTTTCCACAGCAGCCGCGTGGGCATCACGCT
>JAITDU010000043.1 GCA_031282405.1 Coriobacteriales bacterium | reverse complement strand
GTGCCGAGGGAGCCGGCAAAGCCGTCCTGGCCCTGGCTGGTCTCGTCGTCTCGCTGCCAGGCGTAGTAGTCTTTGCCCACAGGCGCAACCCGATAGGTGATGACCTTGTCCCTCTTGGGTGAGTTTATGTAGCATCTGATCAAGTCGATAGGAGCATCTGTTCCGGCAAAACCATTTTGATAGTCATTAATGTCATAGCCGGTAACCTTGCTGAGCCAGCCGCCGCCCACAATATGCGCCTGGTACCACAGCGAGCCTTTGCTCACACGCACCGCAAGGCCGTTTATGGCATGGCCGGCTATCCCTGCGTAATCCTCAAGGTTTTTTACCTCGGCAAGCCAGCCATCCTCTGCGGTCTTAACGCGATAGAACACGTCAATGCCATCTGAGGGTGGGGGCACAACAGGAGAAGGTGGGCTCGGTGGCACAACAGGAGAAGGATGAGGAGGAGACGCTCCGCCTCGTGCATAGGCATTCCAGGCAGTAACGTCACCATAAAAGACATTGAGGTCGAGGTTGCCGTCGTATCCAGCAAGACGGCCTGTAGACGCGTACTGGTACAGCGCGACATCGGGCAACGGCGGGCTTGGCTGTGAATAGCCCTGCTTATTTGCGTTAGGATAGGCCGCCACCCATAACCCTACGTTGAGCTCCTGGGCCAGCTTGGTTAACCCGTAGGACCTCATGGGGGACAGTGAGGCATAGATCAGTGGTGGTATCCCCGTTTTGTCGATGATCCTCTTGCAAAAAGCGTATGCCCAAGAATAGCCCTGCTTTAAGGCATCGGCCTCAAAGTCCAGCACCATGAGCCCTTTGCCGATGTAGCCAGCGGTATGCTCGAGGTAGTAATCGGCCTGGGCTGCTGCATCTCCTCCTGTGGCAAAGTGGTACGTCCCAAAGCATTTGCCTCTGGTTAAAGCCGACTGCACGACCGGGTCACAGTTGGGATTCACATAACCGGTACCCTCTGTCGCCTTGGCAATGATGAAGTCATAGTCCACCGCATCGCCAATGTCAGCTGGTTGCCAACCACTCACGTCGATACCATTCAACACGGCAATCCCCTCCTTGAGCCAACCTGATTTTACAGTGCGCACAAAGCCCTTTTGTATCAATAGAACTATGATGCACAAGGATACTACGAGAGAGCCTCAAAGCAAACGGAACCCACCTGAGACACGATGGCTTATAATGCTTAAAAACTAAAACTCAACAAGAATCGACGGCCATGACTGACGAACCGACCAATATCAACACTGGAGTCATCCCTCAACCGCAAGCAGAGGACATCAAGAGTCTCATCTTGACCATCAGGGGAATGCAGGTTCTGCTCGACAGCGACGTAGCCAGACTCTACGGATACGAAACGAAGGCAATCAACCTTGCCGCTAAGCGAAATGCGGATAGATTCCCACCGGAATTCCGATTCCAACTAACCGACGATGAGTTGGATAACATTTTGAGGTTTCAAACTGAAACCTCAAACAGTATCAGCACCGCAACACCCGAGAAGCGCGGCGGCAGAAGATACTTACCCTATGCATACAGTGAACATGGAGTCATTGCTTTGGCAGGGGTGTTGCGCAACAAGGTCGCGGTGCAAGTAAGCACAGGCATTGTCAGAGCTTTCGTAGAAATGCGCAAATTCATCAGCGCTAACAAGGACGTCTTCGCCAGCCTGGTCAGCATTGACAACAAGCTGGTCAATATCGACGACAGGCTTTTGGAACATGAGCAAAAGTTCGACGAGGTGTTTGATCTGCTGCAACAACCAGAGGCCGTCAAGCAGCTCATCTTTTACAAAGGTGAGTTGTATGATGCGCAGTCCAAACTCATCGAGTTCATCCAAAAGGCCAAGACCAGCCTTGTTATCGTTGACAACTACGTAAACGGTGCCGTTCTCGACATGCTCGCCGAGAAACGAACCGGTGTAAATGTCACGATAATCACTGCCAACCCAGGCATGATTTCCCGACAGCGCCAACAGACTTTTACCGCTCAATACGGAGTGCTGAGGATTGTTGAGAACCACGACTTTCATGACCGCTTCATCATTGTGGATGACAAAGACGTATACGCCGTAGGGGCCAGCCTTAAAGATGCCGGTCGTAAATGCTTCGAGGTTTCCAAGAACGAAGACACAGCGCGGTTTCTCACCTACGTTCAGTCTGTCATCGCTTAGCAACCCTGTTGCCGGTACCCTTATAATCCCCAAGCAGCGGTAGTCCACCACTATCGCAGAGAAGCCATGAGCAGCACCCGCGCCTTCCTCCGCCAGATACGCTCCATGCTGTGCTACTTCAACAAAAACGGCTGGATGGGCTCAAAAGACGTTTAATAGGGCTGTTCAGCCCCTGCTGCCGATACCACCGATTTTGGAAAGCCGATATAATGTACGAACTCATGAGATAACGAGGCTCGTACAGATTTGCAGGATGATGGGACTCGTGTGACCCTATGTACCGATGGAGATGGAACCTGATGAATCATCTGAGCAGAACTAATAGCGGATTGCAGTAATCAATGTCTGAAAGCAGCATTCAGCGCTCAGCCTATTTCTGGAACACCGTCTCCGGTGTTCTTGCTGCGTTCCAGTCGGTAATTTGGCTTGTTGTCATTACACGAGTCTGCGATTTGATGGTCGCAGGGGTGTTTACCATTGCCTTTGCGCTTGCCAATCAGTTCCTCAACATCGGTAAGTTCGGAATGCGCAATTTTCAGGCATCCGATGTAGTAACAGCAGGCACGGAGCCGCGTTATAGCTTCGGAGACTATCTCCTTTCGCGTATTTTAAGTTCTCTTGCCATGATTGTGTGTGCGGTTGCCTACGTAGTGTGGGCCTCCTTTAGCCTGGATTATGGTCTCAATAAGACGCTTGTTGTCCTGCTCATGTGCCTTTTGAAGGTGACCGACGCCATTGAGGACATCTATCACGGCAACTATCAGCAATACGGACGTCTTGACGTAGCAGGCAGGCTCATGACTATACGAACGGCGGTCACTATCCTGATATTGGGAATCTGCATCGCGTTCACACACGATCTTGTGGTGAGCCTCGCTATTACTCTTGTGACTTCCAGCCTTCTTCTTGTGGGCCTGATACTGTTCGCGCAGAATGTTCACAGGTTGCCAGCAGGAAAGCGGACACACAACTGGAACGAGACTCTGCACCTGCTCAAAGACTGCATACCCCTGTTTCTCATGAGTTTTCTGATATTTTACATCGGCAATACGCCCCGCTACGCCATCGATGCCTATGCCGGCGATGTTGCCCAGGCCATCTACGGATTTATCGCCATGCCCGTTTTTGTGGTGGCGCTGTTCGCCAGTTTTGTGTATGCACCCATCATCGCTCCCCTCTCGCATTTGTGGCGCGAGAGAAAGATCGGAGCGTTTCTGCGCCAATTTGCCTTACAGGTACTCTGGGTCGTGCTCATCACCATAGGCTGCGTGATTGCGGCCCTTTTTGCTGGCGTGCCAGTCCTCAGCTGGCTGTACGACACTGATGTTTCGGACTATCTGCTTGAGTTGTGTGTGTTGGTAGCTGGCGGTGGCTTCTTGGCGCTTGGGACGCTGTTTTCTCTAGGCGCTACCATCCTGCGCCGTCAAAGTCTGATGATAGGAAGCTACGGCGTAGTATCTATCCTGGCATTCTTCTGTTCGACTTATGCTGTTAGACAATGGGACATCCTCGGCGCATCATGGGCATATTTCTTCCTGATGGGCCTGCTTGCGTTCGGCACATTTCTGACCTTTGCGTTCTGCGTGCGAACTGCAAAATCGACAGACAATGAAAACGAGCGCGAACAAACAGAACCATGATAGTAGCCGATGCTATCATGCCCTCACGCTTGGAACGAGGGCCCAATGCCAAAGCTAGCGCAAGTTGGGCAGACTAAACGCAAATGGCGAGTTTAGCGCTATCGAATCCACCAAAAATCACCATCCCAAACCTTGTAAGCTAAGGGTTAGTGCAGGTG
>JAITDU010000039.1 GCA_031282405.1 Coriobacteriales bacterium | reverse complement strand
TGTAGGTTTTGGCACGGGCCAATTTGGGGCCAAAAGGCATTTTTGCGTTTTTTGTATTACCAGACTTACAAGACAACTACCTCGTACTTTATAGATTATACACGAAAACGCACCCGTTGGTGCCCGAGGGGTTTTCCCCGTGCCAAAACCTACAGGTTTTGACACAGGGGCTGAGACCGGAAAATCCGCTTGACAATTACCTCCTATGCAACTCGGGCAACTGCTGCAGCGCTTTGATAACCGCATAATCTCTCGACAACATGCTTATTTTTTCAAACAGTAAACAATGACCTGGGTACGTCAGAAAACTGCCAGGAGGATACATCAAAAAGTGCAAAAGGGTGCACCCGCCCAGGCACAAGGAAAGGAGTGGTGTTATGTTTTGTCCCAATTGTGGTACACAACTGCCCGATACCGCAACGTTTTGCGGAAACTGTGGCACTCAG
This sequence comes from Coriobacteriales bacterium, assembly GCA_031282405.1. Lineage (GTDB taxonomy): Bacteria > Actinomycetota > Coriobacteriia > Coriobacteriales > UBA8131 > JAITDU01. Next base: position 26,894 of record JAITDU010000039.1, on the reverse strand, counting down.
CTTCAGGCTCAGGCTGCGCAGACTGTCAGAGGTGCAAAGATGCCCGGTAGCACAGCACTCAAAACTGACAAATCTGCCAGGACTGCGGGGCTTATCTGCACTTTGATTTCGTTTTTTACGCTGATTTTATTCATGTTGCCCTGGTGGTATATGTATCTTGGTTATGGTTTTGGTATGTCTGCTACTTTGTGGGAGGCCGGAGCCCAAGGCTATGGTTTGGGGCCTGTCAGCTTCATCGTTGGCGTTATAGTTTGGTTGCTTGCCTTTGTGTGCTCGCTCGTGTTCTTTTTGTCCAATATTTCAGCTACTGCAACCGCGGTAAGGGGGGTGGCGCCTATTGCGTCAGGTTTTATCCGCCCCATAAGCATCATTGCTCCACTGCTCTCTATTGCGATAGTCATACTCGCTCTTATTATGGAGCCGGAGTTTTTCTTTATCATCCCCTGGTTTGTGGTAGCTCTTTCTATAGCGCTGGGCCTTGTTGCGCTTCTTAATCGCGGTCTGAAGTGAAAGGGGTAAAGGTACTATGGGTTTTTTAGATAATGTGCAAGATGGACTGAGCAGAGGCGTCGCAAGCACAGGAAGGGCCACCAAGTCTCTTCAACTCAAAGGTCAGATAAACGCACTCGATAAAAAGCGCGAAGCTTTGATGGGGCAGCTAGGAGCCAGTTTGTACCAAGAAACACGTAGTGAGCCCCATTTTCGCTCAACGCGAGAAGCACTCTACTTAGAAGTAGAAGACATCGATTCTCGAAAAGAAGTGCTGCATCAAGAACTTGAAGAGTTAGAGCGAGAAGGTCAGATGAGTTTACAGGGCAAGCAAACGCTTGTGTGTCCTTCCTGCGGCAAAGGCCTTGCAGCAACGGATGCCTTTTGTACTGGTTGTGGGACTTCGATGGTGGACATCCGCAAGACCCTCAATCTTTGTGCGGCCTGTGGAACTCCCCTGACACCAGACTCTAAGTTTTGCATGGGCTGCGGCGCTGCTTTGGGTGCGTAGTGAATGGGATACGAAAGGATGCAGATATGAAAAGTTTTGCAAAGTTTGTACGGCATACGCTGTGCGACGCGCTTGCAGCATTGCTTGCACTAACACTGGTGTTTGCATTGGCAGGTTGCGGCGGTGTCAGAGCCACTATGGCTGAGGTAACAAGGGCAAAAGACGAAAGCCTGGAGGGTGCCCGCAACAAGTACAACCAGCGCGACCTCACACTCACGGGTTATTATCTTGGCGACATCGATTTTGGGAGTAGCTATATGATATACCTTGGTGCCAAACCTGATAAGCCATACGAACAGTGGCGTGCAGAATGTACCATCCCTCGCTCAGAAGTCGAAGGGCAGCTTAACGCGGGCGATGAGGTGACCGTGACAGGATTCGTCAGCAGTTTGCAGGACATGGCTTTATTTATGAACAGCTGCCATATCGTTTCTGTGACACCTGCTGGCGCAGGTACGGATTCGGGTATGAACTCAGTGAGCGCGTCTGGTGAGAAATCCGGTCCAGAGGTCAAAGACGCCAAACATCTGCGTGAAAAGGCAGAAGGAATGGGCTTTAGAGTATCTGCTCAGAATAGTATCCTGGATAAAGACACAGGAGAAGTCGTTGCGAAGCTCAACTTCTCATCGAATGCGGGGACTTTTACCATCGTACCAGATGCGTATTTTGCCAAATATGACGAAACAAAACAGACAAAGCTCAGTCGTGCGTCCGCGTATCAAGCGCAAACCAGTTTTTCAAGACAGGCATCGTCTGGTTTCTCCGGTTTTTACTGTGGGGCTTCACCCGATGGAAAATATGAGGACTTTGTCTTTTACAACGACAAGGATCCCGATTATCCGCAAAATTGGGATTTGTCAGAAGGTCACTACGATTTTATCGTGCAGGTGCTATCTTCAATAGAACAAGGTAAGGAGGGTACGCCTTTTCCAGAAATGAAGATTCCCAGCGAACTCAGCAAAGCGATTCAGTCTAATGGATTTAGCTATCAATATTTTGGACGTGAAGACGGCGCAGGGTTTTTTGTCTTCAATCAGGGTGACAATCAGTCAGATTATTCAAAAGTTGAGTGTTGGATTAATTCCTATAGCACCGGCCGGATCACCCTGCAATGCTCGGTGTATAAACACGGCAATCAGACCAATAGATATTCTAAAGAGATAGATATCAAAGATAGCCAGGGCAAAGTATCAGAAAATAATGGCGGCTGTTACTATGATGTGCAAACTAATACCTATATCTGGGAAAACAGCGAATCCCTCTCCCTGGTAATCAGTGCCTTGAATGGAGACTATTCTTCCTTTAAAGAATCTTAAGGGAAAGTGATGATTCTTTGTCTGCTTTAAGAAGCACAAAGGAACATGAAAAAGGAGCACGAAAGAGTACGACCGGGGCATTTTGTCTCGAAATTTAAGGCTTAACGAAACACCAGGAGTTAACGGAACAGTTACTATTGGAATGCTTGAACGCACGAAAGGAATGCGAAATGATTTTTACCAGCACGAGCACGCTTGACGGATTCAAGGTTGTTGAATACAAAGGCTTTATCAGCGCCCAGGCACAGGTAGCTCAAGCCTTCAAAAGTACAACGATGATGCAAAAGTTTGAAGAAGGCAAAATAAACGCCATCAATCAACTTTGGGCCATAGCGGCAAATATGGGAGCAAATGCCATAATTGGCTCTTCAATACAGACGGTGAACATGGAAAGTTCGGCATCCGGGTTTGCCGGCAACAAGTTAGAGCCGCTCTTTTTCATTGTATCTGGCACTGCCGTTGTAATAGCCCCAATCCGGGGCTAGTGATTCAAACAGGGCGGCGGTGCTTGGCAATTGGCTTTGCGGTAAAACCTCCTCCTGCACTATACATCCAAGAGATTGTAAAACTGCGAGGAGCTTTAGCGACGTAGCAATCCAGGCACCGAGGCCTTTGGCCGAGGCGTAAGTGCCCGGGTAGACATCTCATGCGTTGTGAGCGTGTGTGTAAAGTGACACTCCGGCTGGCTTGTGTTCGTAAGGCTCAAGGCTTCGCACCCGCAGGACTCTGACAACCCTGCAGCTGCGGAACTCGGGCAGCACTTACTTTGTGCCAAAGTAAGTGCTGCCCTCAGACAGTCCTCGCTTACGCAGCGCTGTCAGAGCACTGCTGCTCAGCAAAGTCGCCTTACGAACACAAGCCAGCCGGAGTAGACACAACCGTCCTGTCTACATTCTGTCTACTGCTCGTCAGCGGGGTAGAGCGCTCGTTTCAGGCGCTTCCAAAAGTCCAAGGCAGCTACTTCCTCATCGACAATGTTGTTGGAGGCTTGCGTGTTTTGCAAAGCGGTAGAGACTTTATCGCCAATACCAAATGTAACGGCATATTCCAAAATCAGTCGAATAGATGTTCTGTCTTGAGGTATGTCTTGGCTGTGAGTCTCCAAGCTGTCGAGCCAAGTATACAGTGCCCGGGCTGTGCGCCTCTCTACAAGGATAGTGTTTTGCATCGTCAGACTGAGCACAATCAGTATGCCACCGGCCACTAAGAAGATGGCCGAAACCATCAGACTCAACAGATAGCCCGACAACGCGCAGACGATGATGAGCACATAACCCCCATAGAGCAAGAGCTTTTGCATCTTGGTCGCTATTTTATCCACAGTAACGCTGTCTGCGGCTTGTGATTTGACCAGTTCTTTCCAACCGTTGTAGGCTTTTTGCACTTCTGCGTGCCGGGCTTCGCTTAAAGCCCTGACGGAGTTCAGGTGAACACTGCCGTCGTCCTCACAAAAGTAACGGTGCAGCAGTTCCACAGCCTCGATCTCTACCGGCGAGAGTTCCTTTCCGGCATCTTCGGCTGAAAAGCGCAATCGGGCGTTTTCTCCCTCTGCGTTTTTTCTTCCGGTGTCTTTATTCATAGCAGCTGAGTCCATAGTTTCATCTGCGAACTCGCCGGTTTTGGAGGCGCTTTCGTGTGCGGAAAGAACAGCCAGCGGCGGGGTATCGTCAGTGCCATTTGGCTCAACAATCAGGTTGCCACTACGGGCCAACGACATCAACGTGGCGATGAACTCGCTGGCACCCACAGGGCTTTGTCCTCGCAGGAACTGGCCGACAATTGCCGGCGGGAAGCAGCGCAGGTGCCCCCAGGGTGGTAGCGGAGAGTCGTCGGCACCGTCGACACCGTCGACACTGGCTGTATCTCCTACCGGCTTTTTGCCATAACGGAAGAAAATGAACAGCGCGGCAGCTACTATCAACAAACACAGGATCATCGTGTATGTTGCCATGTCTGTCCACACAAAGCCTGATTCTGCTGTCCCCATCTATCCTCTCTCCTTCTCGGTCTCCTTCTTACTTGTAACGACAAAGCATACTTGCTAAAAACCCTCCCAGGCCAATAAACAGGAGCACAAAAGCCGCCAAGTACCAATTGGCAAACTCGGGGCCCAGTATAAACGGCATGATAAAGCTACCGAGAAACTGCCCCAGGCCCTGCATGGTCGCAAAGGCTCCCAGGCCAAGCGGCACTAACTCCGGTCTGGGCAGGACGAGTAAGTAGGCTACCATAAGCAACGAAGCGCCGCTGGCACCTAGGATACCACAAATAATAGCCACGGCCCAAAGTTGCCAACCGGTGCAGATGAACATGACAGGGGTGCTCAGCGCCAATATCAGGAATGTTGCGGACATCAGTGGCTTAACGCGGCCAAGGCGGTCGCTGAGGATACCCAGCAAAGGAGCTGAGACGATGCTGATGAGCATTGGCAGAGTCGAAACCAGGCCAGACAGCGCCGGCTCGTAGCCCTGCATCTGCAAGATAGTGGGCAGATAGGAAACAATGGCCAGTGTTAACAGGTTGTAGACGGCAAATACCACCAGAAACAAGATGACATCGCGGGTCAGAAGCTCTCGATAGCGAGGCCTATTAGTACTATTATGATTGTTAGCAATTATAATATTAGGAGCTTTTACAAAGAAGCGGATAGCCAGGGCGGCAAGTGCTGCCAGGGCTGCATAGATCAGCCACAACGCTTGAAATCCCAACTGTTCGTAAAGCAAAGGCGAAATGACGCCGGCGGCAAACGAGCCAAGCGCAAACCAGACACTCCAGATACCGATGGCAGTGCCCATGCGATCAGGCGGGGCGCTGTTTTGGATAAAGGTGGCACCGGCAATGGTCGTAGAGACCAGCGCCAGACCTTCCACAGCACGCGAAATCACCAAAACTACAGCGTTGGGAGAGAAGGTGCCCATAAGCGAGCCTGCTACCATTAAAACGGCCGAATCTACCAGTACCCTTTTAGCGCCAAAGCGTTCGATGACTTTGCTTGCCGGGATGGAGAAGAAGATGCCCATGAAGGTGAACACCGACATCATCAAAGAACCGGTTGTGGCATCCATGCCAAACTGAGCGCTCAGCGGTGCGAGTATGCTCGGAACTTTGCATTCGATAAGTGATGAGAGTATACCCGCTGAAACAACAATCAATGCCATAACCACATAGCTCTGGGCAGGTCGAGTGACCTGCCCAGAAGTTGTGTCGCTGGTGTTATCTCTTTGTTTGATAGTAGTTTTGCTCCCGGACATCTAAGGTTGACCGCAAAATATACAAGGTAGAACCATGCAAACGCTATTCGCTCCCGGGTGTCTAAGGCTGACCGGGGATGATCTCATTCCACGTTCCGCGTGTGGCAACAACCCTTTGCGGCAACTCATCACCTGGCTTATAAGGGTAGATCTTGCAAATCATACTCTTGATAGACGAGCCGATGTCGCCCTCGCCGGTTTGCATCACACGTGTGCAATTGTTGGGGTTGGAATCAAAGACGCCGAAAAGATTAGGTTCGGCCGGCTCGCTTTCCGGATACCACCAGCCGTGTTCAGCATGGACCGTATGCTCATTGACTTCGACTGAAAGTTTAGCAACCTGACGAAAGCGCCCACGGTCGTTCTCGATCCAGACCCAGTCGCCATCGTTGATGCCGTAGCGCTCAGCGGTCTTGGGGTTAATGGTCACCATGGGCTGCGGATGCAACTCGCGCATCGTTGGCAGTTGGCGGTGCTCGGAGTGGAAGAATTCATAAGAACGGCCGCCGCAGGTGAGTACAAGCGGGTAGTCCGCCATCAATTCGGGAGTGGAAATGGGGCTTTCGATAGGCTCTACGTGGAAGGGCGTCGGACTCAGTCCCCAGGCCACAAAGGTTGTAGGTGCCAGCTCGATGCGACCACTCGGCGTGGCAAAACCCACAGATCCATCGCCGCGCAACAGACCTTTTTGGTATTTGTAGTAAGTGCCATTCAAGGAATCATATTGATAGCCACCTGCCTCGGTGAGTCCATCAAAGTCCTTATCGAACTCCTGCTCAAATGCCTCGCGGCTCTCATCTTCGTCGGTAAGGCCGCCCATACCTGTGGCGCTTTCATTAGATTGGATGAACGAACCGGAGCGTAGAGCCATGTACCAATTAACAAGGTCAACGTCGGTATGTACGCCTTTAGGGCCATCCGGATCAACCGTGAGCTTTAGATTGTCAAAATATTCGGGGTTGAGTCGCCTGCCCATATCGACGATGATCTGTTCATCGGACTTGGCTTCATAGTACTCGCTGACCTTTCGCATCGTTCGCGCCGGCGTCCACCAGGTACGCGCGGAGTTACGTTCCGGAGACATAGCCACCGGCAGCAGAATGTCTGCATAGGCGACGGAAAACGGTGTGAGATAAGGATCGACGTTGACCACAAAGGGGCAACGCTGCAGCGCTTTATGAACCCGCGGTGCATCTTGTGTGGGGCAAGCGATGGTGTTAGAACTCTGACACCAGATCATTTTGATCGGATACGGCCTGTCGGTCTCTAGGGCATAGAGCATGGCATCGGAGTCTGCCAAGGCGATATATTCTGCGCCCTTGCGGCCAAAGGTATAGCTGCTGGTGAGTTTTTTGGACGCCTCCTCCTCAGAAAGCGCATCTTCACCGGAGGAATAGCCGGCATTGATGTCAAAAGCGTTGCGCACCAAAATATTGCCACCGGGTGCGTCAACGTTGCCGGTTATCGCCATCAAGTCGCACGTGGCAAGATTGAGTGCCATAGCGCTCATTTGTTGGTCAAAGGCAAGCCCCCATTGGATGGTCGCCGGCTTGGATGTGGCATAAAGTCGTGCCGCGCCATAGATGTCATCGGCATTCAGCCAGCAGACCTCTGCGGCCCACTCGGGCGTCTTGTCTTTGACCGACTCCCAGAGCTCCTCCAAGCCGCTGCACCAACAGCTCACGAACTCCTCGTCGTAGAGCTGTTCTGCGATGATGACATGAAGCATCGCCATGGCCAGGGCGGCATCGGTGCCGGGACGAATTTGCAAGAAGTATTCAGCGCGGGCACCCCACCAGGTCAGACGCGGGTCGATGGAGATAATCTTAGAACCCATCTGTACGCACTGTACGAGCCAGTGCCCCAGGTAGCCGTCGCCGTTGGACTTCAAAGGCTCATTACCCCACACGATGATGCACTCCGGCACCACCCATTCCTCATTGATATAGCGGTCGTCGTGGCACACTGCCGCATCGGCGATGGGAAAATCGCCCAGTGGTGCCATTGAACCACAAACACGAGGCAAATAGCAACTAAAACCTGTAAAGCCAAAGGTGCCAATATTGGGTGTATGAAAAACTACCTTAGCAAACCAAGGTACCTGCCAGTTGATATTGCGACCGGTGCCATGAAAAACATAGATGGCGTTACCGCCGTCCGTCTCCCATATTTCGCGCACTTTGGCCTCAATGATGTCGTAGGCTTGCTCCCATGAGATGCGTTCCCAGTCGTTGCCGCCCTTCTCGCCAACTCGTTTCATCGGGTACTTGACCCGCTGTTCGTTGTTGACTGATTCCATCAGGTTTAAGCAACGGATACACAGTTTGCCATCGTTATAGGGCGCCAGCGGATCGCCTTCGACATGCTCCAGTTTTCCATCTTTGGTGTAAAGCAGCACACCGCAGGAATCATGGCAACCAGGGGGAGAATAGTGGTAGGTGCGTGTGACTGTGTAACCGTCCTCCTGCCACTGCCATTCGCCCGCATGATAAGCGGTGCGGTCAATGCTGTCGAGAAATTCTTTGTAATCTGCCATGTCTCTCCTTACCTGCGTTGTACTTACTGGTTAGCGCTAGTTAGCGAGCTGGTAACCGCCGTCTATAACGAGTATAGCTCCGGTCATCTGCTCAGAAGCCGGGCTGCCCAAATAGACTGCCAACGCCGCTACCTCGACAGGTTCGCCAAAACGTCCGGTGGGAGTCATCTCTAACCACTGATCGGCCAGATCGGCAATCTCGAGCGCAGTCTTGAAGTAGCCCGGTGCAATGGCATTGACACGAATGCCATACTCGGCCCATTCCCAGGCTAGCATCTCGGTCATGTGATTGGCACCTGCCTTGGCAGTGGAGTAGTTGACCATCTTCTGTGGTTTGTTTACTACCAGGCCTGCGTTAGACGTGATGTTAATAATCGAGCCGCCACCTGTATCGCGCATCTTCTCGGCAGCCATGACGCTCATCATGAAATATGCGGTAAGATCCAAGGCGATAACCCTGTGCCAGTTGGCAAAGTTATCCTTGAGGTAACCGATGGCATCATCGCCGCCGCCACAGCCGGCATTGTTGACCAGGACATCAATCTTGCCAAAGTCTTTGACAAAGTTGTCAACCGCCGCTTGGGCATCGGCTTGCACGGTCTGGTCGGCACGATAGAACTTGACTTTGACATCGGGGTATTTGGCCTGCAAGGCTGCAACAGCCTTGTCGCCTTTTTCTTGAGTGCGTCCGGTAAAGCCGACGTTGGCACCCAGCTCGGCATAGCCGTCGGCAATGGCATTACCCAGACCCTGGGTGCCACCGGTAATCAGTACGTTGAGACCTTTGACGCTAAAAGCATCCTTTAATGACGTGATGGGCATATGATCCTCCTTTGGTCGATTGCCTACACTTTTTGGTGCTCCGGGCACCTGTTTTTGTTACTGCCGGTCCTTCCTTATGCACCAGCAGGCATACATGCCTACTTAAAACCTATCTGAACTCACGTTCTTGTTAATCGGCCCGAATCTGTCTGAACTCACGCTCACGTGCTTTTCTCACGCTCACGTGCTTTTGTCTGTCAAAGTCTGACCAAAGCCTCAGCACGAACCTTTTGCGAGCCCGCAAACCTCCGGTCGCTTTTCTGCCTCATGCGTATATCTGATCGTATATCTAATCCTCCCATGGCAGCTTCTTGCGTGTTGCCTCGGCTGCCATGAAGCAAACAAAACAGATAATGACAATGAAAATACCGATGATCAACACAGGGGTATAACTGCCAAAGGTAGAGAATACAACGAATACGATGGTCGAGCCCACAGCACCCAGGACGCCGGTACCGATACGTGCCCACGTAAAGATGCGCGTATAGTCCTTCTCGCCAAAATAACGCCGGATAAGCAAAGGCGTGGCAATAGAGTATAACGTTGCCTGAGCGCCAAAGAAAAACGCACCAACGAGCAGCGCAGTGTAACTTTCTTGCAAAAACGCCATAATGGCCAAGCCCAAAAAGATCATCGCCAATTGGATGATAACGGTTTTGTGAATACCGATTTTATCGTTGAGCCAGCCCAAGAGAATTTTGGATATCATGTTGCCGGCCAAAGCGACGCTAATCAGATTAGCTGCTTGATCCAACGGCAGATCGATACTCTGGCCAAATTTAGAGAGTATGGTTAACACCGTACCAAAGTAGGCGACAAGGCCGCATATCAAAAACATCATCGCAAAAGGAACTGTGGGCAAAGCCTTTTTGAAGGGCACCCCAGAGCCGCTTTTCGTAACGCCGGAAACACCAGGCACGGCTTCGTCCTCGGCGATGCCATCAACGACCCGTGGCGCGCGATTCTCTTCTTCTCCGTAGGCTGTCTTGCCAATGTCAGACGGTTTCATCGCAAAAACGAAGGCCGTGAAAGGTAGTGTCAGCACTAAGAGAATAATGCCGGCGATTATATAGGCGGTCCGCCAGGCAAAGGCGTTAATCAGCACCGCATAGACGCGAGATAGTATGATGCCGCCAATTCCCGAGAAGCACATGACAATGCCCATAATCAGTCCGGTGCGCTTCTTGAACCAGTTCAGAATCATAATCGGGACAGGCACGACGAATATAAAGCTGCCAAAGAAGCCAAAAATCACGCCGTTGATATACCACATCCAGGTTTCAGTGTAAAAACCGGAAGCACCAAAAGCACCTGCTGTCAATATGAAAGCGACCGTAAGTACAATACGCGTATTATATTTTTGTAAGACTGATCCAACAATGGGCATAGCGATGATTGTGGTCACAAAATAGCAGGTAAGGAACATCGTGACATCGCCAACATCCTTAGCGACCTCCCCGAGAAAAACGCCTCCGGATTCCATGATTCCAGCCAATCCAGTGGCATTCATGATGCAGCACCCTGCAAAAATGAGCCAAGGATAACGGGACTTTCGAGTTGCTTTAGTGTTTTCCATACAGTGACCCGGCCTCTCTCTAAGTCTCTCCCAATACTAGGGCACAACTGTACCAGCCAAGTTGCCTGTTTGCCATAGACCAACACATACTAGAAATGTCGAGCAGCTTAGCGTATCAGTGCTATAGCAAATTGTACACAATCCACAGCTAATAATCCTTGTCGGCCTATGGGCTGTCTTGCGTCCGCGTGCCACTGATTATTCCTGCCTGCCTGACTGTTTCTGCTGACCGCCTGAGTATGTCATGTCTACTATATCTATAAGCTCCAGCCAATATTCAAGGGTCTTGCCGGCCAAAGGATGGTTGAAGTCGAGCTTAATATAGTCGTCTGTAGCCTCGATGACCCGTACGGGCAAGGTAACGTTGTTCAAAGGATTGACCCAACTAACGATAGACCCTACTTCCAATTCGTCGCCTGCCGGAATCATCGAACGCGGATAGACCCGTACTCCCTGGGGGTCATGGAAACCGTAAGCCTTTTGTGGGGGGATAAGGACGGTGCGCTGTTCGCCTATTTCCATATCGTAGAGCGCATCGTCAATACCGGGCGGTACGGCACCGGTGCCGATGAAGATACGCTCGGGTTCTGCACCCGTGTGGTCCTCCACCGGCTCCTCGCCGGCTGCTCCGCCCTTATATCTGACAAGGGCACATTTACCCGAACGCTCTGCTTTACGCATGACCCATCCTTATACTGCTAGTATATTAGTGTATTTCTTCTACACGTTTGTCGCCACGCTGGGCTGCCATGCGCTCGGCGCTCACATTCTCGCTCACCTGCAGATGCTGCGCCTTGCGCAGACCCTTACTCGGATCATGCGCAAAGGGACCTTTGGCCTCATAGGGCTTGAATTGTGGCACCCACAGCACCTGCTTGGTTTTGCCATCAAGCTTTTTTGCAAGTTCCTCAACCGTTCCATAGGTCATGACATTGGCCAGGCAGTGGTGTACGCACATAGGCTCGCGTCCTACGGCCGTACGCTCGGTGCACAGGTCGCACAGGTCGGTAGGCACCGGTATTTTGTTGAAGTTAAAGCGGCGTGGCTCTATCTCCCAGGGGCCATCGTCAAAGACACGTATACCCCATTTACCCACCGGATAGTCATGCTCTTCTTTGCAGGTAACCTCGCAGACCTGGCAACCGGTGCAGTATTCATAATCGATCAGCAGTCCATAAGTAGCCATGTTCACACCAACTTTCCAAATTTATCCCAGACATCGGTCATATCGGTGTCGTAGCTTTTCTCTGCGGGCTTGATATTGCAAATCATACACTTATAGGGAGCGCCAAAGCCGATCTTGCCCTGATAACCGTTTGGGTTGAGGTTATTGATATTAGAACGGAACGTGTGATAAGGGCCGTTCTCGTCAACGTCGTTGGGGTTCAACTCGGGGAACCACCAGCCGTGCTGGGCATGAATCGTATTCTCATCCACCGCCTGGGTGATCTTGGCTTTGAGCACCGCAGAGCCAAACATATTGTAGACCTCGCACCACTGGCCATCGGCAATACCCAGACGTTTGGCTACAGCCGGATTAATCTCGACGAGTGGGTCGGGGTTCAACTCGCGCAGATAAGGTATCTGACGATGTTCACTGTGGAAGAAAGCGTAGGTACGTGCGCCAGAGGTAAGCACAAAGGGATAATCCGCCATCAATTCCGGTGTTGACACCGGCGAGAAGGGCGGCTCCTCATAGTAGGGTAGCGGATCATCGCCAAACTGGGCATAGGCGCCGCAGTAGAGTTCGATACGGCCCGAGGGGGTATTAAAACCCAGGCCGCCGTCGCGACGCAGGTCGCCGCGCTCATACTTGAAATAAGAAATGTCTTGTTGCAAGGTGACTTCCTTGTGCAGTTCATCGAAGGTGAACTGCTTACCCAGACGCAGGTCGTTAATGAAGTCATACACATCGTTGTAATCCTCCCACATATGCGGATTAAGGCGCTTGCCGAGTTCAAAGGCTATCTGCAAATCGCTTTTGGTGTCGCCAGGATCAATGGCTTGATTGCAGGCACCAAAATACAACGGTGCGGCACCATATTCCGCGAACAGGCAGCCATCGCGCTCCACAACCGTGGCCAGCGGCAAAAAGATATCGCAAGAGGCCTGGATGGAGGGGGTCATGAAGCAGTCTACTCCGATGCAAAACTCTAAAGAACGCAAAATCGCGTCATGCCAACGGCGCGGTTCGCCCGAGGTACAGGCCATGAGGTTATTGCCGGTGTACATACCCATGCGCACAGGGTAGGGCTCATCTGTCTCCAGGGCTACCAGTGCCAGGTCAGCCTGGGCATTAAGGATTAGATTGCAGTAGCCGGGGTACTCCTTGATGCCGATCATCTTGGCGCCCAGTTCCGGACCGATACCCTTATCAAAGCCAAATCCGCCCTCGTTCAGGCCGGAATTGATGTCGCCGACAACCTGGCCGCCGGGTCGATCGATATTGCCGGTGATGGCCATGAGATCGACGATGACCTGGCCGTTTTGCATGCCATTCCGTTTTTGGTCCACAGCCAGACCCCAAAGAATGCCGGCTGGCTTGGCGGTAGCATACATGCGCGCGGCCTCTTTAATGTATTCGGCATCGATGCCGCAGATCTCTGCGGCCTTCTCGGCCGGCGTCTCCGCAGCGCGCTTCGTCAACTCATCAAAGCCATAGCACCAATATTCCACGAAGTCCTTATCGTAGAGCTCCTCTTTGATGATGGTGTCGATCATTGCCAGACCTAGCGCTGTGTCGGTGCCCGGGCGCAGGCGCAGGTGGTAGTCGGCATGTGAGGAGAGCCAGGTGACCCGGGGATCCACACTGATTAACCGCGAACCTCGCTTCATCAAATCGATGACTGAGTGGCCAAAGAAGCCATCTGGGTTAGAGGGCAAGGGCTCTTTTCCCCACAGCATTATGACCTCGGGAACCTCGTACTCGGGGTCATCATAGCGACCGGGCAGGCCGGCGGCGTAGTCTAATTCCGGATAGGGGATGCCGGTGATGTAGGCACAGGCCGCCAGGCGTGGGGTGTAGCAGGCATAGCCAGACTGAGAATAACAGAAGTTTGGCGTACAGAAGGACATCGTAGCATATGGCAGCAAAGTACCGCCTTCGCGGCCTGTGCCGACGAAGATGATCATACTTTCGCGCCCGTACGTGCCGGTGATGCGTCGGTATTCGCGCTCAATGATATCGTAGGCCTCGTCCCAACTGATTTCTACCCACTTGTCGTCTTGACCGCGGTATTGGGGATCTCGTTTCATCGGATGTTTGATGCGCGAGGGGTTATACACATAGTCCTTCATGGTAATGCAGCGTGGGCACAGGCGCCCTTGAGTAACCGGGTGGTTCTCATCGCCCTCCACCTTTACCAGGCGGCCCGTATCGTCCACGTAGAGCTTAAGGCCGCAACCTACAGGATGGCAGCCGGGTGGTGTCCAGATGCTGGAGCGGGTTACCGTAAGCCCTTCATCGGTATAGCGCCATGGCTTGCCGAGGTCATTGACATCGGACAAGGTATCCAGCTTAATAGCCGGCGTGGCTTTTGTCTTCATGAATCGTCCTCCTTCTCCTATCCCTGTGCTTTGATGTGCCGATTTCGATTTGCTTGTGATGTGCTCTGGTTTCATTCTACAATGTGTCCGGCAGCTTGACTATTAGGAATACCGTACTAAATACCTCGGGCTTACATACCTGTGGTATTGGTTGCGCACTGGGGCGTGCGGCGCGTTGCCGGTAACCAATGCGTGCGCAAACCGCCGTTAACCCTATAACGTGTGCGCTAAAGCGGGTTTCTCTGTTACGATAGTGTTTGAGGGCTGATACGGTCGGCTGATACGGTAGATAGTTCTGAGGAGTGGCGGGTTGCTTTTGACTGAGATTCCCAACAGCAACGATCTGAACGAGGCCAACAGCGGTATATGGGAGATCAGTCCTTTTATAGTGTTTGGCCTTTGCGGGTTCACGCTTTATCTTACCTGGATGTTCATGGTCTTTGCTTCGCCGGTTCTGGCTCCGGAGAACATCGCGCAGAACATGGGCATGACTGCCAAAGATCCTTTAAGTCACCTGGGACGCCTGATCCAATTGATCGCCTTGCTCGCGTGTCTGCTCGTCGCTTGGCGCGTGTCAGACAGACTCAGTCATAGGCAAGGCATAGTGATGATGCTTGTAGCCAGCTTAATCTTGAGCAGCCTTGGTTTGTTAGTGCTGCTGTTCGGGGGCAATCCCTTCGCGGGAAATCTCCCTGGAGGTAATCCTCTCGCCGAAGATTCTCTCATCGAACATCCCTCTACAGGTGATCCTTCCGTTTTTACCTCAGGTTTGATCCCTCTTCTGCCACCACTGATTGCGTTGTTGCTGGGTGTGTCCCAGGGTTTCATGATTCTACTCTGGAGCGTTTTCGTCTGTGTAATTGGTGAGCATCGGGTGTTATTATTTGTTGCGCTTTGTGTCGGCTGTGCCGCAGCTTTGGCCCTGTTGCTGTCTTTGTTATTACCGATGGCAGCCGTTTGGATTACCCTGCTCTTGCCCTGGCTTTCTCTGAGCTGTTTTGCTTCCATCCATTTTAGACTGACTGAGCCACCAAAACCGCTCCTGGTATATGCAAAGGCTTCCGACAAACGTTTCAAAATCCACATCAAATCTTCGATTTCTGTTATCTATTACAGTATGGCCATCGGTTTTGCCACGTGCTTCATTGTTAGCTTTGCCAGTGGTTTATTTGGGGTGGCCGCCGTAGGAGTAGCGGTCATCGTTGCCAGCGCTATCGTTGCTATAGACTCTACGCACTTTCATCGCGTTACAGAAAGCCTGCTTGCCAAACTGCATATGCCAGCGATGATTATCGGTGTTGCGCCACTGTTTTTTACCGATCGGACCTTCCAGATACTTGGCTGTACCTTGCTACTCTGCTTTTTTATGATTATATACATTGTCAATCTTACTGCGCTGGCCGAGCACGTGCGCATCTATCATCTTAACCCCATACGGGTGTTTGGTTTCGGTCGGGCAAAAAACGCCTTCGGTTTTTTATTGGGCGGTTTTTTGTGTTACCTGGCTTTCTCGGCTCCCTGGCTTAACCTCTTTGGCAGCAGCAGCGAAAGCGCGTGGACCAACGCTGTCCTGCTGTGTCTTTTGGGCATCTTTGGCATCGGTTCATCTTTTATATTCGAGGACCATTATCCTTTAAGTAAAAGCAGTAAGTTGCCCAAGCCCCGTCCGGTCGAAAAAGAACACCAGTTACCCAGCGGCAATTTGCGTACGCTTTCGGCCTATATGCTCATGCAGGACGAAGATTCGCAGTCTGCCGGTCATGGCATCTGGAGTCGACGAATTAAGGCCCTGTCATTGGAGCATGGTCTTTCGCCCAAAGAAACCGAGGTGTTATTCTTATTGGCCAAGGGCCGCAACGCCGAGTATATCCAAAACGAGCTTGTGGTTTCTCGCCATACCGCCAAGGCGCATATCTATCACATCTACCAAAAAACCGGTGTGCATTCTCGACAAGACTTGATCAATCTGCTGGAGAACGTGGATATCGATTATGAATAAGGTGAGAAAAGAAGCAAAGAATACCACCCGGGCAAGAAGTGCCGAGTCGTGGGCCAGTTGTGTTTCCAGCGTCTACAAGGACGACGGTACGGACGATGGCGCAAACGATAAGCGCGCAGCACGGGACAATCAACAGGGCACGATTGGTACCGGCAGCACAGCCGGCATCAACAGTAAGGGTGGTAGCAGGGCCCAAAGTATCCACGTTAGTCCGACGGAAAGCCCGGTCGCGAGCCGGATTGGCGGACAGTACGGTGGGCAACCCGGCATTCAGCCTGGTATCCAATCCAATAGCCAGACCGGCATCCGGGGTAGTGGTGTTGACAACAACGGCACACAGGTCACGGTCGCCGAGTCGGAAAGTTTGACAAAGCGAGCTTGGCACGTCAATCCCTACTACTTCTTTGGCTTCATTGGCATTACGCTGTATGCTGCCTGGCTATTCCTCTCTTACTTCGACCACGAGCCGTTGGTTGCGCAACGCGCAACTTTGGCAACGGACGGCACCGTCTATGCAGTGCCCCAATTGTGGGGCATGGAACTCCCCGGAGTCCTAACTCAAGTAGCGATGGTGGCCTTGGCCATACTGGCATTGGTCATAGCCTGGAAGGCATCGGATTTTCTTTCCACCAACAAAGGCAAAAATGTTTTGTTGACACTGACTATCTGTACCGGACCTCTGGCCAGTCTCTCACCATTCTTGTTGCAGTTAGGCTTAGGCAGCTGGGTTTTTGTGCCTTGGATGCTTTCTGGTTTGGCCTACGCCGCCCTGCTCTTACTGTGGAGCACACTACTGATTACTCTTGAAGACAAGCAGCTTACGATCTTCATTGCATCGGCAGTGATAGCCGGTGCGGTCATTTACATCCTGGTCACCTCTATTGTAGCCTTTGCTTCTGTTATTTTAGTTGCTGCGCTACCGGTACTCTCGGCTATCTGCTTTATCATATCGCTGCGTTCGCGTCGACGTTTCATAGGAAGACAGCGTGCGCTTATTGTGGTCAGCGCCACAGAGTCCGACGAGAAAGACCCGATCAACTGGCGGGTGGTAGCCGATACGCTTACCTATACGCCTTGCCTGGGTATAGGTATCTGGTGCGCGTTGCACGACCTGAGTTATCCGCAAAACATCATCTGCATTGGTCTGGCGACCATCGTCTCCTGCCTGATCATTATTGCCGACGTGCGCTGGCTGCATTGGTTATCGTCAAAAATGCAACTCAAGCTTTTTTTGCCGCTGGCGGCGCTCACAGTTTTTCCTTTGTCGTTTTTGGACGGTACCCCCAAGATGATCGCTGTATTTTTCCTTTTTGTGGTTTTTATGCTCTCGGTGGTCACAAATTACTCGGCTATCTCGCTGTGTGTACGCGTATTTGAACTCTCGCCCATCCGCGTCTTCGCCTATGGTCGCGCCTTCAACTTGTTGGGGGTAGTCTTTGGCTACCTCTTTGCCGCTGTGGCCTTTAGTGCTGATTTATCCAGGGGAGAAGGCACCGGCACCATCCTGGCCTTTAGTGCCTTGATGTTACTTTTTATCATTGCTTCGACTTTCATCCTCGAAGATCGCTATCCCATATCCAGCGATGTAGCAGATGATGACATGGATGCGGTGCCGAGCATCCCCAAACGCGATCTGTGGGATGAGCGTTGTGCTCAGATTGCTGAGTACTACGGTCTCTCGTCCCGGCAGTCTGAGGTGTTAAACCTGCTTTCCAAAGGCCGCAATACCGTTTACGTTTCAGAGAAGCTTGTGATTTCGCACTATACTGCCAAGGCGCATATCTACAATATCTATCAAAAGATAGGTATTCACTCTCGCCAGGAACTCTTGGATCTGATTGAGCAGGTTGAGCTGGACTAGCGTTTTGTGTCAGGGAGCCGGTGCGAAAAAGAACGGCTCGGGTCGGACTTTACATCAGAGCGACCATCGTGCTGCCCAGCATATCTGATGCCCATGCCTGCGCCAACCGGGTTTTATGTTAGAGCGACCGTCGTGCCGCCCTCACCGATGTTGAAGCTATCGTTTTCGATGCCGCCCTCGGCGGACAGTGGATAAAGAACGCCAAGGTGGTCGCCACCGCCATCAATGATGAGTTCGTCTCCCGTTGCGTAACGACATTCGTCACTGGCAAAGAAAAGCGCGGCATAGGCCACTTCCTTGGCCGTGCCCGGGCGGCCCATGGGGATAAAGGGCACCTGCATTTTTTCCATCGCGCCGCCCGGAGGAGAAAGCTCAGTAGTGGTAAGACCGGGAACCACGCAGTTGGAGCGGATATCGTACTGGCCGTAGCCCATGGCAATGGCCTTGGACAACTGGTGGATTCCTGCTTTGCCTGCGGAGTAGATACTGCCCTGAGCAACGCCGTTATAAGCAGCACAGGAGGTGGTGAAGATGAAGTCGCCCTTGCCCTGTTTGATCATGTAAGGCAAGACGCGCTTAGCCGCCCACCAATTTGCCCGCATGAAGGTGTTGAGCGTGTAATAGAAGTCCTTCTCCAAATCCATATCTTCGAGGGAGAAAAAGTTGCCCACACCGGCGTTGCCGTAATACACATCGATGCGACCGTAGGCGCCTATAGTCTTTTGAATCAGGTTGTCGATGTCGTCCAACTCCAAAACATCAGTTCTTACAAACAGCGCCTCGCCGCCGCCAGCTTTGATGTCGTTGACGATATCCTGGGTCTTATCGCGACGCGCGGCCAATACGACCGTGCCACCTTCTGCAGCAAACAGACGCGCGGCTGCCTCTCCAATGCCCGATGATGCTCCTGTGATGATGCATACCTTGCCTTCGATACGTCCTGCCATGATGCTCCTCCTTCTTAGAGTTCCTCTGTTGTTCTCCTGCATAAGATTCAGGGTCTTTTATAAGTTAGCCTAATATAACTTAATGCGTAGACGTACTAAGCCCACATGAATACATTGCCGCGCTAAATCTCAACGGCCACATTAAAGGCGTCCATGTTGGCCCAGAAGATGTTGCGGGCCTCGCGCGCGTCGCCAACGGCATAGACGTCGGGAATGGTATCTGTAATGGCACGATTAAACGCGCGGTTGGAAACAATGCCAAAAGAAGCGATGTAAGTGTCGGCCACAACGATACCTGTCGTTCCATCGCCCTTGCGATATTCGACACCTTCGTCGCCTATCGCCGTGATAGTGGCATCGTCTATGAGTTCAACTCCGAATTTTTCCTTGTACTCGATAAGACCGCTGCGCAATTCGTTCATAACCTCGCGCCAGAGCTTGTCAAGGGGGAGCATATCAATCACGGTAACCTGATGTCCTTCATAGGCTAGCTGAATAGCACATTCTAAACCGGAGATGCCGCCGCCCATTACCACTGCGCTCTTGCCCACCACAGCGACACCCAGTTCAGCGTCTGTGATGTTCGTGACCTTTGCCGAGTCTATCCCACTGATAGGAACCGTACGATGCAGGCCACCGGCGGCATTGATAACGACATCGGGCTGTTCGGCCAGGATGTACTCCGGCGTGACCTCGGTGTTGAGTTTGATGACTGCGCCGCACTCCTGTGTGGTTTTGATTGACCAGGCGAGGTACTTCTGGTGTGTGTCTGCTTTCTTAAAAAGCACCGAGGCCTCCCTAAGACGGCCTCCTAACCCGTCACTCTTCTCGCAGAGAGTTACTTCATGACCACGCTGTGTTGCGATCTGAGCTGCCTGCATGCCCGCGGGGCCACCGCCAATAATCAACACCTTCTTCTTTACAACAGCGGGTGGGATAGTGGCATATTTGCTTTCGCGCCCTGCCTGTGGGTTCACAGAACAGCGCACTCCGCCGCCCAAGGCCGGACGTGCCGCGCACTCGATGCAGCGCAAACAGGGACGCACGGTCTCAGGTTTGCCGCGGTAGGCCTTGGAAAGCATCTCAAAGTCCGCCAGATGGGCACGTGCCATGGCTACCAGCGATGCCTGATCTTTAGCCAGGATCTCCTCGGCGGCTTCGACCGAAAGGATGTTGCCCACGACGACGGTTGGGATGTCCAGCTGCTTGTGGATGACCTCGGCACGCTCGACATTAAGACAGCGCGGCTCCAGGTAACTCGGCATCATCTTGCGAATCCAGTTGGGGTCAAATATCCAACCGCCGGAGAGGTGCGCGGAGTCTATGAAGGCGCTCGCACGTTGCAGGAAGGCTATGACCTCCTCAAGTGTGATGGTGTTCTCGGCGTACTCGTTTTGACTGATACGATATTCAATATTCAGCGCGGTGCCCACTTCTGCGCGCACAGCCTTGAGCAGACGCAGCGGAAAACGCACACGGTTCTCAAAGTTCCCCCCATATTCATCGGTACGCTGATTGGTGGCTGGCGATAAAAAGCCGCTGACAAAATTGCCATGCGCGCCGTGGATCAATACCTCATCGCAGCCAGCCTCGGCCAAGCGACGCGCGGCATTACAGAAGAGCTGGATGACCTCGGCCATCTCTTTCTCCCCAACTTGCATGAATCGCTCCGGATCCATGTCAGAAGCCAGCCACGGCACATAGGCTTTGCGTCCGGCCAGGGCTTCGGGCTGGGCAATACGTCCGGCATGCAAAAGCTCCACAGAGAGCTTTGCATCGTAGCGATGCGCCTCTTCTGCCAGGCGACGAATGCCGGGCACATCGGTGTCGCGTGTTGCCGAAAGACAGCCAAAGAAATCGCGCGCTCGGCCAAAATCCACCGGTGTTGCGCCAATGCCAACACGCGCCACACCCGTGCGAGCACAAGCCCCGATAAAGTCAACGAGATTGTCGGTCACCTCGCCATCGCGTACGGTTGCGTGGCCAGAGACAACCGGGGAGAAGACCACGCGATTCTTTAACTCCATCCTACCGATGGCAAAGGGTTGAAAGATGGCGGGGAAATCGTTGAAACGGGGCATGATATGCGCTCCCTCCTCTTGTTGTGGCCTCTGTCCACTATACCTGTGGTGGTTCGTGTCAAGTCATTCTTGTTTGCTCAAACCATTATCGTGCTTTCCAACGAGAAGCGCAATGACAACATGATGGCTGCTGTGGCAAAGCGCGACAGAACCGTTGTAGGGGGCGCTATTAGTCTTTGTGGCTAAGCCTTACTAGTTAATTCAGCCTGTCCGATTGTGGCGAGCCAGCGGTAGACAAACGATAATGAAAGCAGGGTAGTACCACCGGGCCTGAAGCACGGGCCTGAAGCAGAGCAAAAGAAAGGAATACTATGGCGGATTACAAAGAATTCCTCGACACCCTTGACAGAAAGGCTTATCACGAGGACGAAGTCAGCTGGGAGGAGGACGGCCTGACAGTCACCCGCACCTACAACTATACCGCGCCGGGTTGTCATGATTCCTGCGGTATACTGCTGTATACAGATGCTGATGGCAAGCTGGTTAAAGTCGAAGGCGACCCGCTGGATCCCTATGCCAATGGCAAACTCTGTATGCGTTGCCTTAACCTCCCCGAAGCTACAAACAACAAGCATCGCATCAAGACTCCGTTAAAGCGTGAGCGCCGCTACCGCGGCGATGCCAGCAAATTCGTGCCCATCACCTGGGATGAAGCCTTGGATATTGTGGACTCCAAAATCAAAGAACTCGTCGACGATGCCGGGCTGGGACGCGAGTCTATTATCGTCGGGCATGGCACCGGCCGAAACATCAACTGGCAGGTGCCCTTCATCGCAGGGGCCTGTTTCCGTACTGCCAATGTGGGCGGTATCTACTTCTCCGGTTGGTCTTGTTATATGCCGCGCGTCTGCGGGGCTGCCGGCCCTATGGGCGATTACCCACTCGTCGATGCCTCCGAGACTTTTCCTGATCGCTACGCCAACCCCGAGTGGCAGCCGCCCGAGGTACTGGTTGTTTGGGGAGTAGAGCCCAACAAGTCTAATGCCGATGGTTATCTGGGCCACTGGCTCACGTTTTGTGTGCAGCACGGCACCAAGATTATTACAATTGACCCTCAGCTTACGTGGTGGGGAGCGCGCTCTGAGTATTGGTTGTCGGTGAACTCGGGCACGGATGTTTGCATAGCGTTGGCGTGGTTAAACGTCATCATGTATGAGGATCTTATCGACCATGAGTTTGTGGAGCTTTGGTGTGCTTATTACGATGACCTCAAGGAGCACGTTAAGGACTTTACGCCGGAGTGGGCCGCGCCCATTACGGGGGTTCCGGCCGAGGACATCCGTGCCTCGGCGCGGCTGTATGCCAACGCTGAACGTGGCGCCATCCAATGGGGCCTGGCCTTTGACGCCTCCACATCGTCGTCAATGCACTGGGTGCTGGCGGTCTGTGACATCATGGCAATCTGTGGTCATATCGAAAAACCCGGCACGCACATCTTTGCTCGCAACTCCTTTGACATCAACGCCGGGTATTCCTCGGTGGACCTCTACGCTGACCCCGAGGCTTATAAGCACAAATTTTCCAAAGCCATGGCCGGTTTTGAGGGCTTGGACTTTGTGGGCATGAGCAACCCGGATGCCATGGCTAAGACGTTGGAGACCGCAGAGCCGTTCCCTATCAAGATACTCTGGGCGCAGAGCTGCAATGCCTTTGCGGGGCACGAAGAACCGGGACCACGTGCGTATAAATATATGAAAAATATCGAGTTTATTGCCTACGCCGATCCGTTCATGACTCCGACCGTTGTGGCTCTGGCCGATTTAGTGGTACCCGTATCCATGAGTTGTGAGCGTGACTCCGCCCGCACGTGGTGGACGCCATTGCGTGCCATGAAGAAGGTCTCTACGTTTTACGAGGCTAAAAGCGATGAGGAGATTGCCATCTGGCTGGGCAAACGTTTGAATCCTGACCTTTTCGTACGTTGGGAGAATGCCGAGGATCTGATAAATGATTATCTGCTCACCGATCTGGCAGTCATAAGCGAGGATGGCACGGTTAAGAAATCTAATTTCTCCGCCGCTACCGACGATAAGTGGGGCCACGACTCGGGCGCTGATGACACGACCGTGACCACGAAGTGTCCGGTGACCTTCCAACAGCTGGTCGACGGCAGCAATACCCAACTGGGTACAGATGGCGTTGCCGGCAAAGGCCCCGGCCATCTTTATGATGAGTGGAATGCCACCTACTATAAACATGAAAAGGGTCTTTTGCGCCCGGATGGCGGCGTGGGCTTTAACACACCCTCGGGCCGTATTGAGCTGGTACCGACTACTTTTGATGCCTGGGGCATTCCCAAATATCCGGTGTATACGCCGGTCTCCTGCTCTGAGGATACTGCTGATGAATTCACAAAGTACCTCAAGGAGCGCCCGGCGGGCATTTTCTCTTCCACCGGCGATCTGAAGGAGAAGGATTTCGATCTGCTTGAGGAGTATCCGTTTTATTTTGTCAACGGCGCACGCTCATATGAGTTCTTTCATACCGAGCATCGCTGGGCTCAGACCATGCGCGAATTTCACCCGGAACCACTGGTTAAGATTTCGCCCGAGACTGCCGAGGAGTATGGCCTCAAAGATGGCGACTGGGTCTGGATCGAAAACTGGGATGGACGCTGCAAACAGATGGTCAAGGTGTTTCCCGGTATTGACAAGCGCTTTATCTCGGCCGAGCACGGCTGGTGGAAGCCAGAAGAAGAGGCAAGTGAGCCAAGCCTGTACAAGGCTTTTGACTATAACGTTAACAACTTAACACGTGCTTACGAGAGCGGACCGGGCAATATCGGTGCGCCGATTAAGGCACTTCGTTGCAAGATTTACAAGGTTACCGCAGAAAACGCTGCGCCAACACCGGGCGAACAGGTGACGCGCCTGGGCGGATTCCGCACCTATGAGCCGGCCAAACCGTAAGAACGGCCAGACAGAAGAGATGGTCCGGTACGCGCAGAGAGTATAGAGAGAGAGCACAGAGAAAACACAAAGAGCACGTGGAGAGAGCACAGATAAGTAAGCTAAGGCTAACATACGGCTCGATTGTTATGACAAGTAGGACACAACACAAGCGAAAGGACGCGAAAGATGACCAAGGGAATTCTGATCAACTATGAGTACTGCACAGGCTGCCACAGCTGCGAGGTCGCTTGCAAGAAGTATCTTGAGCTGGAAAAGGGCGAGTTTGGCATCAAACTTTCCGAGACCGGCCCTTACCAATACAGCAGTGGTCCCAAAGAAGGCACATGGGAGTGGGCTTGGATGCCAGTGATTACCAAAGCCTGTAACGGTTGCGCAGACCGGGTAGAAAAGGGTAAGATGCCTATGTGTGTGCAACACTGCCAAGCTTGGTGCATGTATTATGGTGAGGTTGGAGAACTGGCTAAGAAGATCGATGGCAAGACTCGTTGGTCGCTCCAGACGTTTGAAGGACAGGCTTAGACCTGTTGTTGAGGGCAAGGCGCGACAACGCGCGTGACAGGGCGCGGCAAGGCGCACAGCAGCGGGTTCAAAAAACGACAGGTGTAAAGGAGTTGCTATGGCGATAACAGAGCGAGAGAACTTCTACCGGATGGTAAGGCGTGAACCACTGGATTTTGTCGCGCATCAGCCCAGTCTGATACAGGTCTGCCTGCCCTCAGTAGTGCTTGACCGACCACCTGGTCATACGGTCGGCCAGGACTGGTTTAGCGTATGGTGGACCGATGACGAGTATATCCCCGGCACTCTGGCCACCGATACCACAAAGCCACGCGTCTTAGAGGATATCGAAGACTGGGAGAAGGTCATCCAATGGCCCGACCTTGAGGCGATCGACTGGGAGGCGGCCGCAAAGGCCGATTTGCCCGAGGGCAAAGACCCTGCAAAGATACTGATGTGCATGATCGTTTCTGGCCCCTTTGAGCGTTTGCATGACCTGCTCGGTTTTGAGGATGCGCTGATTGCCACGATTGTTGCCCCCGAGGCCTGCGGGGCGTTCTTTAGCCGACTGTGCGACTTTAAGATAGAGATAATCAAGAAGCTCAAACAATACTATGATGTGGACCTTATCCACTTCCAAGATGACTGGGGCACCCAAAAAGACCTGTTCTTTCAACCGGATTTCTGGCGCACGTGGATCAAGCCGCATATCAAACGCGTCATTGATGCCACACATGAGTTGGGCGTGCTTTTTGACATGCACAGCTGCGGCCGTATCGACCTGGTCTTTGACGAGTTGATGGAACTTGGGCCCGATGTTGTTGACCCGGTGCAGCCGGTAAACGACCTGACGCGTTGGCATAACGACTTCAAGGATCGCGTTATTTTCATGGGAGCACTTGATGCCCAGGAGGTAATCGATAATCCCGAAAAGACCCACGCTGACATCGTAAGAGAAGTGCATGAGAAGATAGACCTGTTGGCCACGGACGGCTATTTCATTCCCTTTGCTGTCTCGCTGACACCGCGTGTCATGGAGGCGCTTGATGAGGCCTTTGTCTACGGACGACGTTTTTATGGCAAAGATTACGAGGCGGAGATTGCAGCTTTTCTGGCAGCCAGAGAAGGTGTTGCCGATAAAACCTATACCGGTATAGATTAAGACTGAGGAGGAACACGATGGCAAAGATTAATGTTTCGGACGAGTATCGCGAATTCAGTACCCATGGCGAGATCAGGGTAAACAGGCACGGCAAGGGCAAACTGGCTACGAAGGTTTTTGTCGCCAATGATGATGGCTTTGCCGTGACCAATGTTATTATCATGGGCAAGGAGAAGTGCGCGGTATTCGACACCCAATGGACAAAGGCCAACGCCCTGCGCTGCGCCGCCGAGATTGTTGAGGAAAACCTCGAGCTGGAAACCATCTATATGTCGCATGCTCACCCCGATCACTATTTTGGTGCTGAGGTGTTGAAACAGGTCTTTCCCAATGCACGCGTTATCGCAGTGCCCGAGGAGGCTGCTATCATCCAAAAGCAGTGGTCGGAGAAGCGTAACGAGGTGGTTCCGGATATAGGCGAGATCAACTATGCGGCCGAGCAGATTCCCTTTACCGTGGAGCCACTCCATGAGGACCACTTCCTCCTGGAGGGTGAGCGCATCGAGATCATTCCGCGCCTGATGGGCGACTACAGATACAATACCGCTGGTTACATCCCCTCCATTGATACGCTGATGTGCTCCGACATCCTGTTCAATGAGGCGCATCCCTTTACGTGTGAGGTCAACAAAGAGGAACGCGCGGAGTGGATCGATGTATGCAAAAAGCTCAAGGCGATGAATGCCTCCGTCGTCATACCGGGCCACTTGCGCATGGGCATGCCCTTTAACAACGATGCCTTTGACTGGACCATCGACTACATCGAAAAGACAGAAATCGAGTTGGAGAGAGCCAAGAGCCCCGGCGACTTCTTCTTTGCCATGGACCGGCACTTTCCCAATGCCATCCTAAAGAAGTCCAACGAGATGAACGCCATGGTGTTCTTCGGCGGACGCGAGTGGGACTGGCGTGAGGAAGAGGTCTGGGAGCAGGGCGCGAGCTAAGTGCCCACTTGCACGCTTGCCCTCTGGACAGCCCATGGGCTGTCCAGTCCTCTCGGGCTTGAGCCTCGAATTATGCTTTGTCTAAAGCGAGTGATGGAGATGAAGGGGTTCGAATCCTCGACCCTTCTGCCATTCTTAAGAAGATAATGAATTCACGTCAAATTTATCAACAATATGCCTTATAAGGTATATTGTTGCCATGAGCTACTTTGATGAGATACATGAAATCGCTGCCGACAACTATGGGCTCATCACGTTCAGGAGCATGACGACGAGTCCACCCGTTGGACAGACCGCATCATTTCCAGTTCAGGTGAATGGAGCGGCAATATCTTCGATTTCTACTATCGCGTCTACAATCGCATAGCGCAGGAGGTTAAGACGCCGTTCAAGATGGCGGGCGATACTCGCATCGACGATACCCCTGTTCACAAGGCACTGAG
>JAITDU010000046.1 GCA_031282405.1 Coriobacteriales bacterium | reverse complement strand
TAGCTTCGTCCGTGCATCCGTGCGTTTGAATTATTGAATTATTTGCGTAAAATAGCTGCCTTTTCTATTGACAGCAGGCGTAAAGCTACTATCATCTATTACATATACAAACGGTGTGTTAGGGCGCTGATTGTCTCGTGCCTGTGCAGGGATGTCAGAAGAAAGGCATGGCAAGTAAAATGAAAAAGAAAATCATAGCAGTAATCTGTGTTTTTGCCTTAGTACTGTCGTTGCCTATGTTGGCTTGGGCTGTGCCTAGTTCCGAGAATAATCAGGCGACTTCCTCCGATGGCGTGGTTCTTAACGTCAGCGCTGGCAGCGGTACGATAGATAGTGTTGCCGAGGCCACTACCCAGGCAAGCAACGTGCCAGCAACGCTCCCCGCCACCCAAGAGGTACTGGCCTCTTTTGAGGTTAAGGGCGATGCCACTGATGTTGATCTCACCTTTAACGTTGGTGCCCAATGGGCTGGCTATAAAGTGACAGTCTACATACAGCACGATAATGGCGACCCTGAGGTGCGAAGCGGTGTTACCGTTGCAGCCAATGGCACTTTGAACATCCACGTCGATAGACTCTCCGTCTTCACCTTGGTTGTCGATAAGACTTCTGCCCCTGCCTCTGACGGCACCAAGACCGATACGGGAGCGACCTCCCCAAAGACCGGTGTTGAGGTAGGCGCCACAGCTGGTGTTGTCGCGGGTGTGACCATTGCAATGGCTCTCGCCGCTGCGTTTGTTGCTGTTGCCCTTCGCAAGAAGGTCATGCAGTAATTTTACCCCTTATACACGTTTTCTTTTGAACCCTGCCCACACACTGGGTGGGGTTCGTTTCATTGAGACCCGTATCGAATAAGGAATGTCGGTTGCCGCTATGCCAGATATGTCTCAAAAAGATACCGAGGGCACAGAAGCCCAGGTGAACGATGCCCACACGTCGCCGCATACCCCAAAACACGTTTCTCCAGACGATTTGTCCCCAGCAAAGAAGAAGCGATCCATCATCCTTCTGTCCATTGTCTTGGTGGTCCTAATAGCCGGTGCCAGCGCTGGTGCGGGCTACTTGGCGTGGCAGCGCTACCAGCTCAACCAGGCTCTGCAGGAGGCAAAAGAAGTACCTGCTCCCATCGTAGAGGATTCGGCTCCTAAAACCGAGCCGACCCCTGAGCCTCTTGCCGTGAACCCTATTGACTTCTCTGCCTTAAAACAGGAGAACCAGGATATCTACGCGTGGATCTCTATCCCTAATACCGAGGTCGACCACCCCATATTCCAGCACGCGAGTGACGACAACTACTATCTCACGCACAATCGTGACAGGCAGGTATCCGCTGAGGGAGCGCTCTATTCCCAGTCAATGAACAGTACCGATTTTAGCGATCCTGTGACACTCATCTACGGGCACAACATGATCAACAAGGGGATGTTTGCCACACTGCACTACTTTGAGAACGCCGACTTCTTTGCTGCCAACGACGTCTTTTATATCTACACCCCAGGGCATATCCTAACCTATCGGGTCGTGTCGGCCTACCTTTATGACGACCGGCATATCATGAACTCGTTTGACTTCTCCAACCTCCAGACCGTACAGGATTATTTTGCCTTTGTGCAGGCTCCAGACGCTCTGATCGCCAACGCAAGAACTGGTGTAAAACTCTCAAGTGATGATAAGATAGTACAGTTGAGTACGTGTATGTCAGACCCGGCATATTCAAGTGCCAGGTACTTGGTAAATGGGGTACTTATTGATGACGAACTCACTTATTGACGGCTCCGATAATGCCCCTTCCGGCGATAGCCTCATCAACGCCCAGGAGACTCTGATTCGCAGGCGTAAGCGCAGGAAGCACAAGCACAAAGGCCCTCGTATTGCCGCGCTTGTCCTCGTCATACTTGTTGCCTTAGGCGGCTTGACCGTCTGGATAGCCTTGGGGATGATGCGCTCGGGCGAAGCGGCCATCAAGGGGGGCACAGACACAGCCCCTATTG
The DNA here is from genome assembly GCA_031282405.1 of Coriobacteriales bacterium. Classification (GTDB taxonomy): domain Bacteria; phylum Actinomycetota; class Coriobacteriia; order Coriobacteriales; family UBA8131; genus JAITDU01. The sequence goes on along the minus strand of JAITDU010000046.1, from coordinate 2,281 downwards.
CGAGCAATGAGGATGCAGTCAGCTATGACGAGGGCAAGACGGTCTCTTATAAAGGACACACCTATGCCCTTAATGAGAACATGGTCTCTCTGGTGTTTATAGGCTTTGACCGTTTTGCCCCTGCTGAGGGAGGGGAGCCGGCCGGGCAGGCGGATGCCGTTATGGTCATAGCGTTCGACACGCAGACGGGCGATGTGACTGCCATAGGCGTGCCCCGCGACAGTATGGTTGACGTTAGCGAGTTTGTGGGCGATGCCTTTATCGGGCAGGATACCATGCAACTCTGCCTCGCCTACAGCTACGGCGACGGCAGGGAGCGGAGTTGTGAGAATACCGTTAAGGCCGTTTCTCGCGTTTTGTATAATATGCCCATCACGTACTACTTTGCGCTCAATGAGAGTGGTATCGGTCCTTTGAATGATGCCATCGGCGGTGTTTCTCTCACGCCTTTGCAGACTGTTCCTGGCACAAACATCGTTGAGGGAGAAAGCACCGTCCTCTTCGGCAACCATGCGTACCGCTATGTGCAGTGGCGTGACACGTCAGTGCTCAACTCCTCGATCGACCGCCAAGCTCGCCAGGTGCAATACGTTAAGGCCTTTGCCTCCCAGGCCCTCCAACTCTCCGAGGGAAGCGTTGGCGTATTGCTCGACCTCTTTAACATAACAGCCGATTACTCCGTAACCAATTTGGGCGCCAATGAGTTCAGCTACCTCGCCTCCGCTACGGTCACCAATAATGTTGCGGGCTTTGACATGGTTACCCTGGAAGGGGAGATGGTTCAAGGTGAGGTGTATGCCGAATACTACCTCGATAAGGATGCCGTCTACGAGACGGTACTAAGAGTGTATTATCATCAAATTGATTAATCGAGCTACTAGCGCATCTCCACTTTAACAGTGTGCGACACGCGATAATGCCGCGCGACACACGACCGCACCCGCGACCAACCCAATTGACAAGAGCCCTCAAAATAGTATACTTACAAGTAGACAACTTATGAGTATACAAAGGAGCAGAAATGTTCGTAGGGCGAGAAGTCGAACTCAAAGAGATGGATACGCTGTTTGCCAAAACCGGCTTTCAGATGGTTGTAGTCTATGGGCGCAGGCGGGTGGGCAAAACCACACTGATAGCGCAGTTCGCAGCCAAGAAACCGCATATCTACTTCACGGCTCAGGAAAGCAACGACGCCGAGAACCTCAAGGCTTTCTCCCGGGCCCTTTACGCGTATGCAGGGTTGCCCTCAAGCACGGGCAGTTTTGACACCTGGGCAGACGCCCTGGCCTTTTTGGGCGACTTGGCAAAAGACAGACGGTTGGTGCTGGCATTTGATGAGTTTCCCTATGCGGCGCAGGCGAACAAATCATTGCCGTCGATACTCCAAAATGTTATTGACCATACCTTGCTGAAAGGGCAACTCTATCTGGTGCTGAGCGGTAGCAACGTCGGTTTTATGGAAAGCGATGTGCTGGGCTCAAAAAGCCCACTTTATGGCAGACGTACCGCTCAAATCCATCTGCTGCCGTTTGATTATCTGGATGCGTCCAAGATGCTCAAAGGGGTATCGGCTGAAGATTGCGTCCGCTATTACACGTGCATGGGCGGAGTGCCCTATTACCTGGGCTTTGTTGATGGCACAAAGAGCTTTGACGAGAACATCATCAACCTGTTCTTTGGTAGGACGAGCGTGTTTTCCGAGGAGCCGCTTATGATGCTCAGACAGGAGCTTCGCGAACCGGCGCTTTACAATACGATTCTCATGGCTTTGGCCAAAGGCGCGAACACTCCGCAGCTGATTGCCAACACCATAAGCGAGGATCGCACCAAAGTCATGAAATACATCGGCACGCTTGTCGACTTGGGTTTGGTGGAGAAAAGGGTGCCGTTGTTGTCCAACCAGGCAAAGACGCGCAAGGGCGTCTACCGGATAGCCGACCCTCTGTTTGCTTTTTGGTACCGTTATGTATTCCCGCTACGGGGAGAAGTCGAGTTGGGCGCCGGTGAGCTACTGGCAAAAAAGAAGGTGTTGCCTGTTTTGCCGGAGCTTGAGGGCATACGCTTTGAGGACGTCTGCCTGCAGTGGCTGCGCCGCAAGAACCTGCGCGGTGAGTTGCCGTTTGTTGCCACAGCATTGGGCTCGTGGTGGGGCACTGACCCGCGCAGCAGGCAGCAAAGCGACGTGGATGTGATGGCGGCGGAGGCCAGTGAGAAGAAGCTGCTTTTGGGTGAATGTAAATGGCGCGAATCCTTACAGGCAGGCACAACCCTCAACACCCTG
>JAITDU010000037.1 GCA_031282405.1 Coriobacteriales bacterium | reverse complement strand
ACCGACAAAGATACAGCGCAAGGTATTCGATGCTTTTGATATACCTTACAGTGAGCGGTGAGTGCTGGCTGTGGGGCGTTTAAACTTGGCCTCACTACAATTGGGTACAGAATTTCGGGAACACAGAGGGACGGTTCTTTTTCGAACACAGAGGTCAACACAGAGGGACGGTTCTTTTGTGTTGTGTCATTTGCCCCAGGAACACAGAGGCAGGAACACAGAGGGACGGTTCTTTTGTGTCATTTGCCCCTGACTATCCCAAACGGCACCCCTGTCAGCCTCACGATTTGTCGAATCGACAATCCCCTTCCTCTCATCTGTCGCAGGGCCTTATCGCGCATTGTAGGGGAAAGCGCCTGAAACTGCGCTGCCGATGTCGTACCGGCAATATCACTGATGACCTCTTTGCACTCCCGGTCTGTCATGCGAACAGGCACATCGTCTATGAACTCAGCGTCCTCATCTACAAGCATGTGCGCCTCGAACTCCTGCCTTTGTCGGTCTTTGTCTTCGGAGAGCATTTTGAGCACAAACTCGACGTCTGTAATCCCGGGCCTTCCGACATAGCACCCATAGCTGCTGAGGCGATAGTCGCCTGCCTGCTGGCACAGGCGGGCCTTGAGGGGGTTTTGATGGATATAGCGCAACGCTGCCAGCAGTTGCCTGTTATCTGCTATCGGCTCGCTTCTATAGCGATCCTGAAACAGATGGCCAATGCGCCCGTATTTCTTATTGAACCAGGGCACATAGCGCACGCCGATACGCTTGAGGATGCCTCCCAATGGGCGGTTGTCACAACCGATGAGGATATGGACGTGGTTTCCCATCAGGCAGTAGCCAAAAAGCTGCCAGGCATCCATCGCCTTGCACTCTGCAAGGATCTCCAAAAACCTCTCGGCATCCTCATCGTCTTCAAAGATCGCCTGGCGGTTGATGCCACGAAACATGACGTGGTACACGCCCGTCGGACTTTGTGTTCTCGCTGATCTGACCATATGTGCATGATAGCACTGATGAGGGGAGTGGGCAACACAAAGGAACCGTCCCTGTGTGTTTATTACATAGTAACACTTATCTGCAAAGACTATCTGTCGGTGTTTGTGCCGCCACAATACCTCTGCATTTATGATATAGTTCAACCGCAGTACAACATGTGCGGTGCGCAGACCGGATGTGAATCTTCTTGGTTGGTTATTTTATTGCAGAAGGATAGTAACAAGGGACTATATATACGATAGACACATGAGCTTATGTATGAACTCGCGTTTATGTGCACTTGTTTTACGAAAATAAAAAGAATTAAAAAGGAGGTCGCCATGATTCGCTCTATTGGTTTGCATACCTATGAGATTGACGATGCAGATGTCGCCGTTTCAGAAATTACCGAAGGGCTCAAAGATTTTCCTCTGTTGGAAAATACCGTAGGAATTATCATGTGCGATCCGGAATATGTCGAATCCGGAACTTATGGCGCGCTGTGCGAGGCTCTACCCTTTACCGTTGTAGGCTCGACCTCGACAACCCAGGCGGTGTGCGGCGAGGCCGACATCCTGGTACTGACCATCTTGGTGATAACGAGCGACGACGCATTTTTTGAAGCCGCTATGACCGACGAGATACAGCCCGGAAACAATCCGCTCGCCCCAACACGTGCGGCCTTTGAGGCAGCCAGAAACAAGCTCCCGTCCGATCCCAAATTGATTATACTGTTTCCGCCTTTGCTCGCAGACAACGCGGGCGATTCCTACGTAGAAGCCTTTGACGAGTTATGCCCCGGTGTTCCGCAGTTTGGTACGCTTGCGATCAGCGATTCTTTTGCCTTTGACAATTGCTCAACACTTTACAATGGCGAGGCTTCTTTCACAAAAATGTCCTTCGTTCTAGTGGCGGGCAACGTCAACCCGCGCTTTTTTATCTCGACTGTCAATGACGACGACAGGACACCGTACAGCGGCGAGATCACAAAGAGCAAAGAGAACATAGTCTATGAGATAAATGGTGTGTCCACCTATGAATATTTTGAGAGTATTGGTCTGGCTAAGGATGGCAAGCTTGATGAGGGTCTGCAATTTATCCCTATACTCATCGACTTCAAAAAGCGCGCCGACTACGACGGTATTCCGGTTGTACGGGCGATTGTTTACCTGAACGCGAACGGCAATGCGGTCTGTCGCGGATACATGTATCAGAATTCCGTTTTTACGGTCATCAATCCTACTATGGACGCCATTTTGCAGAGTTCCGTAGAATTAGTCGAGAGAATCAAGGAGATACCCGATCGCCAGGTAACGCTGATCTTCTCGTGTATCGTACGACGTATGATCTTTGGCGCAAACCCCACGATGGAGGCAACGATGGTCAGAGATGAATTGCGGTGTGATTACCCGTTCATGTTTGCCTATGCCGGCGGTGAGATTTGCCCAACGTCTGTGCGCGATGGAAAAGCGGTAAATCGCTTTCATAACTATTCCATTATAGCTTGTATCCTGTAGCGATGCGTGGGTGGGTAACGTAATGACGAGTAAAGCGATGACGGACGAAACGGTCGCAGCAACACCAAGGCCAGAATACGAGGAGTTGCTCGAGGAATTAAAGAAAGCCAAGGCCGAGACACGAAAACTCAGTCGCCAGTTGCGCTCTAACGAAAAATTGGTCGAGACATTTCGTGTGAATACTCTGACGCAGGAAAATATCCTGAACACAATGCGCAAGGATATCCAGACAACGCAGGAGTATAACAAGCAACTGCTCACAAACTGTCCCGATATCATTTTCTTGCTTGACCCAGCGCGCAGATACCGACTTGGCACATATGCGGCCGCTACCTTTATCGGTGTGGACACCGAAAACCAGGGGGTTTTAATCGGACGGAATTTTGATGAGATCTGCGAGCGATATTTCTCTCGCGAACTGGCACATAATATTTTGGATGCCGTGTCTGCGGCCGAAAATGGCAAAACGCAGCGCAAAAATATCGTCAACGAAGGCTCTTATTACGAACTGACGGTCATGCCTTTTTACGATGATAAAGAGAATTTTTTAGGTGTTTTGGGCCTCATGCACAACGTGACGGATCTGACCAAAGCAAAAGAGGCGGCAGAAACAGCCTCTCGCGTTAAAAGCGAGTTTCTCTCGAATATGAGCCACGAGATAAGGACGCCGATGAACGCCATAATCGGCATGACAACCATTGGAAACTCAGCGTCGGACCTGGAGCGAAAGGATTACGCTCTGGGTAAAATCGCGGAAGCATCACAGCATTTGCTTGGCATCATCAACGACATACTGGATATGTCAAAAATCGAAGCAAGCAAATTTGAGCTCTCGCCGGAGGAGTTCAATTTTGAGAAAATGCTCCGACAGGTGATAAGCGTCATCAGTTTTCGCGTCGACGAAAAGCATCAAAAGCTCGTCATAAAAGTCGCTGGCGATATACCACAGATACTGTTCGGCGATGCTCAAAGATTGGCTCAAGTAATAACCAATCTGCTGGGAAACGCCGTAAAATTCACTCCAGAAAGCGGGATCATCACCCTGAATGCGCGTATGATAGCAGAAGAAAAAGACGGCATCTGCGTGATACAGATAGATGTGAGTGATACAGGGATTGGCATCTCAGAAGAGCAGAAGTCCAGATTGTTCCTTTCGTTCCAACAGGCAGAGAGCAGTACTTCGCGCAAATACGGCGGTACGGGTCTGGGGTTGGCAATTTCTAAAAGTATAGTGGAAATGATGGATGGGGAGATTTGGGTTGAATCAGAAGCAAACCAAGGTTCTAAGTTTTCATTTACCGTGCGCATGCAAAAGCGCGAAGCGAAAAGGCGAGAGCTTCTAAGGCCCGATGTGAATTGGGACAATGTCCGCATATTGGTAGTAGACAGCGACCCAGATATTCTCGAATATTTTACAGAGATAGTTCAACGCTTGAAACTGTCTTGTGATACCGCAACCAGCGGCAAGGAAGCACTCCGTATGGTGGAACAGAGCCATGCATATGATATTTGTTTTGTGGATTGGAGACTGCCGGACATGAACGGCATAGAACTCACAAAAAGACTTAAGAGCGAGATGCCTAACCGCGCCGTAGCCATAATGATCTCTGCGACCGACTGGAGTATCATCGCCAAAGATGCCAAAGAAGTCGGCATTGATAAATTCCTGCCCAAACCGCCCTTTTCTTCTGCCATAGCGGATGTTATCAACGAATGCTTTGGAACTGGAGGGCCGGCCGATCCTGATTTGAATGCGGTGCCAAATTTTGAGGGGTATCGCGTTTTGCTGGCCGAGGATGTCGAGATCAATCGAGAGATCGTATCCGCCCTCCTTGAGCCAACGCACATTAGCATTGATTTTGCGACAAATGGCGCAGAGGCCGTTCGTATATTCAACGAGGCACCGGAGAAGTACGATGCCATCTTCATGGACGTACAAATGCCAGAGATGGATGGATACGAGGCAACACGCAAGATTCGCGCGCTCGATAGTTTGCAGGCAAAAAGTATTCCTATCATCGCCATGACGGCAAATGTGTTCAAAGAGGATATAGAAAAGAGTCTGGAGGCCGGCATGGACGCGCACATAGGTAAGCCCCTTAACATAGAAGAGGTATTTTCAATCCTGGACAAATATTTGCCAGTCCAAAGTGTATGACAATTTCCGGCGACGCGCCAAAACCCGCGTTTGGCATCTGAGTTGCAAAGGGCAGCGCTTTACCGGTAGCCGTTTCAAGGTCAAATCGACACTCAGGCAGGGATTGTTCGGCACCAATAGCTTGTCTGAAAGACGGTCTGGCTTTTCTCCCCAGCTACTTACCGCACGGGAGCATCCGCACGGTCAGGCGATGTGCTTTCGCCGGACACAGTGCCCCTGACTAGGTACCGCACGGGAGCATCCGCACGGTGCCTTTGCGCTCAACATAGGCCAAGAAATCCTTAGGTGGCAGTGCCTTGCTAAAATAGTAGCCTTGGAAGTAGCGACAACCCAACTCAACGAGCGCGTCCAATTGCTGCTTTTCTTCGACTCCCTCAACGACTATGGCGAGGTTAAGCTGGGTGGCCAACTCGACGACTGAGCGCACTATTTCCTGCTGGCGAACATCGGTGGCTATCTTGTCTACGAGCGAGATGTCCAACTTGACCGTGGTCACGCCAAAATCGCTGATATACGTGAGCGAGCTATAACCCATACCCATATCGTCAATGGAAAGATTCACGCCACATGCCCTGATGCGCGCAAACAGTTTGAGCATGGATTCGCTGGAGCGCACAGCCACATGTTCGGTTATCTCCATTTCCACAAGCTCGGGGTCAATGTCCAGACTGCGCAGCAATTCTCCTAAATAATCCGGAAACTCCTTGTCTTCATAGATATGATGAGGGTTAAGGTTGATTGACATTACGAGGTCGTTGAACCCCAGCTTTTGCCAGCGTGACAGCTCTTCCAGTGATTGTTTGGTTATCCAGCGGCCCATTGGGGTACTCAGCCCAGCCTCGTCGGTAAGCTCAATCAGTACGTCGGGTGGCACAGGGCCATATATAGGATGCGTCCAGCGCAGCAGGGCCTCGCAACCGGCCACGTGTCCGTCTTTATCACTTTTAGGCTGGTAAGCCATAATGAACGGAATGCTGCTATCGTCAAAGTAGGTGTTGAACTCCGAGGCGAACTCGCGGGCAATCTCGCCCATATTATCGTGGCGGTTGACCACAGAGGCGTGCTCGTTGTTAGCGGCCGTAGCGGCAATGCGCTTAAAACGGTCGAACATCTCTAACTGACGCTTGGCAGTAGCTCTTTTGGTTATGCGTACAAAAGGCGCATAGAGCACAAACGACGCCGCTAAGCCCACAAATTGCAATGCCGTGCCGGCAAGAGATCCTGTCTCCATATAGCCGGACAGCAAAATGGGCGTAGTCCACTCCACCGTAAGCATAATAGGGGGGACAAGGCCCGTAACAAAACCCAGATAGCTGATTGAAGCGGTTATCATAGGCGCAAGCAAAAACGGCACGAGCATGAACGGATTCAAGACAATAGGGATACCGTAGATAAGCGTTTCGTTTACATTAAACACGATAGGAAACACCGATATGCGGGCTAGTTTCCTCCCCTTGGCAGCTGTGCCAAAGACGAACATCGCGATGAGCAGGCCCATCGTAGCGCCAGCGCCCCCCAAAGAAACAAAGTGGTCATAAAAGTCATGACTGGCCAAGGTAGTGCCGATGTTTTGCATAGTCTCGGGCAGAGTCGTGCCAATTGTTTCTGCTGTCTGGGTGTCGGCCAGACTCTGGCTAATAGGATTAACATGGGGGAGAAAATCAAGCATCGTGTCGCTGCCGTGAGCACCAAAGAACCAGAGTATCTGCATACAGATAACTGTGGCGATAATCGAGAGAAAATCCCCACCGGTAATAAGTTGCTGCAAGAAGCCCTGCAAGCGTTCCTCAAACAAGGTCACATCTTGGAGCCAATCCACAAACAGGCGCAGTATCACAAATGAGACAAGCGTGCAGATAACCGGGAATACGCTGCGCATGGCAATCCTGATCTGGAAGGTCGCGTCTACGATGCGGCGGCGCGTTCCTATAATTCGTTGCCAGAGTCGACCAAAGCTGATGAACAGTCTTACCGCTAAGATTGCTACAAACAGAGCCGGGAACACGCCGGTACGACCGGGATTTTGAAACAGCACAGCCGGCGTTGCGCCGTCGGTAGCCAGTTGGTAGGTTGTGGAATCCCAGGCAAACAAAATGACAAAGCAGGCAAAAGCCGTAAACATCGGGATAAAGACGCTTATTTCGCGTTTCTGTACGAAAGTGCTGGATTCGGCAAGCTCAAAGCTTACGGAAAACAGCGCAGCCAGGCCGATAATGTCGGCCGTAGCAAAAGTAATCATGTTGCTGATTAACGTCCAGTGACCGTCTGTGATGCCATTCAAGAAATCATGCAGTGGCGGGAAGGGCAGATTACTTATAGCGATGCAGATAGTACCTACAAGGACAAGGGGAATGAGGTTAATCAAGCCCTCGGTAATCGTGCGGACTACCTTGTTCTCGGCAAACCGGGACGCAGACGCACCGATGGCATCATTAAAAGCGCGATGAGCACTCCGGATAGACAAGTGATTCTCCCGCATCTCTTCAAGTGTGGCGGCCATGGCAACCACGTTGTTAGTAGTGACACTTGGTAAAACTGTAGTGCGACCGCACCTCAGGCACAGAACCACTGCGACCCAGGTCAGGAGTGGCTTGGTGCTCTAACAGTCAGTGCTAAAGCATCTGGTGCCCTAGGAATCGTAACCAGAGGAGCCACAAATTAAGTGTAGTGTAAATGGGCCAACAATGCAATTTCGACCAGATTCATTCGTGATGCTCCGAATGGTATTTCGCGTACGTTTTATGGTGAAAAATCGTAGGGGGTTCAAAGCACATTTTTTGTGAAGAATTGCGAGATCTGGGAAGGTTTAGTATACATTGTCCTCGGGGCAACACGAGGCCTTGACATAACTAACGGTACCGTTTATAATTTTCTTACGGTACCGTTCAATCCCTTATCAGATTATGGAGGAAAAGACCATGGACAACGAACTGTACGAGAAATTGACGCAGCTACAATGGTTGCTGCACAAGCAGCGCATGCATGACTATCATCACGGCAGCCACCTGGCGGATGTCACACGTGGCCAGGGGCGGATTCTCGCTGCGTTACGACTGCAAGACGGCATCAGCACAAAAGACCTGTCATATCTGTTGGAGTTGGCGGTTTCTTCTCTCAACGAGTTTCTCGCTAAACTCGAAAAAAGTGGCTACATTACCCGTGAACCATCTGAGCAAGACAAACGCGTCATATTAGTCAAGCTGACCGAGAAGGGCAAGACCCAACAAGAACAGCCGGATGTGGTGCCAGGTTTTGCTGACCTGTTCGATTGTTTGACCGCTGAGGAGCAGACGGCATTCGGCACCTACCTCGACAAGGTGATCGATGCATTGCGAGCCAAATTGGAACTGGGTGATGAAGAAACCTGGGAGCGGTGGCAGGCGGTTGTAGCAGATAAGCGCGCGCGGATGCACCGGGGTGGCTTTGGCGGTTTTGGCAAGCACGGCGGCCCGGGTAGGTTCGGTCACCACGGCCATGGGCATGATCATGGGAACGATAAGCGCGGCCGCGGTCATGGGCATGGACACAGGAGCGATAAGTGTCATAATCAAGAATAAAAAGTCGATATGATGAACAGGCTCTACGTGAGCGCCGGCTTGGAGACTGTCTGGAGGATTTAGACAAGTCTGGCGGAGAGAGGGGGATTTGCGCGTATTGCTTCGCCGCTTTGCGCCTCGCAATCCACAGGCTTTCGCTCGCTTGCGCTCGCTTCGCCGCCAACAGTCCACTGGACTGTTGGCCCCTTGCGGGTTCAAATCCCCTCTTGTGTTCTTGGGAGATCAGATACCGGATAAATTCTGGAGGATTTAGACCAGTCTGGCGGAGAGAGGGGGATTTGAACCCCCGAGCCCGGGGGTGCCGGACTAACGGTTTTCGAGACCGCCGCTTTCAGCCGCTCAGCCATCTCTCCGCAGCGAATGCTAGATTATACCACCAGCCGGCGCTTTCTACACTTCCTCTGCCGCCATCTGCCTATACAATCATCTCATGACTTTGACTGCCGCCGAAAAGAACAAGCTCATCATATCGCTTTCGCTGGCGATGTTTCTCGCTGCGGTTGAGGGTACCATCGTAACGCTGGCGATACCCACCATCGTCAAAGACCTCCAAGGCTTTGACCTTATCAGCCAGGTATTCTCCGTTTACCTGCTCACGGGTGCCATTGCAACGCCTATCTATGGCAAACTCAGCGACTTATACGGGCGCAAACGGACGCTCATGGTGGGCATCGCAGTATTTTTGACAGGCAGCGCTTTGTGTGGAATGGCCCAGAATATGCCCATGCTCATCGCCTGTCGAGCGCTCCAGGGTATTGGTGCCGGCGCCATCTACACTATACCGATGGTAATTGTCGGCGATGTGTTCCCCTTGAACGAACGAGGCAAGATCCAAGGCTCGCTGAGTGCGGTCTGGGGTATAGCAGGATTGGTCGGGCCGTTCTTGGGTGGGCTGCTTATCGATTTACTTTCGTGGCACTGGATATTTTTTATCAATATCCCCTTTGGCATTCTCACTCTTTATATGCTGCACACAAGCCTGCATGAGCACACCGGCCGTCAGAAACATCGTATCGATTATCCCGGTATCCTCACTTTGTCTGGATCCATGCTCACCTTCCTTGCGATATTCATGTTCAACGACGGTGGAACTTCGATACTCACTCTACGCAATGCGCTGCTCTTCGCCGTCTCTCTCATCCTCCTGCTCGTTTTCTACCATATCGAAAAACGAGCACCCGAGCCAATCGTCCCTCTCGATGTGCTCACCACATCAAGCGTCTTTGTGAACATCGTCGCTATGCTCTTCATGGCCATAATCCTTGGAGTCGACGTCTATATCCCTATCTATCTGCAAAATGTCAGAGGACTCAGCCCGCTTATCACCGGTCTGATCCTTCTCCCCATGACGATTTCATGGGTACTGGTAACGATTCCCCTGGGGAGACTGATGCTGCGATTTGGCGGAAAAGCCATGAACGCCCTGGGTGTATGCATTGCGCTCGTGGCCCTGCTACCTTTTTTGTTTCTGACACAAGAAAGCGCGATCATCTTCATAATCGCCGTGCTGCTTGTCTTGGGGGCCGGCTTTGGTATCGGCATGACAACTCAGACAATGATCATCCAGGAGTCAGTAGGCTTTGAGAAACGTGGCGCGGCAGTTGCCCTCAATTCGTTGGTTCGAACGCTTGGACAGACCATCGGTATCAGCGTATTTGGCACGTTTTTCAATGCGGAAATTGTCGAGAGCTTTGCCGGTGCGGGTATCGTTCAGTATGATCTGGGCAATCTCTATGACCTGGCGGCCTATCAAGCCGGGGTGACCTGGGATCAGATCGTTGCGGTACTGCTCGACTCGATTCACCTGGTTTCTGGCATCCTGATTGCCATCGGTGTCCTCTGCGTTGTTTTATCCCTTGTAATGCCAAGGCTAAAGCCACCAAGTGGAGAGAATAGCGGCTGATCGTCGGCTGCTTAAGGTAGTATCGTCGTTCGCTTTTATCGAGCTAGAGCGCGTCCAGCACCCGCACTCGACACATACCCCGCTCCTGACCTATTCTGGAGGTTACGGTCGTAAACACGACCAGTCGATCTTGTGTGCCGCCAGCGGCCAGTATATCGCCATAAGACACACAGTTTTCTGGGGTGGGGATAATAACAGCATTGCCGAAGGCGGTATCCAGGCCAATTACATTTTTCGTAGACTTGACATAGAGCAGCGATTTCATGGCAACAGGAGTCGAAGTAGGGACTTTATTGACGTAGAGATATTGACCGTTGCCCAATTGATAGTAGGTGCCAAAGTAGGCCAAACCCTTGGCGTAGTCATAGTTGCCCTCAATACCAAACGCAAAACCCTCGCCTAACCAAACGGCATCGGTGACTCTGAGTGATGGCGGCAACAGTGCGATGTTGCGCACTGTGTCGTCGTTCGTATTCAGTGTGGTGAGTTGATAATAGACTGCGTCGGTGTCTACACGTGGCACTATGGTAATAGTATCGCCGGATACTTGAGGCCCCACTATCATACGGCCATGCGAGGTGTAAATGGTCTGTGCTGTGGGCTTCTCGCCAAAGACCTGGCCCGTAAACTCCGCACACCGGAGATAAGAATCCTGAGTGTTGGCCGGGCCAGTGGCAGCGGGCATCACCGTCCAATAGACCTTAGTCGCACTTGCGGCCACAAGCGGCGGATCAAAGTCCGAGTTTCCCTCCTCTAACAGGGCCGCCTGCGCCATGCCCTCTTCGGTAATTGCGCCACTGAGCAAAGGCGCAGCCAAAACCCGCCAAAGCCCATGCACCATATTGCATTCTACCCAAATAATAGCCCCGGCACTGGCACGGGCGTCATAGATGACATAATCTTCGTTGTACCCCAACGCCTGGCCCAAGATGGGTACAAGCTCGCCGCTGTCCAGATCGACCAGACCCAGACGAATCAGTGCCTTGCTGGACGCACCCGGGGTTATGACCAGCGCCTGAGAATTTGAGCATTGATACACGAGGCTGCCCAAAGGCAGGTCAAAGTTGTTGGACTCCCGCACGTAGTCCGCGGGCTCAGCATTGGCCATACCCGTGTAGGGCAGCACCTGAGAAGGGTCCACATCCAGATATTCTATAATCGCCTGAGGATAAGCACTCTGCGCTTTGTCTGTAAGAGCGGCAGGGTCATTGCCTTTGCTGCTACAACTTGGCAGCGCCAGAGCACCCACGACGGCTCCACCGGTGGCCAGAGAAGCTCCCATGAACTTTCTGCGTGAGATGTGCCGTGCCAAGATTACCTGCCAAACTTTCGTAATGCGTTATATGACCGCATGGTTAGTTGCGCAGCTTGATGCGCATTTCTTCTGTTCGAGCAAACACCCGCTCCACATCGACACCGTGGAGATGATGCCCGTCATAGAGTATCTTACCACCGACCATTGTCATCATGATGTTATCCGGACTGGCCGTATACAGTACCGCCTCACCCGGATCATGAGCAGGTGCCTGATTAGAGTTGGATAGATCGACAGCGATAATATCAGCCGCCTTGCCAGCCTCCAATGAGCCGATCTCGCCATCTAAACCAAGTGCCTGAGCAGCGCCTAAGGTCGCCATCCTGAGCATCTGGTTGGCTTTGAGAAAATCTTGCCGATTACCGGTGGCACGCTGCAATAACAGACCGGTGCGCATCTCGGTAAACGGATCAGTGGAATCAGTCGCAGCCGGAGAATCAGTACCAAGGCCCACTTTGAGCCCCGCCTTAAAGAACTTGACGACCGGGGCTATACCCATAGCCAATTGCGCGTTACAACGAGGACAGACAGCAATATTAATATCATATTCTACTAGCTTATCAATATCGCTATCGTCGACCTGCACGCAATGGATGGCCAAAACGTTAGGTGCCTCGAAAACGCCCCAGTTTAAGATGTAACGCACCGGGCTGACACCTGTGGCCAGCCAGGGCGGCATGTCGATGCCATAGCCGCGTTCCTGCTCGGTAGAGTGTACCGAAAACGGCGAAGATCCGTACCGGATGAACTCGTATTCCTCCTTACTGCCGGCCAGATGCAAAGCCACCGGCGTTCCATCGGCGGCGTAGTTGGCCACGCCCTCAAACACCAACGGATGACAGCTGTAGAGCGCCGCGGGAGCCAGGCCGATGCGCAAACCAGCCTGAGTGCCAACCAAGGACCGCCACTGCTTGATATCGGCACAAGCCTCTTCCAAAACATTGTCTACCTCGCGACGCTCCATCGTACCGACCTCGCGGTAGATAATACCGCGCAAGCCCACTGCCAAAGCCGCCTTGAGCGAAGCACCTGTACCGGTGATGTCGGCCACTGTCGTAATACCGCTGCGCACAACCTCCAAAGCGCCCAACAGGGCGGAGTCCTCCCAGTCGGCAGCGCTGAACATCTTTTCCTTCTCGGCGATGTGCAGCTTCCAGGCAGCGTAGGGAGCATCGTTAATCAGACCGCGCATGGCGGAATACTCCAGATGGGTGTGGGCATCCACAAAGCCGGGGAGAAGAGCTGCCAGGCCAAAATCTGTCGTGGTCTCGTCGGGGTAACGTGTCTTTAGCCGGGCTGCCGGGCCAACATCGATAATTCTGTCCCCGCGTACCAGGACAGCCCCATTCTCGGTGTGCGGTCCACTCACCGGTATCACATAGCGGGCGACTAATAGCATTGGTACGACCTTTCGCTCATCAGGGTTGCCAAAAAGACGGGCTCAGGACCAGGCGCTGATGTTGATAACAACTTGGCGGCGGGTGTAGCACGAGCCTGTAGGCCGGCCGGAGCGGCCGATGGGGCTTCTCTCCGGCTATCTCTTACAACTGCTTACGAGCTCGAACGTCGAAGCCTCGGGTACAAATGGTAACATAGCCTCATGCTCACACCATCCGTAAAAGACCCAAGTCTGCACAATGACAGCGAGGACAGCGCAGCGATTGAAACGACTGCGGAAACGACTGCGGAAACGACTGCGGCGCTTGAGTTCGTCCGGACTGGTTTTGACTACGCCCGCGAAGGCAGACAACCAGCGCTGCGCAACATTGACGTGACCATTGCCAAAGGCGCGTTCGTAGCAATAGTGGGGGCAAACGGTAGTGGTAAATCCACACTGGCCAAGCTGGCTAACGCCCTTTTTACGCCCACGACAGGCCAGGTACGAACGATGGGGCTCGATGCTACAGGCCCTCAAGATGATGTTGTGTTTGCGATACGGTCGCAGGCCGGGCTGGTCCAGCAAAACCCGGATTCACAGATGGTAGCCAGTGTCGTCGCCGACGACGTGGCTTTTGGACCGGAGAACCTGAGTGTGCCTCATGAGCAAATTATCGCCCGGGTGGCCAGTTCACTGGATGCCGTAAAGATGTGGGACAAACGCAACGCCAATCCTGCCCGATTGAGCGGGGGACAAAAGCAACGGGTCTGTATCGCCGGGATGCTTGCCATGCAGCCACGTGTGCTGATTTTAGACGAGCCGGGGGCGATGCTGGACATCCGTGGCCGCCGAGGTGTGCGTCGAACCATACGACAGCTGCACGCTGAGGGCATGACGGTAGTCCTGATTACACACTCTATGGAAGAGGCGGCAGCAGCCGAACGAATAATCGTGCTCGACAGAGGCGAGGTGCTGATGGATGCTGTGCCTCGCTCGGTGTTCTCGCATCGGGCTTTACTGGAGAGCGTTGGGCTGGATGTGCCCTTCTCGGTACGACTGGCCGCCGCACTACGTCAACACGACCTGGATGCGCCCGACATCGCAACGCCCGACGAACTCAAATCCACGCTGCTAACTATGTATGCTGCCGACAGTGCTGGTTATACATACGCTCATTCCGCGAACCTCAATGAGGCCAGTTCCGAGGCCAGTTCCGAGGCTCAATTCGAATCCGGCCATACTACTCAAACGCACCGGCAGCCAACGGTAGTATTAGAACCGCCGGTGGTGGCCTGTGCAGATAGTTGTGCGGATGCCCCTCCTCATCCGCTCCCCCTTCTCTCCTCTTCCCCCCCAAAGCCCAGGTCGTGGGCAACAAAAAAGGATTGCACCGATCCTCCTGTAGCCTCTCTTGCCCAAATTGAGCCAGCCATCTTTCTTAAGAACGTGCATTTTACCTATGGTGGTGATAAGAGCGACCACGCGGGCGTTAGCAGTACCGCTCATAATACCGCTGACGATACCTTCAATAGAACCGCCCATACTTTGGACGGTGTCTCCTTCAATCTGGCACCCGCACAGGTGTTGGGCGTAGTCGGCCACACCGGCTCAGGCAAGACCACACTTCTGCAACTTATTGCCGGCCTGATGCAGGCACAGAGCGGTATCGTACGCGTAGCCGGGTTGGACTTGGCGTCCAAAGTCGCCCGTAACAAGTTACATGCCAAAGTAGGTATGGTTTTTCAATATCCTGAGCGACAGCTCTTCGCGCCCACAGTAGCCGCAGAAATCGCCTTTGGGCCGCAAAATGCCGGCATGGATAAGACCCGGACAGAGGCTCACGTGCGCGAGTCCATGCGCCAGCTTGATCTGGATTATGAACACTATGCCCAACGCTCCCCTTTTGAACTCAGCGGTGGCGAAAAACGCCGTGTGGCGGTAGCCAGTGTCATAGCCGCCGACCCCGATATTCTCATATTCGATGAGCCCACTGCCGGTCTGGATGCCAGTGGCCGTCGTGAATTCAGCAGATTCGTCGAAAGCCTAGAAAAGCGCAATAAAACTGTTGTTCTGGCCTCGCATTCCATGGATCTGATAGCCGAGTTGTCCGACCAGGTACTGGTATTGGATCATGGTCGTGTAGCGATGTCTGGCACACCTGCCCAGGTTTTTTGCCGGGATAACGCCGTTGAGCTCAGACGCATCAATCTGGGGCTTCCACGGCCGGCTCAGTTTGCCTTGGAACTGGACGAGGCTGGACTGGCTTTGCCCGATGGCATCTTTGCTACAGACGAGCTGGCCGAAGTCATCGCCAACGCGGTTTTTGGTACAGTGACGACCAGCACGACGAGCAGCGCGCGGACGGCCGATTCGACGACCAGCACAACGGGTGGCCTCAATGGCAATTGACAGCATCATCGGCCAGTATTATCACCAAGAATCGCTCATCCACCAGCTGGATCCCCGAGTCAAGCTCACTCTCTTGCTGGTTTTTATTGTGCTAGCTTTTTTAGCAAATTCGCTCCTGGCCTTAGCACTCTTGCTTGCCTTGTTGGTCAGTGTCGCGCTCGTGTCGCGTATCCCCGCTGCGGCTATCTTTAAAGCACTGCTGCCTTTGGCCGTGCTGTTGATATTCCCACTCCTGTTTAATCTGTTCTTCATCCACAGCGGAAACGTGTTGCTACAACTTGGAGTTATCGAAATAACGAGCGATGGTGTCTATCGGGCCATCTACATGACGCTCAGACTGCTGTTCCTGTTCGCCTCGGCAACGATGCTCACACTCACGACCTCAACCATCGCTATCAGCGATGCCTGCGCGGCCATGCTGCGACCCCTGCAACGCTTTGGCCTGCCGGCTTTTGAAGTCTCAATGATGCTCAGCATCGCCTTGCGCTTTATCCCCATCCTGACCGACACCTACACAGACATCCGCAAGGCTCAGCAGGCCCGCGGCGCGGTATTCAGCCAGGGCAGTCCGCTCGCGCGGCTGCGCAGCTTAGTGCCCTTGCTGGTGCCACTGTTTGCCCAGGCATTCCGTCATGGTGAGGAATTGGCCACCGCCATGGAAAGTCGCTGTTATCACGGAGGACAGCGCACACACTATCGGCTGCTCAAAATGCGCCGAGCGGATTTTATCGCGATGAGCATCGTGGGCGCTTTGACCGTAGCGTTAATCGTACTGAGATTTTTCTAGCTGGAAAGAAGCCAACTCCACGCTCCTGTAGCCGATGAGAGGCCCAGCTCCACGCTTTCCAAACCACACTTTTTTCATAGAGGATTTTATGCGCTACGATAGATGAGCAAGTGCCCCTTGACAGGGGTGCAGGGTATATGAATCAACCAATATATTCAGGAGGTAGATTTGCCCGTTTACGGCCGGCGCTGTGCCAGCCAATCCAGGATGCAACGCTCAACGTCGCCACTGCCAGAGCCGATGACCTTGGCGCTTTGTATATCTACCTCTGCCAGAGCCGTGATGCTCGGTGGCACAGCGGCGGCCGAGGCGTAGTTCTTGGCAATATAGGTATCGAGTTCAACACCCGTGAGGCAAGCCAGCTCATCGGGCAAAGGAGAAGCGGCCTTAAGGCCGGCCAGACCACGGTAGACGTCGGCACCGAACTTTGACCAATGGGCAGTGGCAGCCAGCAGCACAGGGTTGGAGCCACGCAGACGCTCGGCCACCTGCCAGCCCACCGCCGTATGCGGATCGAGCAGATAACCATAGCTCTCGTAAACAGCCTTGATGGTAGCAAGCGATTCATCAGCGCTGGCCCAGTCAGCCACAAAAGTCCGACGCATGGCCGCAAATGTGTCGCGATCCACGCTAAAGCGCTTGGTAGTGGCCAGATCCGTCATCCACTTCCTGATGCGAACTGGGTCGCGACCGTTAAGCTCAAACAGTTGCCGCTCCAGATTACTCGACACAAGGATGTCCATCGATGGTGAGGGGGTTAAAACGAACGCACGATCGGTGATATCGTAGGTACCGGTGTTGATGAAGTCGCTCAGCACTCGGTTGGTGTTGCTCGCACACAGCAGACGGCCAATCGGAGTACCGATCTGAGCAGCGTAGTAGGCAGCCAGAATATTGCCAAAGTTGCCTGTGGGCACACATACGTCAAGCTCGACACCGGCTTTCAACTGTCCGTTTGCCACCATCTGGGCATAGGCACTCACGTAGTAGACAATTTGTGGCAGGAGCCTGCCCCAATTGATGGAATTAGCGCTGGAAAGCGCGATGCCATAGTCTTGGATCAGCTGATGGTTGAAGTCTACATCGGCAAATGCACCCTTGACGGCATGTTGGCAACTATCAAAATTACCTCTGAGGCCAAAAACGCCAACGTTGGAGCCTGAATAACTCAACATCTGCCTGAGTTGGAGCTCGCTGACCCCACCCTGGGGATAAAATACTATTATATTAGTATAATTGCTATGGGAAAAGCCTGCCAAAGCTGCCGTGCCGGTGTCGCCGGAGGTAGCTACGAGTATCAGATATTCGCGCGCATCAGCGCTTCGCGGTGTTTCTCCTCTACGTGAGGCTGTGTTCTCCAGAGCTTCTTTTGAGATGCACGTTGGGCCCTCGGGCGTTTTTCCTGGAGTGTCCACCGAGCTCCCCGACACTTCCGGCGGGTATGGTGCGGCGCTTGTCCCCCCTTCGTGCAGCGCGGACAAAGCCGCCGAGAAAAACAGCGGCATACACTGTAAGGCCATATCCTTAAAGGCCAGTGTTGGACCGTGCCACAGTTCCAGCACATGGATATCGTCGCCCACGGTGCGCACAGGCGTTATGTCCGGAGTATCAAAATTGTCTGCGTAAGCCTGGTGCATCAAGCTGCGTATCTGCTCAAAGGGCATGTCCACGCCAAAATGGCGGTACAGCAGCGCCGCCCGCTCGTGATAAGGCAGCCTAGCAAGACCTAAAATCTCCTCCAGGCTCAGACGTGGCAGCACCTTAGGCACAAACAGGCCACCCCCCAAAGCGATGCCCTTGACGATAACCTGGGTAAAACTCAGTGGCTCGCAAACGTCCGCACCACGCGTATCAATATAGCTGTTTATATACATTTGACCAACTCAGACTCCGCTCGGCACGGCGCAACACACTCAAAGCGCCGGCCGCCCAGTCTATATCTAGGAAATCAACTCTTTGAAGCGCTTAGACACAAACTCTGAACCCTCGGCCTCGGCCTGCTCATAGGCCAAAAGCAGCTTTTTACCCTCTTTGGTCAGCGTGGAACCACGGGCACCATCGCGATCAATCAGCAAAAAACCAAAGCCGGCTTCGGTCTCTTTGACTATCCGCCAGGCCTTGGAGTAAGCCATCTTGATGCTCTTGGCAGCAGCGTTGAGCGATCCTGCCTCGGCCACACCTCTAAGCAGGGTGGCAACGCCCTTGCCGAACGTAGCGTCGTCAGCATTCTTGCCGGCATAGATCGTAAGCCTGGTCTGTACGCCCAAGTGTTTCATACTTTTCATTGATACTCCTATCTCTGTTCAAAAACAAGGTACCACAGATTGCGGCCTTGGGCCAACGACACGGTCGTGCGAATCCCCTATAGACCCCCGACTGAACAGGTGAGGAACAGCCCGTACCGCGGAAGACCCAGCCGCACTACCGGCATAGCTACGAGAACAGAACATGCTCCAGGGCTATTCTCGCCCCAACAAGAATTAAGATGATGCCGCCGGCCAGCTCAGCTTTGGATCTGAATCGAGTGCTAAAGATGCTGCCGATGATCACCCCCGCCATGGCGATAAGGCAGGTGAGAACACCGATAATCGTTATGGCCAGATAGATGTCTACCGTAAGAAGCGCAAAGGTGATGCCCACCGCCAAAGCGTCAATGCTCGTGGCCAGCGACAACAAAAGCATCCGAGCGGGCCTCAAAGGCCTATCCATCGTTTCAGGCGCTTCATGAGGCTGTTTTGCCCTGCTGTCCTTGATCATCTTGGCGCCGATCAGGGTAAGCAGCGCCAAGATGACCCAGTGGTCGATACCCTCTATCCAAGTGGCAAGATACACTCCGACAAAATAACCGATCGCCGGCATCAGCGCCTGGAAAAAGCCAAAACAAAGACCGGGTAGTATCACTTCTTTTGGTCCGAGCCTGTGGCAGGACAGCCCAAGGGTTATAGACACAGCAAACGCGTCCATAGCCAGCCCGACCGCGATTATGACTATCTCAAATATACCCATGCTGTTCTATAAGCCTTCTATAATTCTATCCCTGCCTGTTTTCTCGATATACTCTCTCGTTATAACAAGAGAGACTTCTAACAAAACCACTCCGGATAACCTGGAGCCGGCCTTGTTAAAAGTCTCGTCATCCCAAAGGGATCCAAAGCCAGACGGGTCTGTCGTCAGCATGTTGACTTTGGAATTTTTTGACTACTCCCTTGTAACCGGGTCAGTATACCATAGGCGCTTAATACAAACACTCAATAATCATAGTGGCCCTGCGTTGCTCTGCGTGATTGCATGCTCTATGTTGCTCTGCGTGTTGGCTCTGCGTGTTGGCTCTGCCGTTACACGGGTCAACGCCCTCTGCATGTGGCGTTGTGCTATGCTCACATCATGCTTAAAATCCCTACAAAGATGCTAATACTGGTGGCAGCCGTGGTCTGGCTGGTCGCGGGGGCCGGTGTTGTCAGCGTGGGCATCGCGGCAACGACCACTCCGTGGACCGCAGAAGTGACCACGGGGTTTATCGCCGTCTACCTGCTGTTCTTGGTCATGTTTCTGTTGATCGCCAGAAAGCACATCCGGCGGATACGCGGCTATACAACAAAGCTGGAAAACATCTTCAACTTCTTTGATGCCCAGTCCTACGCCATCCTGGCGGTCATGGTCGGTTTTGGGGCGACCGTACGGCTTTCTGGCCTCGTGCCTGATCCCATCATTGCCGCACTCTACAGCGGACTTGGCTTGGCGCTTATCACCTCGGCCGTGTATTACGCGGTTACCTACGTGGCCATCTGCGACGAACTGAACGTTCCGTAAAAGTGAGGAGAATCGCTGCACTGTCGACACGTCAAGACCGAGGTTTTGGGAGAATTACCGCATCGCCTGTACGACGTTAAGGCCAGGATTTAAAAAAGCCGCCGCACTGCCAGGAGCCAACGGCACTTCTCCCCAACTTAAGCAAAGATCAGAGGATTACTGCTCGGCTTTGGCAGTGAAGCCGCGAGCAACACGGCACGCAACTCTAGCCGAAGATCAAAGGGATTACCTGTTTGAAGACAAAAGAGCCGGCCAACATGGCAGCTCCCAGGCCGATAAGCAAGACGGCGTGGCGCCGGGCCATCGCAAGCTGTTGGGCCGACCCGTTCATAAGCAGTAGACAGCCAGCCAGGGTGATAAACGCGGCAACTATTCCCGTCAACACCGCGAGGAACGGATAGGATACGAAAAACGGATTAGCCTCATAGCTCAACAGGCGGCCAAGGAACTCGATTGTTAGGCCGAGCATGATCAAGAGCGTCCAGGTTATGATGAAGCCTTGACCTCCATACTCGCGCTGACTGTCTTGTTTTTGCATTGCTGACTCCATTGACGAGGGTTCAAATCCCCAGAGAAATCCGAACATAAAACGACTGGCGGAGAGCTGGGGATTCGAACCCCAGAACGGGTTGTGCCCGTTACTCGCTTAGCAGGCGAGCACCTTCGGCCTCTCGGTCAGCTCTCCGCACGTGAAATAGCATGATACCGCAATTCAGCATTCGCGTCATTCCTCATCAGAAAAAACGACAGGGCGAAAGGGTGGGATAATGAGGCAGAGTTGGACTGCCTTAGTCAATACCTTGGCCAAAGAGTGGCGTGCAGCGAACGAATCGGCCGTCCCTAGTTCCTCAAGCTGCTCAGCGGAGCCGGAAAACGGCCACCACGGTGTGCGAACACACTGCCGGCATTACGGTTTACTGCCATCACAGGGGCCGCACCCAAAAGTCCACCAAATTCCAGGCGCTCACCCACACGCTTGCCAATCGCCGGTATTAGACGCACCGCGGTTGTCTTGTTATTGATAACGCCAATGGCCATCTCGTCGGCAATGATGCCAAAGATCGTCTCGACATCACTGTCGCCCGGTATGGCAATCATATCCAGGCCAACACTACACACGCTGGTCATTGCCTCCAACTTCTCCAACGACAAAGCACCTTGCTCAACAGAAGCTATCATACTAGCATCTTCGCTGACAGGGATAAAGGCACCCGACAGTCCGCCCACGGCAGAGGATGCCATGACTCCACCTTTTTTAACGGCATCGTTAAGCAGGGCCAAAGCCGCCGTAGTACCCGGGCCACCGCATTTGCCCACCCCGATGGCCTCCAGTATCTCGGCCACTGAGTCGCCTATGGCCGGAGTCGGAGCCAACGACAGATCAAGGATGCCCATCTCGACCCCCATGCGCCGCGAAGCCTCGCGTGCAACCAATTCGCCAACGCGAGTAATCTTAAACGTCGTGGCCTTGATCTTCTCGGCAAGGGCCGTAAGATCGGCATCCTGGGGCATATCGGCCAGCACAGCACGCACGACACCGGGGCCCGAAACCCCCACATTGATAACCGCGTCGGCCTCGCCGCCGCCATGAAAAGCCCCGGCCATAAACGGATTATCCTCAACCGCATTAGCAAATACCACCAATTTGGCACAACCGATACCGTCTGCAGAAGCGGTAAGGCGGGCAGTGGTCAGGATGGTCTCGGCCATCGACAACAGTGCATCCATATTGATGCCTGCCCTCGTAGAGCCAACGTTAACACTGGAACAGACGCGTGTGGTGGTGGCCAGCGCCTGCGGTATGGAGGCTATCAGCTTGGCATCGGCAGCCGAGATACCCTTTTGTACCAAAGCGCCATAGCCGCCAACAAAATCCACGCCCACTGCATCGGCAGCCTTATCCAAGGCATGAGCGACGGAGACAAAATCCTCAGCGTAAGCGGTGGCAGCCGCGCAGACCTCGGCGATTGGGGTAACGGAGATACGCTTATTGACTATCGGCACGCCATATTCACGAGCAATCTGGTCGGCCGTGCTCACCAGATTGGCAGCCGCGCTGGTCAGACGGTCGTAGATACGCTGTGCACACACCTCAATATCTTGATGAGCGCAGTCCCGGATGGACAGGCCCAGGGTGATGGTGCGAATGTCCAGATTCTGCTCAGAGATCATCGCCAGGGTTTCGCCTATCTCCTTAGGGGTGATGCGCATGGTATTTCTCCCGCCTGTTCATTGCCTTGCCCCGTGTCGCAAAAGACCTCAGGAAACGAACCATGATCTAGCCGTTAGCCTTAAGGTCCGGACCAATAGTCTCAACGCCCATATAAGGACGCAGTACCTCGGGCACTATCACACTGCCGTCTGGTTGCTGGTAGTTTTCGAGTATCGCGGCCATGCAGCGCCCCACGGCAAGCCCGCTGCCGTTTAAGGTGTGGACAAATTGGGCACGAGCGTTGGCTTCAGTGCTGCGATAGCGGATGTTGGCACGTCGTGCCTGAAAATCAGTGCAATTTGAGCACGATGATATCTCTTTATAGTCGCCATATGACGGCATCCAAACTTCCAAATCATAGGTCTTTGCGCTGGAAAACCCCAGATCGCCGGTGCAAAGTTCGATGACCCGATAGGGCAACTCAAGCATTTGCAAAATATTCTCAGCGGCGGCCACCAGACCCTCCAATTCCTCATACGAGGTCTGCGGAAGAGCAAAACTGACCATCTCGACCTTGTCAAACTGATGTACCCGAATCAGGCCCCGCGTGTCACGCCCAGCACTACCCGCTTCTTCTCTGAAGCAGGGGGTAAAGCCGCAGTAGTGCAGAGGCAGATCTGCGGCATCAAGAACCTCGTCGCGATGGATATTTACGAGCATCACCTCTGCCGTGGGGATAAGATACAGGCCATCGGTAGTCTTGAACTGGTCGTCGGCAAACTTGGGCAATTGGCCGGTTGCTGTGAGCGTGTCGGCATTGCCTAAAACCGGACACCACCACTCTTTGAAGCCATGGTTGGTGTGGGTATCCAACATAAAATGTATCAAGGCGCGTTCCAGACGAGCGCCCAGGCCGCCCAATAACACAAAGCGAGATTTAGCCAGCTTGACCGCTCGCTCAAAATCGATGATCCCCAACGCAACCCCTAAATCCCAGTGCGCTTTAGCTATAAAATCGAACTGCCGAGGCATACCCCAAAGACGCACTTCGACGTTATCATTCTCGCTGGTGCCCATTGGTACGCTGGCATCAGGGATATTTGGCAGGGCCAGTAGTTCCCGGGCAAGTGCTTCCTCGGCATGAGCCAATTGGCGATCCAAGTCCTCAATCTGTTCATTAACAGCGCGTACCTCGGCCTTGGCCTGTTCGGCCTGCTCTGAGCGCCCGGCCTTGATCAGTGCGCCAATGCTCTGCGAGGAGGAATTGCGCCGGGCTTTAAGTGCTTCGACCGTGCTGATAAGTTCGCGCCGCTCGCTGCTGGCCCGAGTAAAATCAGCACCATCCCATTCATGGCCACGCTGACGCATCGCTTCTTGAACAAGCGAGAGGTTATCGCGCACGTATCTTTCGTCTAGCATCGCTTGGCACATGCTCCATTCAAAAGGTGAGAGAGGGCTATAAGGCTATAAAATAGCAGGCAGAGAAAAGCACTGCTTACGCATGATTGTGAGTGCTCAAGATTCGGTTTAACGTAGTTTAAGCTTTGTGCGTCCTTGGCGTGCCTAATACTTGGCGGCGCTTGCAGCATCCTCGGCTTTGTCGGCAGTCGCATCGACAGCGGCACCAGCCGCGTCAACAGCAGTGTCAGCCGCATCTTGGACCGCGCCAACGGCAGATTCAGCCACATCCTGAGCAGATTCAGCCACATCCTGAGCAGCATCTGCAGCCTTGGCCGCTACCTTTGATTTGGCCTCCTCAGCATCGGCATCTTTGGCTGCCAGGTCAGCCGCGGCACTTTTGAGTTTGGCGGCAGCACTGTCGATTTGCCCACGCACCACGTCAACAGCTTGGCTGATCTTCTCACCAGCAACCGGCACCTGCGCATTGATGGCATCGCGGGCGGCCTGGGCGTTTTTTGCCACCTGCTCGCCTATGGCATTGCGAGCGCTCTCGATTTTCTGGCGCAATTCATCATTGGCTTTAACGGCCGTGTTCTGAGCATGTGTGGCCTCGGTCTTGACTTTCTCGACACCTTGGGTATAGAACTCCTGGCTATCTCCCCAGAGTTCCTCGGCCCGCTCGGTGAGCAAGGCACGCGTTTCTGTACCAGGCCGAGGAGCAAACAGCAGCGCAACTCCGGCTCCGACCAGACCACCGAACAAAAACGATCCAAACTTGAATCCCATTTTTACCTCCAGCTCATTGTGCCCGCTGATTTTGTTTCCTACGGGGTTTTGTCAATTGTACCACTGCCAGGCACAGCTGGCACATAAATTCTGCAGCAATTTGGCGGGTATCGGGAGAATATGACCTTTTTAAGCAATGATACGCATACAGAGCGCTAGATTGAGATGACCAACCCGTCAAAGGCAGCGACAACGGTCCCTTGATAAGGTGCGAGATACGCCTCCAGCTCCGCAGTGGTAATGGGTTCATCGTAGTGCATACTCAGGTGTGTGAGATAGGTCTGGTGAGCATTTAACGATTGTGCTAATATAATAGCTTCATCAATACTGTGGTGACTCGCCGGCATCCAATTATTGCCATTGAAGGTAGCGTCAATTACGAGGACATCGATATCCCGGAGTCGCTCCAAAACCTCGGGAGACAAAGGCCCCGTATCGGGAAAATACGCCAGCCGTTTAGTTGAACTCTGCATATCTGAGCCCTGCGTATCTGAACCCTGCGTATCTGAGCCTTCAGGCTCAATCCGCGACTCTTGCAGCAGCGATGCATCCGGTGCCGCGTTGGGTTCCAACAAAAAACCCAGAGCGCCCGCCGAGTGAGTAGCCGGCAAAGCGGTATAGGCGATACCGTCGAACTCCAGTGTCTGCCATGGTTCGACTCGGTGGATGTCCAGAGCATCAAGCATGAATGCAAATTGCTGCTCAATGGCCTGCGCCGTCTCCTGACTGGCATAGATCGGCAGCGGCTCACGCGATTTGAGTCTCACGTAGTACTCAAACTGGGCGATACCACCAATGTGGTCAAAATGTTCATGAGTAAAGATCGCCCGGGTCAGGGTATCGACCCTCGCCTGACTCAGCTGCGTACGCAGATCCGGGCCGGCATCAATCAAAGTATTCTCCCCACCAGAAACCAGCAGTGCCGAACAACTACGCTGGGCACGCGGATTAACCCGCGCTTCGGCGCAAGCTTTGCAACCGCAATAGTAGCTGGGCACACCACACGACGCGCCCGTGCCCAAAAAACTTATGGAATGCGTGAACACATTGAATCACCTCAGTGCAATGATACCGCATCTGCCCGTTTCTTTGAAGAAAAGCGCCGTCTGTCTGATGCGTCCGTGCACCATGTCGGCGGTTTCGGCACACTTTTTTGCTATACCGCCGTACCGTTGATACCAACACCCTCCCTCACTGTCGGCGTTGCGTTACAATATCAACACTCGACAGCGGATAGTCCGCAACATCTTACGTGCATAAGCCTGACAGTGAGAGAAAAATGACCGGTAAGATCGGTAAGGCCACCAATAAGATCCCCGACAATACAGGTGGCACACTGCCAAACAAACGCATCAACAAAGCAGCGTTACGCCAAGAAGCATTGGCACGTCGCCGAGCGCTGGACCCCATACAACGCCGCCGCCAGGAACAGGCGCTGGCCGCCAAAGTTATGAGCATGCTGGCAGACCATGACTCAACGACAGGTTTCATAGCGATGTATTCGGCGCTCGGCAGCGAGTTGCCAACCGACAGCCTGGCATATGACCTGCGCCAAGCGGGCTTCAAGCTGGCTTATCCGGTCTGTCTGCCAAAGAAAAAAATGGCATTTTACGTCGATTCAATAACAGAGAGCAACCATGCCAAAGCCCGCAACACACAACCAAACGTCAACACTACACAGCCACTCAGTGCTACCCTGAAAAACGATCCCACAAGGATAATATCAACGGCAGAGCTGGCGCTGCTCAAAATCGTGCTGCCCCAACACATCCGGCTCGTGTTACTGCCCTTAGTCGCCTTTGATGAGCGCTGCTATCGCCTGGGATACGGCCAGGGCTACTACGACCGCTATCTGGCACATCCACAACTCTCGGCATCGTGTTGGGGACTGGCCTTCAACGAACAATTGATTCAGCGCATCCCTCATCAAAATCACGATGTGCCTCTGAACGCTGTGCTCACAGCCACCAGAAACTTCTGGCGATAAACGTACCACTTGTTTCCTAAAACACATCTCCGCTAAATCCATACTTCTGGTTGATTTTGATGAAGCTATCGCTTGTGCGGTAGCTTTGCCTTTGTGCCAGACTTTCGACTGACTGTCTTTTGCTTAGACTTTCGGGGTGTTGATGAGGCGGGCGGACAGTACTGCACTCGCCCGGCACATCGCACTCGCCCGGACTTACCCTGCGCGAATTTCGAGCTTGCCTTGCGCGAATTTGTGGTATTATGGGCGGGTTTGCTACAATCAACAAGGAGTAAAGCATGTCCAGGGTCTGTTCTGTATGTGGAAAGCATCCTGTGGCTGGACGTAATGTCAGCCACTCACACCGCGTTACAAACCGGGTTTACAACCCGAACATCCAAAAGGTCACGGTCCATAGTAATGGTCGGGCCAAAAAAGCCAATGTCTGCACCAAATGCTTGAAGGCAGGTAAGGTCCAACGAAGCTGACAGTGGTTGCCTTCTTGGTATCCGTAAACTGCAAGAGGGTATCCCAGAGTGCCTTTTTCGCGTGCAGAACAGGGCGCACCAACACGGTCGATGCGATCGTAGGCTTGCGTGTGGCTTGGCAGATGGGGGTGTGAACTCATGTACATCAAAAGCAGAATACCGGCAACAATCTATCGCGTTATACTCGTGGTTTCCGGAATCTACGGGGTGTATTTGAATCTGTCCGCAGGGTCAACCAGCCCTCTGGAACTGCTTTCGTACTTTACCATCCAAAGCAATATTCTGGTTATAGCATTCTTTGCGGCGCTTGTTGTCCAAACCCTGGCAACGGGCGCGCTGCGAGCCTCGAATCCGCGCGAACCCTGGCCCTCACTCAAAGGCGCCGTAACCCTGGCCGTTACCATCACGTTTTTGGTATTCCACTTCATGCTCAGGCCCACGATGTTCTCGATGACCGAATACACGTCGTCGTTGGCCAACATACTGCCTCACTACGTCGTACCACTGATGTCGCTCGGCGACTGGCTCCTCTTTACTCCCAAAGGCCTGTGGAAACGTCTCGACCCTGTCAAATGGCTGCTTATCCCCCTGGCGTATCTTGCCTTTGCCCTGATTCGGGCCCAGTTCGCAGTTTTTGCAAGCGGGAGTCACTACCCCTATTTCTTCATCGATGTCGACCGCTTTGGACCCGAGCAGGTACTGCTCAACTCAGTGATCATCGGCCTTGGCTTTGCGGCCTTGGGCTATGCAATGTTTGGTGTGGATCGCCTGTTGGCTTGGATGGCGCAACGACTAAAACACAGCCGCGATGGACAATAGCCCGAGCGTCAGCGTCGGTCACTATATTGGAAAGCCCCCGGGCAGAAAGTCCGTCGATGGTCGCGGCCGCAAGTTCCCATTTCATGCCTGTGACGGTGATCTGTGCCGGGCCGAGTAAGGGGATAAGGGACAAGGTCTGGCCGACTTCGGCCAAGTTGCTTACATCCAAACGGGCCAAATCTATCATATCCGGAGTACGTGCTCTGGAAGAAACACGGGGAGCAGTGCTGGTCACTGTAGCTCCATCTGCTCGGCACCGGGTGCTGGCCAAAGGAGTATCAGTCGCAATAAAAGCAGCATCAGCCGCGACCAATAGAGTTGCTCGACAATTATCCTCAACAATAAGCGGCGCGGGCAGAAGCGGATGGCGCTTTGCGTACGTGAGTAACGACCCTAAAGCGGCCAGTTCGTGGTCAACGCGTCCACCGAGCGTATTGCACACTACAAGCCGAACCGTCTGCAGCGTGGCGTAGCGGCGCCAAACCTCGCCCAAAGCCAAATCCAAATCGCTGTAATCCTTGTCCACTGGCGAGGCTACAAGTTCCACTCCATCCTGACAAAAACTCTCTTTTATCTCGGGATCTATCGAATCGAAATCGCCTACAAGGACATCGGGGGTGAGCTTGGCCCGATGCGCCCAGTTCGCGCCGGAATCCACAGCAAGTACGGTCGTGGCATCTGCGGCCAGTCGCGCTAACCGTTGGGGGCTTATCCCCCCAGGTGAGCCATTGATTATCAGAATGCTGTCAGTATCCATATTTGTCCTGCCGGTGAACAAAACCCGAGACGTCCCATAATGCTTTGGATCCTGTCCGTACGGATGATGTTGTCAATGAACAAACCCGAGGCTGCTCGCGCTGCTCTTGAGCCAACCTAGGGAGTGTTGCTGATGTATTTCTTGCCAATGCTGAATGCATTGCCAACTATCTCGCCCGGCGCTCTATAGACGCGCAGTGCTGCGTCAAACGTGAGGATGGAGGCGGTCTGCCAGTCAAGGTTGCCGTCCTCTGTGAGCAATAATTCGCTGACCTTGACGTCCTTGACGTGGCCGATGAATAGCGTATGTGCTCCCAAATCCAGAGATTCGACAACCTGGCATTCCATATTAAACGGAAACTCGGCAATGTAAGGAGCATCGACGACGCTGCCGCGCACAGGGGTAAGGCCGGTTACCGCGAACTTGCGGGCTGTACGCCCCGTAGCGATGCCAAAATAGTCCACAGCGGCGGCATGTTCGACACTGGGCAGATTAATAGTGAAGGCCTTCGTGCGTAGCAACGCCTCATAAGTGTGGCGGCTGGGGCGCACGGCAATACTTACGGCCTCCGGACCTGACGAGGCGATACCACCCCAAGCCAATGTGGCGGCATTAGGTTCGCCGGCACTATCATAGGTGCCAACCACCAAGACCGGATTGGGGAATAGCAACCCCAGGGTGCCAACGCTCTTCTTCATGACGCGCCTCCTTTGCTGGTTATGTACTACACCTGGTACCTGTCGAGGTGTTTGTCGTGCTGCTCAATTCATGCGTTCGATAAAGTAGTCTGCCATATTCAGGAGCAATTGCTTGGATCCACTCTCGTCAATCGCGTTGTCGAGTTCGTTCTTGGCCGCTGTGACTAAACCGCTGGCATAGTCGCGGGCAAAGTCCAAAGAGCCAGCGTCTTGCATTATCTCCACGGCACAGGCCAGCATTGTCGGGGTTGTGGTATGCGAGGCTAAAATCGCGACGAGCTCAGAGTTTTGGGGAGAATGCTGCAAGGCATGCACAGCTATCAAGGTGCGCTTCCCCTCGGTGATGTCGCTACGAAAGTCTTTTTTAATGGCCTCTTTTCTGCCAATCAAATTGAGCAGATCGTCCTGGATTTGGAACGCCAGCCCACATGACATGCCAAAAGAGCGCAGAGCCTCTATACTCTCTTCGCTGCCGTTGCCAATTATCGCGCCGATGGCCAAAGGTGTTCCGCCGGAATAATAGGCCGTTTTACGAGTTGCCATCTTGAGGTAATCCTCGATACTCAGATTAAAACGGCCGTCACGTGCCCATCCAATGTCCAAAGCCTGTCCTTCTATGGTACGGGTGGTCATCTCCACAAGTTCCGAGAGCACGCGCAGGCGCAATTCACTGGAGAGTCGGTCGTCGTGGAGCACGCTGCCCGTAACCTGCGACAGCGCCAGATCGCCTGCATTGATGGCCAGTCCTTCTCCCTGAATAATATGGAGACAAGCCTCGCCACGGCGGATCGTGGACTCATCGGCAATATCGTCGTGGATCAGCGCAGCCGTATGAAAATGCTCGATAGCTGCCGCAGCGCTGGAGGTCAACGCTACATCGCCACCAACCGCCCCACAGCCCAATTCGCAGATCAGCGGACGATGGCGCTTGCCGCCGTTGGCGCTGTAGCGGGCCAATGGCTGGTAGAGATAGTGATCTACCTCGGGATTATCAGTGTCCTTATAATAACCGGCAATAAGTTCATCAATGCGTGGGCTGTTCTTGACTAGATAGGTTTCAAAACTCATTTTGCTCCGTTGGCTGTAGCTGTTCTTGAATCAGTAGTGTACTACACCTGAACAAAGTTATAGGCGCGGCAATGGCAGTCTGCGGCAGTGGCCCGCAACGATAGTCTGTGGCAGTAGTCCGAGGCTGGCAACCGGCGGTTGGGTGATATTTCTCCCCTAGTATATTCACCCAAGGTTATAGAATGCCCGCCGTCCCGCATATTCGCCGGAAGCCCCCAACTCCTCCTCAATACGGATAAGCTGGTTATACTTGGCCATCCGGTCGGTGCGGGCCGGTGCTCCAGACTTGATCTGACCGGCACCCACGGCTACAGCCAGGTCGGCTATTGTGGTGTCCTCGGTCTCGCCGCTGCGATGGCTGATGACGCACGTATAGCCGGCTTGCTTGGCCCTCTCGATGGTTTCCAACGTCTCAGTAAGCGTACCAATTTGATTGAGCTTGATAAGAATAGAGTTGGCCACTTTACGCTCGATGCCACGTTCTAACAGCTGCTTATTTGTGACGAACACGTCGTCGCCGACCAGTTGGAGCTTTTCTCCCAGACGTTCGGTCAAAAGCTGCCAACCACTCCAGTCGTTCTCGGCCATGCCGTCTTCCAAAGAAATGATGGGGTGCCGATCCGCCAGATCTTGCCAGTAATCGACAAGCGCATCAGAGCTGAGTTCGCGGCCCTCGCCTTTGAGTTCGTAGCGCTGGCTTTTGCTGTTGTAGAACTCTGTGGCGGCCGGGTCCATGGCAAACATGATGGCCTCTCCCGGCGTATAACCAGCACGGGTACAGGCCTCCGTGAGTAATAGGAGCGGTTCCTCGTTGTTTTTGAGATCGGGGGCAAAGCCACCTTCGTCGCCGATTGCGGTGGACAGGCCGCGTTCATGGAGTACCTTTTTGAGGGTGTGGTATATCTCGGCACACCAGCGCAGGGCCTCGGCAAAGGTCGCCGCACCCACAGGCATAATCATATACTCTTGAAAATCGACATTGTTGCTGGCATGTGCTCCGCCATTAAGGACATTCATCATCGGCGTAGGCAAAACATGAGCGCCCGCTCCGCCAAGGTAGGAAAACAGCGTAAGCTCGCAGGACTCAGCGGCGGCTTTGGCAGCGGCCAGAGATGTTCCCAGGATGGCATTTGCGCCGAGCTTTGCTTTGTTTGGGGTGTCGTCTAAAGCGATAAGCTCGCTGTCAATGGCCCGCTGGTCGCTGGCATCCAGGCCGATAAGGGCCTCGGCGATCTCCTTGTTGACATGGTCAACCGCACTGGCCACACTCTTGCCGAGAAAGCGGGGGTTGTCCGTATCGCGCAATTCGTGGGCTTCCAGCGCGCCGGTAGATGCGCCGGAGGGCACCGACGCTCGACCAAATGAACCATCATCAAGGGCGATGTCCACTTCGACGGTTGGGTTGCCTCGTGAATCGAGAATTTCGCGGCCAAAGATGTCAACGATGGTGCTCATACCTGCTCCTTACTGGTAGCCTTGTTAATAGCTTTTCTATGGGCCTTACGGGCAGCTTTGTCGATAACCTTACGGATATCTTCACTGATAGTCCAAAACGTTTGACTGTGCAGTAGCCTTACCGTTCCTTACGGATGGTCGGGGCACCTGGTCTTTCATTGGCTTTGGAACACCTCGCCTGCGGCGGGCTGCTCGGCAATAGTATACTGTAGGGTATGTCAGATACCTTGAGAACAATCGGCGGCGAGACGGCTGCTCCGGCAGCAGACACCGCAACCGGCGCAGCAGCACAAGACACTGTGACCGGAGCAACAAAGACAGATTTGGGTAGCGGCGATGTAGTTATCATGAATTCTCGTTGTTTACGAGCAGCCGCATTGCCCAGCGATTGCGATATCTGTATGACCGGTTGTCCAACACGAGCAATCGAGCTTAAAGGTGAACGGCTGTCTGTAAACACAAGCTGCATCCACTGTGGACTCTGCGGCGTGTTGTGCCCGGTAGGCGCGATTGGCACGACCAAGTCAGGGCCCCAGGAGCAGAAACGCCGCTTCGATAGTGCCGCACACGCCGTCTCTGAGGTGCTTGTATGCTGTTCGCGGGCAGCGGCCAGCCTGTCGTCGACCTACCGTAGTAGTGCCGTAACCTGTACCTGCCTGGGCAGTATCAGTGCTGAGCTGTGGTTTTACGCGGTGATCATAGCGACCCATCTGGCTGCGTCGTCTGCGCAAAAGCAACCGGTCACATCATCGCCACCCAGTCAACTCACCACCGTGCCACCGCAATCCACCCAGGCGGGTGCAATTTCATCAGATGTCCACCAAGCGAACGGCAGTGTGCAGGTGTTCTTGCCTACGGGCCTGTGCGCGGATTGCCCGGCCAACTCTCACGGCCAGGCTGAACTGCTCTACTGTGCTGCTATTACCACAGCCGAGCGCTGGAGTGGCTGCACTGTTGGTCTCATAGGCAGCGTCGCCACGCTGCCACAAGCAGGCGAGAATTTACTCGCGCGAATCGGCGGCATCGCAACGGCCGACAGGCGCGAACTCATCAGCAGTATGGCCGGAGAGTTGAACAAGAGCTGGCATGAGGCTGGTCGGCGGCTGGAAGCAAGCCAAAACAAACGGGAGCAATTGATGATTGAACGCCAAGCGAACAGCATGGCTCCTACAAATAGCATAACGCCTACGCACAACACAACAACTCTAGCTGGTTCTGTGTCCTTTGGGCGACTGGTCGAGCAACGTGCCATCCTCATGGGCGCACTTCGACGCTATCCACAAAGGATGGCTTTCGTTGAATTGCCAAGCTCCGACACCGAGCTACCCCGCTGTACCGGTTGCGGCAACTGTGTGGCGGCCTGCCCGCTCGGGGCTCGGCGGCTTGTCAACGGTAATTCTGCTATTTTATTTAGCAATTTATCGGTTGTGGAACAGCCTCAGTCCGCCCAGGTCGCCTTTACCAATCGCGTGGCCTGCCTGGGCTGCAGTGCCTGCGTTCAACATTGTCCCCATGCCAGCTGTATGCTGGACAGTCTGAGCGGCTCGGAGCTCCTGGGGTATGGTGTCGCTCCCCTTTCACCGGCTAAAAGTGACGGGGAGTTGCCGGGACCCCCCCCCCCCCCCCCCAAAAAATGCTCATCTAGGTGTTTTTCTGGGGTGTATCGTTTTCACGGACATCCCCCTAAGGAGGATGGAGGGGATTAAGTTCATATCTTTTCCCTATCTTTAACAAAACCTTGATAACCTTATACAAAGACGAGATAGCCTTCCTAAAAAAATCCGCAGCCTTCTTCGCGAAAGACCAACGATAACAGACAAGTATGAGCTGATGTATGCGGAGAAGGAGAACTTCAAGATATGCATGATGGCATGTCTGCTTAAGGCATCACGCTCAAGGTATCAAACCCAGGACATCAAAGCGCACCACTATCCCTGCTACCGATGCTGCCTTGCGCCCGGATCTCATAAAGAGGGATTTCAATGCAGCGGTGCCCACCACCAAGCTGGTCGGCGACATCGCCTACCTTAAAACATCCGAAGGTTGGCTGCACCTGGCGGTTGTCATCGACCTGTGCACGCGCATGGTGGTCGGCTGGTCGCTGGGGTGTCTGGAGGAGCACTGCAGCTGCAGTACTGTCAGAGCACTGTGGGTGCGAAGCCATGAGCCTTACGGACTTACGTCAGTCGGGTACAGGCATAAGTCAGTCGGAGTGGTGCATTTGCCCTGTACGTACTGTGTATGCTACACTACCCCCTAAGAAGTGCAGGGCCCTTTTGTCGGGGCGACGCTTCTGGTTTATTTAGATGAGGCTATCGCTTTTGCGATGGCCTTTTCGTTTTGCCAGACGTTCGACTCCGTTTTGGCTTTGACTTTCGTCTTAGCTTTGATAAAGCCTCTCGTCGCTGCTTTCGCAACGAAGCAACTCTGATTGCTGTTTCAATTATTGAGACAACAATACGGACTATGGTACCTATAAAGATAACTATAGCCAAATAGGGTTCGTCCATAAGGCATCCTCCTTATCTCCT
>JAITDU010000013.1 GCA_031282405.1 Coriobacteriales bacterium | reverse complement strand
GTGGAGCAGTAGAGACCCGTGCCTATTTGTGTAGGTTTTGGCACGTGGAAAACCCCTCGGGCACCATCGGGTGCGTTTTCGTGTATATTCAATAAAGTACGAGGTAGTTGTCTTGTAAGTCTGGTAATACAAAAAACGCAAATATGCCTTTTGGCCCCAAATTGGCCCGTGCCAAAACCTACACATTTTGGCACTTTTTCAGTCTCTGGGCAAAGAACACAAAACCCATCGTCTCCTTTGTGCTGGTACCCTTTATGTTCTAGTAGATTTTATGTATTGGTAATGAATACAACACGGCAAACTCAGATGACGTAAAGCAGCACGCTCACTACGTGGCAGATGCTGCCCGCCAATACCCAAAGGTGCCATATCGAGTGCATGTAGGGCACCTTTTTGAGGATGTAGAACACGGTGCCCACTGTGTAGCAAACGCCACCTGCCAAAAGCAACACGATGCCGGCGAAAGCCAGGGAGTCGACAAGCGCGCCAATTCTGAAGATGATGATCCAGCCCATGACTAAATAGACTGCTACGCTGACCCATCGGGGGCGAAATACCCAAAATGCCTCGGCCGCTACACCCGCTATGGCCAGACCCCATTCGAGCGCACAGATGAGCACTCCTCCACTGTCTGCCAGGGTGATGAGACAAAACGGGGTATAGGTGCCGGCAATAAGCAGGTAGATAGAGGCATGGTCAAGTACCTTGAACACGCGCTTGGCGCGCGGGGCACGCAAAGCGTGGTAGAGTGTGGAGGCCGTGTACTCCAGTATCAAGGTGATGCCAAAGATGAGTGCTGCCCACGTGCGCACACCGCCGCCGTTGGAGGTGGCATCGACGACGAGCAGCACCAAGGCGACGATACTTAGCAGTATGCCAAGGCCATGCGTTATGGAGTTGGCTAGTTCTTCACCGTTTGAATAGGCGCGAATGTGTTGCTCTGGGGCCTGAACGACCCTGGTGCTTTGTGGGGTTTTCATTACTTGTGTGCCTCCTGCGCCTCAGTATATCAGGGGCTGGTGTGTACCTGAGTTTCGCGTTGTAAACGTCTGTCCTACGGACCAGGTGAGTGTAATCTCATGGGGCTCCTGGTTCTTCCAAGTTCATCTAAAACTTATATGTTTAATATGTTATAGTGGTCCTGACACTACCAAAAAACTACTGTGAGAGGAAACAGTCATGACGACCGAGCCAGTCCAGGGCTCTCCGGCACTATCAAGCACCTCGACAGACGCTGTTTCGTTAGAAACACCCCAGTCCGAGCCTTTGTTACCCGATGTCTTGCCTTATATTCAGCATGGCTTTGAGACCATCCAGGTTCAGGCCGGCTACAACGCGGCCGAGCATAACCACGCCGTGAGCGTACCCATCTATCAGACCACGGCTTTTGATTTGGGCAGCGCCGAGCGGGCCGATGCCCTGTTTGGCTTTGAGAGTGACGATGCTCTCTACACGCGCATGGGTAACCCCACGGTTGCTGTTTTAGAACAGCGCGTTGCCGCTTTGCATGCCGGTGCTTTTGCGCCTGCACCCACGGCCATAGCGTTAGCCAGCGGTATGGCTGCGATAACCTACGCGCTGTTCAATGCTGCCGGACGTGGTGGACGCATTCTCACGAACTATCGCCTCTATGGCGGCACCGTGGACGCTTTTACTCATATCTATCCGGAGCTAGGGTTAGGTATTGACCTTGTGGAGGATGCCGATGACCTGGCGGCCTACGAAGCGGCAATCACGGCGGACACCAGGGCTCTGTTTGTAGAGAGCGTGTCTAACCCTCTTATGGCCGTAGCTGACCTGGAGGCTTTGGCAGACATCGCCCATGCCCATGGCATAGTGTTGATTGTGGATAATACGCTGGCCACCCCCTATCTGCTTAACCCCTTTGAGTACGGCGCTGATGTCGTGGTGTATTCCGCTACCAAGGCGCTTTCTGGCCACGGCAATGTAATCGCCGGCATTGTCGTCGAAAGCGGCACCTTCGATTACGCGTCGGACACATACCCGCAGTTCAGTCAGCCTCTGTGGTTTTTGCGCGATGGTAACGATGTACCGCGTACTATCTTGCAGATATTCTCCACAAATCCTTTTTGCGGTCGTATTCTGGCCGTCTATCTCAACTACCTGGGGGCAGCGCTCAGCCCCTTTGATGCTTATTTGATTTTACAGGGGGTCGAGACGTTGAGTTTGAGGGTGAAAAAGCAAGTGGCCAACGCCCAGGCGCTGGTGTCGTGGCTGGAGGGCGATTCTCGCGTTGCCTGGGTGAGCTATCCTACGGCTACAGAAAGCCCCTATCGGGACCTGGCTGCCAAGTATCTGCCTCGTGGAGCGGGCAGTATTGTCAGTTTTGGCTTTGCGGGCACCGAGCAACAGAAGCGTCGGTTTTTGGACGCGGTGCGTCTGTGGGGCTACCAGGCCAATATCGGCGACGCGCGCTCGCTCATCATCAATCCAGCCGAGACCACCCACATCGAACTTACACCGGCCGCCCGTGCGGCGGCGGGGCTCAGGTCCGAGACGATTCGCCTGTCTCTGGGATTGGAGGATTCCGCCGATCTGATAGCCGACCTGGCCCAGGCGCTCACCCAGGCGTTTGCCTGAATGGTGAGCCACTGATGAAGTATGCCGGGTCGCGCTGCCGCGCTGGGCAACCGGTTTTGCTCATGCGGCGTGTAGGTATCGACTGATTTGGAGCGCGAGCCAAAGTCTTGCCCAAAAAAACCACGCGGCAGCGCATACGCGCACGCGGGATTATGGTATTATGAGCCCTGTTAAAAGCACCACACGCCTGTTGGAAGCACGAAAAATAAGATTGGGAGGAAATACATGAAGTCGAAAAGTACGCCGTGGGGGGGGGGGCATCACCGTCTAGCTCTAGTGCCGGCTCGCGCTTAAACGCTTGCGCTGGCTTAGGAGCCACCCGCCCTCACAACCCAAAGCACGACCACGTTACCGTTGTTGCTCACGAATCACACGAGCCAGCGGTTTTTTTGCACCCTGAGCCTGGCGCAGTAGGCCGGGCGATCAATCGAGCACTGCGGGTGCGAAGCTCTGAGCCTGGCGCGGTAGGGCGGGCAGCCAGTGCCGGCTCAAACACTCTGCACCAAACACCCCTTGTGCGCAGTGCCAAGCAACAGGTAAATGAGAAAATGCCGCTTACACAAGGCCGCGCCGGCTTTACGCTCGTAGAACTCATCGTCGCTATTGTCATTCTCGGCATCCTTGCAGCTATTGCCATACCGGCGCTTACGGGGTATATCTCTAAAGCCGAGGACGAGCAGTACATTGCTGACGCGAGGAACCATATAGAGGCCGTACGCGCCGTCCTTGCTGAATCCTACTCGGATGGGGAGATGCTCAGCACTCCGGGCGCCGTATCTTATGTCACTGACGGAAAGGTGGAGAGTAATAATCCGAGAAGGGTATGGTCACTCGTGACGCTCGGCGAAAAACTCTTTGTCAGTGATGCTAAGCGCACCTTCATGAGAAGGGCTTCCGCTCTGATCAGCGAGCCTTTCCCCCCGGAAGGTTTTGACAGTGCAACCACCAAGTATTGGACCATCGGTCTTTTTTCCGACAAGACATCATCCGATACGATGCTCAATGCGCCGGGGTTCACCTATCAGTTCTACCCCGAAGGGAACGCGACTGGCAAGGAGGTCGTACTTGTCACCTATGGACTGCCGCGCCTTGATACCAGCAAAATGACTACCTGGGGCGATTACTCTAACCTTAGCAAAACGACTCCGTATAAAGCAGATGCCGGCTATGAAGTATATCACTTGGATTGCAGCACTGACCGGGTGAGTTCATTGTAAAATTGGGAAGGCAGATGAACTCCACTTTTTGCGCTATTGAAGCGAGAAAAAAGCCGCCTCTATTTCGGGGCGGCCCCGTTTAGTACCAGCGTGAACGGACCGTGTGAAGCTATACCGCAAGCCGCTTCTCCAGCGCCTCCTGCAGGATCGCGGAAAAATTCACCCCAGCGCGCTCGGCCTCGGCGTTCAGCTACGCTCGTGGGTTTTACCATGTATTTCATTTTTCCAGGCCCGTGAGGAGGGCGTCGAGGTCATCATATCCTTTGATCTCGGGGTCGTGGGCGATGCGGTCAGCTTCTTTCATTGCGGCTACGGTAGCGGCGTTGGGCGCACGGGTTATCTCAAACGGGATGCCCTGATTGCGGACGGTCTGCCTGACGAACATCGTCAACGCGTTGGTCATATTGAGGCCAAGGTCGTAAAACAGCGCCTCCGCCTCCTTTTTCAGTTCTGTGTCCATGCGGACACTGACATTTGTAGTTCCGTTCATATTCTACCGCCTGCTTTTTTGTGACGGAGTTGTATCACGGTGAAGAGGAAACCTGCCGCATGGCGGGTTTCGTTCCCGAAAAAGCATACCAGACTGCTCTATGCTATACTCCAATCGAGAAAGCGAGATGGTTAGATGACTATTGGTAAAATCAAAATTATCGACAGTGCAAAGAAGCACGGATTTACCGAAGAAGATATACTTGCTATGATCGGGCGGGCATTCAATCGAAAGACCGACACGAGAAATCCGAATAAGCACCTGCTGTATGCTTTTGACAGCAACGCCAATTTAGTGGAAATTGGCTATGAGAGTGGCGGAACGGACGCTGTTGTGTTTCATTGTATGAGGGTACATAATTCACGAAAGGCGAAAAGATAATGAACAACATAAAGACATATGAGAAAATGACCGATGAGTTGTATGCAAACGATGATCGTTCAGAGTATGTGGACACCACGAATGAGCCGGAGTTTCTCGCGATAAGAATCGCGGCACTGAAACAGCAGCGCCAGACTATTGACAAGGAAATCGAAGGTATGGAGAAGCTAATCGATCGCGCGTATGCGTGAGTTGGTCGTTTATAAGGGGGGACTGTTGCCCCGCTCCGGGGATGAAAGTCAGCGTAAAAAAGCGTACGCACAGGTGGGTTTGTGTTACAATAGGCCCTGTCAAAAGTACGACATGTCTGTAGGAAGCACGTAAAACAAGATTGGAGAGGGAAACATGTTGAGAATGAAGTCACACATTACGCCATGGGGGGGGGGCATCACCGTTTAGTGTTCGCGCCGGCTTAAGCTCTCGCTTAAACGCTTGTGCTGGCTTTTCAGCCTCCCACCCTCACACCCTAAAGTACGACCACGTTGCCGCCGCTGTTCAGCCTGAACAAGCGGTCTTTTTATGCTCTGGGGAGAAAAGCGACCGTGGTGGCTTTACGCTCGTAGAGCTTATCGTCGTCATCGTAATTCTCGGCATTCTTGCGGCCATTGCCATACCAGCGCTTACCGGCTACATAAGCAAAGCGGAGGACAAACAGTGGGAGATGCGTGCCCGCGATATAAACATAGCCGTGAAAACCGTCATTGATGAGGCCTGGGCCCAGGGTGATTTTACAGGCGCTGCTGCCGCCCAACATTTTGCGCAAGGAATGGATGACCTTCCTCCCTACAAGCACTTTCAACTCTACGTATTGTCTCACTTTGCTTATTCCGATTTCCTCAAACTCTATAGAGAAGCCGCCCGTCTGATCGGCGAGGAGTATGAAGCGACTGACGTTACCGATCCCGGCTTCTGGGAGATTCACTATCTTGCCCCTGCAGGTTCTGATGCCACGGCCGCCACTGCCGACGCGTTTTACTTTGGCTTTGCCCCCGAGGGTGTTGTCAGCGGTAAGCCAGTCATTGGCGTTACTTACAAGCTGACCCGTCTTGACGAAATAGAGACAGATATGGATTTCATGACTGCCATTTACTCCGGTACCATCACCTACGACCCCAACGCCGGCTATGAAGTCTACCATCTCACCTATGTGTGATCAAGGCCAATGAGACACCTTAGAGATAGCCGACAGGGATTACCGAGTCTTTTTCTGTGAGCGGTTGTAGCGTTTTTGCCAGGCATAGTACGCCGCCCTCGCCACGTTGTATTCCTTTGACCTCATCAAGTATCCTAAAAGCTTCGATATCTCCTTTGTTTGGGCTGGAAGACTTTTTTATTTCAAGTGGGTGCGCTGTACCATCCTGAATGATAATCAGGTCTATCTCGCGCTTATCTCGGTCTCGATAGTAGTAAAGCGGTGGATCCAAAACGCCACGGTTGTAGTAGCTCTTCAGGATCTCGCCTACGACAAAGGTTTCAAAAAACGGCCCTGCCATCGCGCCTTGTTGCATGACCTCAGGCGTATTCCATCTGCTGAGGTAAGCGGCAAGGCCGGTATCGGTCATATAGAGCTTGGGAGATTTGATGGCTCGTTTGCCGATGTTAACGTGATAAGGGCGCAAGAGGTA
Source organism: Coriobacteriales bacterium (assembly GCA_031282405.1). GTDB lineage: Bacteria > Actinomycetota > Coriobacteriia > Coriobacteriales > UBA8131 > JAITDU01. The sequence continues at coordinate 31,550 of JAITDU010000013.1, read as the reverse complement.
GATGATACCCGATGCCTGTAGGATCGAGAGCCAGCGTTGCGCGCTACCATGCGAGATGCCCACGTCACGTGCGATGTTCGAGATATTGAGCATCTGTCCTGTTCTGGCGGCGACGACTGCCATAAATGACTGGAACAACAGCTCGTCTTGCACCTGTGTGAGCTTTCTTACATCGCGTTCTATATAGGTACGCACATAAGAACCGTAGTAATCCGACCAGTCAAACTCCGGGTGGGCTACAAGCTCGGGCATGGCGCCGCGCTGTATCTCTATCCACACCTGGGTAGGAGACAGTTGCCCTGGTTTAAGCTTTCTTTTGAGCAAGAATTCTTTACGGGGGGAAAACCCCTCGGCAAAGTCATCGCTGAGCCGCTCTCGTAACGAGAGTCCCATAAGATTCACTATCCCGACCCTGCCTACCAGCGACTCGCTCACCTGTTCCATCATCTCGAACTGCTCAGAGCCACTCAGGTAAAACAACCCCTTCTTCTTTGTGCTATCGATTATCTGTTTCATCTCGGGAAACAACGTCGGAGCCTTTTGGATCTCATCAATGACGATCGGAGGGGTGTTGTAGGCAAAGAATTGGTCGGGAGAATTATGAGCCGCGGCAAAGTCGGTGGCATTATCCATAGTACGTTTTGGAAGATCGGGGGTCAGGTGCTCCAAAAGCGTAGACTTGCCTACTTGTCTGGCACCTGTTACCAACACCGCTCCAAACATCTTTGACAGCCTGTCCACAGTGAGCTCTGCGTGTCTTTTGATGTAGGGTATGTCTGGCACGGGTTTTCTCTGTTCTCTAGGCGATTCTTTGTGGTTACCTTGAGGATTATACGGCAAATTTACTATTCAATAATAAAATAGTGAGGTAATATAGTCAAGTCAGCGAACTGGCCACCCACCCACAGCAAGCCGCCACGACCACGTTAACGACTATGTGGCAAAACACGCCATCCAAGCGGCGGTCAAGTTCACCATGAATCCAACCAAGTGCAATGAGATTATTCAGAACCTGCCCCTGTATATGCCCCTGTATACTGCGGCAACGATAAAAAACGCTCTGCCTGCTCAAGAGCCTTTTGACCAAAAGCTTCTCGTCAAAAAATCTTGCCCGGTTAGAAAAGTGTCTATGCTCACGTGAGGTTGCGGGCATCCGTTCGCGGCACATCGGCGCCCGAGTCGGCGCCCGAGTCGGCATAAAAGGTATACACTTAATCCATGTGTTTAGCGATACCGGCAAAGATAATTGCTATTGATAGTAGCAAAATAGCACAGGTTGACATCCTTGGGGTGAGCCGCGAGGCGGCTTTGGATCTTGTGCCACAAGCTCAGGTGGGCGATTTCATCTTAGTGCACGCTGGCTATGGCATCGAAGTAATCAGCGAGGCAGATGCCCAGGAGACGCTGGATCTTATCGCCGAGTTTCCTCAGCTTATCGCGGATGGTTAGAGCACTATGGAAGCCGTGCTGTTAGAAAGATTCAAGGACCCTGCATTGGCCCGGGAGCTTATCGGTACCATCGAAACCCTGGCCCAATTACACAGCGGGTCTTTGGCCGAGGAGCGCCCCCTCAGGCTGATGGAGGTCTGCGGCAGTCACACAGTGGCCATAGCTAAAAGCGGCATCGCGAGTGTTTTGCCCCACAACATCCAGCTCATCAGCGGACCGGGCTGTCCGGTCTGTGTGACCGCAGGTCGCGACGTCGACCGCATCATCGCGCTTACAAAAATTCCCAACGTTACGCTTACAACTTTTGGCGACATGCTCCGTGTACCCGGTTCTACCAGCTCACTGCAACAGCAAAAGGCCCATGGCGCTCACGTCGAGGTTGTCTATTCGCCGCTTGATGCTCTGGCGCTGGCAGCCCAGGATCCCAGCGGGCACTACGTGTTCGTGGGTGTGGGTTTTGAGACAACGACGCCTTTGGTGGCGGCAACCATCCAGCGCGCGGCTGCGCGTGGTTTGGATAACTTTACGGTGCTGGCCGTGCACAAACAGGTGCCACCGGCCCTCAACGCCTTGGCTGTCGATGACGAACTTGCGCTTGATGGCCTGATACTGCCGGGCCACGTCAGCACGATTTTGGGTGTTGAGCCCTTTGTTATCCTGGCAGAGCACTACGGCATTCCTGCGGTTATCTGCGGTTTTGAACCGGTAGATATTTTGCTTGCCATCAACATGTTGCTCGTGCAGATCACTCGTGGGCAGGCACAAATCGAGATAGCCTATAGTCGCGCGGTCAATCCAGAGGGCAACCCCACGGCTCGTTGTACGCTGTCTGAGGTATTCGATGTTTGTGATGCCTCATGGCGCGGGCTCGGGTTTATCCCCAATTCGGGGCACTGTATCAATGCTGAATACGCCGCATTCGATGCTGGTCGGCGCTTCGATGTGGATGCGCTCACAGAACCCACGGTTGAACCTAAGGGTTGTCGCTGCGGCAGTGTCTTGCGCGGAGCGCTGCGTCCCAGCGACTGCCCGTTGTTTGGCAAGCCCTGCACGCCGGCCAATCCAATAGGCCCCTGCATGGTTTCCAGCGAGGGAAGTTGCGCGGCCAGCTACAGCTATCAACTCGTGGGCTAGGATGGGGAGAAGGTCGCAGATGGCAACACAGGATGTAGTGACCATGGCGCATGGAGGCGGCGGCAGGTTGAGCCAGGAGCTCATCGCTGAGTTTTTTGCCCAGGCCTACGGCAATGAAATACTGGCGAGTGGTGACGACGCAGCTGTGTTGGATGTTTTGACCGCGGCGGCCCCCGGCTTGGCAGTCCACGCTGAACACCCTGCACTCAGGAGCAACACCGCAGGGGCCCATGGCAAGAAGGACACGGCTTTGGCTCCCGGCTCCCGTCTGGCCTTTTCCACCGACAGTTACGTGATATCTCCACACTTTTTTGCCGGTGGCGACATTGGCCGTCTGGCAGTCTGCGGTACGGTCAATGATGTGTGTACTGCGGGAGCCAAGCCGCTTTACCTCGCATTGGGCTTTATCTTGGAGGAGGGTTTTTTGCTCAGTGACCTCAGGCGGGTGTGTGCCAGCATTGCTGCTGCGGCCAGCGAGGCCGATGTCCTGATTACCACGGGTGACACGAAGGTTGTCGAACGTGGGAAGGGCGACGGTATATATATCAACAGCACGGGCATCGGTATTGTGCCGACTGACGTAGAGCTGAGTGGCAAGAACTGCCAACATGGCGATGCCATCTTGCTTAGCGGCACCATCGGCGACCACGGCATCACCATCATTTCTGCGCGTCGGGGTCTGGGATTTAGCACACCGCTTAAAAGCGATGTGGCCCCTCTTAACACATTGGTGGCACACGTGCTTGCCAAAGCCCCGAACACGCGCTGTTTTCGCGATCCCACACGAGGCGGCGTGGCCTCGACCCTCAATGAATTGGCCTGTCAAAGCAACACTGCCATCGTGATTGAGGAGCAGGCTGTGCCTATCAAACCGGCGGTGCGCGGCGCTTGCGACATGTTGGGTTACGATCCTTTGCAGGTGGCCAACGAGGGAAAGATGATTGCGGTTGTGCCCCAAGACGAGGTCGACGCGGCGCTTTGGGCCATGCGCAACAGCCCGTATGGTCAAGACGCGGCCCTCATTGGCGAGGTCATTGTACCCACAGATCAGAACAGGGCCGTCAGTGGCGACAATCTCGCCGGCCCCACCGCTGCTGCCACACACAAAATTACAGCAGGGGAGAACAGCCAGCCGCAAGCACTTCTGCCGTCTCGGGCCTACGTACGCACAGGCTTTGGCAGTCTGAGGATAATGGATATGTTGACCGGAGAGCAGCTGCCGCGTATCTGCTGAACCGGTGTTTGTCAGTATTTTCTCCAAGCCCTTGTGTGTCGGTGTCTCTGGAACACCGCAAAGAACATTGTGGGACAGACATAACAGAGTAAGCGAAACTGAGTACGTTCGCCGCACCTTTGCCAATCCAACTCAAAAAGCCTATAATCCATGATAGTACTCTTAGTATGATTTATCATACTGGTTTTATGACCCCCTGACTATTTGAGTATGAGGAAGGGACCGTAGAGTGACACTGGCGACTGACAGGCATCGCTTGGGCGCAATGGAGCTTCTGGGCCTTATCGGCTTCTCGCTGTTTCTCGGCTGGTTCATCAATGTCTCTTACTGGCTCTTTGTCAATGCCCCGCAGGAAACTGATGCTCTTCAGCGCCTGTTTGCCCAGTCCGTGCTGTTCGCAGGTTTGGCCGTAGGCACTATCACGAACCGTATAGTGAGCGGTCGGAACATCTTCCGCCGTCTAAAAAAAACTATTATAATAATATATACTCTTGTTGCCTTGCCCACTCCTGTTGCTCTGTTGCTGTCTTTGTACGGTGGCTTTGTGCCCTACTGGCTGTTTGTGACCTTGTGCGCCCTCACCGGCTTTGCCAGTTCCTATCTCATAGCAGCGTGGCTTGATTTTTGCGGCAGAACACAAGCGCGCGACTCTCTGAAGTTTATCTCGCTGTCCTTTGTGGGCGGTGGTCTGCTGTTTATCTGTTCATATCTGATGCCCATTGTAGCGCAGCCTGTCATTTGCATAGCGTTTTTGTTGTTGAGCATTGTGCTTTGGCTGTTTATTGACACGCGTACGAAGACGAACAGCGAAGAGGTGCAAGGAAATCACGAGGTGCAAGGAAATCACGCAAAGCCGTTTTCCTTTCCTCGGGATCTGGAGCCGCTGCTGTTCATGTTCGGCATCACTTTTGGCGTGATATTCGTGTTGATGTTCGAAGTGGGTAAAGAGGCTGTGACTTTGGGAATGTTTTCGATTCTCGGCGGAGCTTGTTGCATCGCGGTCATCTCGCTGTCTCGATTCCAATTCTCGACCATCATGATGTTTCGCGCGCTCGTAGTCATCATGGTGGCGGTCTGTCTGATTCTGCCGTTTTCCAGCGGATTGCTGCACATAGCCTGTATCTGTGTGGCTGTTGCGCTCTGGGTGGCATTCATAATCATGAATTACTCCAACAGTGTCTGTCAGATAACCAGCCAGAATTTGCGTGTGCTTTACCACGTGTTCGCCGGTCTTGTCCCCCATACCTGCGGTTTTGCAATAGGCTGGCTTTTGACAACCGCGCTTATTACCGCTGGTTTCAACTCCCTGTATCTCACGTTTTTGATGCTGGGACTGGTCTTTATTCTGGTTTTGGTGTCGATGGTGTTTTATCCGATCGTCAGCCATAACCAAGAGGGGGAGACAGACGGGCATGTTTTGGCGGCATCCGCCGCGCCACCTGCGAGCACTGAGGATCTGCTACTCAAAGCTAAATGCAACGCGGTGACCAGGCAATTCATGTTGTCACCACGCGAATCTGATGTTCTGAGTTATCTGGTACGCGGGCGCAACGCCGATTATATTCGCCATAAGTTAGTGGTCTCGCCGCATACGGTAAAAAGCCATATTTCCAGTATTTATCGCAAGACGAATATTCACTCTCAACAACGGCTTATGGTTTTTGTAGAGGAATTCGAGGTCACATTGCCCTATGGTAACGACAGTCGTACCTATGGCACGAGGAGCCGGGAGCGCAGCTATGGCCGTGACGGTCAAAATTATAACACCGACGGCCACAAGCGTAACTATGGCAGCTATGGTCGCGAAGACAATGTTCGCTCTAAGTTCGATCTTTGGTCCTAGGGTCACTCGATGGCAGAGATGCAAAAAACAGGGAATTCCGGCTTCTCCACGATTGGCACTGGAGTGCTCGTGGCTAAGATGTGTGAGGCAGGACAGATGTGAATAGACTCCCCGACCTTTATGCTATTCGTATGGCTGAACTGGAGGGATCTGCCGCTTACCTGCACGGCAACCGACTGGGAAGCGTTCTGGTTGTCAAGGGTATCCCGGGCGATGTTGAAAGGCTGGGCAACCCGCCGTTCTTTGGCCCCGACGGCGAGGCGTTGAGCAGTGCCTTTGAGGCGTTGGGCTGGGGAGCTAAGAATTGGTGCGGCCTTTTGTTGGCGCCTGTGGGCGAGGCACCGCTTAGCGCCGAGAGGCTGCGTTGGCTCATCGAGACCATCGACCCTCGAGTCATCTTGGCAGTGGACAGGGCAGCTGCTACAGAAATAGTATCATGTTATTATAAGAGTAATTCTGCCGCTGCGACGGAGGCAGAGTATGAATTTGCTGCTTCAAGGTTAAAGGCAGGCAGCACATCGTATGTCTTTGGCAGACAGCTGGGGTTTGTAGACGGATTTGAAACTATGCTCAAGGTGGCACAATCGCGACAGCAGGCCTGGGCACAGCTCAAAATCCTGCGCAAGGGCCCATTTTAGGTGCAGACTAAAACACTAAAACCGGTGTGAATGCAGATGGGCACCGATAAAAGCCAAGAGAGACAAAAGCCAACGTAAGACCAAAGCCGGCAGGCAAGCCTGTGCCTACCGGCGCACAACGTTACCCGGCGCTCTCAGGGCGCTCTCAGGCACTCCAAGCGCTCCTTGTGGGCCGATTAATCCTCTTCGATTTCCTCTATTGCACCCATAGGGCACTCTTCCATGCAGTTGCCACAGGCGATGCAGGCGTCCTCATTGACTACGGCGACGCTGTCGCCGACGATATCGAGCACATCTTGTTCGCAGGCATCCACACAGATACCACAGGCAGAGCACTCATCGGAGTTGATTAGCGGACGTGGCATAGGTTTCTCCCTTCAAATCGTTGCCATTTTGGCCCCCCCGCCAAGGTAAGGCCCCGACAGGAATGCCACCAGCGTGTCCTCGGCATGTTTGTGCTTGTGTGTCAAACACGGAGTTCTGCTGGTCTATGACTGGTTAGCGTATTGCTCGGGTGAATATACATAATACCTAGTCGCTACGCAAGGTCAATCCGCATCTCATTAGTTAAACGGCATATCGACAAAACGAAATGTTATGTTCGATTGTGGTCTCTGGAAATGGGTGCCTGAGATTCGTCAGTTTTGATCTCGTTAAGAATTGGTTAAGAATGGTTCAGAATTGGTTAAGGGTTGGTTAAGCCACCATTAAGAAATCTGAAAGAATTGGGTGCGATGATGCTTTCTGTACCATGCCAATGCCTGTGCTTACAGCAGGCCGTTCAAAGGAGAAAATATGGCAAGCATCACTATGCTGACGACGCCGAAAAGAAGGCTTCTCGTCGCGGCAGCCTGTGGTCTTGTGGCTGCGCTGCTCATCACGTTTTATACCAGTGGTCTGGAAGCTCAGGCCACTCAGGTGCGCGACAGTGCCTTGGCCGAGTACGGCGGTACACGCATTGAGGTTCTGACGGTCACGCGTGATGTTGCTGCCGGCGAATCCATTACGTCAGAAAACGCCACAATGCAACCTTGGCTGGCCAACTTGCTGCCCGAAGGTGCCTTTACCAGTCCGGATGCAGCCTATGGTCAGGCTGTGAGCATGCCGATTTATAAAAACGAGCCCGTGTTATCGACTAAACTTACCGATCAGACCCGACAGATTGAGGTCCCGGACGGACTCTGCGCGCTCAGCATACCGGTAACAGATGAGATGGCAGTAGGTGGTGCGCTTGTCCCGGGTAGCGCTGTGGACGTCTACGCGATAGGCGCACATGTCGTTTCATTGGTGGTCGCCGATGTGTTGGTGTTGGAGTCCAGTAACGGTTATGGGGCCGCAGCCAGCAGTACGTCGAGTTCTCCCTCCCTTTTTGGTTCTGGGTCACGAACCGCGTTGAAATGGGTCACGCTGGCCGTACAGCCAGAGATGGTGACCGAGTTGTTGACGGTTGCCCGGGATAAGAATCTCAGTCTGGTGCTGCCTGGCCTGAATACGTCATCACCAACATCGGCGGCTGACGTGCCGGCTGATTCTGAGAGTGGTGCGGCAGCTCCAAACACGTCAACTTCGAGCACATCAACCCCGGGCGCTTCGACCGGCTCAGCCACCAGTCCTACCGGCAATCAGGCGGGTGGTGGCAAATGAGCGGTATGGATACTCCTAATATTGCTAAATTATCTAGCAATTATATGGACGCACCGGACACTACCTGTGCCTACGCCTTTGAGCTCAATGAGCAGGATAGCAATCGCCAAACAGGCAGCAACACCGGTACAGAAACGGGTGCAACCTATGGCCTCTCGGCGGGTTTTGAGACTGACAACAGCTATGTTCAAATTTTTAAGACCGCTTTGGACTGTCGTCGAGCCCTGGCGGTCGCGTCATCGCGGGCACAGGTGCTTATCACCGAGAACAGCTTCGAGGTATCGGCACTTAATCTGGCTGCGGCGCTGCACAAGGATAATGATGCGCGCGATATCTATATCCAAAGCGCCCATCCTACCGGGCTGTTCATATCTCGCTCATCGGCAGCTGGTGTTAGAGGGATAGTCGATGAGACGCAAGCCCGGGCGCTCGTACGACTTTCTCCCACTGCGGAGGCCATCGTTTCTCCCACGAAGGTCATCAGCGCGACCCACAAAGCAATCTCCCCACCCACGAAGCCCATCAGGCTCGACTCTGCTCCAGAAAGTGCCGATCAGGAAATCCCGGCGATCCAAGAAAACCGCTTAATTCAAAACTCTATCCGGGATGACAACAGGCGTGTCCGCGATCCTGAGAGTTCAACCACGGGTCATATCGATGTCGCTCATAGCGAGGATTTGGGCTGGCTGGAGGACGTTTTGGCATTGGATGAGTTGGATGAGCTGGGTGCAAGCACCACGAATATCCCGCCTGTCGTGCCGGCCCCGGCCATCCAAACAGCACACTATACGCACCTGGCGCGTACGTCTCAGAATGCTCAGGTCGACCAGCCCGCTCCCAGTGCTCCGCACGTGCAGTCTACTCCAAGTGGCCCATGCACGCAGCCCGTCCCCAGTGCTCCGCTCGCGCAGTCCGCCCCAGGCATATCTGTCACGTGTGAGCGCCCTGTGGACATCTCCCCAAATACCAGTCATATCCAGGCTCCAACTCAATCCTGTTTGAGTACTGGACTTCTCTCGCCGGAACAATCCGGTGCTTTGGCATCGGCCTTTGTGTCCGGACGTGGCGGTGTCGGCAAGTCCAGTCTGGCCGTACTCACGGCGACGCAACTGCTCCGACGTGGCTTTAGGGTAGTGCTCCTGGATCTTGATCTTCAGTTTGGAGACCTCTCCTATCTGCTGGGTTCGGAGCGTGGACAATGTCTGCTGCGATTGGATATCGATGCCATCATCAATGGCCAAGTGCATATCCCGCATCTTGACGAAGGCCTGCTTTTGATTGAATCGCCCACCCGACCGGAGATGGCTGAGGAGATTGTGGCGGTCTTGCCCGGACTTTTGGCTACGCTCAAACAGGCGGCCGATGCTCTCATTATTAACACATCCTGCTTGTGGGATGAGATGGCTGCCGTATTGGCCAGGAGTTGTGATCAACTGTTCTTTTTGATGGATCAACGTGCTACATCAGTCAGTGGCTGTCGGCAGGCTGCCGAACTCTGTGTGCGTCTGCAGATTCCTTCAACACGCTTCCTGTATCTGCTCAATCGCTCCTCAAAAAATGCCCCCATCACTACTATCGATGCGTCTTTGGCTGTAGGTGGCGCTGAGGTTTATGCTGTGGCCGACGGTGGTCGAGAGGTCGATGAGTTGCTCTCGTTAGGACTGCCGTTTGAGTTATTGAGCGGCTTTCCCGTGTTGGCGCAGTCTATCGATGGTCTGGCTCAGGCGGCATTGGGCAAGGCACTGGCACCCTCTGTCCCCAAGTCAAAGTCGGTCAACAGACGTATACGCAACGCTCAAGGTTCTGGCAGTGGCAATGCAGTATGCAGCGGCAATTCGGGGCTTGGCGACGGTCCAAGACACAACGGTAGTTCAAAACTCAACGACGGATCAAACGCGGACAACGATCAGAACAACGCTGCAGACAATTCAACACAGGGTACAAGAAGATGACACTGTTCAGTTATATGCAGGCCATGGATAGCTCTCTTCTTGCGCCTGGAGCAGGTTTTGATGCCACGAGCACTCTACGTCTGCGTTCAACGTTGCAAGAGGCTTTGTTTGAGCATCTGCCCAGCGAGCGGATTGCCGAGCTCCTCTTAGAAAACAGTGCCCGTGCCCATCTCGAAGTCGGCTCGGTTCTGGAGAAGCTGATTCAAGGAGCGGGATTTGCGATGCTGGGGCGACGGGAAAAAGCGCAGTTGGTACAAGAAGTCGTTGATCTGGTTTTAGGGCTGGGGCCGCTGGAAGAACTGTTGGCCGATCCGCGCGTTACCGAGATCATGGTCAACGGGGCCACATGCGTGTTTTATGAACAGGATGGCAAAATCTTCCAAAGTCAGGTCTGCTTTCGTGATGACCAGCAGTTGCGTATGATCATCGACCGGATAGTAGGGCCTCTTGGCAGACGCGTTGATGAGCAAAGCCCGATAGTCAGCGCTCGATTGGCCGCCGGACACCGCGTCAACGTCGTTATACCACCACTGTCGCTGGATGGCCCCATCTTGACTATCCGCAAATTTCGTGACGAAGTATTTACCTTGCCTGAACTCATCCAGATGGGCAGTATTGACGAACACTGTGCCACGCTGCTGCGCTGGGCGGTGCTCTCCAGCCAGAATATCGCGGTCAGTGGCGGCACCGGCAGTGGCAAGACGACCTTTTTGAATGCGCTTTCGGTGGAGATACCCGCATCCGAGCGCATCATCACTATAGAAGACGCCGCTGAACTGCGCTTCTCTGATCATCCGCACGTGGTACGCCTGGAGGCCCGGCCCAAAAACGCAGAGGGAACAGGCGAGATAAGCATACGCGATTTGGTGATAAACGCCCTCAGGATGCGTCCCGACAGAATAGTCGTGGGAGAATGCCGAGGTGCCGAAGCACTTGACATGCTCCAGGCCATGAACACCGGCCATGACGGGTCGCTGACCACGCTGCATGCTAATTCTCCGTTTGAAGTATCTAAGCGTCTGGTGATGATGGCCCGCTATGCCATGGATATCCCGGTGTCGATTATCGAAGAGCAGATTGCCTCGGCGCTTGACATCGTCGTGCAACTGGACCGCTTTAATGACGGCAAACGCAGGGTTACAAGCATCTGTGAGTTTGGAGCGGTGGGTCAACGTGGTCCAAAAGTATCCCAGCTCTGCGTTTGGAGTCTCAAAGACGGCCGCTATCACTGGAAGTCCCTTCCCTCTTGGCTAAGACATGCGTCCGGTGAGTCGAACGTGAGAACGGATTGCGGACTGAGCGATACGTTGTGTGCCCCCATCAACAGAGAGGAAGTGGCAGAATGGGTCAAATCGGTTGGTTTATAGTACCCCTGAGCGCCGCTCTGGGCGGCATCGCCGTTGCCTTGTTAGCGCCGCTGGCCATTGGAAAGTCCTTGGCGGGATTGCGCACCGCCCAGATCAGAGCGCAGATTGGTCAGACTGTCCCGACAAAACAGGCAGGCTGGGTGCCGCTCGTAGTTGGCGACCTGTGTCGCAACGGTGTGAGATTGTTCAGGCCGCTGGCAAATATCCTGTTGCGTCATAGAGCCTTTAACAGGATGATCAGACATATCGTCTGGGCACTGCGTGCCTACAATGAAAGCGCTCATGCTCAGGCGCTCACTGAGGTCCTGCTCTTGTCAAGTAGCGTATCGGCTCTGCTTATTTGGGTGTTGACGGGCCAGGTCCTTCTCGCAATCACGAGCACATTAGTGCCATTCTGGCTCGCCTCTTTGAAGGCGAAACAATGGCGTACGCTCCAGGAACGATTGCTCTTGGAACAACTGCCCGACGCGCTGCGGGCTTTGGGTATGTGTTTTGCCGCCGGATTTTCGCTCATGCAGGCGTTTGAGCAGACAGCCCGCGAGAGCAGCCAACCTTTGTCAGGAGAATTGACCTGTGCCGTTCATGATATGCAGACCGGTCGCTCGGTCTTAGAGTCGCTCACAGCTCTTGACAGCAGGATAGACATACCTGATTTCCGCTTTGTGGTCGTGGCTATGGAGATACAGCACAATACCGGCGGCAGCCTTCGCGAAATACTGGACTGTGCGGCAGACTCTATCACCGCCGGGTTTGAGTTGGCCAGGTCTTTGGAAGTTCAAACGGCCCAGGCCAAAATGTCGGCACGGGTGGTCTCAATTATGCCCCTGGCCCTGATGCTTGTGTTATCTGTGGCCATGGAAGGATACTTACAGACTTTCTTTTCCAGCGCAGCCGGTTTCATGCTTTTGGTTTGTGCGCTGACCATGGAGTTTGTGGGTGTTATGGCTATCAGAAAAATCCTCGGAATCGATTTGGAGCAGCAATGACATTCGTAATAACTCTGTTTTTTGCAACGGCCGTCACTCTGTTGTCCTATGAGTTTTTCAAACGCCTGGCCAGCAAACATCAAAGAGACAAGGGTCGCCAGAAGCTGCTGGCACATGCCACGGCGCTCGAACGCGCTCAGGTCTCGGCCAATGCGCCCCGAGGCTCTACTGTCGAGGTCACCGACCACAAAAAAGCTGTTGAAAGACGCGTGTTCCACTCGACAGGCAACGCAGCACGAAATGAGCCGGAAAACTTCGAAAAGACGCTCGGGCGGCTTCCATTCGTAGGTGGCATTTTGAGCGTCAGATTTCGTAAGCGCAGATCACGGGCGTTTTGCGCCTGCTGCGAACGTGAACTACCCCGTATGTTAGAGATAGTGGCGTTGGCGATACGTGCCGGTCTTAGCTTTGACGCAGCTTTTGGCCTATATGTGCGGCGCTTCGACACAGTTTTGGCCAGGTACTGCCGCGAACGCTTTGAAGTTTGGGAGCGCGGCCTCATAAGTCGTGAGGATGGCCTCAGAGCGCTGTCCGCGGGCTTGGACGTTGCGCTTTTCAAGCGCTTTACCACCACAGTTATCCGCGCTCTTGCCTATGGGGCGCCGATGGCACCGCTCCTGAGAGATTATGCAGAAGAAGCCCGCAAGGTCTACCGGGACAAACAACGAGAGAAGGTAGCAAAGGCACCGGTGAAGATGTTGATACCCACCGGCACCTTGATACTGCCGGCAATGTTGATGCTGGTAATCGGACCGATTGTATTGGATATAACAGAAAGGATGGTTTGAACAATGAAGCACGAAGAAAAAACCCCAAGGCAGATCCTGGAACAAAAGCGGTTGGCCCTCTGTGCGGCACTGCTGCTGTTGGCGCGCAGAATGATTCACGAAAGGCGTGGACAAGGCACCACCGAATACGCAATCCTCGTGGGTGTCCTGGTTGTGATTGCCATAATTGCTGTCGTTGCGTTCAGAGGCAATATCCAGGCATTGTGGGAGAGCATCAGTAATAGTATCAATTCGCTGTGAGGATGCTCCCATGAAACCAGGCAATTTTTTCAGTTCTCTGCGTCAAAAGTCGGCACGGTCGCTTCGGCGAGCGGTCCTGCCGGTGTTGCTCCTGGGCGTTGTGCTAACCGTCGCAACGGTGATAGGGCAATCGGACTTTTTTGGGGTGCCCTCCCAGCAGGTACCTGCTACTCATGCGCTCACGTCTCTCAGTGGCGACAGCGCCTCCAATGACAGTGTTTCTCTCTTTGATGCCCAAGATAATGGTGATGATACCGCTGTGCCTGATGGCGCTGCCGATGCCAAGGCACCGCCGCCAGCATCCGACAAGCCCAGTGAGATTGAAAGCGTCGATACCCCCCAGGCAGCAGAAGAGCAGATGAGAAGTCCACGTATAACGATTCCGGCGCTTCCCGTCGATTTACCGGTTGAACACGCTACCATCAACTATAACCGTAATATCGCTACCGAGAGCTGGGAGTTTGCGAGCAGTCTGCCCTGCGCCCAATACGCGCTTACAGTATTGCAGAGCTTGCGTGGCAGCGGTGTTGAACTGGTGCATGCCGGTTATCTGGATATGGTCGGAGAAAGCTGGGGTTGTGCCGTTGATGGCGGCCCTGAACGATCGCTGGCCATCGTGTTACTGCCACAAAATATATTTGCTCCGCGTGATGTTGACAACGAACTGAAAGTCACGGTCATCCGTTATCTACCACTGGAGGAATCATGAACGGAGATACGCGCCTGCTTCCGAGCCGTACAGCTGGTCAGGCGACCGTTGAATATCTGATAGTCGGGCTGGCTCTCATCGCCCTCATCGCTGCTATTGGCCTTTTAGCTGGCAGATTGGGTGAAGGTTTGTTCGTAGAACACGCTGCCGACAGTGCTTCTCATGCCATAACAACGAATACCGCGGGGTCAATAGGCGATGTGCTACTTTACTAATTTATTAGCAAAAAAATTCGGTAAAGCGAGTGCTCTGTTCCGAAACCACGCGCGTGGCCAGGCAACTGTTGAGGCGGCCTATCTTATCCCCCTTTTAATGCTGTTGTTGCTTATGATGACCCAGCCCGTGATTATGCTCTACAACCGAATGGTCATGGAAAATGCCGCCACCGAGGCCTGTAGGTTGCTGGCCACAAGCACCTCGCAAGGTGCCTATAGTCCAGAAAAATACCAGGCTTATGTAAAACGACGGTTAGCGGCTATTCCTCCTGTCGACATCTTCCATGCACACGTGGGCAGCGACAGTTGGGACATCAGTCTTACAGGCGATGAGAGCACAGTCGAGGTACGTGTGCGCATAGTCAATAAACTCCGACCGCTGCCTTTGCTGGGTTGGGGAGCTCAACTTTTGGGCCTGTGCGACAGCCAGGGGTTTTTGACCCAGGAGGTCGTGGCTACAATGCCCACGCAATTGCTTAGCCTCGCAGATACTTCGACCACAAATCCACAGGAATGGGTGTATAGCTATGATTAAACAAGAAATCAAGAAAGCTCCATATGTGGCCTGCGCGGCCCCGACTGCTTCTCATCCGACTTGCGCGGCCCCGACTGCTCGCCAACTGGTCGAGGTGGATAACGCTACCGGCGGCACCGAGACGCATCCTACACGTATTGCCACCAGACGTGCTTTTCTCGCCAGAAAATGCAACAGCAAAAGGCGAGCGTTTATTGCCAGCGATGGAGGCTTTACCAGTGTCGGGGTAGCCGTGGCTCTGCTTTTGGTCATAACTTTGTTGTTCAGCGCTGCCCAGGTACGCTGGGTACAGTCACAATCGGCAGACATTCAGTTCGTTGCCGACTCCGCTGCTTTGGCTGGCGGCAATGTTGTGGGAGAGTACACGGTCATCGTTCGCATAGCTGATGCCGTCGTTTTATCGATGAGTTTGTTTGGTCTTGTTGTGTTTGGGGTCGCGATAGTGGTCAGTTGTATACCTTATATGCAGGAAGTGGGCCTTAAGCTCATGGAGTTTGGTAAGAAGGTATTTGAGGCGCGTGACAAGTTTTCCGAAGGTGCCCAAAGCGCATTGAACAATTTGCAAAAGGCCCTGCCTTTTATTGCCGCGGTCAACTCTGCTGTAGTCATCGAGGGCAACTCCACTATCAGTGGTTCTCGGGCAGACTATCGAGGATTGGCTATGTTGATGCCGCTTACCGGCGAGGATGTCAGCTTTGCTGACGATGATGAGGCTCAGTCCAGCGGTGATATGATTGGTGAGCATAACCAAAATACCGCCGCGGCCACCGATGAAGCCCAAAGAGCCTACGAGGACATGCAGTCCTCTAAGCTCGAAGGTTACCTTGCCGACTGTGGTAATAACCCGGCGTATTGTCTGTATGAACGTGCGAACAGACTGGCCGGTATGAGTGGCGGCCAAAACCCCTATTTTAGCTCTGTGGACAGTTGGCTTTTCGATTATGCCTTCTTACGGGCCAAAACCTACTACTCCAGACGCCTTGCTCAGGAACGGCCGCTGGATTCCAGCCTGGCCGAACAGGTCAAGTCGTTTTGCCGCGCGCGCTATTACCATTATGCCGTCCAGCAAATGGACAGCGGTTGGTGTCGGACAGCTGCAGACGGCAGTCTCGATGCTTACTTTCCGTTGATGCCTAAAAACAATGAAGAACTGAGAAAGACCAGTCTGTATACAGAACGCGTTTACCCGGTCTGTCAAAATGGCCTTATCCACGGGTCGACAAGCTGTTCGGCCTATATCAGTGCCGGTCCGGCCGGTTTTGCCTCGGTTGCCGATCTGGAAGCTGGAACATACCAACAATGCCCCGACTGCGGCTTTGATATCAACTCGATAGGTCGGGTGGCCAGCGCTTCTACGGCAGTCGACAACGGTTTTGAGTATCACTACCGGCGGGTTGCCAGTGCGGCCGAACGCTATCAAGCGGCAGCGCGGCGCTATCAGGAGAGCAGTGGAGAAGCCAAGGAATCGACGCAACACAGCCTCGATGAATTCGAGCAGGCCATAGTCAGTTTGAAGTCCAAGCGTCTTTTGCCTAAACCTCCGGGCAGAAACGGCGTGTTGGCGGTTGTGATTGACTATTCTGTTCAACCTGTACCGACGGGCTTTGCCAACAGTAGCGTGACCGGCGACGCTCAGCTTAATCCTCGGTTGGCGGTCTCGGCCTGCGCTTTAGAACAAGAAAAAGCTACTCATGATAGTAATGTGCTAGCCTCTTTTGCGGACAGGGCCAAGGCGGAAAGCCGCGATGGCAGCCTCACCAACAGCGCTCTCGGTGCCTTCGACGGCATCCTTAGTGTCTGGAGCAGTGTACTCATGGCTTATACCGATGGGGGAGAAGCCATAGGAAACGGTCTGAGCGACTTCCTTGATTCCATCCCCCTCGTTAAATCGACGCCTTTATCGCGCTGGGCTAAAGGCGCCCTGACAGAAAGTATCCAGGCAGTTGGGCTGCAAGGGGCGGATCTGTCCATCCCTACACCGATGCTCGTGAACACCCTTCATGTTCTCAGAGCTTCTGACAGCGCTCCTGCGCGTGGCTTGCTTAAGGTCAAGGAGACGTACTCCGCTTACTCCGGGCAAGGCAGCACTTCGTTAGGCTTTGGCATCCTTGATGGTCTGTTTAGCCAACTCAAAGGCGGCCTGGGTCAAGCGCTGGAAGGCGAAGTCGTACTGTTTGAGATCAGTTTTGGCGATTACCCTGGTCTGCCGAGTATACCAATCACCTTGTCGTTGCCGGCAGAATTATCGGAGCGAGCGAGTACGTTCATTGACGAGGCCGCCCAAAACGTTGGCTCTCGCGTGTTTGGAGGAGACAGCAATGCTGTTTGGGAATAAATCGCCGGCGAGATACCTGTGTTGCAAACGTGTGAACAGGAAGTGTGTTGATCGTGCGTTGTCTGGTCGCCTGGCCGGCCTGTCGACACAAAAGCGCACAGTTCGAACGCTGTTTGGCCGCCTGTCTGAACACAGACGTGCGCCCTGGTCGTTGCTCGGCCGTCTGCCGGCACAAAGACGCGCAGGTCAGATGACCGTGGAATTGGCCGTATGCGTTCCGGTGGTGCTGGCAGTGTTGGGAGTGGCGTTAAACACCATGGCCTATCTCAATGTGTGCGCTCGCTTTGACCGAGTTGCGGCCGAGGCCGTACGCATAGAGGCCAGCTCAGCCGGCCATTGGGCCCAAAGCACGACTGTACGGGCAGAGCGGATCCGCCTGACCATTCAAGAGTCATTTGCTGAGGAGCCCAATGCTTTCAATGTCGATATTGCGGTCTTGGGGTCTGCCCAAGGCGCTTTGGGTATCGGTGGTGGCATTGGATTTGCGATGTTGCCGGGTCTGGAAATATTTGAGTGCTCTGTCACATATTACCCGTGGCCCTTTGACCGCATCGTGTTCGTGGAGTTCTTCTCCCTTACTCACGCGCGTCACTACGCTATTGATCCGTATCGCCCGGGGGTAGTGTCATGAAGATGCCCAAGACACCTGCTTTGAGTCTGCTGGAAAGGCGCAGACTGCGCGTTGTCAAAGCCACCGTATGTGCGGTGATGGCGTTGCTTATCCTGCTTTCTGTTTGGCAGTGTTTTTCCAGTCCCGTCGGCAGCCTCACGCTGGGTTCATTCTTGACAGAGCCTCTGGCCAATGGGCCGGATGAGATTGATAAAGACGATGGAGTAGGCGAGGCAGGCGAGGCTGCTGCCAACGGTGATCCCTTAGGCATTGCCGGCGAGGAGATTGTATACATCCGATCCTCAGACGATGGCAGCATTCTCTGGTACCAAAGCTCGGCCTCACCACACTATGCCACTATGCTCCTGGATCAGGCTTTAGTTGCGGTCGGCTGGCACCCTTTGTCGGGCGAACAAAGTGGCTTACTCAGCTATCGTTTTGCGCCAACTGCGCATCAGGCTGGTGCCGGTATGGTCATCTCCATCGCTGAACAGGCCGATGGTTGTTCTGTGATAATACGAATCATCTGAGCGTACGCTGGTGAAAGGAAAGGAGAAGTATGCGCATAGTGTTAGCAACGAGTCTGTGGGCGCGGCTCGCCGGGCTGCTCGACACGAGGGTCTGTGCTGCCGGCGAAGCATTACTGCTTGCGCCCTGTAAGAGCATCCACAGTTTTGGCATGCGCTCAAACATCGATGTTGCTTTTATCGATAAGAATGCTCTTATATTAGTATCTGAGCGTGATGTGCCTGCAGGATGCCTGCGTTCCCACAGTCGGGCCGTCGCCGTGCTGGAACGTCGCAGCTGCCCGCACCTACTGTGGCCCAAAACCGGCGAGAGGCTTCAGATTCAAACTTTGACCGGTCAGCAGATTTTCACCTAAGGAGACAATCACTATGAAAACCTGTCCAAATTGCCAGAGTGTTACCTTCGACGACATGGACCTATGCTATGACTGTATGAACCCGTTCGTCGATCCGATATCCAACCCAGCTACCAGCGCAACTACTGCAACTGCCGCGACCGGAGCGGCTCGCTTGAAAGTGGCGCTGGCTGGTCACTTTTGCTATGAGATGCTGTTAAACAAGTCAGATGGTCATTCGCTAAGTGTCGGCTCGTCCAGCGACAATGCCATCGTGATTCCCCAAGCCCAGGTTGCGGATCACCAACTGGAGATATTCTTTGCCCAAGGCAAGGTCTGGGTGGAAAATAGCAGTCCGAGCCGTCTGGGCAGCACCACCAGTGTCGCTGCCGTCGGTATACATACTATTGGACCCGGCGCCGAACTAGAGGTAGGAGATGCCCGCATAACCCTGCTGGAGGTGTAGCACTTTGCTGGCGTTTGGCACTTTGCTGGCGTTTGGCACTTGGCGTCCTGCAAAGTGCGCTACCGGTAGCTGCGCGCGGTTGTGGTGGGCGATAACGGATTTGAACCGCTGACCTTGTGCGTGTAAAGCACCTGCGCTACCGCTGCGCCAATCGCCCACACCGGATGTTGTTGCCCTGAGGCAAAGGACAGTATAGCGCAATCGGCATCTTTGTCGATAGTGTGGGCGCACCTGTTTGAGTACACCTGTGTGAGTACGCCTGTACCTTGTGCTTATGTTGTGCGTTTATACCTTGCACTTATACCCTGCAAGCTCGCAGTTCTTCTCGCCGGTTTTATACTTTACCTCGCCAAAATCCTGTGATTTCTCCAGCGGAGTCATGGCGCTCGTACCCGCGTTTACTCTGCGTTTACCTTATTGGCGTATACTGCTGGCATGAATGCTGCAATAAACAGGGTGTTGGTCGTTGACGACGATCCCAATATCCGCGAGCTGGTGAGTAAGATACTGAGCCATGAGGGCTTTGAAATTATCGAAGCTCATGACGGCAGAGAGGCGCTGGGCCAACTGGGCGACAAGCGGGTCGATGCCGTCGTGCTTGATGTGATGATGCCCAATATGGATGGATTTACCTTTACAGAGATGGTGCGCCGCTACTATGCCGACTTACCGATTTTAATGCTCACGGCTCTGGGCGAGACCGCCCAAAAAGTCAAAGGATTCTCGTTGGGGGCTGACGACTACTTGATCAAGCCATTTGAACCGGCCGAACTTGTGGCCCGGTTGCGCGCTCTGCTCAAGCGCTATCAGAAGAACAGCTCGGCAAAGATTGCTTTTGGCACGGTGCAAATGGACGCTTTGGCGCACACCTGCCAGGTCGATGGTGCCTTTGAGGAACTGCCGCTCAAAGAGTTCGAACTGCTTTTTGCTCTGGCAGGGGCCAAGGGAAGAACCCTCAGCCGCAGACAGCTGATCGATGACATCTGGGGTTATGATTTTTGTGGCAACGAACGGACGTTGGATGTGCACATCAACCGATTACGCGAGCGTTTTGAGGTAAAAGGCTGCGGCTTTAAGATCGTCACAATCAGAGGGTTGGGTTATCGGTTGATGGAGTCGACATGAGAGCGCCTGTTCAGCCAAATGGGGTTACCGAACAGGTTGTCAGGCCTGTTGCCCGACAAGCTGTTAAAGACTGTGCCGACGAATGTGTCGAGGGTCTCTGCGCTCCTGAAGGCCATCATGCTACTGATGATCGTCGCGCCACGTTTTTTCGCCAAAAAACCGCAACACCACTTACGCCGCTCAGGCGCCTTGGCGCATGGCTCATCGCTCTCTTTTGCCTGTGTGCCGTATTTTCTGGCAGTTATGGCATTGTCTACTTGCTCAGTATGGCAACAGGGCCGCTACCACCGCTGCTTTCGTATGTGCTGGCCGGTCTGATTGCTGTTCTGATATTCTTTGGGCTTATACATATTCAAACCAAGGCGCACTGGGGTTCCAAATGGGACTTTTCTCATTTTGGCCAAGAGATAATGGATGCTCTGGGGCGCATTGCCACAGGTGATTTTTCTGTACGTGTTGCCCAAGACGACCGAGGTCCCTTGACCGAGGTTGCCCGCAGCTTTAATCGTATGGCCCAGGATCTGGGCACTTTGGAAGCTCAACGGCAGAACTTTATCTCCAACGTTTCGCATGAAATCCAATCGCCGCTCACCTCTATCAGGGGTTTTGCGGAGCTTTTGCGAGACGGCGACCTGAGTGTGGCTGACCGCCAACATTATCTGGATATTATCGAGATGGAAGCCAAGCGCCTGTCTAAACTCAGTGACGATCTACTCAAACTTACGATCTTGGAAAGCGAGGGACAGTTGGTCTGCGCGCCGTATTGCCTTGCGGAACAGATCAGGAGCGTAGTGCTGATGTTAGAGCCCCTGTGGCAGGAAAAACAGTTGGAGATCGAGATGACGCTCGACGATATCAGCATTTCCGCCGATGAGAATCTGCTCCGGCAGGTCTGGATAAATCTGATCCAAAACGCCGTCAAATGCACACCGGCCGGCGGCAGTATCGCGATAAGCCTTGACCTTGAGGATACTCAGGCACTCGTTGCTGTTGTAGACAACGGTATCGGTATCGCAACTACCGATCTGCCTCATATCTTTGAGCGTTTTTACAAGGCTGATAAATCGCGCGATCGTTCCTTGGGCGGCAATGGTCTGGGTTTAGCTTTGGTCAAACGGATAGTCGAGTTGCATGGCGGTGAGGTCTGGGCGCAAAGCGTGCTCGGTGAGGGCGCAAGTTTTTGGGTGCAGCTTCCTCTTACGGAGACCATGGGGACCATTTTGTGAGAAAAATCATTTTTTTGGGAAGAATCTTTTTGCGAGAACAATCTTTTTGCGCCAAAAGCCTTTTTGCGTTAAACTACTTAATTGTGGCACGGCAATCTACTGGCGTATCAATGAGCAAACAGGAGAGTCTATCATGGCAATCGATCCGCAAGATGTTCTGGTTGTTACTACCGAGAATGTACCAGGCTACAAGACACGAAAAGTGATTGGCGAGGTGTTTGGCGTGACCAGCCGTTCGCGCAATGTTGTATCCAATTTTGGAGCCGGACTCAAAACCCTGGTCGGTGGCGAAATCGGTGCCTTTACCAATCTACTTCACGAAACCCGGCTAGAAGCAATAGGTCGTCTACGTGTCGAGGCAGCCTCTCGTGGTGCAAACGCTGTGGTCATGATGCGTTTTGACAACGAGAGCATAGCGCAAACGGTTGGCGGCACCGTCGCTTATGGCACTGCAGTTCTGTTAGAGCCAGAAGTGCAGTAACTGCTAATTGCGCTTTACACGAATATATTACTATAAGAATAAATTGCTCGGTGATCGGAGTGGTATGCCCCCGGTATGTCTCGCCGTGTTTTGCTTTGTCTTACCTTTCCCTAAACCGCGGCGAACGTTTGTATCAGGCTCTCGGAGGAAAAACCCTGGGCCTTTAGGCGTATCATCTGCTGCGCGGGATTTTCCAAAGCCTCGGCTCGCTCATAGAGGGCATTGAGCAAAGATTCTTCGCCCATGCCGCGCTGCGTCAGTCCTGAGTGAGCAATATCCAAAACAGCGTACAACAGTTGACGCAGACCCTCGCGTTCTACAAAATTCGGCCAATTGCGGCGCACCAACAAATGGCGCAATTCACTATGTGTAAAGCCATGGCCGTAGAGCACGTCGTCGTCAGTCAACAAGGTGTCCACACGCTGCATCTGCTCTGGCCCTGCCAACCCTACATGGAAGGCGGCTACGGTCAGAGCGTCGCGCATAGGTTGACAACAGCAGCTACGGTACTCGATTGTGCCCCTGAACGTCAGATCGGTGAGCTTATACGTGCGCAAATAAGGTAAATCGCACACATCCGGCGTAAAATCCAGCCGTGCATAACCACCCAAAGCCGGATACTCGGCACTGATGCTATTTTGGGCAAAGAATTCAGTTATCGGCACGGGCAAGAAGTTGAGGTAGTTACCCGAGCGCTCTGTGCAGTAAATGCTCAGGCTCGCCAGATACTCCAAAAGCTCGTCAATTGTTGCGGGTAATTGCTCGTAGCAACCGACGTTGTGCGTATTGTAGCCTTGCATGCTCTGCTCCCAGAGCATATCCCTGCCGCACAGGTAGTCTACTCCCTTATCAGAGAAAACTGAGTTGCTAAACAGCACAGCCTTGAGCGGTTCGAGCAGGTTTTGCGTGCGCAGTGTAGTCACTAACTGCTCATAGTCAACATCCAGTTGCACCTGCGAAGCACTGCAGAACATGCCGTAGTCATAATAGTGATGCAGGTATCGGGGCAATTGCAAGTGGGCGGCTGAGCTGAGGTGGTGATAGAGCATGCGATAGCGTCCCGTGGGGATGGGCTGGTGCAGATTAACAAGCCGGTGCGGATTTATCCCCATGCCGGTAAGGCAGTGACCTTTGCGTCTGAGTTCGGCCTGTATGAAGGATAGATAGTCGAGAAAACGCCGCTGTACCTGCCACAAGTTCCTAACCCGACCAAAGCTGAACTCAAGGTTGTTGTAGGAACAATCGTATGAAAGGATGTCTGCAGTTTTAGGACAGCGAACACTAAATGTATTGCCGTGATTATCCAGAGCTACGCGCTCAAAATCAAATTCGCGCATGAAATGGTCGGTCAGGCTATGGATAACGGTAAAGTCCACCCGGCTGCCCGCAAGATTGACGAGTGGAAATTCCATCTCAATGCCGGCAAAATGCTCGCGTTGAGGTTTTGTTGGATCGATGAATTGCTGTTTGAGCAGATCCAAAACCTGTTGCCTTGTCAGCATGTGTCACCCCCTTCGTGTCGTTAAAGGCCGGCGTAATCCTGGTAGAGAAAACGCGTGTCTTCTTCATTATCAAAGTATTCATAGGAGTGCGGCCGTCCAGAGCGTATCCGCACTCCGCCCTTGTATGAAAACGCGGTGCACAGCGGTACATCCATCCATTTCTGTTCCGGCAGCATGTGCGCGGCCGCTTGCAGCGCAGAAGTACAAAAGAGGGCAATGCCCTTGCCTGCCAGTACTCGGATTGCGTCTTTATAGTTAGTGTGGATAAAGAACTCGTCGGAATCGAATACAATCAGATTAAGACAGGCACCCGGAGAGATGTCGCGACAGACGTGGGCAAAGAGCGCAAAGCGCTCCTCTCCCTCCAAGGGCGCGCCCTTTTGTGTAATTGCCAGATTAAGCCGGTCAATCAGATACAGCAAGATGCGTTCGCTATCTGTTGAGCCTACCTGGATTGAAAAATAGGGATTCAAGGGAGAATAATCGAACACTGTTCCCTTGTGGATCAGCGTCCAGCGTCGGCCACTGGTGTCCAGAGCCATGAACGGATGACAGTTGTCATCTTCAACCGGGCCTACCGTGGCGTTGCGGATATGCACCAGCGCATTGCTGAGCGCAAGCGGCTTATCGAGCAGTTGTTGGGCCCGCTCGCTCTCTAAAGCCGATTGTGCGGTGCGAATCAACGCAGGTTCACGCGTGGAGAAATCGGCCAGACCCCAGCCATGAGGGTTTTCGTCGGCATGCGTAAAGAATTCGCGCACGAGATCATTGGCCGGGACGCTATGTGTCGAACTAAGGGCGAACAACTGGCAGATGATGACTCCTTTGGGTTATCGCTGTAGTGCGACTGCGGAGGCCCTGGAGTGATCGGAAGGCGCTTTGTGGTACATGCAGGTGCGATACAGTCGCTCGGTGACGATCAGGGAGCGCTTCAAGAACACGCATAAAGTGCTTCAAGAATGCTCAGTAATTATACTTTACCTATAAGTTTACCATGTTTTAGTGCGCAGTGAGGGGAGGGACAATTCGAAGAAGCCCAATCACGGACAAAAAACACGAACTCATTTGTCCGTTATCCTGCTCTATGAGCTTGGCAGGATTAAGCAGGCGACGTGTCGGAGATGCATCCCGACAGATTTCGTCTCGTTATACGAGCTTGGTGGGGTCGAGTAAATAGGCCAATACGGCATCCCAGTCGGGAAAGCGCGCGCTGCCGAATTCTATCCACTCTCCGCTGAAGAGCAATACGCCGTGCTTGCTACGGTCGTCTATCAGATAGTCGCCCGAGAACATCCCCTTATCGTGAGTGAGGTTGATGCGCTTGTAAAAAGGACTTTGCGTGTCCGAACCAAAGTAACGGAATATCCAATTGACCTTGTCGGTCCAAGAAGTGGGGTTTTCCCAGGGAGCGGTGGACAAGACGTGGCATTCGTAGTGTTTGGAGAGCGTCTCGACGGCCGTAAGGGCACCGGGCAGGGGGTTGAGTCGGGCAAAAATGCCGGGAATATCTTTGAGCTTACCCTTGGCCGCATCAAGCTCCTCGCGAGCAACCAGTTTATAGCCGCCGCTGTAGTCGACCAGCACATCATCCATATCGAAGAAAACGGTTTTAATAGTGTGCCTCTCCGGTTCGCTTTGCTCAACTGCTAATCTCTGCACAAGGACATAGTGCAAGGATGTTTTGGCTGGGGCAGAGGGAGTCGAACAACCGCTTCGCTGCGCTTGCGCTTGTGGGCCTTCGCGCAGGCGCTCGGCCATTTTCGCTAAAACGCGCCACCGGCGCGTTTCTTGACGCGAAAATCCCTCTCGGGGTTCGCCTCCCCAACATTATAAGTCAGCAAAGAATCGAACCCGTCACATTGTCAAGCCATGCCATAGCTTCTTGGCTGGGGCAGAGGGAGTCGAACCCCCACTAGTGGCACCAAAAACCGCTGTCCTACCATTAGACGATGCCCCAGCTTAGGTTCAAGGATTGTATGTCAGATGGCCGGCGTTGTCCAGCTGTTACTCCGCCGCCGTTTCATGGTGATCCGGTCTGCTGTTACAACGCCACCACTCTGTCGTCGCTGCCAAACACCCGATTTCCCTCAACAACAGTCCAGCCTTACGGTAAAATAGCGCCACAGCAAAAAAAGTTATCACTTCTGCTTTGCCAAACCAGTTGCGCTTTTCTTCAGAAGAGCGCTCTTGTGGCAGCAAGCAGGGTGACCGCATAACTCAAGAATTCAGGTGGTAAGCATGACAGCTCAGACGCCCATTGAGGGCATTAATTACGAGGCCGGTCTGGCCCAGTACCAGATGGAGAAGATATACAATCGCATCCTGGCTACCTATTTGCGTAGCGCTCCGGATCTGCTAAACGCGTTGGCCGCGTTTTCCGAGGCAGGGCTGCAGGATTATATAACCACGGTCCACGGCCTGAAAGGTGCCAGTTATGGTATCCAGGCCAATCATATCGGCGATTTGGCCAAAGAGTTGGAATTGGCCGGCAAGGACGGCAACACCGACTTCATCGTAGCCAACAACCAGCACCTCATCGATGAGACTAACGCCTTGTTGGAAAGATTGGCGGACTTTCTGGAACCTGCGACCTAGTGAGTTTGTCGTCTAGGTTTGAACCAGCGGATGTTCGTGGCGCTTCAACGGGTGGTATCTATAATCTGATCGTACTCGACGAAGTCGATTCCACAAATACGGAATTGCGTCGCCGCCTGAGCCAAGATCTTGACTCCTGCTCCGTGCGTAATATCGACCAGCGGGTGATTCAGCCCGATTTACCGTTAGCGGTGATGGCATCTGTACAAACAGCGGGACAAGGCCGCTTGGGTCGGCACTGGTCTTCGCCCAGAGGCAGTCTGTACCTTTCGCTTGCTCTGAGCATGCCGCCGGACGCAAACACACAGGCTCAGGCCAGCCCGCTGGCACAAGCCAGCCCACTTGTGGCATTAGCCGTGAGGGACGCTCTTGCACGCTGGGTCGAAAGCGACCTTGCGGTTGGGCACCCTGGTAAGTCTGTGTCTACCGGCAGAGCTCCTGAGGAACAGCTGCGCATCAAGTGGCCCAATGACGTGGTTTGCGAGAAGGGAAAGCTGGCCGGCATCCTCATAGAGTGCTTTGTTGTTGACGATAAGGCACTGGTTATCTGCGGAGTAGGCGTTAACGTTGAGCCGTTTGACAGGCGGCCCGCAGACACAGATGACCAGACGTATAACCCTGCTTTTCTCGCCAACTTTTGTAGCCGTCCAATTAATTTGGAACAACTGGCAGGTGTAGTTATTACTAATATATTAGTATATTGGTATAAATGGGAGCGGCACAACTACCGCTTCGCGTCGTTTCGAGATGAGTATAACGCCCACCTTGACCTTGTTGCCCGTTCGGTCAAGGTAAGTGACATAAGCGGCAGGTTACAGGCAAACGGTGTGGTTATGGGCGTGGACGAACACGCACGGCTGTTACTGCGCGACGCAGACGGCAGGGTTGTGCCGATAAGCAGCGGAGAGGTAACTTTGCGTTACAATCAAGGTTTACGAGAATAGAGGAATGAACGACGATGCCAACCCAGTCGGATAAGCCCCTGCCCACAGAAGCACACACCCCACCGCTGCTCAGCGACGCGCACTGCGAGGTCGACCCGGAGCTTCAGGTGGATTTGCGTGAGGACGAGGATTATACTCCAGATGAACCGGTATCCAAACACGGCATCCAATATGCCAAGAAGCACGATCAGGTCGATCGTATGGGTACCGACAAGCTGGGTCGACTGATCCTAGAGTTTGCCATTCCCTCGATTATCGGCATGTTGGTCAATGGCTTCTATAACATCATCGACTCGGTATTCCTGGGGCTCAAGTTGGGCGAGGTCGGCTTGGCTACCGCCACAGTCGCCACACCTGTGATGATCATGTCCATGGCTGTGTCGATACTCGTGGGTGCCGGTGGTAACGCTCTGGCTGCTATCAAGCTGGGTGAGGGTAAGCGCGAGGCTGCCGAGCGGGTGATGGGCAATACGTTCATCCTGGCTCTGGCTCTGGCGGCGCTCTCGACTATAGCCATTCAATTGTTCATGGATCCGGTCTTGCACCTGTCGGGCTCAACCGAGGAGGTTCACGGCTCTGCTCACGTCTTTGTCAGCATCATTTCATGGGGATTCATCCTGCAGTTCTTTGGCATGGGCTTTAATAATTTCATGCGTACCGCCGGGGACCCCAACCGCGCTTTGTATACGATGGTCATTGGCGTTTTGGTGTGTACGGTGCTCAACTATCTGTTTGTCATGGTTCTGGAGTTTGGTATTGCCGGCTCGGCCTGGGCTACAATTATTGGTCAAGGGGTAAGCGCCGCCACGATATTCTATTATTTTACGGCCTCAAAAAAAGCACCGTTCAAATTGCGCCGCCGTTTTTTCAAAGTCAACCCACGCCTGATGGTCAACATCTGTGCCTTGGGTTCGGCACCGTTTTTCCTGCAACTGGCCTTTGTCATCATCAATCTGATCCTCAACAACCAATTGGTGATCTACGGTGCGACCGAGCCCATTGGCTCTTCTGGCGCGCTTGCGGCCATCGGCGTTGTGCAGCGCATCGCGATGTTTTCGTTTTTCCCCATATTAGGTACTTCGATTGCGGTGCAGCCGATATTTGGTTACAACTATGGCGCCCAACTTTTTGCCCGGGTTAAACGGACCTTTGTCATTACTTTGATCTGGATGGTCGCCTTCGGTGTCTTTTTCTGGCTTTTGGTGCATCTGTTCCCACAGCCGATTGTCGCCGCCTTTGGCGTAGAGGCCGAACTCTATGATTTTACGATCAAAGCAACCCAGGTGCAGATGTTCTTTATGCCGCTCATCGGCTTGCAGGTGTTGGTATCCGGCTATTTCCAATCCACGGGCCAACCACTCAAATCGATGTTTGTCTCGCTCACTCGTCAGCTGCTGTACCTGATACCGCTCTTGTACTTTTTGCCGCTGGTGATTGCCAACATCACCGCAGCTATCACGCCGCTTGAATCGCTGTATTATGCCTATCCTATCGCTGACTTGTTCTCGATCATCACCTCCGGTGGCATGATCATGCTTGAGTGGCGACGCCTGAACCGTCGTATAGCCGCTCAACATGAAAGTGGCCCGGGCAAGCCGGCGGTTGCAGATGCTGCGAGCTAATATGCTAATGTGCGAAGCCATAAGCTTTGTGAGATCAGCCAGCGCTGCAATCCTAGTGTCTACGTTCAGAGCAAACTTTTCCAAGTACAATAGACAATCCGCAACACTGCGACTATAATTCTACATCGTGCGCAGATCCCCAAAGATCTTTACTGCCCGCTTCGTCGGCATCTCCGTCGTCAATCTGATAAACGCGCTCAATTATTGGATGGTCGGCGCGATGATTGTGGGCTTTACGATGGACACCTTCGACGCCGATAGCGCCGTGGGCGGCATCGTCTTTGGCATGTTCATCGTCGGTGCCCTGGCAAGCCGCTTTTTTGCCGGCAAGCTCTTGATGCTCATGGGAAACAGGTTTGCCCTTCTGACCGGCCTGGCCTTGGACTTTGCCGCCTGTGCTGCCTACGTCTTCGTCCCCGACGCTAACCTGTTATGCGTGGTCAGGTTCATCCATGGCCTTGGCTTTGGGATACTGACCACAGCAGCGCCCACCATCGTTGGTCAAATGCTGGATAGAGATGTTATTGGCCGCGGCATGGCCTATCACTCGCTCGGGCCGCCAATTGCAGCCGGGATCGGGCCGATGCTCGGTCTGACCTTCGCCGCATCCGGCAACCACTACCTTACCTTCTACGCCTGCCTCGTCCTGTTTGTCATTGCTGGAATCATCATCTTTGCCCTTAGACTGGAACCGCATGATAAAGGTGGAAAAGCCGCAGTAAGTGCGCGCGGCTTCTCGCTGCGCAGCTTCTTTGATGGAAAGTCGGTAAGGCTCGGTGTGATGATCAGCCTATGCTGGTTCGCGGTCGGCTCGCTGATATCATTTTGCCAGAAGTTCTGCGAGTGGCTTGGCGTGCCAGAAGTCGCCACGGTGTTCTTTGTCGCTTACTCGATCTGCATGATCGCCACACGTCCGCTGGTGGGCTCGCTTTTTGACAAGAAGGGGATGTCCTTCGTGGCAGTTCCGGCCAGCATTATCCTTACTTTGGCTTTTGCACTGCTCGCTTTTACGCATGGTATCGTTGGTCTGCTCGTCAGCGCTGGCCTGGCCTCGATCGGCATCGGCGCTTTGCAGACCGCCGCTTTTGCTCAGGTGGCCAAACAGACTCCCAGGGAGCGCCTTGGCCTGGCAAATAACACTTTCTTCCTCTTTCTCGACGGCGGTTCGGCATGTGGCCCGACGGTGTTTGGCTTTTTGCTCCTCTCCCTTAATTACAATCAAGCCTTCCTGGCCATGGCCGGCCTGATGATTGTGGCTACCTTGTTCCTGATCTTTGTGGCAAGAAAACGATAGACAATGTGCTATCACAAGCCCTGTCATTGGATGTAGACAGAGAACACTGTTAGCCCCTGTCGACATGTCAACACATGGCCTGTCTACACATTGTCCACAGGGGTTTAGCGAGTTAAAGTTGGGAACGGCACCACTGATACGCCGTCATCTCTGCGGTGGGCAAAGCCGTCGCCAGTTATGACGGAAAGCGCGAGTGGCTTTGGAACCCTTGAATCATCGATGTTTTCCGCAAAGGACAGTAGGGACTTTGCGGCAGAGTCCTCTGCGCCACTGCCCAGTTTGATTTCGAAGGCCCCCCAGTTCCCATTGCGAAACTCAATAATCGCGTCTACCTCGATTCCGCTGGAGTCTCGATAATGGTACAACTTTGCGCCCATCGTCTCCGCAAGTATTCTCAGGTCATGAACGACCAGCGACTCGAACAACAGGCCCAGGTATTCTAGGTCAGCGAGGAGCTTGTCTGAGGACAGTTCCAAAGCAGAGCAAGCAAGTCCGGTGTCGGCTAAATGGCGCCTTGGTGTCGATCGCAGGCGGGCCTTGGAACGAATGTGCGTACTCCAAGCAGGCAGGTTCTCCACCACCATCAGACGCTCCAAAGCCCGAAGGTAGTTGCTCACTGTATCGGTGGAAAGGCCGGGCTGCACCCCCCACACATCGTTTCTTATTGTATTGTAGCTTGCTTCTGTCGAGACGTTTCGCGCCAGCGAGCGGACAAGTTGCCTCACTTTGAGCGGGTCTCTATGAACGCCGTCCACCCGATTGATGTCCACTTCGCACAAAAGCTCGAACGCGTTGTCGTTCGCAATTGTCGCGTATTTCTCGCTAAGAGATATATTACCCGGCCAGCCGCCTATGACCATTCGTTTGGCGAGTTGTGCCAGGTCGGGTTCAATCAGTGCAGACGCTACTTTCTTGTCGCTCAAGACGTCTTTGAGCGTCACCTCGCCTGTCGAGTACCCCATCTCTGCCCACGTCATCGTGCGCATGTTGATGATGCCAAACCTGTTTTGTCCAGAGTGAAGGTTTACATCGTCTGGAGGGTTCGCCGAGCCTGTCAGTATGAACTGACCCTTGGCTCTTCGCCTGTCGACCTCGTGGCGCACAGTGTTCCACAGTTCTTTTTGGTTTTGCCATTCGTCGATGAGCTTTGGAGTGTCGCCAGCAAGAAGCACCCGAGGATCGCTGATCATAGCGTTTTTGATTGCGACGCTGTCATCGACTATAATTTCGCTTTTGGCAAAATTGCGTGCCGTCTCTGTCTTACCACATCCCTTTGGCCCCCTGATAAGCAGAGCGCCCATTGCTCCCAGCTGCTTTGGAATCAGCTTGTCTATATGTCTCGCAAGGTACCTCATGCTTCAATGGTAACACTAGAGTCGGTTGTTTGCAAGCATTTCAGTCGGTCATTTGCAGGAGTTTCAATCGGTTATTTGCAGAGGTTTCAGTCGGTCATTTGCAGGATTGAACACCACCCGTTTGATTGACTTCCGCGCCCCCAAGGCGCTTAACTTGTTACAACAAAAGCCAGAGGAGTTTCGTCGCTTGGAGGAGCGCAGCTGTGTGCCAGTCGCACATAATGCTTCAAAATAAAAAACAGTCGAAACATCCTTGCACATCACCTTACCTGCTTTTTCTTGAGCACAAAGTTGTGGTACCATAAGCACTGTCAAAAGCACCACACGTCTGTAGGAAGCACGAAAACAAAGATTGGAGAGGGAAGAAATGAAGTCACACATTACGCCGTGTGGGGGGGG
>JAITDU010000010.1 GCA_031282405.1 Coriobacteriales bacterium | reverse complement strand
GCTTCGTTCATGGACTCCAGCGCACTGTCATGAGCGTTAACGGCTGCAGTGTAGTCTGCCCAAAACTGTTCCATCTCTGCTTCCATAGCAGCCAGCTTAGCTGAGGCTTCGTCTGCTTGAGCTTGTACCTGAGCAGAGGTGGGGGCGGCGTGAGCTTGTAGCAGCGGGCTCAAGGATAGAATCAGGGCCGCAGCCAGCAAGAACATCAGTAAAACCCTGAGCGATTCAAAGGACACGGACGGCTTGGCACTTGTTGCGCTTTGATGTCTCATTGCTCTATATCTCTCCTGTATATCTCTATAGCGGAGATGTTCCAGGCTACGTTTAGGGTTCGGTTCATGGTGAACATCTGGCCGTTTGTCGCGCACTGTTTTACACAGCTACGCCTTGTTTATACGATTGCTTAGGTATTATAAACCTATTGCGCCCCACAATTCAAATCCACGTATCGCCACGCAGATAATCGGCCAAAGACATCAAGTCGCTGATGTGGGTGGTCTCTGTGACCTTCTTGAAGGACAAGGAGTATGGGACATAATGGGAACAGTCCTCATTATGTCTTTAGAGCAACCCTGGGTCTGGTGTGGTTGTAGTGCCGATTACAAGACGGTTGTAGCGGGATGCCTGTGTGGGGGTCGTCGTCTTGGGCCTGGCTTTGCGCAGCTCGGGAGGCACCTGCTCACACAGATCGCCCCAAAAGCGCTTGGGCATGAAATTACGCTGACAGGTGGGGTTGCGTCGCTCTTCGATGGCGATGGTGTCGAAGAAGGTCTGCCAAAGCGCTTGGAATTCGTCTTCCTCTGCCGAGTTGTCCCAAGCCGCAGACACATCAAGGGCTGCCGCAATCCCGTCGCTCACAGATTGGTGGGCACCCGCAGGCTCGCGGTAGGTATCTGCCCCCTTGCCGACACCTCCACCACGACCCGCCTCTGGTGCCAGGTTACATGCCGGCAGGCCACGTGCCGACACAAGGCCGCTCGGGTCGTTTTCTAAGGGCGGTCCGCCTGCCTCTGCCTGCTCACCGCTTAGAATCTGACCGGCATCTACCAACCACCAGCGCGTGGTGTCAAACACGCCGGCAATCCTATGACAGGTATCTAAGATCACAAAAGGTTGAATGTTAAAACGGGCGGCAAAATGATTCATAATCAGGGGGACCACGTTGGCCTTGGGCTCGATGCGAGAGAAGTAGAGGCCGCTTTGCAGATGGGCAAAGCGCACGAACTGCAACATATAGTGGGCCTCGCTCTCTACCTGCTTGAGCGTTGCCCTAAAAGCATCCACCACAGGGTGGGCCAGATGGGTGCCGGACCACATGCCCCGCTTGAACGCGTACTGCAAAAAGCGTAGTATTTCTCCGCCTTTTTTGGGGTTATCGGAGAGAAATACGCGCTTGACCTCCTCGTAGGTTTGAACACCGAGTTTGTCTATAATGCCATCCTTAACGCGCGCGGCCTTGTGTAAATCTGTAGCAACAGGCACATAGGAGCACATCAGGCTGTGCTGCAGGTTGTGCTCGGTCGTTAGATTGACAGGACATTCCTTGCGCTCGAAGGCTACGAATACTGCCGTTAGCAGCCCCTCCAGACTAGCGTCATAGAGATAGACCAGGCTGATGCCGTCCAGCGCAGGCTCAACGACAACCGCTCCTGTAGCCGAGGTGGATTCATCTGGGTTTTTCCGTACGCCCATGATACTCGTAGTCTTTGTGCTGATTGTACTCATGTCATATATGACTCTGGTAGCCTCCATCCCAGCACTCTATGCGTTTATCCTCAATGCCTCCCGGTACCCTTGGCTTTGCCGACAGCACCCCGTCGTGCTCCGCGGCGTAAAGGCCCGGTGAAAAGTTTGCCGCTGGTGACTGTGCGGATGATGGACCGAACAGCGAAAGTTGACCATCCAGTACGCCTTTGCCCAAGCGCATGCGAGCGCTGGTGGTGAGTTCGCGGTGGATAGTGAGCGGGTCAAAGATGACACCGGGCGCCGAGACCCCATTACAGGTGATAAAGTACTGGGCGCGCTTAAGCGTGACGTTGAGGCGCTTGAGGTCCTCAAAACGCAGACAGCGTTCGCGACGGGCCATCTGGATACGCTGGGCGCCACGCACACCAACGCCGGGGATACGCAGCAGCAATTCGTAAGGAGCACGGTTGATCTCCATGGGGAATTCGTCAATGTGATTGAGTGCCCAATTGGCCTTAGGATCAAGCAGCGGGTCGAGGAACGGATGCTGTTCGTCTATGACCTCGGATACGTCAAATCCGTAGAAGCGCATCAACCAATCAGCCTGATACAGGCGATGTTCGCGCAGAAGCGGTGCCTCACTCAAATTGGGCAGCAGCGGGTTTTCGTTGATAGGAATATACGCGCTGAAGAACACGCGGCGCATCTCGAGCGTCTTATAGAGGCTGGCCGCCAGTTTGAGTATCTGATAGTCGCTTTCCGGCGAGGCTCCGATGATCATCTGCGTGCTTTGCCCTGCCGGCGCAAAACGGGTGCGACGCACCGTACTCAGACGCTTATCCTGGTAGTTGGCCTTGATGCCGTCGCGCACAAAACGCATGGGCTCAAGGATATTGTGCGCGGCTTTGCCCGGTGCCAGCAATTTTAAGCTCTGCTCCGAGGGAAACTCGATGTTCAAGCTCAGGCGGTCGACCAGCACGCCCAGCCGTACCAACAACTCCTCGGAGGTGCCAGGGATGGCCTTGGCGTGGATATAGCCTCTAAAGCCGTATTCCTCGCGCAGAATGTTGATAGCCTCGCACATCCGCTCGGTGGTGTAGTCGGGATTGCGCAAAACACCAGAGGACAAAAACAGGCCCTCGATGTAATTGCGCCGATAAAAACCGATGGTCAGTGCGGCTAGCTCGTGAGGTTCAAAAGTGGCCCGGGGGATGTCGTTGCTTCGTCGATTAACACAGTACGCGCAATCGTAGCTACAGACATTGGAGAGCAGAACTTTGAGCAGGGTAACGCAGCGGCCGTCGGCACTGAAGGTGTGGCAGATGCCCACGCTCATGGTAGTGCCCAGCTGCCCCTTTACAGCCTTACGATTGACGCCGCACGAAGTGCAGGCCACGTCGTATTTTGCGGCATCGGCCAGAATCGTCAGCTTGTCCAGCAGTTCCATGGGCTTCTCCCAACCTCTTTTAGAACATTTGTTCGACTTATCCTATACGAACAAATGTTTGCTGTCAAGCGAGATTTTGGTGTGAGCCGCAAAGATGGTACACTGTGTTCGTAAACACTGCGATGAGTACCGTTATCGACATAAACCTGCCCGCCAGCAAACATGATCTGGCGCAGCTTGAGCCTGGCCAGGAGGTACGCCTGTTTGGCAGTATCTATACCATGCGCGACGCTGGTCATGAGCGCGCATTGCGCTACCTTGACGAACACGGCGTACTGCCCTATGACCTGGCTGGCCAGGCTTTGTTCTACGCAGGACCGACCCAGCCAACACAGGGACGCCCCTTCGCTGCCATCGGACCCACCACCGCGTCCCGTATGGATTTTGCGGCTCCCACACTTTATGAACACGGCATCAATCTCACACTGGGAAAAGGTCGCCGCAGTGTGGATGTCGCGCGGGCCTGCGCTCAAACCGGCAGCGTCTACCTTGTGGCGGTTGGCGGAGCGGCTGCCTATCTGGCCAGCTTTGTAAGCCACAGCGAACTGATAGCCTGGGAGGACCTTGGTCCGGAGGCCCTGCGTCGACTGACCCTTACAGGGTTGCCGGCTTTCGTGGGTATAGATAGCCGCGGGCAGACCTTCCCGTACGCGAGCACCTGTGCCGACAACCACAGTCAATGTCGGCGTCGTGCAAGTAACTGGGCCCTCTCGTCTACGGACACCCATACTACCAACCCCCCAGGAGGCGACGATACGAGCAGGGCGAAGAGCCTCTTGTCCGCCGATGCCTGTGCTACCAACCCCCAACCGGCCCAGCCCATCCAGCCCCAGCCGGTTCAACTCATCCAGCCTACCCAGTCTGTTTGTCAACACCCAAACAATTCTGGTGTTCTTGTCACCTTCGAAGGTGGGGAGGGTGTAGGCAAGTCAACCCAGATAAGGCTGCTGCAGGCCCGCTTGGAGTATGCCGGCTACGAGGCTGTATGTTTTCGTGAGCCGGGTGGTACCTACATTGGCGAGCAGGTCAGGCAGATACTGCTTGATGCCTCTAACACCGACATGAATGCGCTCTGCGAGCTCTTGTTATATGAGGCGGCACGGGCTCAGTTAGTAGATGAGGTCATCCGACCGGCGCTGCAGCAGGGTAAGGTTGTGCTCTGCGACCGTTTCCTGGATTCTACCGTCGCCTATCAGTCCTTTGCCCGAGGCTTACCGCTTGATGTCGTAGAAGCCGCTAATACCCTCGGCGCAAGTGGGCTTCTCCCCGACCGCACCATTCTCCTGGAGCAGGATGTTGG
Organism: Coriobacteriales bacterium; assembly: GCA_031282405.1. Taxonomy (GTDB): domain Bacteria; phylum Actinomycetota; class Coriobacteriia; order Coriobacteriales; family UBA8131; genus JAITDU01. The sequence continues at coordinate 35,640 of JAITDU010000010.1, read as the reverse complement.
TCAGGGTTTGCTTAAAGCCACCCAAAACGGATCCGACCGTTTGGAATCTGAGGGCTTGGACTTTCATCATAAGGTCCACAGAGGCTTTGAGATACTGGCCGACCGACATCCTGAGCGCATACGTCGTGTCCCTTGCCAGGCACGCAAGCAAGACACCGCCACTTTGGTGTTTGCCCAACTGAAGGACCTGTTCAGCTCGCCTCGGGCACGGGAGTTCACGATCACCCCAGAACTTCTAGCCACCGTCAAGGAATTGCGATGAGCGCTGCCGGACACATTGCAGCTACCCCAGAGCTTCTGGTCGCCGTTAAGGAATTGCGATGAGCGCTGTCGGGCATACCGCGCATACCGGGATAGTCGCGCCCTTTGATGAGCTGGTGGGCCAAGATATTGCAGCTCGTTTTCTCAGCGCCGTTATCACCAGCGACAAGCCGCATCACGCCTATGCCTTCGTAGGACCGTTGGGCTCAGGCAAGACCGCTGCGGCCACAGCCCTCGCCCAGGCCCTGCTCTGCCCAAACGGTGGAGCGGACAGCTGCGAGAGCTGTAAGCGAGTCATCCGCAGAACACATCCCGACTTCCATGTTGTGGAGCCGTTAGGGGCGGCGGGATACCTTATGCAGCAGATTCAGGAACTCATAAGAGATAGTATGCTAGCGCCAATACGAGCCAGACGTAAAGTCTATCTGCTGACAAGGGGCGATCTGCTGGCAGATTCCGCCGCAAATTCCCTGCTTAAGACACTTGAAGAGCCGCCACCGGGTACCTTCTTCATCATTTTGGCCAGGACGCAAAGTGCCCTCAAAGACACGCTGTTGTCGCGCTGTCAGGTGCTGGCGTTCAGGCGGATACCAGAAAGCGAGGCGCTGTCCACTATCTCCCAAAATACGGGTGCCACCACAGTCGAAGCACGGATAGCGCTGGCCGCAACTGGCGGCTCGCTGCTTTTTGCCGAGCAATTCTGGCGCTCACAAGAGCGTCGGGACCTACGGGTCGCCACCATCGAAGCACTGGAGCGCCTACCACACGCCGACGATGCGGATCTCCTGGAAGCGGTCAAGAACCTGTTGGTAGCGATGAAAGCACCGTTGGACGTTGTAATACTGGAACAGAAAAACCAGCTTAAGCTCTCTGAAGACTACCTGGGCAAAGGAGCGCTGGGGCGTTTGGAGCAACAACAGCGCCGCGAACTGTCCAACCGCGAGCACCAGACCATTGGTGAGACGCTGGAGGTCGCCCGTAGTTGGCTCAGGGACATTATGCTCATAAAGGTTTACGAGGCGGCTTCTCCCCAGAGCGTTTCTCCCCGGGATACCCCACAGATAATCAACACCGACTTCCATTCCAATATAGAGCGCATCGCTGCTCGCGTCGAATTGGATAACTGTGCCCGGGCACTGGAAGCCACACAGGAGGCTCAACGGCTAATCCAGTATAATGTTAATCCACAGTTGGCTTTGGAGGTCATGTTCTTTGCCATCAGAGAGGAACTTATATAGATGCCCCAGGTAGCAGCAGTCAAGTTCAGATTTAATCCCAAACATTTTTGGTTCGACCCCCAAGGCGCAACATATAATTCCGGTGACCATGTATTGGTAGAGACCGAACGCGGCCGAGAAGTGGGCTTGGTAGCAGACGGTGCCTTCGAAGTTACCAACACCCAGTTAAAGAAACTCAAGTCCCCCCTAAGGCCAATCCTGCGCCTACTCACCGACTTGGACTACGACCACATAGATGCCTTGGATGCCAAAGGGCGAGAAGCCATGCCTTTTTATCGAGAGCTCATTGATAAATACAAACTGAACGTCAAGCCTGTCGAGGTACAGTTCCTGTTCTCTGGCGACAGAGCCGTGTTCTTCTTCTCCAGCGAGGAACGTGTGGACTTTAGAGAGTTGGTGCGCGAGCTTTCCTCGCACTTTCATGTGCGTATAGACATGCGTCAAATCGGCGCGCGCGACGAGGCACGTGAATTGGGCGGTTTGGCTCATTGTGGAGAAGAGCTCTGCTGTTGCCGCTTTGGCGGTGACTTCCAGCCGGTATCTATCCGCATGGCCAAAGAACAGGATCTGCCGCTCAATCAAACGAAGATTTCTGGCGTCTGCGGTCGTCTGATGTGCTGCCTGCGCTACGAATTTGAAGCCTATAAGGACTTTAACAAACGAGCCCTCAAAAGAGGGACTATCGTTAACACTCCGCTGGGCAAAGCCACTATCACCGGCTCAAACACACCCCGTGAATCCATGGAACTACGCTTGGAGGACGGTAAACGCATCAATGTGCCCCTGGCCGAGATAGAATGTCAAAAAAATGGCGAGAATTGCACCACGTGCAGCGTTAGTCATGAGACCATCGAGCGATGCGCGGCACCGTCGATTCTGTTGGCGCTGAGTTCGCTGCAGCAACAGCTGGAATCATCATCGGACAAGGACCTGCTGACGCATGCAACGCAAGCCGACGAGCCTGTGCCTTCCAGACATCCGCGCCGTCGTCGGGACCGTACTGCCGATAACCGTTCTCTTGCAGACAATGAACCTGCTCGACATACCAACAGGCAGGCTGACAAGACCGAGACTGCCAAGATTAACAGGAAAGGGAAGCTCATTCCCACAACGACCGGTCCGGGAGCAAAACATGCTGCGTCGGTCGGCGCGTCCAGACCGCGCCCCGGACAACACTCCTCGGGACTCAGGAAGCGGCGCAGTCATCCGGCCAAAAGCGCCTCGGCACCTCCATCGATAAGTACATCGGCGCGAGGCAATGACGGCTCCTCAACAGGCGGTAATTCTGACTCCAGGGCCAAAAGCGAAAGAAAAGTCCGGCAGCGTAGTGCGCGCCACAGCGGTGGTGGGCAACAGGCCATTCATCATGATCAGAGACCAGACGAGCAAGGACAGGCCAGCAAATCGACTCAGGGCAACGAGGGAAGACATTCGGTCTCAACACGCTCGGTTCCGACAGAACAAAGCCGAAAGCACACGTCCCGACCAGACGACAATGTAATCAGGCTGAACAGCGTTCCTGCCCGCCGTCGTCGGCGACGCAGCGCAGACGGACCGGCCGATTCGCCCGTGAAGCCAGCCGATTCAACCTCGAACAACCTGAACACTCCGGGTAATCAAAGCGCTCCAAAGGGCCCAGGCGGCTCGGAACAATCCGGACAGTCCCCACAGTGAGAACCGGATCGCACGATACCATGCGAAATAATCCAGCGCTGTTTACCGATCTCTACGAACTCACAATGGCTCAGGCGGCCTGGACGCATGGACAGGACAAGCTCGAAGCCAGCTTCTATCTGCATTTTAGAGACAACCCCTTTAATGGTGGCTATGCTATCGCCTGCGGTGCTGCCCGAGTAGCAGAGATAGTTGCCGACTTCAAGATTGAACAAGACGACATCGATTATCTGGCAACGCTCCCGGCCACCTCTGACGGCAAGCTTTTCTCGCCAGAATTCTTGCAAGCTCTGGCAGATATCACACTCAGCGTGGATATCGACTGTGTTTCTGAGGGTACAGCCGTCTTTGCGCACGAGCCCATCCTCAGAGTGACCGGGCCGTTTTGCCAGTGCCTGCTGTTAGAGACCGCCCTGCTCAACGCGCTTAATTTTGAGACCCTGATAGCCACGAAGGCCGCTCGTATCTGCATGGCCGCCTCCGGCCCGGTAGCTGAGTTTGGCGCGCGCCGCGCACAGGGTCTTGACGGCGCTGTCTCGGCATCCAGAGCAGCGATAGTCGGCGGCTGCGCTTCGACGTCTAACATCCTGGCAGCCAAACTCTACGACCTGCCGGTGAGCGGCACCCACTCTCACGCCTGGGTCATGGCTGCCGCCAGCGAGCTTGAAGCCTTTAGGAGATTTGTCGAGGTCTTTCCTCAGAGGCCGACGCTCCTTGTCGATACCTATGACACCATCGGTGGCATCAAAAATGCCATCATCGTAGGTCACGAGATGCAGCAGCGCGGCCAGCAGTTGGGTTCTGTGCGCATCGACTCCGGCGATCTGGCCTGGTTGTCCCTCAAGGCCCGCGAAATGCTGGATGCCGCTGGTCTGGAATATGTGCAGGTGGTGGCTTCCAACGACCTTGATGAGAATACCATCACCTCGCTTTTGACCGAACAGACCTCTCGCATTGACGCCTGGGGTGTGGGAACTCGTCTGGCCTGCGCCTATAACCAGCCGGCACTGGGTGGCGTGTATAAGCTCTCGGCCATTCGAGAACCTGGCCAGCCTGATTTCCGGCCGGTCATCAAGGTATCGGACCAGATCCAAAAGTCAACACTACCGGGTCTTTTGGCTATCCGCCGCTACTTTGACACAGACGGCCTCATGGCGGGCGACATGATATTCGACCTGCAAAACCCGCCCCACACAGACCTTATCACCGATCCATTCAATCCGCTACGTCAAAAAGACCTCGGAGGTCTTGAACATGACGAGGTGTTGCAACCATTGGCACGCGCAGGCCGGGTGATAAGCCCGCCACCTGCTGCCCTTAAGGCCCGCGAGAATACACTGAGAAATCTGGAGCGTTTAAGCCCCTCGATTAAACGACTGCTCAATCCGCACAGCTATCCGGTCGGTCTTGAGGCGACACTGCTCCAACAACGTGATGAACTGCTGGGGGCCGTCCGGGCTCCGGGTCAAGACGATATGGTATAACCCTGGCCTACCTTCGATGCAATCGCTTTTGCACCCGGGTTCAAACAGTTCGAACGGTATACGACGCGCCGCATCACCGTACCGCATCACGCCAATTACTGATGTGCGCCATGCCAATCCTGTTGTGGTAAACTTATGGGTTAGCTTAACAATCAAACGATGTAATCTGGAGGCGCACCGTGAGTAGCACTTCAAGCAGTACTTCGAGCACGTTCGACACTTATATTGTCTCGACATCCGAAGTGGACGACAGCGAGCAGGCCGTAAGCGAGATAGTTGAGCAAATCCCGCTCGATAGCCTGAAAGCGCATTCTTTGGGTATTGTGGTCTGTCATTATGAGTTCGCACTCTCGGGTGTGCTCGCGGCTATTTGCGATGCTCTTCCGTTCACTATCGTCGGCACGATCACTTCGGCGCAGGCCAGCCAGGGAACACTGGGGAGTTTTGAACTGATAATCACGGTCCTCACGAGTGATGAGGTCAAATTTTCTACCGCGCTTTCTGAGTCGCTCAGTCAAGAACCGGTGTCTGAGGTCGAGGCTACGTATCACCAGGCAACCAATGTGGCCGGCACGAATGAAAAGCCCGACCTCATCTTAATCCATGGCCCCTTCATACCGCAAAACAGCGGCGATGACTATCTGCAAAAACTCAATCAGGTCAGCCAGAACGCTCCGGTGTTTGGCACTTTGGCCGTTGACGACACCGAGGATTTTCGTTATTGCTTCTCGATATACAATGGTAAGCACTACAACGACCGCATGGCGCTAACCCTTATCTGGGGAGTGGAGCCGCGTTTTTATTCCGCTAATATCTCGCCCAACAAGATTGTCGGCGACCCCGTGCTGATAACCGAAAGTTCCGGTTCGTTTTTAGCGGCAGTCAACGAACGCCCCATTGCCGAATATTTGGCTGACTTGGGTCTGGCGCAGGCTGCCGAGAATGGCTATGCGATGTCCTCAATGCCGTTTTTGCTTGACTATGGCGATGGCACGCCGCCGATCTCGCGCGTGTTCATAGCTCTTTTGCCCGACGGCAAAGTCATTCTTAACGGCTCAGCACCAGAAGGGCTTGAGCTTTCGGTCGGCGCCTTTGACAAAGAGGACGCTTTGGAGACCACGCATCTGGCCGTTGACGATGCGCTGGCCCAACTTGACGATAAACCAAAGCACTCTTTGATGCTGGCTTATTCCTGTATCGCTCGTTCCATGGCACTCGGAGCGGAGTTCTTGCTGGAACTGGAGCAGACGCAAGAGCAGATTGGCTCAAGAGTACCGTTTGTGATGGCGTATTCCGGTGGTGAGTATTGCCCCACAAACATCAAAGATGATGTTTCGACCAATCGCTTTCACAATAATGCCCTTATTATCTGCACTATTTAGCCTGGTGTTTGCGCCAGGAAGCCTGGCTGGCCAATCGGCTGGCATTCAGGGAACAAGGGGGGTTCTTCAAAAAGACAGTAACCTCCAGGGAACAAAAACCTCAGAAAGGCGGAGACTTAACTCTTGACGCAACTCAAGAAAAATAGTGACAGCCCGACTGCCGACGAAGTGGTTCAACTACAACGCCAGGTGGCTAAGCTCGAGCGCGAGCTTCGTATGAATAAATCCTTTCTGGACAAAGTCACCATCAGCTACGATGCCAAAGATACCTTGGCCAAGACGCTGGCCGAGTCCAATGCCAAACAGCGTATCTATGTGGATATTCTGCTCAAGAACTGTCCCAGTATCATCTTTTTGGCCAATGCCAAAGGCGAGATAATCCTAACCACCGAGGCTTTCGTTAAAGCCACAGGAGTTCCAAATGCCGATTATCTGCGCAAACAAAATGTCCTTGTTATGTTCAACGATTACCTGGACGACAAGAACTACGAACAGTTTGCCGCAGCGCTCACCGAGGTTCGCAAAAATCAAGGCACCATTAACCTGGAACTGAGTATCGACTTTTCTCAGACCTTACAGCAACGCATCTATTCTTTGGAGATAAGCGCGGTTGATGACCCCAACTATCCAGACGAAAACGATATGACCGGCATGTTGTTTGTGCTTGTGGATCTGACCGACATCGTCGTCGAGAAGCAACGTGCCGAAGCCGCAAACGCCGCAAAGTCCGATTTCTTGGCCACAATGAGCCATGAGATCCGCACGCCAATGAACGCAATCATCGGCATGTCCGAGATGCTGTCGCACACTGAGCTGTCCGATATCCAACTCAAATATCTCAAAGACATCACCCAGTCATCCAGATCTCTGCTCTCAATTATCAACGATATTTTAGACTTCTCTAAAATCGAGGCGGGTAAACTGGAATTGGTAGAGACAGACTATGACCTGGAGAGTCTGCTGGATAATCTCAATGCCATATTTCGGATCATGTGCGCCTCTAAGGACCTGTCCATGGATTATACGCTGGATACAAACGTGCCGCTCGTGGTCTTTGGTGACGAACTGCGGCTCCGCCAAGTGCTGACCAACCTGCTGTCAAACGCGGTTAAATACACTGCAAATGGCGGTGTCAGTCTTTCGGTGAGCCAGGTGAACCGGCCAACCGAGCTGGATCCCCCGGCCGACTCTACCGATTCTAACCAAGTGAGCAATCGGATCTGGGTACAGTTTGTCATCAACGATACCGGTGTAGGTATCCGCAAGGCCGACGTGGCCCGACTCTTCAGACCTTTTGAGCAACTTGATGTACGCAAAAATCGTTCGGTGGTTGGCACGGGTCTTGGCCTTGCCATTACCAAAAAGCTATGCGAATTGATGGGCGGCACCCTTACGGTCAAAAGCGTTTATAAACAGGGCTCGACCTTTACCGCCACCATACCTCTGGTCGCGACTGAAGCCGTCACCCCTGCCGTTATCGACGATGATATCCCCTCTTTCGTAGCACCTAAGGCCAAGGTGTTGGTCGTGGATGATATCGACATCAACCTGGCAGTGGCCGAGGCGATGCTCTCCACGATGGAAATTGTGCCCGATCGGGCGTTGAGCGGCGATGAGGCACTGGAACTCACCAACAACAAGCTTTATGATTTGGTTTTCATGGACCACATGATGCCCGGTCTGGATGGAGTTGACACCACGAGGCTTATCAGAAACGCATCGAACCTCAACTACCACACCCCCATCATAGCTCTTACTGCCAATGTTGTCTTTGGCATGAAAGAGATGTTTTTAGAAAACGGCTTTAACGATTTTTTGCCTAAGCCCATTGATCTCAATACTCTACAGCACATCCTTTATGAATGGTTGCCCAAAACGGTGATAGAAACGGAAAGCTAGCTATGGCAAAGAAAAGACAAGGGACTTACGCTTGGTTCGATAACCTCACCAATCGTTTAGGCATGGGTTTGCGAGCAAAGCTCGTGTCTATCTTTGTTGTCGTTAAGGTGTTGCCACTGATAATCCTGGCTGCCCTGGCCTGGTGGCAGATAACCTCTTTTGGCAACGCTTTGAGCGAGCGGGCTATTGAGGACTCTTCAATCGCTTTGAACAGTAGCGCTATCGAGAGTATCGAACGTATCACCACCGACGCGGCTCAAGAAGTTGCCGACTACCTTTATCAGCGCGATGCCGACATTCGTTATCTGGCCACCGTACAGCCCAGTCAGGATAATTACCAAGACTTCATCAGCACGTTTACCGGGCGATTGGTTGAGCAGGGAACCTGGGGGCTATCTTCAGACGGTATGTCCTGGGAGCGCACCGACCTGCCCGCTACCAATCCCACTGAAGATGTCTCCACAAATTCTGAGAATAACGACGTGGTCACCGGCGCGACGTTCAATCATCGACCGCCCGATAGTATCACCTATAAGAGTGTGCCAATGTATGATGAGATCACCTACATTGGCTTGGATGGCCAAGAAAAGATCAAGGTCACCGCTACCGATACAACAAAGGTACGCTACCCGCTGGACCCGTCACTCAAAGATATTACCCAGCGCGAAAACACCTATGTCAAGGCCGAGACCTACGGAACCGAACTGAGCGAATTGGCTCCTGGCGACATCTATGTCTCGGATGTAATTGGCGCTTATGTGCCCACGTCCTATATAGGCATGTACACACCCAAGCAGATTCTTATAGGTGCTATCAATGGCGAGATAACCGCACTCAAGGCCATCAGCCCTCAAACCAACGACACAATAAAACTGGCTGACAAATTGAGTAGCGTCGTAAGTAATGACATACCTGCCATGACCGCCGACCAAACCGATGAGAACGCCTTGATGCAGGAGGTAATCAACCAAACTCTGCCTTTGATAGACCGGGCCGCTGAGGGTATTACCTCTGAGGAGCTGCTGGCCCGAGTCAATGCGCTCAAGACGGCCCTGGGCAAGAAGACCTTTATGCCTTCTCAGGTGGCCTACGCCGGTGAGGAAAACCCCAACGGTCAGCGCTTCGAAGGTATCGTCAGGTGGGTCACGCCCACTGTGGATGCGTCGGGCAACAAGAATGGCTATGTGAGCTTTGCCCTCAATCAGGAATTCATCATGGGTCTGGCCGACCACATCATGCCCACAAATGAACGCTATACCGAACTGCCCAATGCCTTTGAGGGAAACTACGCCTTTATCTGGGACTATCAGTGCCGTTCCATCGTGCACCCCCGTCATCATTCGATAGTTGGCTATAACCCTGAGTCGGGCTTAGAGGAGATACCCTGGCTGGAAAGCTCAATCTACGAAGATCTGCTCAGTCGCGCGGGCGGCAGCAATCTGGAGGATCTTAAAGCCAATTGGGCTACGTTGGTCAATGACCCTCAGATCCAAGACGCCGAATTCTCCGAAGTCAAAGATTTGCTAAAAAATGTAGCAGTTTTTGACAACCAGTCTCGCTCAAAAAAGCCGGCCGCCACGCTCACCGCCAACGGCTATGTGGGTTTAGATGGCCGCTACCTCAACAACGCGCCACAATGCACCGGATGGATGGATGAGACCAGAGACGGCGGCTCAGGTTCTTTTTACATCCTCTGGAGCGGCCTGTATAAGCTCACCACTGCCGCAGCCATCCCCTACTATACCGGTCAGTACGCACCCTCGGCCGAAAATGACTATTCCCTGCGCGGCTTTGCCATGATGACCATCGGTGCGGGTCTGGAAAGCTTCCAGGAGCCCGTCAACGAGACTAACACCCGTCTGCAGCAAATCACCCAAGACGGATTGCTCAACTCGTTGTGGCAACTGCTGATAACCACACTCATTCTGATTATTCTGGTTATCGTTGTAGCGGTTTGGCTCGCAGATTATCTAACAAACCGTATCCAGGTACTCGTTGACGGTATTGGCCTGTTTAAGAACGGACGCAGACAATTCCGCTTCAATTCTGACCTCAAAGACGAGTTGGGCGAATTAGCTAACTCCTTCGATGACATGGCCGATGCCGTAAACGAGTCGATAACATCGCCTTTGGTCATTACTGATAAAAATCTGCGGATTGTCTACTCCAATAAAAAAGCACTGGAATACTCCACTAACGAGCTGGCCTCTATCGTAGGAGAGGATTACAAGGTTTACAGTATCTATCCGCAAGATAGCAAATACGACCCCGTCAAAGCCATGGAAGAAGGCATAGAAACTGCGGTCTACTATCATGAGCCCTCGGGCCGCTATCTTAAGGGCGTGGCCACAAAACTCTACGACAGCGAGGGCAATATCAGCGGTTATTATATTCTTACACAGGACGTTACCGAGATACAAATAGCCCGCGAAAAAGCCGAGCAGGCCTCGGTAGCCAAGACCGCTTTCCTCTCTAATATGAGCCATGAGATGCGTACGCCGATGAACGCGATTATCGGCATGTCTTCCATCGGCCTGAACAGCGGCGACATTTCCAAAAAAGATTACTGTTTTGACAAGATAACCAATGCCTCCAACCACCTTTTGGGCGTCATCAACGATGTGTTGGACATTTCCAAGATAGAGGCCAACAAACTGGAGCTATCCTCTGTTGAGTTTGATTTTGAGAAGATGTTGCAGCATGTTATCAAGATTAACGACTATCGTATTGAGGAGAAGAAACAGGAACTCGTGGTCTTTATCGACCCACAGATTCCCCAAACCATAATTTTGGACGAGCAGCGCCTGAGCCAGGTCATCACAAACCTTTTGTCCAACGCCAATAAGTTTACGGCCGAGGGCGGCTTGGTACGCATTGACTGCAAGTTGATGTCCGATGATAGCGATATCGTGACCCTCAAGATTTCTGTGACCGATTCTGGCATCGGTATTTCTCCCGATCAACAAGAGCGTATCTTCAATGAGTTTGAGCAGGCCAGTAACGAGACTTCGCGGCGCTTTGGCGGCACGGGCCTGGGTTTGGCTATTTCTAAGAAGATCGTCAATATGATGGGCGGCACCATCTGGGTGGATTCCACCGTAGGAGAGGGTTCGACATTCGCGTTTACGGTCCAAGCACAAAAAGGCGTTACCGAACGTAGCGGAACCTTGCTCACCCCCGGCGTCAACCTCACTAACATCAGAGTGCTGGTAATAGACGACGACAGGAATATTCTGGAATTCTTCAAAGATGTTACCGACCGTATGGGGATAAAATGTGACACCGCCGTCAGCGGCCTGGAAGCGCTGGGTCTGGTCAAAGATAATGGCCCTTATGATATCTACTATATCGACTGGAAGATGCCCGAGATCGACGGCATTGAGCTGTCGCGGCGTATCCGCGAGATAACCAGCAGCAAGTCGGTAGTTATCATGATCTCGGCAACTGAGTGGAACGTTATCGAAACCAAGGCCCGCAAGGCCGGTGTGGACCTCTATCTGCCCAAACCGCTGTTCCCATCCTCGATTGCCGACAGCATCAATCAATGCATCGGCGCTGAGAACTCCATCGTCGATGCCAAAAAGCAAGCCTCTTGCGAGGAGGATGACGGCGATATCATGTTCACGGGCAAAAAGATATTATTTGCCGAGGATGTCGAGGTCAACCGAGAGATTGCCCTGGCTCTTTTGGAGCCTACCGACGCTTTGGTGGTAAATGCTCAAAACGGTATTGAGGCTGTGGATCTGTTCAAGCAGGACCCGGAAAGCTTCAGTCTCATCCTTATGGATATCCAGATGCCCGAAATGGATGGCCTGGAGGCCACGCGACAGATACGTGCCCTGGATACTCCGAATGCCAAAACCATACCAATCGTGGCCATGACGGCCAATGTCTTTAAAGAAGATATTGAGCAATGTCTGGAAGCGGGCATGAACGATCACATCGGCAAGCCTCTCAATTTTGCCGAAGTGCTGGAAAAACTAAAGAAGCACTTGAAGAAACACTGAAGTATCGGCTGAGCCGGCACCTTTGTTCAGGTGTCGGCAAGATGCCGGTAAAGAGTTCGCTGCCTTAAGAATAGCTTCGATACACAACAGGCAGCAACAATTCGGGTAAGGTACGGTCGGACCGTAAGGGTCGATAGGCAGCTACAGTCGGACCGTAAGTAATCGATAGATAAAAAGAGGACAACAGGCTATGCGCACACGCGTTATCTTGCCCATCATTGCACTTTTGGCGCTCCTTCTCGTGGGGCTGGGACTGGCTGTAGCCAACAATGTCTCTGCGTCCACATACCAGCTCATCGACAAGCAGCTGGACGACAACTTGGCTATTCTCCAATCAGAATTAGGGCAGATCAAGGCCAGTACTCCGGATGTGTCCACCTCAAATGTATCCAACCCAAAGTACCAGGCATTGGTCGACAACGTTGGTGTCGGTGACGGTGGTGGGACGTTCGTGGTCGGCGATGACGGTACAGTCACTGCCGATTCCGCCCGGGTCATGATCGGCCAGAGTGTAAGCAACCAAGCGTGGTTCACCAGCGCAAAAAGCAGCCTGACTTCAACATTCGAAACCACCTTTGGGCAGACGAGGATCTATGCTCATTCAGTCTCGTTTGAAGGCGGATTGATTGTAAACTACATACCCGCGGCAGAGCTAAGTGAACATCTGTCAACTCCGCTGTACATTACCGGCGTTATGGGTATCATTGGAATCACAATAGCGGGCATCCTGATTTATTTCATTATCACCCGGCTGTTGATAGACCCTCTGGAGTCCTTCAACGAGCAAATCAAATTGCTTAAAACAGACCGCAGGATAAAAACCAAACCGCTTAGAATGTGCAAAGAACTCGTAGCCACGGCCCGACAGCTTAATAATGTTCTCGATAAGATCACCGATACCGGTGCCATCTCTGAACCTGATTCTGGTTTTGAACCTGGTATCGTTTCTGAACCTGATTCTTTTGTTTCTGCATCCTCGACGCCAATGACAAATTTTGAGTTTGTGGAGCTTCTGCGCGATGTTTTTGAGCCGCTCAGACTACAGATAACAGCCAAACAACTCAAGTTTTCTCTGCTGGTGGACAAGAACATACCCGAAAAAGTCTTTGCTGAGCGTTCCACTTTGGAGCATAAACTGCTAGATTTTTTAACACAAACAATCGCTACCGCTGAACCGCGGGAGACGGTTCAAGCCACCGTCAAACTTCTGGATAACAGCAGCGCCACCATGGTCAATGATACCGCTGTTTATGATGGCAGCGTTGCTCTCGTTGAGTTGTTGATTGCGCATTCTGATCAAAAATCCTGTTTAATCATGGAAGTGCAGAAGGGATAGCGTTGCCACATCGTATAAAAGACAGCAAAAAGGGGGGCTTCATTGTAGCCCGTGGTGTAGTCGCTTTCTGCGCAGCCGCCCTCAGTGTGGCCGTATTGTCAGTCCTGTTGCTAAGCGGGTGCGGTAACACAGGAGGTTCCAACGTCAGTGGACCGCCGCGCGATAACAGCCCCGTCGTCTTATCTGTGTCGACTCCCGGCACTCGGGTTGTAGACAACAATAAGGCGACTCTGGATTACTCCAACAGCTCAGACGGCTATATCTGCGTAATGTCCAAACTGAGTTCAACCAAGGTCAAGGTCCTCGTAGATGTGGACGGTGCTCAATACCAGTACACCATCGAAACCTCCGGCTCATTTATCACGATACCCCTGTCACAGGGCAATGGAAGCTATTCGGTGGGAGTGTGGGAAAATGTCACGGGCGACTCCTACGCGGCGGTGTTCCAACAAAGCATTGATGTTTCTCTGAGTGATGAGTTCAAACCCTTTTTATATCCCAGTCAATATGTTGATTTTGCGACCGGCGATGAATCTACCGACCTCAGTCAATCGCTCACCGAGGGAGCGGTCACCGATGTCGATGCCCTGAACGACCTCTACGACTATGTAATCAACAACATCAGCTACGACACCCAAGAGGCAGTTACTGTCGCGTCTGGATATCTGCCCAATAATACCGACACGCTCAATAAGAAAAAAGGTATTTGCTTTGACTACGCCGTGCTTACGGCTTCGATGCTCAGGGCCCAGAGGATTCCCGCCAAGTTGGTAATAGGCTATGCTTCTCAGGCTTATCATGCATGGATACAAGTGTACTGTGTGGACAGCGGTACGGTTCTTAGCTATAGTTTTAACGGCCAGAGTTGGCAGCGCATGGATCCAACATATGATGCCGCCTCAAAGGGGGCCAATGATCTTTTGGCCGTTATTGGCAACGGCAATAATTATCAACCCATGTTCTATTATTGACCTTGCCAGACGTACTGCATTGGACCTGTACCGTTACGTGAGTACAGACGAGAGGTATCGGCCCAATCACCCACACGGTACGACCGCTTTGAGGCGACGTGACCAGTTGTTAGACGGCGGAAAGCCCGCAAAGAGAGGACACATAATGAGCGACAAGGCAAAGGAGTTGACCCCGGCTCAACTCACCATGCTGTTTGCCAATCTGGAGATGATCATACGTTCCGGATTACCCTTGGCAGAAGGCTTTGATATCCTGCGCGACAATGCCGAGAATAGCGCTGAGCAGGCTTTGATAGACTCGCTGTATCAAGGCGTTAACTCTGGCTCCTCTTTGGCTGAAACACTGGACGCGAGCAAGATGGTGCCCCGGTACGCTGTCGCGATGTTACGAATAGGTGAGCAGACCGGCCGCCTTGAGGAAACGTTTTCTTCTTTGGTCAGCTACTACAGTAAGCGCGACGAACTTTCTCAATCCATCAAGTCCTCGGTGGTCTATCCACTGTCGATGCTGGTCATGGTGTTCATAGTTGTAGCGGTTTTGCTGGTGCAGGTGATGCCCGTATTTGACCATGTGTTCCGACAGTTGGGTCATGAGATGACCGGAGTTTCTGCCATTTTGCTTCAAGTTGGCAATGCGCTGGGACAATCGGGCTTTTGGATTGCCGGCATAGCCTTTGCGCTGGTCCTTATCGGCATCATCCTGGCTCTTTTACCTGCTGGTAAGAGGTTGTACCGTTACCTGTTCCAAAACGCTCCTATCACCCGAGAACTGTCTCACAACCTATCCACCCAACGTTTCTCCTTGGCTCTGTCTTCAATGCTCAGTTCCGGACTGGAGCTGGACGTTGCCCTTAAGAATGCCGAACAGTTGGTAGAAGACGAACGCGCCCGAGCAGCGGTTGTTCAGATCCGCGCAGATGTGGACAGCGGCGAGGGTTTTTTGGATGCCCTGCGTAAAAGCGGGCTTTTTTCGCACCAGGACCTTTCGCGGTTGGCCGTTGGCAGCAAAACCGGCATTGAGGCCGAGACATTAGACATAATTGGCTCACGGATAACTATTGCCACCGAAAACCGCCTGGAGCGCCTGGTAGCAGCCATTGAGCCCAGCCTTGTAGCTATTATGTGCATCATCGTGGGACTTATCTTGCTCTCGGTCATGCTGCCCTTGCTCGGTGCCCTGACAGGTTTTTAGGCAGTAGAGTAGATGAGCAACGTAAGCGACCATAGACAGACTTCTCGGTTCTGGCGTTTCTTCAGTTCTGTTTGGCTGAGAATGGCCTTGTTCGTCGTTGTGGTGGTTACCGTGATGCTCATGTTCACCAGTGGGGTAGGTGCCAGAGTATCTCGTGAACAGACCGACTTTTTGGCCGACGCGGTACGGCGCAGCGCTGTACAGTGCTATGCGCTGGAGGGCCGCTTCCCCGATAATCTGTCTTATCTGGAGCAAAAATACGGATTGATTATCGACCATGAGAACTACGTCGTGTATTACGAGAACATGGGCGGCAACCTGATTCCCCAGATCAGGGTCATCGCCCTGATTCATTAGGAACGAGTTAGGAGTAAGGTAGGGCACGTGACGACCAGTAAACAACATAGTTCCGATATTACACTGGTATTGACCCTGTTTTTCGTTTACGCGGCCTGTGCGCTCTTACTCTGCACGATGGGTGCGAACACATACCAACAGACCGTCGCTGCCCTGCAAGAAGATTACAACCAACGTACCGGCATACTCTATATCGCCGAAAAAGTCAGACAAAGCGACATCGGCGGTTTTCTGCGCCTGGACAGCTTAAACGATACACCTGCTCTGGTATTGACGGAACAAGAAACCGGAAGGAGTTACGAGACCTGGATATTTGTGTATGACGGTAATCTCTGCGAACAGTTCATCCCCAGCGGTTCCCCAGTGATAATCCAATCTGCACAGGTTATCATGCCCATGCAGTCCTTGTCTCTGGCTCTTGACGACCTTGGCCTGCTCAGCGTCGATCTTATAACTAACTCAGGTCAACACTCTTCAATCAAACTGGCTACGCACTCCGGCAGCGATGCCTTTAATACCACAGGCGAGTTAATGACGGTCAAGCCGAATGTCCCAGATACTGACTCAACAGCCTTTGGCCCAACCATCATGACACCGGCTCCCGACCAAGGAGGCGCATAGTCATGACCCACGGCAGTTTTATCCAAAAAAACAAGGGCGTTTTTCGTACTTCTCAAAACAGTAATACGGTCGGCCTGTCCACACAGCGCAACAGGGGTGGCACCCTTAATCCTCCTCGCTCGCGGGTATTTTTCCTCGAGATGCTTTTGAACATATTGATATTTGCCATCTGCGCAACGGTTGCCTTGCAGGTGTTTGTTGAGGCCAAGGTTGAGATCGATAGAAGTCAGGCGCTCACCCAGCTTACGGTCCGGGCCGAGACCATGGCCGAGACGTTCAAGGCAACAGGCGGCCAGACAGACCTGTTGACACAAACCCTGGGTGTCGAGTTTGACGACATCGGAGGTGCCCTGCGCTCCTGTGAGTATTTCGACGGAGATCTTGACGCAACGGGCAAGGACGAGGCTGTCTACACCCTGGAGTTTGAGTTCAATCCGGCTGAATATCCGGGCGATGTTGCTACCGCCTGTATCATCGCCTCTAACGAGGATACAGAATTGTTCACTGTTGAAGTCAAAGGTTATCTACCCCGTGCGTCTCAGGAAGGCGTAAACCCATGACAAGCAACACTATGCTGTCTGACATTATGGTTCTGAATAATAAAAAACGCTCGTGGTCACGCTCTGCCCTGGGAGTGGGCGTCACTACTCTGGTCACCATATTGGTAGTACTTTTGATGGCTTCATTCGCCGTGTTGTCGCTGGTTACAGCGCGCTCAGATCTGGCGCTATCGGATAGCGCGATCACGTCGGTCACGGATTACTACAAAGCCGATGCGGCTGCCACGCAATGGTATGCCGAACTGGACAGTTTTTGCAGCCGCCTTACCGGCACAGTGTCAGATTATCAGGCGATGCTGGAGGCAACAGGCTATGCAACGGTACTTACAGCCGACGGCGAAATCAGGGTCACCCAGGACTTCGCCATGGGAGAAACGCGACACCTGATAGTAACCGTAGCCATAGAACGCGACAAAACCACTACAATACGACAATGGCAGACATAGGGAAGAGAGGTCAATCATGGACATTGCACAACTGCTGACGGAACTGGTCGCCAAAGGCGTAGCCGACGTATTTATCATCACGGGCCGCCCTCTGAGCTACAAAAAAGGCACGACTATTGAGCCGTTCAACGATAAGGTTTTGTCACCACAGGACACCGAGGATCTTATCACCCAGATATATACACTGGCTGATACGCGCTCTATGGGCGAGGTTCGCGACAATGGCGACGATGATTTCTCGTTTGCCATCAAGGGAGTATCGCGTTTTAGGGTCAATGCCTACAAACAGCGGGGATCTTTAGCCGCGGTTATACGCGTAGTAGCATTCTCTTTGCCCGATCCGGCATCGTTGCACATACCGGAGGCCGTCATGCAACTGGCCGACCTGCGTCGGGGTCTGGCACTGATTACCGGGCCGGCAGGCAGCGGTAAGACCACTACGCTGGCCTGTCTCATCGCCCGTATCAACAACACCCGTAATGCCCACGTGATAACCCTGGAAAATCCCATCGAGTTTTTGCACCGCCACGGCAAAAGCCTGATATCACAGCGCGAGGTCAGCATCGATACTCAAAGCTACGCCAAAGCACTGCGCGCCGCCTTGCGAGAAAGCCCCGATGTCATCTTGATAGGTGAACTGCGCGATCCGGAAACCATATCTATTGCGCTTACAGCGGCAGAGACCGGCCACCTCGTGTTTTCAACATTACACACCGTAGGCGCGGTGAATACCGTCGACAGGCTCGTGGACTCCTTCAGGGCCGAGCAACAGGCTCAGGTACGCATGCAACTGTCGATGGTACTGCAGAGCGTTGTCTCTCAGCAGTTGCTGCCCGCCCTGGATGGCACCATGGTACCGGCCTTTGAGATTATGCACAGTACCCCAGCGATACGCAATCTGATACGCGAAGGTCGCACCCATCAGATGTCTGCGGTCATCAACACCAGCGCGGCCGAGGATATGGTGAGCATGGATACTAGCTTACTAGCACTATATAAGGCCGGACAGATCAGCCAACAGGAGATGGTAATACACGCTTTGGCGCCCGAGACTATCCTTAAACAGGCCGAACTCTAAACGTTTGAGAGTCCAATCCAATGACACCTCGGGATAAAGACAGCGCTGCGGGCCAGAGCAGTGGGCACAAAGTTAACACAGAAAGCCAGAGCAGCAAACACAAGGTCAGCACACAAGATCAGAATAAAGGGTACATGATGCTTTCCTCCCCCCCTCTCCCCCAAATACAAGACTAATCGAGGTGGACAATCCAACATGAAGGTAAGGATGGATACCCTAACATGAAAGTAAGTAGGCAGCGGATCAAACAGGCACGTCCGCTTTGGAGCGTGCTCGGTGGTTACCTCGTGTTAACGACGGCTTTTCTGCTTTTTATCCTGGCTTTGGCTGTTATTATTATCTTTGAGCGTCTGATCATAGGCTAGCGTGTTTTGGTTGATTCAAGTTCAATAGCAACAAGGCTTCTGTCTTAGATGTGGCCTCGATTTAACAAACACGACCTGGCCGTAGTATCTTATTACCTGGGTACCCTCGTGATGCTTCTGGCCGCTGTGATGCTGATACCTTTGGCGGTAAGCCTGCTGATGCAGGAGTGGGCCATTTGCGGTAACTATATCTTGGGTGTCGGTGTCGCTTTGACCCTGGGTGGTCTGATGCGCCTTACCAGGCCCAGCCAGCGCAGCATGGAACGCAAGCAGGCTATAGCCACGACCGGCCTTGTTTGGCTCGTTGGCGCTTTGGTAGCGGCCGTGCCGCTGTATCTCTCGGGACACTATCCTTCTTTCCTCGATGCGGTCTTTGAGGGCATGAGTGGGCTTACAGCTACCGGACTTACGATGGTCCAGGACGTCGACCACCTTTCGATGGCCGACAGTATGTGGCGTTTTGTCATGCAGTTCATTGGCGGACAGGGCGTCGTAGTCGTCGCCTTGTCGTTGGGACTGTTCTCGCGCACCGGCAGTGCCCTGTACAACTCGGAGGGCAGGGAGGAAGCCGTTGTACCCAACATCAAGAACACGTCTCGGTTCATCTGGAAGTTTTCGTCGATGGCGGTACTCGTCGGTACGATAGTGCTGGCGGTCATTCTTATCATCATTGGCGTCGATCCGCTACGCAGCCTGTTCCATGGCCTGTGGATTACGATAGGAGCCTATGACACCGGCGGTTTTGCTCCCACGAGTCTGTCGATTATCTACTACCATTCCTGGCCGTTTGAGATCATTACGATGGTTATCATGATGTTTGGAGCGGTTAACTTTGCACTCTTTGCTCAGGTACACAAAGGCAATTGGAGGCTGTTTTTTCAAGACATCGAGATCAAGACCCTGGCACTGTGGATTAGTGGTATTACGGTGGTGTTCGTGGCCGCGCTCAGCATCGGCGATTTTCTCACCGACTATACCGGCTTGATTCGTCGCGGCATATTCACGATCATCAGCGCTACGACCAATACGGGCTATCAGCTACTCTCCACAAACCAGATAACCACGCTGTTCTCTTCCGGCGCAGTGTTTCTGATTGCGATTTCCATGGCCATTGGCGGCAGTTCCGCGTCTACAGCCGGTGGTATCAAGGCCCTGCGCGTAGGTATTATCTTCAAGGGCCTGGCGCAGCGAATCAAGAGCATGCTCTTGCCGCGTTCGGCACAGATAACATCATCCTATAACCACATCGGACGCCGTCAACTCAACCCGGAATTGCTCTCGGCTGCGCTGATAGTCGCCGCTTTATACGTCATCGCTTACGTTTTTGGCGCGCTCATAGGTATCGCCTGTGGCTATGACGCAATTGAAGCGACGTTCGAGTCCATCTCGGCGGCCTCCAACGCCGGACTGTCCAGTGGCATCACCACACCTGATGCCCCTGTCATCCTTAAAGTTGTCTACATCCTGCAGATGTGGCTGGGGCGTCTGGAATTTCTGACGCTGCTGGCGTTGTTCGCCTCGTTAATTGCTTCCGTTGCGCCACGCCGGCGGCAAAAGCGTAGGGGCGTAGAGAAAAGTAGGCCAAAGACCATGCGGCGAACATTGCTGGTACTGTTACTGGTAGCAACCAGCTTTTGTCTGGTGCCAAAAGAGGCTTTTGCTCAAACCGATTACACCGATTACATCAGCATTGAAGAACTTAACAGCGCCGCCGCACATCTGGATCACCAGCAGGTCAGTTTTGTAGGCGAGGCGGTAGGCGACATCATTAACGCCGATAACAACCACTTTTGGGTTACCTTGAACAACGGTCGGGCAAGCATCAGTGTCTACATCGACGCGGACAGCGCCCAGACCATCACAAACTTAGGCGGCTACCAAAAACGTGGTACGACCCTGGAGGTTGTGGGCGAATTTAACCTGGCCTGCGACCAGCACGACGGTCAGAGCGATGTCCATGCCATAAGCACCATGGTTGTGGACCCCGGAGAGCCCATAGAGCATGAACCAAATATGCTGGTTTTATTGTTGGGCTTTGCCTTTGTGGCCTGTGGCTGCGGCCTGGCTGGTCTTTTTGGCATTCTCAACAAGAGGAGGCGCTGACGCTTGTCTTTGAGTAGTGAGGTGGACATGCGTAGCGCCGCCGGCAATACCAGCACCGAGGACAGTCACTCTGCAACGAACACCGGCGACAGCCGTAGTGGCGATATCGAGACTGAGGCCAGCATCGACAGCGAGCCACAATTGCTCCGTGGTCAGGTAATCTCTTTGGACCGTGGGTACCCGCTGGTGCGCACCAGTCGGGGAGAAGAGCACGCCCAACACGCCATCCACCTGGTCAAAAATTCGCCACACCTTGCTGCAATCGGCGATATTGTAGAACTTGCGTATAGTCCAGGACAGACCTATCCCCTTATCAGCAACATAGCCGAGCGCAGCTCAGTTCTGGCCAGACGCAGAATGGTAGAATCCGAGCGCGAAGGCTGCGGAAAGACAGACGAGCAGGTACTGGCGGTCAACTTTGACTTCGTTGTCATTGTCCAAAGTCTGGGCAAACAGCATATCAATCTGGACTACCTGGAGCGCCAGTTGGTTATGGCGCTCCAAAGCGGCAAGGACGCGTTTGTGCTGCTCACAAAAGCAGACATCGCCCGGTATCCTCAGCAGGATTTGACAGATGCCCAGTCGGTAGTCGCAGGCCATAACGTGTTCCTGTTCAGCATAAATCGCTCGCGCCTTGAACAGCAGACTGCTGTTGCCCCTGGTGCTGTTGCCCCCGGCACTGTTGCCCTCAGCACTGTTGCCCTCGGCACTGTTGCCCCCAGCGCGCTCGCTCAAACCGCAGAACTTGTCCGGCTCTTCTCGCCTGCAAAGACGGGGGTTTTGCTGGGCCGTTCTGGCGTAGGAAAATCAAGTTTTGTTAATCACCTGCTGGGAAAGGGCGTTTTGGCCACCGGCAAGGTGAGAAAAAAGGATCGCGCAGGACGCCATACCACAGTCGCCCGCAAGTTGGTGGACCTGCCCCAGGGAGGACACGTCATCGATACACCGGGGCTGCGCAGCATCGGCATCTATACCGCCACACGGGGCCTGGCGCGAACATTTCCGGAAATAGTCACGGCCGCCGCCAGCTGTAGATACCGCGACTGCACCCACACCCATGAGCCGGGCTGCGCTGTTATCCAGGCAGTTCAAGCCGGCATTCTGCCGGTCCGTCGCCTAAGTTCCTATCAGAGGCTTGCCCGAGAGGTATACGACCGAGCGTAACTCTTGCCATCTTAGAGAGGGCCAATGGGCCGCCCCGCCGCTCTGAGCCTTCGTAGAAGGCATAACCAATGAAGCATCCCGTCACTCACGACTGCGCCCTCCTCCGTCTATCCAGATTGATTTACGCTATAATCATGCGACTTTGTGTTTTTGCCGTGTCTGCGCCGCATGTCTGTTGTCAAAAAAGCGGTGGACGGGGCCTTATATGGATATAATAGCATTATTCGGAAGAGGAGGCAGCGTGAACCTGCAGGAACCGGATATCAAAGATGTAGTCTTGCGCATCAGGTCTTTGCGCGAGGATTCCGGCATCAGCCTTGAGGAGATGGCCAAAGCCACCGGCCGCAGTGTCGAGGAATACGAGGCGCAGGAAAGCGGCGCTCATGACCTCTCCTTCACCTTTTTGTATAAGTGCGCCGCGGCGCTGGGAGTAGACGTCATTGAGCTTCTCACCGGCGAAGCCCCCCATCTAACGGGCTACGAGATAACGCGCAGGGGCGAGGGGCTGGTTATCAAGCGACGCGCCGGCTTTGAATATCTGCATCAGGCCTCGCTGTTCAAGCACAAACTGGCCGAGCCTTTCATCGTGACGGCGCCCTACATCGAGGCGGAACAGGACGCGCCTATCCACCTTTCCTACCACGAGGGCCAGGAATTGGATTACATCATCAGTGGCAGACTGCGTTTTGCCTTTGAGGACCACATTGAGGAGTTGGGCCCGGGTGACGTCGTATACTATGACTCGGCACGCGGCCACGGCATGATAGCCACCGACGGCGAGCCCTGCGTATTTTTGGCGGTCGTGCTCAAACCACACAGTGAGTTGGTTATCTAGGAACATGAGAAACATTAATCAAAAGTACACAGATGAGGTTTATGACGACAACGGCGTGCTCGTTGAGTTTACGGTGCATTGCCCCGAGGATTACAACTTTGCCTATGACGTGGTAGATGACATCGCCACGGCCGAGCCCGACAGGCCCGCCATGATCTGGTGTAATCCCGAGGGAGAAGAGCACCGTTTTAGCTTTGGCGACCTTAAATACTGGAGCGATAAGACCGCGAACTTTCTCATGCAACAGGGCATTGGCAAAGGCGACCTGGTCATGGTCATACTGCGCAGGCACTATCAGTTCTGGTTCGTTGCCCTGGCGCTGAACAAGCTCGGCGCGGTCATCGTACCGGCTACGTTCATGCTCAAGGAGCACGATTTGGTCTATCGTCTCAACTCGGCCGGCATTGAGACTTTGATCTGCACCGACGTAGGCACCATAGCCCAGACCGTCGACGATGCCCAACCGCTGTGTCCCACGCTCAAGCGCCGTATCCTCGTAAACGGCGGTGGCGGTGGCACAACCCCGAGCGACAAAACAGATAACCTGGGCCTGGGCAGTATTCTCAGCGGGCCGGATGGCCTGTGTCAGCTGCCGGCAAAGCGCCCCGATTGGGTGGACTTTAACAGCAGTGTGCGGGCAGCGCCCGAGCACTTCTCCCGCCAAAGCACTAAGGCCAAAGACCCGATGATCATGTACTTTTCCAGCGGCACATCGGGCAATCCCAAGATGGCGCTGCATGACGGCCTGTATTCGTTGGGACATCTGGGCACGGCCAAACACTGGCAAAACGTACGCAGCGACGGCGGCCTGCACCTCACGATTGCCGATACCGGCTGGGGCAAGGCTGTCTGGGGCAAACTCTATGGTCAGTTCCTGATGGAAGCCTGTGTACTCACCTATGATTTCGACCGCTTTGCGCCCGAGGACATCATGGCGCTGATTAAGCGCTACCGCGTTACTACGCTGTGTTGCCCGCCTACGATGTATCGGATGTTTTTGCAGGGCGATGTCTCAAGCTATGACCTGAGTTCGCTTGGCTACAGCGTGTGTGCGGGCGAGGCTTTAAACCCCGATCTGTTCGAGGCCTGGCGTGAGCTTACCGGCCTGACCCTGATGGACGGTTTTGGTCAGACCGAGACTCCACTGACTGTGGGCAATATGCCCGGCATGACTCCCAAGCCCGGCTCAATGGGTAAGCCCATCCCACTGTACAACACGAAAATACTTGATGAGAACGGCCAGGAGTGCGACACCGGCAAAAGTGGCGAGATCTGCATTGCCTATGATCCGGCCGCTCGGCCACCCGGCATCATGATTGAGTATTATCGCGACCCAGAAAAGACCGCTGCCGCCATCTATGACGGCTGGTATCACTCCGGCGACATGGCCTGGCGCGACGAGGATGGCTACTTTTATTTTGTGGGCCGCAACGACGATGTCATCAAATCCAGCGGGTATCGTATCTCGCCCTTTGAGGTCGAAAGTGTGTTGCTCACGCATCCTGCTGTGCGCGAGTGCGCGGTAACCGGCGTGCCCGACGAACTGCGCGGCAAGGCCGTCAAGGCCACCGTGGTGCTGGCACCTGGGCACGCGGCAGGCACAGAGATGACCAGCGAGCTACAGGCGTTCATGAAGCGCCAGACAGCTCCCTATAAATGCCCGCGCGTTATCGACTACGTCGAGACCCTGCCCAAGACGGTCAACGGCAAGGTGCGCCGTGCGGTAATCCGCGCCGTTGACGAGCAGGGTGCCGAGGCTGCCTCGCGTCGGGCTCCCGAGGAGTTTGGCGGCTAAGCAAAAACCTTGGCGGCCAGATACAAACAGGACTGGTGCCATCACAATGGAGTCGGAGCTGTCAAAATGGGGAGCTGGTGCCGTCAAAATGAGGCCAGAGTTGCCAAAATAGAGCCAGTCTTTACTGCTTTTCGCACTTTGTTGCTGTCCTGTGCAATGACAGGCAAGCACAATGTGCCCTTGGCTTTGCGCTTTGGTTGACACGCACCCACACGCAAAGAGCCCTACGAGCGCACTTGTCAAAACAGGCACAAAGTTTTATCATTGAGTACATGGAAACCATAGACGTAATATTTGAGTGGGATTACGAGGCAGCCGTTTGGATAGCCTTTAATGAAGAAGTGCCTCTTGCACTGGAGGCTGGTTCTCTTGATGTTCTCATGGAGCGCGTCAAAGAAACTATCCCCGAGATACGCGAACTCAACGGAAAATCCGAGAAAGCTAACGTGCGTTTTCGTGTTGAAAAACTGCTCGAAGCTGTCTGATGGCAGAATACGAAAAGAAAGTTCGAGTGTTATTAAAAACGAGCGGCTGCAGGTTTGTGAGACGAGGAAAGGGTGATCACGATATCTGGTACAGCCCTCTTACTAATCAGAATTTCCCAGTTGACAGCAAAATTAAATCTCGCCATATTGCTAATTTGATCATGAAAGAAAGTGGCATTGACCATAAATTCTAAATTTCTCAATGCAAAGTAGGCGTTGCCGGGTTCTTGAAGATTCCTCTTTTTCCTTCCCCGAGGAGTTTGGCGGCTAAGCAAAAACTTTGGCGGCCAGATACAAACAGGACTGGTGCTATCACAATGGAGTCGGAGCTGTCAAAATGGGGAGCTGGTGCCGTCAAAATGAGGCCTGATGCCGCCGTACTATGTGAATAATGTGGAGATTATGTGGATTTAGGGCAACAAATGCTCTACGGCGAATCATTTGCGCTCCAACAGCGCTGTTGAATGCTCTATAATACACCTGCACGACGTACGAATATATTCAAGTCCTGCAGGGCAATTTTATCGATGGTAAGGGGCAAAAGTGAATACACTGTTGGAAAATATCCGCAAAGCCAGCCTGGTTTTACTCGTAGTGGCGTTCGCACTTTCTCTGGTGCCAATAGGCGGCTTGGCGTGGGCCGGCGATCAGACGCTGGTAAATCAAGCCGAGCAGACTCAAGATTTTGAGGACAGCGAAGCAGCGCCGGGCAACACATCCAACGAACAGTCAGCTCAGGCACTGTTTAGCGCAGGGGAGAAGGATGAGGCTACCGAACCAGCGCTAGACGATGAGGCTTTCTCCCTTGAGGGAACAGACGCGGCTTTGGGCACAGCCGCAGATAAGCTGGATAACGATGAGCAATCTATTGAAGATGAAGACGAAGCTGCTGGTGTCCTGGCTTTAGCCGTGGCGGAGCTGAAACCGCTGGATACAAGTACCATAAATATCTGGATTGGCACTGTGCAGGTTGTGTCGAATGGGTCAGTCCAAACGAGTTCATTACCTACCGGTATCTCTATTACCGTTAATGAAAGCACCGTGAGCATCAATGCAGATGCTGGCAATTACGCTGAGCTCACCATCAGCGGCGGCGCGTCCAGCGATTCTGTGGTGCTTAACGTCAATGGCACTGTAAACATTACCGGAAGCACCACAGACGACCCGGGCGGCGTGGGGGTATTCTCCGGCGGCTCGGCCATCTATGTGGCTTCTACGCCTTCAGACGGCTCTCCCACACTTACTATTGCCGGCGGAGGCTCCCTGACTGCCCGCGCGGCCACAAACAGAACCCCAAGCACAGATTATTCGAACATGGGTTACCCAGGCATTGGCACCAATGGCGACTTAGTGGTCAGCGCCACTACCACGGTCTATGGCTCTGATCAGGACCAAGAGGGCGTTACCGCCGGCTGTGGTATCTTTGCCATGGGCAGCGCCAATGTAACAAGCAGCGGCCAGACTCTTACCGCGCACGGGGGCAACAGTACGGCCACTACCAGCGGATCTGGCGGTTCAGGCATTGACGCCTACGGCACCGTTACCATAGCTGGCGGTACGGTAATTGCCACAGGCGGCAATGGGCCTAGCGGTGGCTCCGGTCTGGTTGCCTATGACCTTGCCGCTATTCTTGGCGGAATCCCCGTTGACACCGCTATTACCGTTACCGGTGGTAGCGTTAATGCCACAGGTGGTAACGGTAGCAATGGCGCTGGAGGCGCTGGGGTTCTTACCCCTTATTCCATGAGTGTTAATAACGGTGCTCCGGTAACGGGCATAGGTGGCACCGGCACGAGCTTTGGTGGCACAGGCATCGCAGTGGCTACTCCGATCTCTCTGGTGCCAGACCCTGATCCCAGCAACGGCCTGACCAGCAATAACGGTGGCGCCATAATCGGTACGGGCGGAGCGGCTACCATTGACAGCGGTGGCTACGGCGGCGCAGGCGTACAGACTTCGTTGCTCAACATCACCGGCGGCAGTGGCGTTACGGGCACAGGCGGCGATGGCGATGGCGATGAAATCGGCGGGCCGGGCGTTTTGGCCTCCTCAGACATCAGCGTTACCGGCTTTGCCGTTGACACGGGCGCCAGCCTGGTAGGCGTGGGCGGCGACGGTGGTGACGGCAATGGCAGCGGTGGCAATGGCATTACTACGAACGCGGTTATCTCGGCCAGCAACGGCGCTTCTCTCCAGGGCACAGGCGGCGCAGGCCATGGCAGCGGTGTGGGTGGCGATGGTGTGAGTAGTGGCGCTGCACTCGACGTTGGCGGCGGAGCGCGCGTTGAAGGCTCCGGCGGCGAGGCCGCAGGCAGTGGCACGGGTGGTAACGGCGTTATTACCGGCGTTATCCGCGACCCTGTTACAGGCGTGGTAGTAGACTCGCCCACAGGCACCGATGCCTCAGTGACGGGCGATAACGGCTCTGTAACCGGCCAGGGTGGCAGCTCCGCCTCTGGCAGTGGTGGCAGCGGCATTACTGTAGGCGGCGACAGCTCTGCTCCGGCCATCAAGGCCATCAATGGCACCCGTATCATTGGCACAGGTGGCCACGGTGGTAACCCTGGTGGCACGGGTGGTGACGGCATCAATGCCGGCGGCGTGGCGCGTCCGCAAAACGCGGCCTCCATAGTTACAAATCCGGGCAGCAGTGTATCGGGCACGGGCGGCGATGGTGGCGACGGTGGTGGCACGGGCGGCGGCACGGGTGGTACCGGCATCACTACCGGTGGTGGTGGCATTGGCCCCGACCCAGACGACCCAACAGGCACAAGCGGCGACGTAACCGGCACGGGCGGCGAGGGTGGCACCAGCGGCGGCGGCGAAGGCGGCGGCACGGGTGGCACCGGCATCACTACCGGCGGTGGTGACATCGATAATCCCGGTGGTACGACTACCGGCACCGGTGGTGAAGGTGGCGGCTCCACTGATGGCCCCGGCGGCGCGGGTGGCACGGGTATTTCGACCGATGATCCCGATAATCCCGGTGGTGGCGATATAACGACCGGTGGTGGTGGCACAACCACAGGTACCGGTGGTGAAGGTGGCGGTTCTACCACAGGTACCGGTGGTGAGGGCGGCACAGGCACTGAGACAGGCGGCGGAGATATTACCACTGATCCCGGTGGCTCTACTGAAGGCACAGGTGGTACCGGCGGTAGTGGCGGCGGAACCAACCCCGGCGGCTCTGGTGGCACGGGTATTTCGACCGATGATCCCGATAATCCCGGTGGTGGCGATATAACGACCGGAGGCACTACAACCGGCACCGGCGGAAGTGGTGGCACGTCTAGCACCGGTGAAGGCGGCGGCGGCGGCACAGGCACTGAGACAGGCGGCGGAGATATTACCACTGATCCCGGTGGCTCTACTGAAGGTACTGGCGGCGGTGGTGGTGGTGGCGCCGAAGGCGGTAGTGGTGGCACCGGCATCACTACCGGCGGTGGTGACATCGATAATCCCGGTGGTACGACTACCGGCACGGGCGGCGAAGGCGGCGGCTCCACAGATGGCCCCGGCGGCTCTGGTGGTAGCGGCATTAGCACTGACGACCCCGACAACCCTGGCGGTGGTGGCGATATAACGACCGGAGGCACTACAACCGGCACCGGTGGTGAAGGCGGTGGCTCCACAGATGGCCCCGGCGGCGAAGGTGGCACGGGTATTGACGTGGGTGGCAACACTGACATTACCGGTGGCACAACCACAGGCACCGGTGGTGAAGGCGGTGGCTCTACCACAGGTACCGGTGGAGGCGGTGGAGGCGGTATTGAGACGGGCGGCAACACCGATATAACAGGCGGAGACGTTACCGGCACCGGCGGCACGGGTGGCAGTGGCGCGACGGGCGGCGAAGGTGGTACAGGCATCAGCACCGGCGGTACCACCGACATAACCGGAGGTACGACCACGGGCACCGGTGGTGAAGGTGGCAGTGGCACTACAGGCCCTGGCGGAGACGGTGGTGGCGGTATCGAAAGTGGTGGTGACATCACTATTGGCGGTGGCAGCATTGACCCCAAAGGCGGCACAGGCGGCAATGGAGACCCCAGCGGCCAGAGCGGAGATCCTATTAACAAGCAGCCGGTAGACCCGCAGGGCAACACGGTATACGAGGTCATTGTCCACATAGCGGGCGCCCCAGCCAACACTGTAGTCGACGGCCTGGTAGTTACGAACCCCGATGGCTCGCCCTACGGCACAAGCGACATCCAGACTGATGCCTCCGGGCTGGTCTACCTTTGGCTGACTGAAGGTTCGGTTATCGAACGTGTAAGTATCGGTGGCATTAATTATCCCGGCGATCCCTATACCGTTACTACCGATGCCGTGCAAAATGCCTACTTTGGCCCGCCCCCGGCGACACCTTCACCAACTCCAGAGCCTGGCGCTACACTACCCAAGACCGGCGACAGCCTGCCCTACCTGCTGGTAGGAGCGGCAGGCCTGTTGTTGGCCGGTGGGGTGCTGCTGAGAGCAGCACTTTGCAGCCGCCGACGCACCGAGCACGAAGCCGGTAGCACTTCTCGCCGGTAGCACTTCTCGCCGGTAGCAGCCCTTATTGTCACTCTGAGCCTTTTCAGAGTGACGGGGCTCTCCCCAGGCGCGGGGCGCAAAAAAACCGCTGGCTCGTGCGGTTCGCAAGCGGCGGCAACGTGGTCGTACTTTGGGTTTTGAGAGCAAGGGGCTACAGCGGTATTAGACGGTGATGCCCCCCCCCCACGGCGTAATTTGTGACTTCATATCTTTCCTCTCCAATCTTGTTTTATACATACACTTCTTGCACTTCAAACACCGTATCATGTTAACACAGGACTTTGCAAATACAAGGGGCAATATACCTGCATAAAGGTTGTCCGCACAGACGGCGCGTAGACAAAGAACCGGCCCTTGTCTACGCGCTTGTCTTAAGTTAGTTTAGGCTTACTTCTCCCAATCTATCTTGACCCAGAGATTATCGACAAATTGCTGGGTGTTGATGTCAGCAGGCAGATAGCCGGTTTGCTTGAGCTGGTCTACAAAGTAGAGCGCGTCGTCATAAGGCTGAGTGGCGTTGCTGGCATCGTGGTGGCCATGATAGTGGTAGCTCTCGAGCAACTCAACCAACAGCGCCTTGTCATCTGAGGCCACATAGGGCTCATGCGAGCTGCCATCGGTAACGATGTCGGCGGCTTCCTCGGGATTAGCGGCAATCCATTCTACCGCGCGATACCAACCGCGCAACAGCGCCTCTATCTGCTCAGGATGGTTTACTATAGCGTCGTTAGAGGCATACAGGAAGCAGCAGTACTTACCGGCAAAGATGCTGTCCTCGCCAATGTCTACGAGTACCCTGAATCCGGCTTTCTCGGCCTGGGTGCCAAAGGGGTCCCACGCGGCAATGGCGTCTACCTCGCCTCGTTCGGCAACTTCCTGCAGCACGGTAAGGTCGTAGGGTGCCCAGACAACCTCGCCGGCTTCCTCGGAAGGATTAATGCCAGCATTGGCCAGCGCCACCGAAGTAATAGCCCACGGAGTGCCACCGACCTCATCAACACCGATGGTCTTGCCACGCAGGTCAGCTACACTTTGGATGGGAGAATCTCCGGGTACCAAGAGCTTGATGCAGCCTTCGTGCAAACCACCGATAATGCTGATGTCCAGCCCTTCATTAACAGCAGGGAAGAACTGGAAGTCGCCATTCGTCACAAGGAACTGGCCGGAGGCCAGACCGTCTTTTTGTTGCTGGAATGTACCGCTGACCAACTCGACATCAATACCTTCCTCCTCCCAAAAGCCCAGTTCCTTGGCAATATAGGTAGGAGAACCACACAGGCCACCGCCCAGCGCTTGAATCTGCGTAGAGCCCAGAGGAAACGAAGCCGGGGTCGTAGAGCCAGAGGTAGAACTGCTGCTGGAACTCGTGCTGGAGGGGGTGCCTCCGCAGGCTGCCAGTGCAAAAGTAAGCGCGAGCGCCACAGCTGCACAAAGCGCGGCCCTGATGGTCGTTTTGCTCGTCGCTTTGACAGACGAGCTTGAGGATACGTACGTTTTCTTGATCATTGTTGTCCTTTCGTTTGGTTTTTACTTTGTTCGATTTCTATCTTTGGTCTATATGGCTTTATATACTGAATTCGGGCTCGGGAATCGAGCCGGCCAGGTGCAGCTTTTCCAGTATGCGCGAGCGTAATTGCAAAAAGTCCGGACTGGAACGCGAGCGCGGCCGTCCCAGCTCTACGCTGATAATCTCGTTGATTCTGCCGGGACGCGGCGTCATGATGGCAATGCGATCGGAGAGGTAGATAGCCTCGTCAACATCGTGCGTAACCAACACCATGGTGGAACCGAGCCGCTGCCATAGATCGAGCAGTCTGTCCTGTAATTCGATACGGGTAAAGGAGTCCAAGGCACCCATTGGTTCGTCCAGCAGTAAAGCTTTGGGTTCATTTATGAGCGCCCGGGCGATGGCTACACGCTGGGCCATGCCACCACTGACCTCATGTGGATAGGCCTTCTCAAAGCCGGTCAGACCCACAAGCGCAACGAAGCGGGTCACGTCCTGCTTTTTCTCGCGATAGACACCACGAGCTTTAAGGCCCGTAGCGATGTTGCCTTCCACGGTAGCCCAGGGATAAAGCGCGCCTTGCTGAAACACATAACCGCGTTCGTATGAGGGGCCAGCAATTTCCTCACCAGCCACACTGAGCGTGCCAGCCTGGGGAAAGTCAAGTCCGGCAATTAGCCTGAGCAGCGTGGTCTTACCGCAACCCGAGGGACCAATAAGACTGACGAACTCGCCTGTACACACCTCAAGCGAGACATCCTCCAAGGCGTGAGTAGCCGAGTCCTCCTCGGCGTTGTACACACGGGTCACATGCTGGACACTGATGAGCACAGGACTATCTTGAGTTCGTTGATGCACGAGCTTCTCGGCAAGAGTCCGGGCTTCGATCTGAACTGCCTGATCTGTCTGGCTCGCCGGAGCTCCCTGAGCAATTTTGGTGCTCATTGTTGCACCAGGCCTTTTTGCCAACGCAACACGCGACGCCGGATGAAGTCGATGATGGCCAGGATAATGCTAAAGACGATAAACATAATGATGATGGCCGCGTAGACCTGGTAGAACTTAGAAAAGGTCTTAGAGTAATTGATAAAGTATCCCAACCCGGCTGTGGCGCCCATCATTTCGGCCGCTACCAGGGTGAGGAACGACATACTCGTCGCCATAGAAATACCCGTAAATATGCTGGGTGTAGCATGGGGAATAGCTACATGGAACAACAGGAAACTACGCTTGGCTCCCAGCGTTTCCGAGACCTCATAGAGGGCCTTGGGGGTGGACTCCATGCCCTGGCACATCATAAAGCTGATGATGAACCATGATGCTATGACCAATAGGAACGTCATGGCAACAGGCGCCGGCTTAAACAGAACGGTAGCTATAGGCATCCAAGCCGTAGCCGGCACGACGCCCGTAAATTTAAGCACAGGAAATAACCAGTAAAACCACTGGCGATACCAACCTATGAGGATGCCAGTGCCGATACCCGCCACCGTGCCGATAATCAAGCCCAGAGCAAAAAGGCGGCTTGACGCACCAATGTGACCGAGGAGGTTGAGCCAATTGGTAGGCAGGTAGTCGAGTATCGTCACTGGCCCGGGGAAGTACGGCGGTTGCAGAATAAAGAGCTTAGAGGTGAGGATATCCCAAATGGCAAGGGCCAAAGCGCCGGCAAAGATGAATTGTGCTTTATGTAAAAGACGCTTGCGTAGAGAGTGGAAGAAATGGGAGACCAAATAGAGCAGAGCAAGTATTACAGCAATCGCCGCGAGGAATATGCGGTAGTTTGTAGGGTCAAGGGGGTAATCGGTAGAAAAGTCTACACCGCGCACCAGTCCAGGAATGTTGTCGGGCACCAGGTAGCTAAGGGCCAGAGCGATGAGGAAGCCGCCGATGGCAACAGCATACCAGACCCGGGATTGAGGCTTCCAGTAAACGGGGTCGGCCTTAGCGGATGCTTTGGCTGTGGCCTTGATAGGCACTTTGGCCTTAGATGTGGTGATGAATGTTGATGTGAGTTCAGCTGCGGATCGAATCACCGCGTTGGGAGCGGATTGAGCCGCCGCGCTATTCTCGCCAGATTCAGCCCAAGTCGCCGCCGCGCTATTCTTGCCGAGTACGACTCGGGCCGCCACTCCGTTGGCTGCAGTTTGCACAGCCGCGTTATTCTCGCCAGGCGTAGTCCTAGCAGCAGTCCGAGATAAGCGGGCGGGCACAGATGTTGTAGTATCCAGCATTTGAACTAAACCCTCGACACTTCTGGCTCGGATTCTGGCTGGGGAGATTCAACAGGTTTTGAATCGGTGTTTGAGCCAGTTTGTGCCACGTGCCCCGGCCGCCTGCCAAAAACGGCTGCAAAGGCCTGGTCCAGATCTTCTATCAGATCCTCAGAATCTTCCAATCCTACCGACAACCTTATAACGTCGGTAGTCAGTCCGGCTGCGTCTAATTCCGCAGGGGTAAGTTCGGAGTGCGTGGTTTTGGCATTGTTGACGATCAGTGATTTAGCGTCGCCTACATTTACCTGATAACTGAACAGACGTGTAGCGTCAATGAAACGTTCCTGTTGCTCCAGCGTACCGGCAAAACCGAAGCTGAAAATGCTGCCGGTGCCACGCGGCGCGTATAGTTGCGCCAGTTCATAGTTAGAGCTTGTAGGCAGACTGGAATATTCCACCCAGGAGACGAACTCATTACCCTGAAGGTAGTCGATGAGCCTGCGCACATTGGCTTGCTGTTTTTCGATGCGCTCACTTAGTGTTTCCAGCCCCAACAAAACCAGATAGGCGTCAAAGGGGCCCAGGGCCGCACCCAGGTAATTGAGCAATGCTAAACGAACCCGTACCGTAAACGGTGTTTCCGGAAATACCTCCAAGAAACTGCGATAGTTATCTGATCGGTCGCGCAGAGTAAAGCCTTTGTCTGTGAACTGGGGGTATTTACCATTGCCGTAATCAAACGTACCAGACTCGACAATCAGCCCAGCTATCACGGTACCGTGGCCACTGAGGCCCTTAGTTGCCGAGTAGACTACGATGTCGGCACCGTGTTTGATAGGTTGGATGAGATAAGGCGTGGCAAAGGTGTTGTCTACTATCAGTACGATGTCGTTGGCATGAGCCAATGTAGCCAGCGATCGGATATCGGCCACGTAGCCTTTGGGATTCGCGATGCTCTCGATAAACAGTGCCTTGGTGTTGGGCTGGATGAGACGTTGGATAGCCTCTGGCTCCAAACTCGGCGCAAGCGAAACCGTAATGCCATAACGCGGCAATATCGACTTGAACAGATCAAAGGTGCCCCCATACAGATACGGCGAGGCCACAATGTGGTCGCCAGAATCGGCCAGGTTGAGGATGGCATGGCTCACGGCTGCCATACCGCTGGCCAAAGCAATGGCACCTGCCCCACCATCCAGCGCGGCAACACGACGCTCCAGCACATCAATCGTAGGATTACCCACACGCGTGTACAAAAAACCCAGCTCCTCTTGCCTGAACAATCGCTCGCCGCGCTCGGTCGAGCCCATCTCATACGAGGTGGTCTGGTATATCGGTACGTTAAATGCATAATTATGCGCGGCTGGGTCATAGGCACCACGCACTTTTAGAGTGTCAAACCGGTAATGAGCGGCGCTGTCTTTATCAGCCTCTGGGGCTTTATCGGTCATGGTACGAGTCCATTCTCGTGTCGAATTGTAATAAGGGGAGATAGGGATGCTACGCGGTGTATTTGATTCTTAGGGAGAAACGCAGGTTGTTTTAAGCAGATGTCGCCACAATCACCAAACACACGATATGCACCTGCACGTGCGTAAATCGCGCAGGTGCCTGGGCATGTTCATGTACGCGCAAACGCTCGACAGGTGGGTACTACAAATACTGCCGGTGTCTCGTGCAATCATGCGGTAGTCTGTGTCTGATGCGTACAACTTCTGTTTCTCCGTGTCTTGGGCATCTTGCGCATTACAGTAAGCAAGTCTGTTAAGCCTGGTGGTACTTTTGCTTGATGGCGCCTGGCGATACTTATTCTGTTCATGTTTTCGCCCATTAGGTTGTGGCGAAATTTAATGTATTAAACATATATGTTAACTACGTAATATGAGTTTAGCAGTCGACTTAAGACTTGTCAAGAAAAATTTTTTGATTGAATTTAAGGACCAGATATGCTAAACTACCCCCTAAGAAGTGCAGGGCCCTTTTGGGTGGGCGACGCTTCTAGTTTGTTTCGAAGAGGGCTATCGCTTTTGCGATGGCCTCTTCGCTTTACTAGACGTTTTGCCGGCTTGCCTCAGCTTAGACTTTTGTCTTAGCTTTGACTTTTGCTCAGTTTCTCGTCGTTGCTTGC
>JAITDU010000014.1 GCA_031282405.1 Coriobacteriales bacterium | reverse complement strand
GAGTCTTTTTCAAATCTAAAGAGTTGATTGGAGTTACCATGATAGTCAAAAAGTGTGGCAGCAGCACCATTGGCAGATGACGCACCCCATATATCTATTACTCTAAAAAGTGAGTGGGTAGGGTGTAAGACATAGGTACCTTCTGTTATGGTGGCGGCATCTTCAGGTGGGGCGAGAAGGGCGGTAGGATCTATGGTAATAGACTGAAGAGCGAGCGCTTCGGCAGCCTCTTTGATGCGCTCGTCAGTATCTGTGGCACAATCGCTATTGTCTGTCTTGGTGTCGTCGCTGTCAGCATCGTACACAGAGTCAGTGCCGTTAAGGGATGTATCGTCGGCCGGCGTATTTTGTTCTCCATCGTCTGCTCGTTTATCCTGTGTGCTTTCACCTTCAGAATCTACTGCAATCTTTCCACCCAAAGGTTCAGAGTCGTATTCAGCCGCCAGAGCATGCACAGGTAAGAGCGAACACACCACAAGAACACCAAGCAAAAGCCGACACAAAATGGCACACGCAGTGTTTGACTTCTTCAATTCCTCCCCAATCGCCAAATTATATGATAGGAAATGCCTTCGATCCTTATCCTCGATCCTTGAACCTGCTTAACCTTACTTGTGCTATTATACACCAATGGTTGATTGTAGAAAAACTGCTTTCATCACAGGAATCACAGGCCAGAACGGCTCTTTTCTTGCAGAGTTGCTGTTGGAGAAAGAATACGAGGTCCATGGCTTAATCCGCCGTAGCCCTGTGGAGTATAGAGAACGTATAGAGCATTTGCGCAATAATACACATTTCTATCTTCATTTTGTCGTTGTCACAGATGAACAGCATAACGTGAGGGAATTTTGCCAACTGGCTTTTAAGTATGCCGGCATCAATCTTGCCTGGATTGGCGAAGGGGGAAACAAAAGGGACATTGATACTAAGACCAACCAGGCACTTGTAGAGGTATCGCCTGCGTTATACCGCCCTACCGATGTTCCTACTTTGCTGGGAGAACCCACTAAGGCGATGGCCGTTTTGGGTTGGAATCAAAAAAGACGAGTTTCGGGCGATTAGTAGAATTGATGGTGCAGCACGATTTATCCCATTACGGTCGAATTGAGTAGGTGTGTATGAAAAAAACTGATTCTATTTATATCGCAGGACATAGGGGCATGGTAGGTTCGGCTATCGTCCGCAGACTGGAACAAGGCAATTACACTAATCTCTTGTTAAAGACATCTGCGGAGCTTGACTTACGCAGACAGGCAGATGCTGAAGCATTCTTTGCCACCCAAAAACCCGCATATGTTTTCTTGGCTGCAGCACATGTTGGCGGCATACTGGCAAATTGCACACATCCAGCAGATTTCATGTATGACAATATGATGATTGAAATGAATGTGATAAACGCTGCTTTTAGATACGGTACAAAAAAGCTCTTGTTTTTAGGATCATCGTGCATATATCCACGTATGGCACCACAGCCCATGACCGAGGATTGTCTTTTGACCGGTAGCCTTGAGCAAACAAATGAGGCGTATGCATTGGCCAAAATATCTGGGCTCAAATATTGTCAATATCTGAACCGTCAACATAACACAGATTTTATTTCCTTAATGCCAACTAACCTTTACGGGCCTCATGACAATTATGGCTTAAACGACTCCCATGTCCTGCCTGCCTTGCTCAGGCGCATCCATGAGGCCAAACTGGCAGG
This sequence comes from Coriobacteriales bacterium, assembly GCA_031282405.1. Lineage (GTDB taxonomy): Bacteria > Actinomycetota > Coriobacteriia > Coriobacteriales > UBA8131 > JAITDU01. The sequence goes on along the minus strand of JAITDU010000014.1, from coordinate 91,220 downwards.
AAGCAATTCAGTACCGATATGGGGCAGCGGTAAAGCGTTGCGCGAGTTTCTTTATGTGGATGACCTTGTAGATGCCTGCCTGTTCATGATGGAACATTATTCCGGGGACTCCCCTGTCAATATCGGAACTAGTGAGGAAGTAAGCATCGCTGCCCTAGCAGAAATGATTGGACAAGAAGTGGGCTACAGTGGCAAGTTTACTTTCGATACGACAAAGCCTGATGGTACTCCAAGAAAGTTACTTGATATTTCAAAAGCAAAAAAAATCGGCTGGACCCACAAAACAAACCTGAGAAAAGGTTTGCACCTGACCTACCGCGATTATCTTGCTAACGGTGCCTCTTATCGACTGTAGAATATAAAATGCAGACTCAAAATAATGCTGCAGTATGATTAAGTTAATTTCTGAATAACAGAAAGTATCAGATTTCGTGTTAGTCGATAAATACCATGTTCGTCGATATGTGTGAGGATGAGTATGCAGATAGTGCTATTGTCCGGTGGTTCAGGCAAGCGGCTTTGGCCCTTATCTAATGACGCTGCCTCAAAGCAGTTCCTTAAACTCTTACCTGGCCCAAACGGAAGCACCGAGTCGATGGTGCAACGAATCGATCGTCAGATCCAGGAGAATATACCTGATGCCAGCGTTACCGTCTCTACGAACCGTTTGCAAACGGGATTTTTGCGGCACCAACTAATTGAAGAAGGGGGGGGGTTGACATCGTAACGGAACCCGAGCGGCGCAACACATATGCAGCCATCCTCTTGTCTTGTGCATATCTCCATTTTGAAAAGCATGTACCAAAAAGCGAGCCGATTATCGTGTTACCAATAGATGCTTTTGCGGAAGACAGCTATTTTTCTGGAATCCAAAAAATGGCAGATACAATAGCCCAAGATACGCAAAACTATGACCTGCTATTGCTAGGAGCTTTACCAACCTATCCAAGCGAGAAGTACGGCTATATTGTACCTGAAACATACCAACAGGATTCTGTTATGCGCGTAGCCTCTTTTAAGGAGAAGCCGTCACTTGATTATGCTGAGCAGTTACTAGCACAAGGAGCTTATTGGAACTGTGGAGTTTTTGCATTTAGACTTGAATATATGTTAAAGAAACTTGACTATGAGTACACATCGGATAGTTATTTAAAGATTGCCGAACACTATCATGACCTTCCTTGCGAGAGTTTTGACTATGCTGTGGTTGAAAAGGCATCGTCGATGGGCATGATTGAATACCGAGGTTTATGGAAAGACCTGGGAACATGGAACACACTTACCGAAGAAATGAAACAGAGTGTGGTTGGCCAATCTGTTTATATAGCTGATACGTGTGAAAATATACACGTACTTAACATGTTGGATACTCCAATTATTGTAATGGGTCTATCCAACAGCGTTGTGGTTGCCAGTCACGACGGAATATTGGTGAGTGACAAACAACAAAGTTCCTATATCAAGCCGTATGCAGACAAGATCAAACAGAGGCCTATGTACGAGCAGCGAAGTTGGGGGGATTACCGTGTACTTGATTATGGGCTTGACAATGATGGTAACAGCACATTAACAAAGAAAATGCACATAAGAGCTGGTGAACAGATATCTTATCAGTACCATAAAAAACGAATGGAATTATGGTCGATAACTAAAGGTGAAGGAGTTGTCTATCAGGACGACGTAAAACGCAAGGTCTTTCGCAATGATATTCTCAGCATCCCGCCTTTAAGCAAACACGGCATCGCAGCCATCACTGACCTGGAATTCATTGAAGTCCAGCTGGGAGAATCAGCACTTGATGAGGATGATATCTTTCGAATTACCGAACATTGGTAACTTTAGTTGTATATATGAGTGCAGCCGACAGAAGACTTTTCCCACAATATAAATAAGATAGTTTATCAGCTTATTATTATATATATTATCAGATATAGGACCAGCCTGGAACTACTCTATGAGATGGAACCAGTTTATCGCGTTCCCACAGCCGTGGACTGATAACTATTTTTTGAGTGTTTTGATTAAGCCAAGCTGCCCACCAGCTATACGAACTATTGGCAATGATGTTATGCTTGCACCTGCTTATCAAAAACATATCATAATACTGCTCATCGGTTTTATTGATATCTACCACAGTCATGTCCTTCAGTCGCCAGTTATCACGTACCCAATCCGGATCGTCAGAGAACATAAAGAAATGCGGCTGCGATACTGACGCTCTGATAAGATTGATTGCCTTGAGGTAATACTCTTCGGTACAAACACCTCCATACGTGTTATCGTGTTCCAGATAATCGGTGCGTCTTATGTGGATGCTTACAGAATCAGCAGATTCGATTTGGCGTATCATATCTGCATTAGATGGTTTTACGCTGGGCTTGAAGCATAGTTCATTAAGCAGGATCGACCTAATTTCTTTGAAGTATCCGGGGCTCTGCCAAATACCATCCAGACAAACATCTTGCAACGACAATACCTGGGGATAAAATTCGAAGTACGCGATTTCGAGGAGCCAAGGCTTTAGTGGTTTATTCTGATCAATATCTAGAGTGTCTGCCTTAAGGTGGCTTGACGATCTTTTGAATATTCGTCTGATATGATTACCAAAGCCGAGTGGTTTTTCCTGCACCCTCATTTGATCTGACAATAAATTTTCCAGTATCGCGGGCGATGTCAACAAAGTTTTTTCTTTGCTGTAGACCATCATATCCTCTGGTTGCGCAAAATCGATGGAAACTCCATCAAAAACATCCAGTTCGAAAGGGCGGTGTGGAAATTCTCGTATATATGGTGGCACAACAATCATCGAAAATTCTGATAGGTCGGCCTTGACGCTACGTCCAAGTAATTGCAGTCTACGATAGAGCGCATACTGAAATAACTGATTGCCTAAACCACCTTTGAACCTGACAACAATCAATATTTGATACTCCAATCCTACTAGCATTCATTCATCGTAATCAGAATATATTGGAAAATAGTATTCGCTCACAACAATTCGCGAGTTCTGGGCTCTAACTAACTGTTACTCAGTACAACGATTAAAGAAATCGCTGGTAGCTGAGAAATTGTCAATGATTTTTGCTGTTCATTGATCTATTCAGGGGATCTCCTCACTCAAATTTTATGTCGGTTCCGTCGTCTTCCAATAGTTCATGTACCATGTGCTGGTCAACACCAGTCCTTCCCTGAGGGACATAACGGGCTTAAAACCGACCAATCGCTTCAGCTTTGATATATCCGGGCATCTCCTTTTCACAGAGCCTTTAGGCGCCTCTTCCAACATGATTGGGGAAGTATACCCACAAACATCGAAAAGTACTTTCGCCATATCTCTAATCGTTATTTCTTCAGTATCATTTCCAATGTGAACAACTTGTTCGTTACAGGCGGCACTTTCCATTACCAATTGGGTAGCGTGAACGCCATCAGATACATAACAAAACGCGCGGGTATCGCCACCACCGTAAATCGGAAAAGGAGTAACCTGCCGGTATATTCTTTCACAAAACTCCGGAATTACGTGGTCAAATCCCATGCGCGGGCCATATATATTGTGATAGCGTACTATTGAAAAAGGAACTTTTTTGGCTCGGCAGTAATTAACCGTTAGAAGTTCTCCCGCTAGTTTGCTGCCACCATAAGAAAACCTAGCGTTGAACACATCGTCTATCGTCAATGGGATATCTTCTTTGGTTGGAATAAAATTATATTGTATTCCAAAGCGCGAAATCGTACCTGCGTATGCCTCTGACGAAGACGTGAAAACGAATTTACCGCAATTGTCGGCAGATATCCATTCCAGCAGATATATCAATGAAAGAATATTCACTTTCAAAACGATTTGAGGCATACTGTAAAAATTTTTGGTACCGTTTACTGCAGCCAAATGGTATATTTCATCATAATAGTCCGCAAGATTAGATGTAAAATTCGGACCGGTCATATCCGCATTGATAAAAGTTACATTGGTTTTTTTGCATAAAGAAGAAAATGCCTCATCAACCTTGCTCCGCGACAGGTTGTCTATAATCGTAATATGTGCATCAGTTTTTTGCAGATGGTCTGTCAAGTGGTATCCTATAAACCCGGCACCACCTGTTACCAGTATTTTTTTCATTTAATTAATTTCCTCTTTTGAAAACACTATTTTTTTGATTCCCAAAACATTCCATATATCAACAACAACACAATCATCTGACAATGCCGCCAAGATTTCACTTCTTCGAGAAAAATACTCTGTGTGATTGATGCTTATGAAAACTATATCTACACTTGTAACAGCACTGATGAGTTCGTGGTTAGTGTGCCCCTCGATTGTTTCCCCCATATAATGGTCAGAAATTTTGATGCTTCGCGGTGCTTCGCGGTTTATATATCGAATAAGCTTTGGTGCCAGACTATCCCTTGCATCATCCGAATTTCGCTTGAATGCATACCCCAATACTGCAACGGTTTTTCCTGTTATTTTAGTAAGCTCCTTGACTCTCTCAACTAAAAATTTTGGCATGTACTCATTGACCTTCCACGAGCCTAAAAATAAATCGGTATAAGGAATCATCTCACTAAGCATGCCGAAGTCTTTGCGTAGACACGTACCAGCTGTAAGTCCGGGCGCAAACAGACGTGAACGAGGATAATCCTCATTTGCCATCTGTATAATATCGAATATGTTTTGTCCGAGTGTTTCGGCTATAATTGCAAACTGGTTTGAAACGGCAAATCCAATGTAGCGATTGACGTTATTAAACAGTTTTACTAATTCCGCAGAAGTGTAGTTGGTTTTAAAAATCCTTGGCGCGAGGCGCGAGAATACTGTATGTGCCCGCCGAAAGCTTTCTTCATCTTCCGCACCAATTATCTGTGGCAAACTGGTCAATTCTTCATAGGCCTGTCCTTCCACAATGCGTTCCGGACAAAAAGCCAGAAAAATTGTTTCACCAATCCGTAAATTAGTATGAAGCTCGATATAGTTCCGAATATACTTTGTTGTTTCAGGCGCTACTGTACTGCGCAGCAAGATGCACTGCCTTTCTCGCAGTTGGGGCAATAAGCTGTCCAATAGGCTATCGATCTGAGAGAGATCCACTTCAATATGCGCTAGTAAAGGCGTTCCTACGGTGATAACTATATTGGCAGCATTACTCAGTCTACTAAAATCACTGCTCGCTTCAAATGCAACTTGTTTAATAACCTCATCAAAACCCGGCTCATAAAACGGCATTTCATTCCTATTGATTTTTTCAATTACATCTGCATTTTTATCAACCCCAAAACATTTAAGGCCGACTTTTGCAAAATACAGTCCTAAAGGCAGCCCTACCCGACCCGTTCCGACAATCGCAACGTCATAATCGAATTGCTTCATATTAATAAAACCTCCCAATAACACACATGATTCAAATAACGTCACAGCAAAAAATATGAGCGATGAAAAACGGTAGTAGGCGTTAAATGGTCGATACACTCGGTATTGAACGACAACGCACGCAGCAAAAGACTGTGTGTCTTGCGGCGGAATGAAAAGAATTCAAAATCGTGGCGTGGCTGTTTTATAATCTAAAAATTCAGTATATCAGTTATCTGTTCGTGTTGCAAATACGTCGCGTCGCTTCATAAATAATCTGGTCGAAATGGGAGCCGTCGCGCATCTTGGACACCAGCCTTTGGGAGGGCATGAAGTAGTTGATGTAAAGCGCCAAAAGGTCATACATCATGTTCAGCATATCCACGGCGCGCTGACCTTCGAAACGATAGCAGCCAGAAAAACGTCCGCACCCCCCCCTTTTTTTTGGAAAAAAGGTCTTGACGAAACACAATTTCAAGACCGTCTGGTATCTGAAATGCGCACCGCCAAGATTGCATCAATTGAGGAGGCCAACGTCTTTTTACCCGGCTTTATAGCCGACCACAACGCCCGCTACGCGCTGGACATGTCTGGCATACAAAGTGCCTTTGTCGCAGGACCTATCGGCAAGGACCTTAGTATAGCGCTGTCTGTCGTGTGTGAAAGACAGGTACACGGTGGCTCATATGTCGACTTCAGGCGGATGACCTATTTTCCCCACGACGGCACAAGGCGCATCTTGATAAAGTCGAATACTAAAGTCTATGTTCTGCATACACTTGCCGATGAGCTATACCTCGTCTGCGGTGAGGATATCTGGCCGCTGGTATGCCTGGACACGAAGGCAATGTCAGAGCCGAAAGACCTCAAGGGTTTTGTATATATTCCACCAAAAGACCATCCCTGAAAGGAGGTGAGCTACAAAATGATGCTCAAACGACTGAAACAGGCGAGCTGATGCTCAGTGACATTTTCGCTTTATATTGACATAAAAATATGACTGTACTGAATGCCTGTAAAACCCAGGGTCGATTAAAGAGTATAATGAAGAAAACTTTGGCTCTTCGGTAGTTTGTGTGAGCGGAAATCTGCCTTAACACCAGCTAAACCAATAAAAACTACCGCAATGCCCGACAAATCTTACGTAAGTGCCTTCAAGCAAAGAGGTGATGGATGTGCGCAGCGGCAATAATCAACCGTTTGTTGATTATTCAAGTAAAGCTATAGTGAACAAAGGAACCGCATTGTCGGTTTCTCTTGTGACTCCTCTGCCCAAGACTAAAAACGCAGATGTGGTGTCTTCGTATAGCAGCATAAACAATCAGACACTCAGATGGCACGAGTGGGTAATCATCAAGAAACCAGCTTTAGAGGAAACCGTTGCAAATCACTGGGCTGATCTTGCCATCAGGGACAATCGTATCAAATTCTTGGATTCAACTGCTAACGATAAGAGCACAAATATCGGTTCCATTATTGCAGCGATCAACAGCGACTATATTTGCTTTTTCGATGAATCGGATCTGTTAGCGCCTGAATACCTTGAGACTGCTTGCTGGTCGCTTTATACGAATAATGACTACGGTCTCTGTTTGAGTGACCCGCTGGTGTTGCCTCCCAGAGATTCGAATCAACCCGAAAGCTCTAGCTGGGAACAAACAGATTCTCGCATAGAATTCATCCAAGAAGGATTTGCAGCATTTTCTACAGCCGTAGTAAGAAAGTCGTCGCTTGTTGGGCTCCCCGCGTGCTTGTTGGATATGGTGGCTGACAAAAACGGGCTCATGCTCATGTTGACTTATCTCATAAGAAATGGCGATTACATTAAGCTCGCGGGCAATTATTTTAAGCATCTCGGGCTTTACAATGTACCCAAACCATATGAACCTTGCGTTTTGCCAGAACCCTATTGTACAAAAAAAGCTCTCTCATTCCCTGCTTCCAGTTTACTTGGAGATTTCAAACCACCACGCACCTCTGATTTAGTTGATAATCCGACAATACTATCAAGTAAGACAAACATATTGATGCTGCTGCAATGGATGACTAAAGGCGGGGCTGATAATTATAACTTGTCAATTGCTGCAAAGTTAGACAAGGAGATGTTTGACATCAATGTCATAGCCACTAAGTTTTCAGCAAACGAACTGAGATCTATGTTTTCAGAGCATGCAAACAGCGTCTTTGAACTGCCAAACTTTCTGAAAATGACTGAATGGCCAGCGTTTATCAGCTATATTATAGAGACGCGCAATATAGATGTCATATTCTTATCCAATTCTCAATTTGGTTATTATCTGTTGCCGTGGATTAGGAAGGAATTTCCCGCCATTACCATTATCGACTATGTACACAATGAAGAATGGTATTGGATGGGAGGGGGTTATGGGCGTTTGTCGGGAGTTATGGGGGATGTGACCGATCTCACGTTGACCGGCAACACAAAAACTCAGCGAATACTGACTGAGAATTTTTCCAGAGACCCTGACCATGTTAAAGTATTGTTCACCGGTGTAGATACCGTTTTGTACGACCCCGAGAAAATACCATACGGCCGTATTCGACAAAACCTTAACATCGACAATGGTCACTCTGTAGTGCTTTTCCCCTGTCGGTTCACAGAACAAAAACGACCTTTTCTTATGCTGGAAATCGCGAAGTCGCTCAAAGAACAAAATGCTCCTATTGTCATAGTAGCCGTTGGCGACGGTCCCTTACTTGCAGATGTTCAGCGCACTATAGCTTCTGAAGGATTATCTGATACCGTACTTATTTCGACTGAATGGGGGCATCTCCTTGAATATTATCGTGACAGTGATATAACGCTGATATGTTCGATCAAAGAAGGACTTGCGCTTACGACCTATGAGTCACTGTCAATGGGAGTTCCTGTCATCACAGCAGATGCCGGTGGCCAAACTGACTTGGTGGACAGCGCAGTCGGAGCAGTACTGCCTCTCTTACAAAATGAGGTAACTGGGTATGGTGTACATGAGTACAGTGAGGCAGAGGTCAAACAGTATGTCGACGCGATACTGTCATTGCTATCCGATCCTGCACATTATGAGACGATTGCCGCCAATTGTCGACCGCGCGTTATGCATGGGTTTACCGTAGATGAAATGATAGAACGGTTTCAATCGATAGTACTTGAGCTATTGAATGATGAATACCGCAAGAAACACCGTGCTCGTTTATCAAACAAGCTAAACTCTATCGCATCTGAGGTGGATGAGATAGTTACTTTATGGACTGAACTTGAGAATTCTCGATATGAGGCTGCTGCTGTGTACAAAGAGGCGACATGGTTGTCTAAAGAGTTAACATGGCATGCCGAGAGGCTTCGCGAAGTCGAAGAAGAAAGTAGGAGAACAAAGAATGCCGACCATGATACTATCCTCACACGGTTATTGAGGCGTCTGGCTGATTGATACGAACAGCAATAAAGAACCGCAACGGTTTCTCACCAGAGGATTGGAAAACAATGAAAACAATACTATTGGCCGGTGGATTAGGCACCAGAATATCTGAGGAGAGCGTATTCAGGCCAAAGCCCATGATTGAGATTGGCAGCCAGCCTATCATATGGCATATTATGAAGATCTACTCACATTTTGGTTTTAACGACTTTTTGATATGTGCCGGCTATAAACAGTATAGTATCAAGGAGTACTTTGCCGATTACTATCTGAGGAGCAACGACGTTACCTTTGACTTTTCTAAAGACGGCAGTCCTCAAATAATTAAGCAGGGTGCAGAACCCTGGCGCGTGACGATAGTAGATACCGGACTTGAAACAATGACGGGCGGCAGAATAAAACGGGTGCAATCCCACATTGGCAAAGAGTCATTTATGCTTACCTATGGCGATGGCATTGCCGATGTCAACATTCCTGAGCTTATCGCTCACCATCAAAGAAACAGGAAGATTGCAACGCTCACCGGCGTACGTACTACGCAGCGTTTTGGCGTGTTGGACATAGACAACACCGACCGAGTGGTTTCATTCAGAGAAAAGCACCGTGTCGATTCCGGGTTGATAAATGGCGGTTTTATGGTATTAGAGCCAGAGATATTTGACTATCTGACGGATGACACAACCGTATTTGAACAGGAGCCTCTGGAGCGACTGTCAGCAGAAGGTGAACTGATGGTCTATAGACACGCGGGATTTTGGCAGTGTATGGATACCCAAAGAGACAAGCAAACCTTAGAGGAGCTTTGGCGATCGGGCAAAGCTCCTTGGAAATTGTGGTAGCTTTGAAAAGCGTCCTCGTAACGGGTGCCAATGGGTTCATTGGCACCCACCTCGTCAAATATTTGTCCGATAATGGCGTTGAAGTGGTAGCCGTTGTACGTAAACAGTCACTCCTGAAAGAATCGTTACGCAGCGTTCAGCAAACACATATCGTCCATTGTGACATGAAAAACATTTCTGCGTTGCCACAAGTCATCAAAGACCTTGGCTTGCAAAACCCACCTGAAGTCTTTATCCACCTAGCTTGGGACGGGGTGTTTGCGAACAATAACGACAGTTTGCATCAACAGTTAGCTAATATTTCTAACAGTGTGGCGGCGGTTAAGGCTGCAGCTCAGTTAGATTGTTCGCGTTTTTTGTTCGTTGGCAGTGCTATGCAGGTATCTCAGGTACACCTTTCCAGCTGTGACCCCATGATAGTCAGCCAAAGGAACATCTATTATTCCGCCAAACAAATGGCGAGTGTTTGTACCCAACTCAGTGCAAAGGAAACAGGGTTGGATTTTGTGGAAGCATTGGTAACTAATGCCTATGGGCCAGAGAGTAGAAGCGGCCTTGTCTATTCGACTCTCAAATCTATCAAAGACAATCTACCCCTGCAATTTTCTTCCGGAGAACAAGACTATGATTTCATATACATAGATGATGTAGCAAGAGCGCTGTATGCACTGGCAATGAGCGGACGGCCCGACAACGCCTATGTCGTTGGCAGTTCTACGCCTAAAGCGCTACGTCTCTATATAGAAGATATCTACGCTCTATGCGCTCCTGATCTAACACCGAACTTCGACCCTGAACATAAGGCGATAGGCCTTGATCTAGAATTATTAGACTTTGCCAAATTGAACCGAGAGACAGGGTTTAAACCCCTCACATCGTTTGAAGACGGCATAGAGAAGACTTTTTACACTTTTTAAAGTGATAAGTCGACCGACTTTGATTAATGCTGCGTAAAGACTTTATACTTTATAAGTCGTACAGGTAAAGTTAATACCTTGCCCAACTTGTAGGAATTGGACTCTTTGATTTCTTGAGTTTGGTTTTTCATACGTAGAGCCTGTTCCTTATAACTAATGCTGGCCCACTTGTGTCCTAACTTTTCACGGACAAAATCTTCATCGGAAACAAGGACCCTATCATAGCCGCTGGATCCAGCTCTGATTAACTTATCAAGACCATGCTCGGTATATAACTTGGCTATCATATCTTCGCCAGCGCTGTTTTCGACCTTTACTCCAATGACTTCAAAAAACAGCAGGTCCCAAAATATCAAAACATCAGCATAATCCAAAATCACCAAACGTTTAATACCGTGTCTTGACACTAGTTGCTGAACTGCCTGACATCTATTTTTGAATGAAGCAGCGAGTACACATTCATATTTTGGCTGGATAGAATGGTATTCAAAGTCATCTGGCAACTCAACATAACTACTTATAGTGTCTTCCAGTAACATCAGTGGTTTTTCATCAGCGCGCGTGTCAAAATCTGCTGCAAGAAACTGAGCTACTCTATCAACCAGATTCGTACCCATGAATGAGTAATAAGCTGTGTGCTGATATTGAGTAGCAGCAGGGTCTTTCACTATCAGAGATTCGTTTTGAGACCCTAGGGTCGACCTGGAATCGGCGAACATCCATATCCAGATATGATGTGGGCTAAGCCACTCAAAACTGGCCAGATTGGCGATAGCCTCCACAGCTGACCAGGTATTCACAACCCTGAGAAAACCTGCTTTTCGCTGCTGGGGCTGCAGCAAAGTCAGTATGGCACCAGTGGCCTCGTCTAAAAAATGTGCTCTAACTTCCTTGAGAACGTTTTCGTAAAGTGCTAATTCATCGCGCTTAGTAAGAAAGTCTTCAATGCAATTCACTACGCGCAAAGTTGATAGCCAGCGTTGCTCAAACACATCTAAAGTAACCTGTTGGTTGTTGGAACCTCCTAAACCGTAATTATATTGGTAAAGCTGGTAATCAGGAAACCCGCGATAGGTTTGGGAAAAGTAACTGATAAAAAAATACGCCAATAAATCCTCACCTAAAGGTAGCCTCAGCATGGGAATATGCCGATAGGCCTCTTTGCATAATGAGGTTTTTAGTAATTTGCCCCAGAGGCTCCAGCTGTGCTCACTTCTTTCCAGAGCAGCTTTGGTAATCTCCATGCCCTGCATTTCGATATTCAGGGGCATAACGAAACGTTGCATATGAGTTGCAAAGTGTTTTACGCCCTCGCCATGCCATTCGACTTCAGTACCAAAATGTAATATGTCGACTGGACGCTTTTGTATTTCTGCCAACAAAAGCTCACAAGCATTGCGGACTAACCCATCATCGGCATCCAAAAAAAGAATATATCTTCCCTGGGCGTGTTCTACTCCGACCTTTCTGGCATATTCAGCACCGTTGTTCTGTTCGTAAGTAACTACTTTGAGTCGGCTATCTGCAGCAGACAGGCGCTCGATGATCTGTGGAGTGTTATCTATACTAGCATCATTAATTACTATTATTTCGATGTTCTGAAGTGTCTGATTGAAAACACTCTCAATGGTGTTTTCGATAAAATCCTGAGCGTTATATACTGGAATAATTATAGAAACATCTGGCGTCATTGTTGCCCCCACAGTTGTCGAGTGCTAAGCGTTACGCAGTAATGCTCAAACAGGGTTGGGCGGGTAGCACAGCAGAAAATCGAGCCAAAAAGAAACTCATATCTGCCGTGATTACTAGGACAAGCAGATAATATCGAATTGACTAAGCCCAAAACTCTGTCTCCCATTCCGCTGCTAAATGCCAGTTATTCCAGTCTTTGGCATCGCCGACGACCGCCCAATCGGTAACATGATATATAGTTTTGCCTGCCTCGCCATACCTTGCAAGAACGTGCCGCTCTACTACGGCATCTTCAGACACCTCAAAACAATCAACAGCGCCATCGGGCAACGGCAACCCTGCCTCTTTGAGAATGGTGGCCCTTAAGTTTTCGGTGGTTACTGGTGCATTGTTTTTCTGCAGTGCCGTATGGGCCGACCCAGCCGGTTTTATGAACAGCGCCGGTACTTCTTCGGCGGTTCTTATGGCCTGCACTTGTCGTGGCGCACCGTGATCCGCAGTAATGATGATAGTAGAGTTCTCGTATAATCTCAAATCTTTAAGCTGGTTTAGATATTCTCTGACGGAATAAAAACTACCGCGCAGTTGCTCGGTAACCGTACTTACACCGTCGGGCGTTGGTTGAGCGAAGCGGTCAGTATAATAAGGTGTATGCGGTCCAAACATATGATAGAACTTGAAACTCTTCTCAAAATCTCCGATGCTCAGACCTTCGCTACGCAACGCTCTATTAAATATGACATCATCAGTAAGATATTCAGGGTACTCAGGCAAAACAGCCTCGGTAAGATAAGCGTAATCAACAAAAGACATCCAAAAGAAAGGTTTGAGGAATACCGGCGCATAGCGATATGCCGATAGTTTAGTCAGAACTCTGATCGTCTCTTTTTTGTTGAGAACTGTCTCTGCAACACCAATGTTATGCGTAAGACCTTCTAAAATTTCTGCATGGCCTGGTGGATACGTCAAAGTACCATCAAGATATAAGTCAACGTGATAGTCGTTATCTGTTAACGGATTAAGCAATTTTGATTTTGGGTAGGATTCTGTTTGCCACTCCAAGACATCCTGGTTCCACTCATAAGGAATGCCTGTGAGCATCTCGGGTATAGATGGATTCGTATCAGCATGTACCCACAATGCATTGGTAAACTCGGTAAAACCATCCAGATCGTCAAAGTAACCTGGCTCTTCCTGTTCAAGTGCCATCGCGTATTTCATATCGAATTCATCAAGCAGGAGTACAATGATGTTCTCTTTGCTGGCGACCTCAAATTCTCCCTCAGTAGTTAGCACTTTGCTCGTTACGCCGACCATTTGTTGTTTATCAACGCTCGGATACTCACTGATAAGAGCAACTGCCTGCATGACAATAATCAATGCCGAGATAATCGAGACAGCATATACGAATCGTTTTGTCAAAAAATACCGAACGAGCAAAACAACAATGAGAACAAGGAGCCAGATACCTGCGTTTATCAGCATCGGAGTTGTCATGCCAGCCCAATAGATGCTTTCGCCAGTCAGGCGCGCGAGTTCTCCATTTAAAAACGTACCTTGAATATATCCGGCTAAGAGCAGGGTCACAACAATACTTAGGGCAACATCAAGTATCTTGCCCCGCAGCAATGCGAACGCTGCAAACAAAACTAGAAAGACGGCAAGACCTACCAAGCCAAACAGCCAGGCAACATCGCCTACTCCAACGCCCAGCTCGCCTTGAGAGGCTATAACCAAATCCAGCGGGCCAAACACGAAAAACGTAAAGCTCACGGCAGCGGCAAGCAAGGCAGATGTAAGTAGACGCAGTTTGAGTGAGCGACTCTCATTCCAAGCAGCAGCCAGTCGGGCCCTGAAGGTGGTTGGCTGTGGTTCTGGCCCTGATGAACGTTTAGATCGCTGCGCTTCATGGTCACGTTTGGAGCCGACAGCACTGGAAGCAGATTCGAAGTTGTATGCATTGCTCATGGTGGGCAAAGGATCTGGCTGGCCTGTCAGTGCTGATACTTCTTGAGCTTCTATTTGCCGCTTGGTAATCTCGGTAAAGCCAAAGGCTTTATCCGGTGGCTGCTTGCTTCCGGGCAGTGCGTTCTTAGGATACTGATAGTCCTCAATCCACGTATTGTCGCTGGTAGATGCCCCGTTCGTACGAGCGCCTTTTTCAGCGCCCGATAACCGTGTGCGTATCCTGATCAAGAAGGTTGAGAATACCATTCTAAAGCGGAACAGAACAATCGAAAACGTCACGGACAGAGTGACGATTATCGCTGTGGCTATTTGAATGATATAGGTGGTGGTTGCCGGGTCTATATAAGCATGAGCAGTATTGGGTAACAAAAAGAACAACAATATGACCCAGAAAGTTACGATCGGGACATAAAAACGAATGCTAGCTCTGGACCCAGATCTCAAATTCAATGACAGGGCATTCGCCGAAGAATTCCGGCTCACATTGTTTGGCCCACTTGCTGGATTCTCACGCGCCCTGTGGTGATTCAGAGTGACGGAACGAAACAGTGATTTTATGACACTGCACTTAAGCATCTTTTGGCTCGCTCCTTTTGCTGTCCGCAGTTTGACGAGTCTTTCTCAAATATTCTATTTTACTGATAAGATACGTCGCTCCGCCAGCAGCACCTTTGCCCACATCGAAAAGCAACTCACTGAGCAGATGTTCTATCCTATCTTGATAGGCCAAAGAGTCTGCCAGCAACTCTGTTACAGTTTGACCAGTCAAGGTTATTTCGTCCACATCAAGCGATATGCCGAGTTCGTTCCTCAGTGATAGCTCCAAGGGTATAGCAGGAATCTTTTGCCAATTTGGATTAAGGACTTTCATAGGGGTATTGATAAATACGGCCGGCTTTTTTTGTGTCAGACAAAATTCCTGAGCAACGGTAGACCAATCAGTAATGATGGCAGCAGATGTATAAAGGGTACTGTTGTCGGTAAAGTCATCTTGCAGGGTGATGTGTGAAGCATCAATACTTTCTATCAACTCACGCGCTTTTTCGATACGTTCAGGGAAACGCTTGACATATTCGGGATGCGGGCGAACAACGACATTGAAGTCTTGCGCTGTAAGGCTCATGAGTAGCCCTTCAAGGCATGAATCCATGATGTTATCGGGCTGCCAAGAAGGTGCTACGAGTACCTGTGGAGCACCTTGGAGTTTCTCGCCAGAGCACTTTTTGTCGGTAGTTTGATCTTGGGCAGCAAAGGACAGGGCAATCTGAGTGAGCTCATCATAAAGAGCAAAGCCTGTCTTGACCAGCGTCTTTTGTGGCAGTTGGTAAGCATATTCTGTCTCTCTGATCTCCTCAATATGATTAGGGCCATAACAAAAGATCGTGTCAAAATGATCCAGGGCGTGTTCTCTTAACACCATGGAAAACGATCCAAAACCATGGTCCAAATAGATGTATTCGATGTTTTTGTTGGCTATAGACCGCTTGATATGATAGGTTTCCAGATCCGGCATCGTCATCACCACTATATCGGCGTCCATACGCATCATGAAGGAGATAAGCTCACTTTCCGCCACAAAGTAAGGCACTATTTGCTTGTCGCACGCCTTGAACAGAGCATCGTTGGGGTCGGATGTTGCATAGTGAATAACGATGTCTGAATGCTCGATCAAATACTCTATGAGACCGCGATAATACTTATAAAAGCCACTGGATTCAGAATAAAACACCAGTTCGCAGCGGTTGTCTTTGGCAAAGAAGCGCTTGATATCCTGTTTGGAGCGCACTTTTTGCTCGCGCTTTTGTTGGGTCAATTGGGAGCGCTCAGACCGGCTGAGTTTCTTGTGTTTTATTCTGAACTCATCGGTCATATACGCTTTGGGACTATATATCAGATTGCAGAGCATAAGGGTAGGAATGGAGAGCAGGTTCCCCGCCGTCCAATAAAGTCCTAGTCCACAGGGCAAAACAAAAGCGAAATAACCCGAGAAAACCACAAGGAAGAGTGTCATTCCCCATTTGGAGAAAAATCCGGCATTCATCTGCAGGACGTTATAGCGATTCTGTACCAACGAAAGCACCAGAGCACTGAGCGCCGACAGTATCGCTATGATGAGTGCCGGGCTGGTAAACGACGGTGTTTCAGTGAGGTTGATTCCCAAAAAGCCCGTATCCAAGGAGGTAATGTTTGAGAGCACGTCGCTCATTCCCGGCAAGGCAACAAAAGCATCGGGGTTGTTTTGAATGGCCTCAAAAGCAAACAACTCTGCGCTTATCCCCATGTCAGCGATGCTGCGCCCTGTGATCTCAGAAGTTACTCGGATAGCGTCGAGGATTAAAGAATGATCCAGCAAAAACAGATATGTCAATGGATTGTAGATAACACAGATGAGCCCAAGGATTATAGGGATTTGTATCAAAAGGGGCAGAATACCGGCCCAACTGGAATACTTTTCTTGCTTATAAAGCTGTTTTTGCTCTTGCGCGAATAACTCTTTGTTGCCGCCACTGCGAGCTTTGATCTCCTCGAGCGCTGGGGCCATCTTGACCATCTTGATGGAGTTCTTTTGAGCTATCAGGCTTAAAGGAAACAAGATAATTTTGGTGAGGAGCGTGAACAGCAGAATAGCTGCACCATAATTTGCTGTAAGCTCAAAACACCAGTGCATAAGGACACCCAACGGCGCACCGATTATCGCATTTATGAATTCCATAATTTCATCATACCACAACATTTAGAAAGCCGGCGCGAGCGTAATACAGGTCAATACAACCAACTTACAGTGCATCTGGTGTAGACATAATGCTTATTAGCTACTATTCGTCCTTTTGAGATCGGCCATGCTTTAACCATCGCAATAGCTTTCGACGTCTGGTTGCCTCTGGTGCCAGAGCTTCAAGCAACACGTTATAGGGAGTGCCGAGACGTTCCCTTAGTTGGTGTAAGTCATTTATTAGAGCATTTTTTTCTTGTCCATGCAGTCCATGGATCCACACACACATTTCCATGAATTGTTCAATGATGGCTTTATGTTCACTCAGTGGTACATTTGCTCTCTCTGCACGAGAATCGACGCTGATAACATCAGTAGCAATGTTTTTCCAAGCTGTTTGCTGATCGAACGAGGCGTAGCGTTCAAAACTAATGCGAGCCTCCTGACCAAGCCCGTGTCTTTCCCGCTTGTCCAACAATAAATTCAGGACAGCATTCGCAAAATCCGTAAGGGAAAAACGCCTTATCTTTTTGATGCCTTGCGCACTGCTTAGCAGATCAATGCCTGGTATATCATACATTACACAAGGTAGACCCGTCGCTTTGCTTTCTAAAAGCGAAATTGGCAAACCCTCAGAAGCACTAGTCATGATGAACACACTGGCGTCCAAATAGTATTCTGTTACATCCAGTTGGTAACCTGTCAAAACTATGTTATTTTCCAGTCCATTCTCGACGATTCCGCGTTTGAAATCCGCCAATTCGGCTTCACTGTCAGCAGCACCGACAATAGTCAAGGTCGCCTCGGGCACCACTCCGGTAACCCGACGCATGATTTCTAACAAATCGAACATTCGTTTCTCGACAGTATTCAATCGTCCTACCCAAACAATGTTTTGGTTATCAAGATTGGCCTGACCAACACTCAACAAACTGCTGTCCACAGGGTTTTGTATCAACCAGGCCCTACGACAGACTGCACCCCAAAAAGCACAATTTGCAGAACTAAGAGTAATAACTCCATCAAGCAAACTATAAGCAGCATAGATTGCTTGCAATAGAAGCGGATCTATTACCAGAAAGCCAAAGATGGAATGCGAATATACAACTACCGGCACTCCCTGTGCTTTGATGGTAATAGCGTCCCACAATAAACGTTTATCTATCTGTGCATGGTGCACAAACAAATCAATTCCATAGTCATTTATGGCAGACTGCAATGTCTGCTCTCTAGCCTCAATCGCTTCTTCTTTAGTAAATTCGGGCTTATTGGTAGAATCCGGAAGAGTGACTCTGATTACTCTCTCGTCAACGAAATAGTCGTCATCAGAAGGATCCTCCAGTGTAAATAATACTACACGATAATTCAAGCTAAGCCAGATTGACATTAACTCGGAAATAACTCTCTCTGTGCCACCATTGCGGATTCTATGATAGTAAGTGCCTATGGTTTTAATGCTACGTTTCTTTGGTTCGAGAATCTGGGAACCTTTGATATAGTCACAGAAAAGCGGCCAGTCATCATCATACTTACGCGCACAAGCAGCGACAACACAAGGAGCTCCCCATCGCTCTATAAGCAAGTCAAAGGCACCGGCCTTGTCTTCATCGTCCAGATGCTGCCATTCGCAAATACAGTCAGCTATGGATTGTTCACAAGGAGACTGTTCGAACAACTCCCTTACAGGTGCTTCCGCCTGCGATTGACTATCATGTTTATTGATTTTGCGCAAGTTGGTTTTGGAGTCAACAACATGCGCGGAATTATTCCGCGGAGTATTAACGTTTGGAATATCACTCATAATCACCTCATGTAGTGGAAGATAATACTAACAGTAATTATAACAGCACAGTTTGAATGTGTAAGCTGCAAAAAGGGCCTCCTGCCGCTACAAAGCGATATTGTCACAAGTTATAAAGCGAAAATGTCAAAACCCTGTCATCCTTTTTCCATAACCGTAAGACCAGAGAAAAGATGACCACTGATAGGACCTATTTATTTATCCCCCAAGAAGCAAGTCATGAAAGAGATGGTAATGAAGGTATTAAACGACGGGATGAGCTATGAGCGAGCGGCAGCACGCCATGGCATCAGTGAAAAGACCGTGCGCAGGAAAGTGGATCTTTACTTAAAGGCAGGCGCGAGAGCCTTAGCTCACGGCTCTCGCGAAAAGATAACCTTGAACAAAACTGCGCCTGGGCGCGAAGATCGCATCATATGGCCTTATGAAAACCGCTATGCTAACTACAATTTCACTCACTTCCATCAAAAACTCATCGAAATCGAAGGGATGGATGTCTCATATCCTACCGTCTATTCGCTGTTGATGGCCGCTGGGTACCGCTCACCTAAACCACACAGGGTGCGCAGGGCAGAAAGCCTCACATCCTTCACGCAAAAGGTGGGAGACCTTTGGCGAGCTGGTGCAGATGGACGCCCGTGTGCATAACTGGTTTTCTGACAGTTCATGGGCTCGCAGCATCGGCCTGATTTTATTATTCAGTTTGATAAAATTCGAATTGCGATTGAAGTCAAGCGAAGAGAAAGCGGCCGGATGGTTCGCGAGGCTCTTGGGCAATGCCTCGTATATGCATCACAATTTGAGTTTACCTGCTGCGTATTGGTCGACACTTCTAAAGACGAGAAGCTCAAGCGTGCTTTTTGTAGCGGGAACCAAGAACAGGCAATCCTACAGCAACTCTGGAATGGTTTTAATATCAGCATTGGTGTTGTTTAAGAGCTGAGCAATCAAAAACTAAATACGCTGGTACATGGAGGATAGAGAGCCAGTTTAGTAACCAAATGTGGTCACTGATTCGGTCAAGTCAGGTAATAGCATCTCTTAGCAATACTCGTACTCAACCTGATCGTCTTTTATCACTACCCTGCCGATCACCTTGGCCGGTGTACCGGCAACAATCGTGTAATCTGCAACATCTTTGTTAACCAGTGTGCCGGCACCAACCACGCAATGGCTGCCAATAGTAGTACCCATCAAAACGGTGCTGTTGGTTGCTATAAAGCTGTAGTCGCCAATAGTGGTGGGGGCATGCTCGTAGGGAGCCTTGCCGCCCGACACTGTGTTTTTGGAAGTGTCGTGTGTATAAATGATTGTGCCGCTGGCCAACGTACAGCCTTTACCAATGGTAAGGCCGCCACTGCCGTCCAGCACACAATGTGGACCAATCCAGCAGTTAGAACCAATCTGAACATCTCCGATGACGACTGTCGAAGGAAACAGCACCACGTTGTTATTGGCATACTTCTCGCCTCGTTTGCGCCAGTCAAGCACGTTATCCAACATTGGATTTAAGCGCTGATGCTGTGCAAGCGACATAGTGTCAAGCTTGTCTGAAAGCGAGGCCAGTGTTGCAAGCAATGACTTTTCTGTTGCGCTGAGGATACTATAGTCAATATCCAAACTTTGCTCCCCACTCATGAGTCAGCTGCATTGACAGGCTGTTGGTTGTCATGCGAAGTGCTTGGGGCATCCGCAGTTGGAATGCTTATGTCAATCACGTTTGCAGTATCCGCAGCCGGAGCATCCGTTATGGTATCTATAACAAAAGCCGGCCTGCGACGAGCAGCGTCCAGTGTGCGCACCAGATACTCGGCTATTATCCCCAAAGAAAAGTTCGTTACGCCAAAGCCGATAAGCAACAAGCCCAGCAACGTAGGCCAACCCGCCTCGATCTGTGCAGGATTAACGAGTTTGCTTATCAGAATGATTAACGCCCAGATAAAGCCGATAAGCGCCAGTGCGATTCCTATGACCGAGATTGCTCTGATAGGAGCATAGGAGAACATAACGAAGGAATCTATGAACAGCTTTATTTTGCTCCTAAGCGACCATTTGGAATCGCCAACTTGGCGTTGCTTGTATTCGACATCGATTGACTGGCTTTTAAAGCCCAGCGAGAATATCTGGAAGTAGATGGACGAATTGGACTCGACATTGTTGTTGAGTTCGCGCTTGATCTTCCGGCTAAAGGCCACACCAATGATACCCTCAACAGGAAAACCCAGACCAACGAAACGCTTGACGAGCTTGTTGTAGATTTTGCTGCCCAGACTGCCACGATAACCCAACCGCTTGGAATAGACCAGGTCGCTACCACGGCTCAACTTGAGATAGAAAGCGGCTATATCCTCTACCGGTTCGGGCATGTCCACCGAATAGAACATGCACAGGTCGCTATCGGCTTGGAGGATTCCAGCCCGCAAGGCGGCATGAGCACCAAAGTTGCGCGATAGCGTGACGAGCTTAGTGTCGGCTCTGTCTAAAGGATGACGAGCGATATAGTAGGCTGTGTCGTCTGTAGAGCCGTCATCGACAAACACGAATTGAATTGAGAAATCCACCGTCTGGGTAAAGTTGTCCAACTTCGCAAAGAGCGCAGGCAGGCTCTCCTGTTCGTTGTAAGCCGGAATGATGACCGATATATCCGGTGTTTTTGAAGTAGTGACGTCACTGGCATCGATGTCATCGGCAATATCGCTCGCGGCGGCCTTTGCCGATCTATTCGATATGTTGGGGTTTTGATTCATGGTTTAGCTGTGATTATATTGCAACCACCACAACGCCGCAAATGATAAGCGCCAGACCGACAAGTTTTTTTGTGTTGATGCGCTCTTTGAGTATCATATAACTCAAAATCGCGATAAAGACGTAGCCCAGGGCTTCTACGATAGGCCCCAGTGACAAGGCCACATGACGATAAGCTATGACCGTTACGACTGTAGAGCCAAAGAACAGCAGATAAGCGCTTATCACCAGAGGATTAAGGTACTCGTATATGCGCTTGGAGTAATCCTTTGAGGCGGCAATTTTGAGCATCACCTGTGAGACTGAACTTACGAACACCGACAGCACCATAATGAGTAAAAACACGATATTCTCAGGCATCGGCGTACACCACCAAAACGATACCGGCAAAGACGACTGCCGCTCCGATAATCATCTTAAGGTCAATGTGTTCGGCAAAGAGCAAAGCGCCCCAGAACATACCCCAAATAACCGTCACGCCCTTGTTGGCAAAGGCCGTGGTAAGCGGCATGCGCTTGATGACCTGTTGCCAGACGAGCGCGTAGATGCCGAGCAGAACCAAGACACCGGCATACCAGGCAAAAAACGCTGGGGAGAAAAGCTCGGACGTGGCCGCCAGCTTGGCACAGACGGCAGCTAACGAGTAGAGCAGGATTATCAGGTGTAGAAAGACAAACGACCGTGCACTAGGGCGAGACCCATCCGGTTTAGCACTTGTTGGACGGGGCCTGTTGGGGTTGGTGCTATCATCAATTCCGGGCGGCATAAGGCTCACCTGAGGGAGTTGGCTATGGCATCGCAGATCTCTGCTACAGGCACACCGCTATAACAGGGCAGACAGATGGTCGTCTCCTGCAGCGCGTAGGCAACCGGTTGGACATCGTTGTACTTCTCCCGGTAATAACTGCAGGCGCTCAGACAATACGTGCCCAGCGTCGTTTCTATGCTGTGCTGCTTGAGTTGTGCACTTAAAATCGGACGGCTCACCCCTTTAGGGACCTTAAACACCACGCTCTGGACATTATGAACGTGCCCCGGTTCCACAAGTTGGGCCTTGAACCCCAGAGGCTCCAACAGGCGTGTGTATTCTGCCATCTGTGTTTGGCGCTCAGCAATGATCGTGTCCAGTTTTTCAAACTGCTTGCAAGCCAAAAGGCAGGATATCTCCGGCATACGGTAGTTGTAGCCAAAGGTGACAAAATCCATGGTTTCATCGGCACCATGGCTGAGCTTCAGACGCAATTCTTTGGCCGCATCATCGTTATTGGTGGCGATAATACCACCCTCGCCACCGGTAAGCAGTTTGCGAGGATGCAGACTAAAACAGGTGAAGTCGGCAATGGTGCCTACCTTGCGCTTGCCCACGCTGCTGCCAAGGGCGCAGGCCGCATCCTCCACGAGCGCAATGCTACGTTCGTTGCAGACTGCCTTAATACGCTCCAATCCCGAGGGGTTGCCGGCAGCGTCAACGAATATAACAGCCTTGGTTTTGGAGCTTATACGCGATTCAAGCGCCTCTGCGGTCATATTGAACGTGTCCGGGCTGACGTCGGCAAAAACCGGCACAGCACCCAGATCCTCAACAACATTGGCCGTCGCCGGAAACGAGAAATCCGAGAGTACAACCTCGTCGCCCGGCCCTACCTCAAGGTGCTTGAGGCACATCGTCAGTGCTGTTGTGGCCGAGGTTGTCAAAAACGCGTGGCTTGCCCCCGTATAGGCTTGAGCCAGCGCCGGCAACTGTTTTGAATAGGGTCCTTTCGTAAGAATACCGCTGTCAAGAATCTCTTCCAACTCTGTGGCAACTTCTGTAAAGCTAATATAGGGTCTAATTAACCTAATCATATAATATTATCCTTATACCAGGCGATGGTACTGCCGAGACCATCGTCAAAGGAGCGGGTTTGGAACTCTATCAGGCTTTTGACCAGGCCATTCGTAGCATTATGACAGTCAACATCGGCACCCCGGCGCGGTTTTTTCACCATAGACCCCTTATAATCAAGTTGTTCGGCTATTTTCTCAATAACATTTTGCATACTGATGTTGCCTTCCGCAGAGATATTGACTTCCTGGCCGGGCGCGATTACTCTGTAGAGTTTCAAGGTCGCATCCACCGTGTCGCTGACATAGATAAAATCGCGGCTTTGGCTGCCACTGCCGTGGATCTCGGGCTTCTCGCCGGCAAGGATACGCTGAATGGTGAGGGGGATAATAGCCGCAAGCGGTGGCTCCCAGTTCTGGCGTGGGCCATAGTTGTTAAACGGCCGCACGATAAAAGCGTCAAGGTCAAACATGCTGACCCAGGTCTTGAGCATGATGTCGGCAGCTGCCTTGCCGCCGGCATACGTGGTCGTGGGATTGTAGGGGTGGTGTTCGTCCATTGGCTCATAGACTGCCGTACCGTAGACCTCAGAGGACGAGAAATGGCACAGTGTTTTGAATGCCCCGGCCCGTTGCAATTCCAACAGATTGCCCAAAACAACTACATTGGTTACAAAAGCGTCCAGAGGCTCAATGAAAGAATAATTGAGCGCCTTAGTGGCCAGATTAAAGACAACTTTAATGTTGTGCCTGGACACAATCTCCTGAAGTGACAGGGCATCTTCGGCATCCTGTTCATAAAGTAGGGCACCTTTGTCGAGGGCACTTGCCAGGTTGCTCCGCCTGCCCAAAAACATATTATCAATGACCACAACCTGGCCGCTGCCCTGCGCAAGCAAAGCGTCCACGAGATGGCTCCCAATGAAACCGGCTCCGCCGACAACCAGGATATTAGCGCTGTCCAACTCTTCTCTCAACGGTTCTCCTTGCTTGAATCTATGCTGATTATATGACCGGTTATAATTATGCCTCTTTTAAGATTCTATCTTGCCATACATATTGTCTTTGGCAGGTAAGGCAAATCAGCGGAGAAGGACTGGCCTGTCCAAACGTGTCGGCCTGGCCAGAGTTATCTGGAACTGGTTGCTGGCGGACAGTTTTGACTTCTTGATACTCAGCTTGGCGCTCAGTCTGGCACTCGATGAGCTTGCTTCCACAGCGACAAACCCATCCGATCTGCCGAGCCGGTACTCCGACGACCAGCGCGTAAGCAGGCACATCGTGGGTAACCACCGACCCCGAACCAATAAGCGCATACTCCCCTATCGTATTGCCACAGACTATTGTAGCATTAGCTCCAACTGATGCGCCTCGTTTTACGAGCGTGGGCAGGATCTGCCAACCGGAATCGGAGTGGGCGCGCGGATAAAAATCATTGGTGAAAACGCACGATGGCCCCAAAAATACCTCGTCTTGCAGGGTTATACCATCATAGAGCGAAACATTGTTTTGTACTTTACAATCATTGCCTACCCTGACATCGTTGGCAATGTAGACATTCTGTCCAAATGAGCAACCGCTACCTATCTGCGCACCTGATTGGATGTGCGAGAAGTGCCATATTTTGGTTTTTGGACCGATATGAGCGCCCGCGTCTACAAGGGCGGTATCATGGATGAATACGCTGGGGTCAACATGAGGCATCCGGGTGTTACTGGTGTCATTTGTCATTTTGCCTGAAGGTGTCACGGGTCTATCCTTTATTTATCCTTTGCTATTAATGCCTCGCTCGGTTTGTGCGCCTTGTTTGCCAGTTGCCCGTTTTGCTCCAGGATGTCTTGCTCAATGCGCAGACAAAGTTCCAGAGCATGTTTGCCCATCTCGCCGGAGGGCTCGACCGGCAGGTCTTCTACAATACTGCGGGCAAAGCGCTCAAACTCCGTGCGGAGCGGCTCATCCATGGGTACAACGACTTTCTCAATGATATTCTCCTGTTTGTATTGCATCTGATAGCCCACATCAAGAGCAAAACTGGTCTGACGCGAGATCTCCACGCTGCGACCCAGATAATCTATGTCAATAAAAGCCTTTTGTGTGTTGATCTGCGCTCGACGGATTTTAGACTCGGTAACCCGACTGGCTGTGAGCGAGGCAAGCGTACCGTCCTCAAAACTGATAAGCGCTTGAGCAAAGTCAAGTTTATCGGAGCGTACCTTGGCGCCGTGACTACAGATATGGCGAATGGGGCCGGGACAAAGAGCAGACAATACGTCAATATCATGTATCATCAAGTCAAGAATGACGCTGGCATCGGCCACGCGCGCGTAAAACGGACTCATGCGTCTAAAGTCCACCGAGATGATTTCCTCGTTTTGCGTGATGCTCTCCAGCGAGACGATAGCCGGATTAAAGCGCTCAACATGGCCAACACAGAGCTTTGTATCTGCTTGCTTGCAGGCATCAATGATGTCTTGGGCATCTGCCAAGTTGAGGGCTATGGGTTTTTCGACCAACACATGGCAACCTTGGTGCGCGGCTGCTACAGCCAAGGCGGCATGCAGATGCGACGGGACGACGATATGGGCCACATCCACACGCTCAAATAGCTCCTCAGGAGTCTGGAAGGCTCTGATGCCATAGAGGTGGGCGTAACGTTGGCTCACTTCACTGTTGTTGTCATAACAACCGATCAGGTCGAATTGGGGCATTGTGGCCAACACACGCAGATGGTTTCTGCCCATGTTGCCCGTGCCAACAACACCGACCTTAAGTGCCTGAGCAGGGTCTATTCTCACAAAGCCTCCTTGATGGTGTCTGTAATAAGTTTGATATCGTTGTTAGAAAGATAAGGATGCATGGGAAGAGAGAATATTCGTTGTGCCAAATCCTCACAGACCGGTAGATTGCCGGGCTGGTAGCCAAGCGCCCCATAAGCAGTGGAAAGATGTATAGGCACGCGATAGTATACTGCTGCCGGAATGTCCTTTGCTTTTAGGGCGGCGAGAATTGCCTCGCGCTCGGTCGCACCGGCAGCCAAAAGTGAGTACTGTGCCCAGACCGACTGGACGCCGTTGGGCACAAAGGGGGTCTCCAAGATATCCTGGAGTGCCTGGGTATAAGCCGCTGCTGCTTCGTTTCTCGTCGTTATCTCGGTGTCAAAAATTGCTAATTTTTTTAACAATATAACTGCCTGGATGGTGTCGAGGCGACCGTTGATGCCGATGCGGATATTATCGTACTTGTCTGTGCCCTGGCCATGGACGCGAATAGAGCGCAGGGTTTGGGCCAAGTCGTCATCATTGGTAAAGATGGCACCGCCGTCGCCGTAACAGCCCAGCGGTTTAGCCGGAAAGAACGAGGTAGCGGCTACGTCGCCAAACGAGCCGGCACGTCTCCCTTTATAGGTGGCTCCAAAGGCCTGGGCGGCATCCTCAATAAGAAACAGGTCGTGTTCACGGGCAAAGGAAGCTAGAGTGTCGTAGTCGGCGGGGATGCCAAAGAGGTCCACAGCTAGGATGCCGCGCGGACGGAACTTGCCTTCTGTAACGACACGGGCATAAGCCGCTTGCAGGTTCTTGAGCGTAAGGTTAAACGTACGTGGATCGCTGTCCACGAAAACCGGGGTGCCACCGGCCAAGGTAATGCTCTCGGCTGAGGCAAAAAACGTAAACGAGGGCACAAATACGGCATCATTTTTGTCGAGTTCAAAGGCCATCAGAGGGATGACCAGGGCATCCGTTCCACTGGAACAGGTAATTGCATGTTTGATGCCGACGTAGGCTGCCAGACGCTGCTCCAGCTCGTCAACTGCGGGGCCCATGATGTAGGCCTGGCTGGATAGAACGTCTGCGACAGCCTGTTGCACCTCGGTTTGGATGCGCAGGTATTGCGATTGTAAGTCGATGAACTGCATCGAAGCTCCATAGGTTATGGGGATAAGAACAGGTTGATACCTATCAATTATATACTATGAAGGAAATTGCAGGGGGTGCCAGTGGGTATCCAGGGCGTGTCCATGTTGAGCAACTGCGGCATCATGGAGCATGAAGTTGGCATCCAGGCGCTCGCGTGCCTCATTGACAGTGGAAGCAACAACAAATGCAATCTCCTTTACATAATGAGTGGAGTTCTCCTCATCGCTGGTATCCATGGCATCTGTTTTCTTCTTTGCATTGATGTATACCACTGTGTCGAGCGGTACAGTGTCCTTGATATTATCGAGATACACTACATTTGGGACACGTGACGTCGTTTCTGGCAATAACCAACTCAACAGTCTTTCGTTTGCCTTGTCGGCCAAGTCTCGAATTTTCGAGAATACCAAACCTGCTCCTTGCAGAGTCAGCGTCCATGAGGTCTGGAAGAGCGTCCCTGTTTTGGAGTTCGCTTGGTTCAGCTTCTTGATCTGATCGTTTCTCATGGAATCCAGATTATCCGAATCCGCATAACTGCCTGAAAGCGCAAGCGCGTTTTTGGGAAAGATATAGTTCGGAGGTTCAAGAGGAAGATCGCTGGTGACAAACGCGATGACGTTGCCGGACTTCTTAATCGCCTCAAACGTATACTCGAGAAGTGAGCCGCTCAGCTCGGTGCTTTTACAGAGCTTTTTGATGTTAGCTAATATCGTGAACAGCCCCGACCATTCCTTTGCCGTAAAGTCGCCATAGCCGCTATCCGTATTATAAGCGTGCGAGAGTTCAAGAAAGATGATTTCGTCCGGATTTGCTGACAAGAAAGCGTTGATATCTGAAACTACTTCTTCAATCGACGCTCCGTCTGCGCCAAGCCTGCCCTTCCAGAACAGTATTTCCTGCATGCCTGAGTAGTGCCCCGTGAGATACTTGCCACCGTTGCCGATTACCGGTCGGATATCAAAAAAACGTACGCCCAGACAAAGTTGTTCGAGAATGCTCTTGCTTTGCGTAAGCGTGTTGCCATCCGTAACAAAGGCGGTACCACCAGTTCTTTTAAACATGCCTGCATCGTGGGAACCCAGTAAGCAGGCATTCTGCAGCTTTGTGTTTGGCAAAACAGCAGGATTGAAGTAGATGTCCTTGAAAAACCTCGATCCACTTGAAGGCAAAGGAATATAAGGCGGTGGAGAGCTATGCAGCCCATAACGCTCTTCCTCGTTTTTAAGAAGAAATGAGGACTGTTCACATTGAAAGGATCGATGTCAAATCTAACGATAGCTCGGCTTGACTCTTTTTTAACGATATAATTCAAAAGCCATGTTTTTCCGATGCCATTCTGACCATGGATGAAGACATACTTCATGCTATCTGAAAACTCAGATAAACCGTTACTCAATATATCTTCAATAGTGCCATATTCATTAAATCGACGCCGAATATAAACCGGCTGCTCGATATTATAGTCATCTAAGAAATCTCCTGAGTGGCGAGCGCTATCCATAGCATCCTCCGATAATCTGTGTTATCAAAGGGTGCATGAGAGACGTAAGCACTACACACCAGCACACAGACATGCTCTTGGATTGTTAAGCCTAAGGATGTCCCGCATTTTGGGGGATGTGACATGTGTATAGATTTCTGTTGTTTGAATTGAGCTGTGGCCTAAGAAGTGCTGGATATAACGAATATCTACGCCGTCTTCAAGCAGTAGTGTTGCAAAAGAGTGCCGAAACATATGTGGAGTGATGTCACCTTTAAGGCCAGCCGCCAAAGCCCAGCGCTTGACGATGCTTCGTATTGACTGGTCTGATATGCGCTTGCCAAAGCGGTTTAAAAGTAGCGGAGTCTTTGTTTGCTTTTTCCATTCAGGCCAAATAGCAGTGGCATTTTGGGTGTAGACATTGAGTGCTTTCGTGGTATTTTCGTTTTCAATTTGAAGTATTCTTTCTTTTGCGCCTTTTCCCATTATCCTAAGGGTCTTATCTGATGTGCTGAGGCTTTCTGTATCAAGCGAGCATAATTCTGAGACCCTCAGTCCTGTTGCAATCATCAGTTCAAATATCACACGATCTCGTGCGATACTGAACTGTCTGCGCAAGGACGTCTGTGCCGATGGTTTATCAGAGAAATGTTCTACACTGGCATACAGCGTAGCGAACAACTTGTTGAGACTTTCTTTGGGAATCGTCCGAGGAAGACGCCGCGGTTCTTTTATGTTAAGCCGCATCCCATAAAAAGGATTCTTTTCTCCCCTATTCTCTTCAACATAAAACGCAAACGCTTTAATTGACGCGAGCTTTCTCTTTACACTGCTCACAGCATAGCGGCTATTCAGGTATGCAATATAAGAACAGAGAGCCTCCTTATTAAGCCCTTTCCTTCTTTCACCCAGCCACAATATAAACTGCTCTAAGTCGCATCGGTAAGCCCTTAGAGTCTTAGTATCAAGTCTTCTTACCGCTTCGCAGTAGTTTAGATAATCTTTCATGTCATCTGCCAAATCCATCATTGCTTCCTCCTGTTGTTTGAATTGTGCTCTTGAATTTGCTGTTATTATGAAGCACTGTCGGGTTGTTTGAGGTAAGGGAGGGTAACATGCAAGACAGCATAACAATCGAACTGGGCGAATTCAGGAAAAACAACTTTAGTGCATGGTCGGTAAGCACGAAGACCTGGGAACAATTTGCGAGTTACTCTTGCCGCCAAAGACAAGGTCTATTTTGATGTGCCTAAAACCTACCACAACAATACGCTCGCGATTCTCGCACAAGGTAGTGCCGTATTTTTGAGGGAAAGTGAGTTGCTCGTAACGGTGACATTCGATGACCCGAAGGCTTCACTCCAGCCCTTTATGGATTTAGAGGCCACAACCAATCTCCGAGGCAGGCGCGTTGAATGTGGCTACTACAGCACGATGGCACCGGTAATCTCCAATTAGCGGTACCGGCAATCACCTGAAACAATATCGCTTGAAGCCAACGTTTACTATCATAAAGGTGCGCTTTCCATGGTAGAAGTCAGAGGTGAATAATGCTCCGTATGAGTGGCGCTTCGACCAGGCCTTTTTTGCGGCATGTTTAACCTCTCTGTATCACCTGAGCTGCTACATGGTGGTCATACGGTATAATGACAAGTGGTCAATACCAGCTATGAGGCAAAAGGAGCCGGCTGTTTACGTAGCGGTTTTGAGGCCGCAGTAAATTCGACGAAACGACATGAAGGGTCTAAATACCAAGGCATACATTATGTCCAAACCTTTCTATTTAAAAAGGGTACGTGCGTAGCTATGTCAAAAGAGTGTATCGTAAACATGAGATAGGCGCATACAGGTGACAGTAAATGACAAGTAAACCGCCTTACACCATTACGGTGAAGACCGCCGACTACCTGACGAAAATCGCCGAGACCGTGACCCGTCTCGAATATAGCACAGGTTTCAAACGCAACATCAAACTCCATCGCAAGAACCGGGTCAGATCTATCCACTCGTCGCTTGCCATCGAGGGTAACACGCTTTCTCTGGACGAAGTAACCGACGTGATTGAGGGCAAATTGGTTGCCGGGAGGCAGACAGAAGTCAAAGAGGTCAAAAATGCCTACGAAGCCTATGATAAGATAATGACGTTTGACCCCTACAACGTCAGAGATTTCCTGAAAGCACACAAGCTGATGACAGACGGACTGGTTAAAGAATCCGGCAGGTTTCGCAGTGGTGATGTGGGCGTATTCGATGGTGAGGTGCTGATTCACGCCGGTGCGCGTCCGCAGTTCGTCTCTCAGTTGATTCAGGGGCTGTTCGATTGGGCTAAAGATTCGGAGCTTCACCCTGTGCTGAAAGGTGCGGTAGTACACTGCGAAATCGAGACAATCCATCCGTTCGCGGACGGCAACGGTCGCATGGGGCGGCTATGGCAGACGCTCATCCTCGCCAAATGGAACGAGATTTTCGCTTGGATACCGATGGAATCATTGGTGTATGAGAAAAGACCGCAATACTACGATGCGCTTCAAAACGCACAGGGCTCAAACGATTCCGGCGAGTTCATCGAGTTCACTCTCTCTGCGATTCTGAATGCCGTTGAAGCACAAACGAAGCACCAAGATGAGCACCAAGATAAGCACGAAGTCGAATTAAACGAAGTCATGCTATCCGTACTGAGATCGCTTGAAGCCGCGAGTCTCACGCGGAAAGAAATCTTTGCTGCGCTCAACATGAGCGGCGATACCCGCGCTTTCAAGCGCCATATCGAACCGCTGCTATCCGACGGCTATATTGAAATGACAGTGCCAGATAAGCCGAACAGCAAATTGCAAAGATACCGTCTCACCGACAAAGGCAAAGCAGTAATATGATAAGGATAAAGTAAGCCATTCGCGCTACCTGGAGCGCTCAAGGGCCTTCTCCCACGTCTTTATTGTCTGCTGCTTATAGAAACCGGCTTCTCGCCACGCTCACGACGTTGCTCATCATAGGTGCCTTCGGTGAGTATGCGATGAGACTCCAATAGCAGCTCCTCGCTGAGCGGCCTTTTGGCAGCAAACGCCTTGACCATATATTGAAAGGCTGCCTTTTTGGTTAGGCGTTTCGAAAAAGACCGAAAAACTCTCATTAAAAACCGGTTAGGCTTCCGATACGTTTAGGGCTTTATGTTCATTTGCCTTCTTGGCTGCGTGCCTGGCAGCATACGTGATACACTTTTACTTTGAATCAACGAGGAAGCAGGATAGCTTGAGGGTGCGCACACGCATACGTGAGGCTTTGATAACAGTGGTGTTGTCACTGCTACTGGGTTTTTTATTGACCATCGGGCCTTTACTGGATGCCGGTGGTCTACTCGGCTTTGGTGTGGAGAACTATGCCGAGAATGTCGGTGTGCCCTGGGACAGCCCGCGCCTTTACCTGGACAGCCTGCTTAACGCGCTTGTAGTGTTTATAGTGCTCACGTTGCTGTGGCGGGCACTGGACTACCTGGCTCTCAGACGCGCCCAGCGTACCACACAACCGGTCAAGAATCCCAGCGAGCCGGGTAACTCCAACAAACCGAGTGTGTCCGCCGATCAGAGCAACCCCAGCAATTCGAGCGTGCCTATCGATCAGAGCGACCTCAGCAAGCCGAGTGTGCCCGTCGATCAGAACAACCCCGTCGGCCCCGTTAAGCCCGTTTACTTCAGTAATTCCAACAACTTCAACGAATCCGTCAGTTCCGACAACTCAAACCCCACCAGCCGCGGCGACCTCAGCAACTTCACCACGCCCCCCGAGCCCGCCCCCCTCAAACTCATCAAACGACGCTGGTTCTGGCTCACGGTCCTGGCGCTGCTGGTCTGCTGGCTGCCGTTTTGGCTGGGACTGTGGCCGGGCATCTTCAACTACGACGCCCAGTACCAGTACGAATTACTGAACTACAGCAGTCTCGACACTCATCATCCGCTGCTGCATACCCTGCTGCTCAACGCGGCAATCTGCTTGGGCCAGAACCTGACGAACAGCGTTAATTTTGGAGTCGCGCTGTACGTGGGCGGCCAGCTTTTAGTGCTGGCACTCGTGTTCGCGCTTATGCTGCGTACAATGGCGCAGGAATACGCCGGCAAAGTGCTGCTGGGCATCTCGTTTGCATTCCTGGCACTGAACCCGGCACTCGTCCTTTGGCTTTTGACGACAACAAAAGATGTACTGTTCTCGGCCCTGCTCCTCTTGCTGGCGCTGCTGCTCTATCGCTCCGCACGCTCGGGCGCTTTTTCGGTTGATAAAAATGCTATATTTTCTAGCAATTTTATGGGAGTGCAGGAAAGCACGCAGTTCAGTGGGTCCGGAGAAGGACAAGGCATCACGCAGCCCAACGATTTTATGGGGGAGATAAGCGCTGCGCCCAAACGGCGATTCAAACTGGGTTTTACCCTATGCCTGGCCGTGGGCCTGGCAGTGTTCGCGGTGGCGGCACTGCGGACATCGGCCGTCTTTAGTCTCGTGTTGTTCCTGCCGTTCGCGCTCGGGCTTATCCCCAGATATCGACGGATCAGGCTGTTTCCCTGGATTGCGGGTGCCGTGCTCATCTTTATCGCTATGTATCTCAGTGTCGTTTGGGCCCTGGGAATACCGGCCGGACCCTGGCAGGCTTTGGATGCACTGAGTCTGCCGCGCCAGCAGCTGGCACGAACCTGGGTGCTTACAAACGCAGAGTCGGACACACAGCCTGATCGCATGGCATTTGATCAAGTGTTCACGCCCGAGGAGCTGGATATCCTCGACGAGTATCAGGCCGACAACGCCGACTCCAGTCGGAGCGCCTTCAGGCAACCGTTTGAGCAGAACTTTTGCGGGCTCGTCAATCTGTATCGTACGCAGGGGCACCTGCATCCCGGCATTTACGCCGATGCCGCTTTGCTGAGCACCTATGAGGCCTGGTACCCCGGTGCTATTGTGGACGGCTATCTCTATGAGGCCAATACCGCCGATGGTGCTGTCTCTGAGCACGCCGATACCGTTGTAAACGGCTCCTTAAGCGGCGAGCAAGTCGAACTGACAGTTCCAGTCGAGCCTACCGTTCAAACTGAATCAGCCGTTTCATCTGAATCAACTGAGCCAACTGAACCGACAGCTCCGGCCGAGGCTGTCGAGCCGGTCGAGCTGGAGAAGTCGATGGAGTCACCCGAATCAACACAGTCGTGGGAATCGACGGAGCCATGGGGCTCAGAGGAGTCAACAGAGTCAGGAGAACCGACGGGGCTAGAAGTGTCGGAAGAATACGGTCGCTCCTCCTATATCGACACCTCCTGCGAGTGGCCGGCCAGCGAAGAATGGCTTTTGCCCACATTCGGCGCATGGCTTACGGAGTTCGGCAAGGGGAATATTGCCGGCGATAACCTGCTCGTACGTCTGCTTTGCTCGCCTGCCGCCTTTATGTGGCTGCTGTTGATAGCTCTGGCGCGAACGATCATCACGCTCAACCGCCGCGGCGTGCTGGTCTGCATGCTGCTGCTGAGCTTTGGCCTGGCGGCGCTGTTTGCCCCCGTAGTCCTCATGCGTTACTATCTGCCGCTGATGCTGGCCGCACCGCTGCTCGTCCATGTAAGTTACAGCGTGTCTCAGCGTTCTCGGTGAGCGGGCGCCTTGGCGATACCGTAGTACCTCAGCAGCTCGGCGATCGAACACCGTAGAACATCTTAACACCTCGTACTTCGCAGCCTCAGTGC
Organism: Coriobacteriales bacterium; assembly: GCA_031282405.1. GTDB lineage: Bacteria > Actinomycetota > Coriobacteriia > Coriobacteriales > UBA8131 > JAITDU01. Next base: position 56,847 of record JAITDU010000014.1, on the reverse strand, counting down.
CTGAAGTACCGACACCTCGCATGTAGAGGGGGCGGTTTCGTTGGTATCGGGCTCGACCCACCGTATCAACCGACACCTCGCATGTAGAGGAGACGGTTACCTGTCTACACTTGACACAGTACCTCAGTGCCTGAAGTGCCGATGTCCCGTAAAGAGCACGGCCATATTGGCCGCGTCGGCAGCCGCAAGGACCTCTGCGTCGCGAATTGAACCGCCCGGCTGAATCAGTGCCGTCACACCGGCCTCGGCCAGCACCTCCAGCGAATCCGCAAAAGGCATGAAGGCATCGGAGGAAGCCACGGCTCCGCGGCTCTTCTCCCCTGCTTGCCTTACGGCCAACTCAGCGGAATTGACCCGGTTAGGCTGCCCGGCACCTATGCCCACCGTAGCAGTACCCTGCGCAAGCAAAATGGCGTTGGATTTGACGCTTTTGCAGGCCTTCCAAGCAAACAAAAGTCCGTCTCGTTCCGCGGCGGTAGGCGGGCGTTTGCTGGCCACCGTAAAGCCGCTGGGGTCCTCCTGGGCAGCATCGGAGCGCATGAGCAGCATGCCGCCCTCAATACTGCGATAATCAACGCCGCCGCCAGGCGCGCTTATACCCCCGGTTGCCAACACGCGAATGCTGGGCTTCTCGCCAAGAAGTTCTTGCGCCGCCGCATCAACGCTTGGGGCAACGAGCGCCTCGACAAACTGGCCATTCTCGAAGATACTCTCCACTACCGCCCGGTTGAGCGCGCGGTTAAAGGCCATAACGCCGCCAAAGGCACTGACTGTGTCACACTCGAAAGCACAGCGATACGCAGCGACAAGATCCCCATCGGAAGCAGAGGCGATGCCGCACGGCGTAAGATGCTTAACGATAACGCAGGTGGGCTGCGCGAACTCACGCACCGCCGCCCAGGCGGCATCCAGATCAAGGTAGTTGTTATAGCTGAGTTCCTTACCTTGGAGTTTGTGGGCTTTGGCAAGTACGAAAGGCGGTGAGTCGGAGGAAGCGACTGCAGAGGTGCTGGGAGAGACGAGCAACGCTGGGCCAAAGGACACGTCGGCGGAGGCATCTGAGAAACGATAGAACGCCGCAGGCTGGTGTGGGTTTTCGCCATAGCGCAGGTCCTTGACCTTGCCCAGCGACAGATACAGTTCACCTGGAAACGGCGCGGACTTCTCGGCAAACACTACGGACTCCGCAGCATTATCTGTCTCAGATAGCTGTACGCTGAGCCAGTCAAAGATGGCCCGGTCATAGGCGCTGGTGAGCGCGAACACCCGCGTTGCGAGCTGCTGTCTCGTAGCAAAGCTGGTGGCACCCGCATTTGCGCGCATCTCTGCCAAGACGGTGTCGTAGTCTTGAGGTCGACAGACAACAGTAACTGCAGCGTGGTTTTTGGCCGCCGAGCGCAACATCGACGGACCGCCGATGTCGATGTTCTCGATGACCTGGTCGTAACTCGCATCCGGGCGGGCGACCGTAGCCTCAAAGGCATACAGGTTCACGACGACCAGGTCGATCAGACCGATGTCGTGTTCGGCCGCCTGCTCAAGGTGAGCCGCCAAGTCGCGCCGTGCCAACAGACCGCCGTGTACCTTAGGGTGCAAGGTCTTGACGCGCCCGTCTAACATCTCTGGGAACCCTGTCACCTCTTCGATAGGCACAACCGCAATGCCGGCGTCGGCCAATACCTTGGCGGTGCCGCCCGTAGAGACGACCTCAATGCCAAATTCATCTTGGAGCGCGCGGGCAAAGTCGACGAGGCCGGTCTTATCGGTAACCGAGAGCAGGGCACGTTTAATGATCGGGGTTGCGTTCTGCTTTATAGCTGGGTTGGTACTCGGGTCTGTAGTCGAAGCGATAGTTGGGTCTATGGGGTCTATCCGGTCTGTCATGCAAACTCCTTAAGTGTTGCCGTAGACATGGGCGTGTGATGCACCTGTCGCATATCTCATATAACGAGACCATCTTAGCGGTTTAGAGGGTCCACATCCAAGATAAACTGCCACACAGTCTGCTGAGGTACCGAGTGAGTTCGCCAGAGCACTTACACCCAAGGTGAACTGTCAATAAAAAGGTATAACGGACTAAAGACGTGTGACAGCTGGACGTAATGACCTCATACTCTAAGAAAGACTATAGATCGCTTGATGGCTCACAGTTAGTGTTTGTAGATAAAGCGTTGGATCGAATCCGCATATTGGGAATGGAGGCGGGAGCGCCTTTGAATAAAAAGCCTGTCGGCTACACAAGACATAAATGAACCGTCCCCTTTATGCCCGTGCCTAAGTTACATGTGTGATGCGCACAAAGCCGCCGTTGGGGTTGCCCGGCATGGTCAAGGTGTTAAAGGGGTTGGGTATGCTGGTCCAGGTGCCGGGGTAAGTATAAGCATACGTGAGGTAATAGTCTGTGCCGAGCAGCCAGTTGGCTTTATCGGTCGTGTTTACCCAGCCAGAATAGGACGATGCAGTGTAAATCCAGCCCGAGCCACCGCCGCCCGAACTCCCAGCAGTGCCGGCACCACCGCCGTACCAGCCGCCACCACCGGCACCAGCCGGATACTTAATCATACTCTGACCTGTACTACCGCCTGAACCGAAGCTCCCGGGTTGTTGGCCTGTCTCGGAAGAAGTATAGGTACCAGCCGGTCCACCGGCGCTCTCTGTGCCGCCCTTGCCTCCGGTATCAGTGGTCGCTATACGATTAGTTGCAGACTGCCCCTCACCACCACCACCCGCTCCGCCTGACGTGCTTTCGCCTGAGTTCGCAACGCCATTGGTGCCTCCGCCTCCACCGGCTACTATCACGCGCGCAAAGAGACTGTTTGAGTTGATACGAATGTCAGAAGCGCCCCCGCCCGAACCTTTCTTAAAATAGTAATTGCCGTCTGATATGTTTGATCTGGCTACACCGTTGCCGCCCCCATTATAGCCACCGGGAACAAACAGTGTATTTTGGCCGGTAGAGCCCTTGCCGCCGGCATAAAGATAGAGTAGGTCGCCCTTTTGGAGCGTGACCGTACCTACAGAATAGCCACCCGCACCGCCGGGTGTATTTGTCCAGACGTTCGACGCGTTAGCGCCCCAACCACCCGCGCCACCGGCCGCCCCCCAGACCTCTAGCTTGTATGCGCCCGATTGCCTGACCACAAAAGCCGTAGTGCCACCGGCAGCCGTAGTGTCCATGGCCATGCCGTATTTTACGGGGTCGAGCGTTGGGTCGGTGCCGTTAAAATCGCCAAAAGTAAGCAGCTCTGGCAGCGCCTGGTCAGAACCGCTCAGTACGGTATAGCTGCGGCCACCCTCAGTGTAGGTATCGGCCTGGCTGTTTATCATAAAGCCGCCCAGGGGAAGGCTAAGATCTGAGACGGAATTCGTAGGCAAAACGTCTGGCGACGCGATGTCCTGTTCAATGAGTTCGGCATCTGCCGTCCATGTCTGGGTTTCGGCGCTGATGCTCACTACCGCGATGAAACCTGAGGCCACCGCCGTCGAAACTGCAGCGACTATCGCCATGGCCACGATGACCTCCACCAGGGTCATGCCCAAAGTAGTAAGCCCACTTTGGCAAAGCCCTTGATGGACCTTGCTCGCTCTTGGTATTCGCACTGTGTGTATCACGTGCGTCCCTTTCTCGTCGGGACACGACGGCTGTTCTCCCTCTGGTACCCTGCGCAACAAGACAGGCAAAGTACCATCAGCGAGAGCGGGGCTTCCTCCGTCCCACAAGCCCATCATGCTACCCGAAGTGTACCACAAGGTGCCTCCGTCACCCTGGGTAAGACAATACCTCTCCGCTGCAATGGCAAAAAGCGTGACGGATTATACGTCACCCTCTCACATTGATGACGAGAGGTGAGTAGAGACCGAAGCGGAGACGTTATGGTGCGCCCGATTGTGCGCCAATTGATGACGAGAGGTTAGTAGAGACCGAAGCGGAGGTAGTCCTGCTGGGCGTTTTGAGCTACCTCGACAGCGGTGAGTTTATGGTTATAAATGCGCACAGAGGCGATTTCGCCCAAGAAAAAAGCAGTTGGGGTTTTATCGAGGGGAGCTTTCTCCCCCCTGCAACCTAAATAGAGATACTGTGAAGTGAAGTATTGAGAAGTAGGGTAAGGATCAAGAACACTACCTGGAGATTCACCAACAGTGCCTGATTTATACAGTTCGCGTGAGATACCATCAACCCAAACGGCACGCGGCACATCCCCTGCAGCCATGGAAAAGTAGTTCGTATGGGTCGTAAACATTGTGTTCTGAGTAATCCAGGCGTAGTTTACTGGTTTGCTACCAGTAAGCGGTGTCAGATTCGTATGAACCATATTCATCGTCGGGGTCGAAGAAATCTCATTGAGGGCAATACCAAATCCCGGGCGATAGATATTCCAGTCGGGAGAATACTCAAGAAGCATCATGGTGCGATTCTCGGTAGTTCCAGGCCGAAAGCACACCTCGACGGTAACTTTGTTCTCATCCAGAATAACATTGTTGGTATGACTCCTAACGTAATCTCCCGCGCCGTCAAGATACAGCGAGCGCTCCCGCCACGGGGTTGTGTTGTCTGTGAGTGTGAGGACAAAGTCGTTGCCGTTGCCGCTGAGGTCGCGCCAGACGGTGGCGTTGGCGGCCTGAGCGTCGTCGCCCAAGCCCGCGTTGTTGATGGCATCAAGGTGAAGGAGCAGGCCGTCTTGAACATAACCCTGTGTCTTCACGCCGATGAGCAAATAGAAGTTGACATCTGAGGTGGCGGCGGACTCATTGTGAGTGGGCGAACTGTTGACAGCCACGTCATAGAAACTGAAGGTCTTCGTATTCTCATAGACGACGGCACCATCGCGCAGGGTCTGCGCCACGAGCGCAAAGCTCTTGGCCGGTATGGTCTCGCTCAGTCCGCCTGGCTCAACTTTAGCCTGGTACTCAAAAGCAAAGCTGCGCTCGCGATAAAAACCGCCGCCCAGCACATTTACCGGTACCGTGGCGCCCTCGGGCAGATAATAGATCTCGCCGGCAGAGGCGATGTCCGCACCATCGTTGGTGCCCACATAGAGCACGGCACCACCTGTAGCCTGAGTCGGTGGATGGTCAGCATAGATAATCTGGACGTCGCTTGCAAACAGCAGGCGTTCTTTGATGTAGTCGGCACCACGGTCGGTCAGTTGTTTATCCTCTTCCTTGGTCTGGGTGTTGGCCAGAAAGTTCGTACCAAACATCATGAACGAAGCCGCCATGCCAATGACAATGACCACGATAGAGAGTGTAATGATAAGTTCGATGAGCGTAAAGCCGCCCCTGCTTTGTGTACACCATGAAAACGGGCGCGATGGCCAGGCGCGTGGCACAAGGGCGAAGCGCAAGGGGGAGGCAGCGGTGCCACACTGCATCGCAGGGTATTTCATTGTTTCGTCCAAACCGTGCTGGTGGTCAAAAAATGCCCGCAGATATGAGTTGTGGGATCGGAATCATCGCAAAATATCCCGCCAGCGATGGTTGGATCGATAGTCACCTGGGATACGAAGCTGTGAATCTTGCCTGAGGTGCCAGCGATGAACGGACTACCCAGGATCGTGAGCGTGGCCACTCCTACCGTGGGGTGGTTATACAGAAATATGCCATGCTCATCTGCCAGCACTTGCGTTGTATTAAGGGTAAACATCCAGATACCCGTATCGTCCAGAATAAGGTCGCCGGCACAGTGAACATCCCCTGTTATCGTAACGCCTTCTTTGATGATGAGTTTGGCACCGCTTTGGACGACGATGTCGCCCGTTATGTTGGCCGTGCCCTCCAGCGTAAGTGTACCGCCGTTTTCCACGACGATGACCGGGTCGGTTGAGCCTGTCGGCGTCGAGATTATCGCTCCAGAGCCAATCGTAAGGCTGTGGCGGTTTTGCACGAGCACCGCGGCATCCTGGATGCTGGCATTGCCAACCAACGTATTTTCATTAAACCAGCCGGTTATGTTGGACTGTCGGGGCGTCTGACCCTCGCCTGGGTCGGCAAAGACCAGATAACTCGCGCCCGTGACCTTCATGTCGGCGTTGCCACCCGGAGCGGCACCGTTGGCAATAGTATTATGGAGAGAAGTGGAAAGGGAAACCGGCCCTCCGATAGTTGTAGCGCGTTTTGAGTAAAGGATCAGGCCTTGTTGAACCTGGACTCCCCCGGGGAGCAGCAATTTTTTATCGGAAGTGTCATTCAAATACAGGCTCAGTCCACCCTGGTATACCTGTGGGACGGAGGCGGTACTTGCATAGTCAGAAAGCGTGATGTCCAAAGGTGCGCTTCCTGGCTGATCGCCCGTGTAGTAGGTAATGCGCCCCTGGGGAGGCACAGTAGTACCCGCACTCACTCCCAGTAAGATACCGTATTGCTTTAGCCTCTCTGGATATGAACTCATACTTGTCTGTTGCTTGAGAGATTGTAAGTTCTGGTCACTTTGACTCTCCAGCGGAAGCGCCGCAAAGTCGATAAACGCACATATATTGTCTGATGGCCCCACAGACAGTTCATACAGGAATATCGAAGAATAGGCAGGGGGGGTCAATTCGCCTTCGCCAACCTTATAAACGTGCCCGTTCAGCGTGACGTAATAGGCACCACCGATAGGACTAATAGCGGTTTGGTTTCCCAAGACTCCGTCAGGGTCAAATGATCCTTGAGAGTGCGAGAAGAAATAACTCCAATAATTGCTGGAGGCGGATAGGTCTGCATAAAGCTGATAGCTCAGCACTGACTGACTTTGCCACGTTCCCAGCTGCTCGACGTTAGCCAGCACACTGGCCACGGGGTTTTCCGCATAGGCAAAACTCAGGTCCTGATATTGAAAATTCACGGCCTGATTCAATGCGAGTGTGGAGGTGACGGTCTCGCTCATATCGGCAAAGTGGCCGGTCACCTCTATCGTGATGACCGAGTTGGGTTTCTCAGCGTCGTCAGAATTGATGGAGACCACGGCCTCGGCAGTGCCCATCTCGCCCCCCAGTTCCGCCTCGCCATAGGGCTGCACCACCTTATGGGCAGAGTCATATATCAATCCGCCGCTTCCCGAGGGTTCATGGGTGCTGGAACTCAACGCGCCGTAGATGAATTCTTGCTGATTGGTCCACCCGCTTTGCGCATTATAGACAGAGGAGGTACCCTCCAGCCAGTTGGCGATGCGCTCATTAACGGTACGGGCGGTATAGTAGGCTTGGGTCTCGCTTTGTGACGATGCCGTGGTATGCACGGTCACGTTGACGATAAAGATTACTATTCCCACGATCAGAAGCAAGAGAATGGAGGAAACCATCGCCCAGACCAGAGCAGAACCGGCCGTGGAACGGCGCGGCGCATCTTGAGCGCAATCCGTACGCAATCCACACGCAAGCCGTCGGCGCACGTGGCTTACGGCGATCGAGCTGGTTGTATCAGACCTATCGTTCATAGTACCCGGAAACCTCTCCCCATGCCAAAAAAAACAACCAATGGCAACGTTTATTATCAATCGCACAATCGGGTAATCCTTAGACCACCACCATTTTACCACAAACAGCGATAAAAAACGCGGGGCTCCAGCGATAAAAAACGCAGAACTCCGGGGCGGCACCAAAATGACGGTCTTACTCTGGCCAGCAGCCCCTGTGACGGCTCATTGCGGTCCCAACAGCCCCTGGAGTATCTCTACAGAACGCAGGCGGATATCCAGGTGCACAGACAGCCATTCTTTCGCACAGGCGAGCATATGAAGGGCAACTGTTTGATAGCGCGCATCGTCGAGGAGCTGGATCTCGCAAAAGCGTAACCTGAGGAGCTGTTCAACCCACTGCCTGTCGCCGGCAGGAAGCACCGCGTCTGTGTCAAAGACGGGCCCAAATCCCAGGGCCGCACAAACCTTAAGGACGGCGGCGGCGGCTATCAGAGCAGGGGCGGCGTCGCTGCTAAGGCCAATACAGCGGATGGCTTCTGTCGACATTTTATAAACCAAAGGTTCAAGGTTGAAGTCGCGCGTGGATTTCTCGGCCAATTCCAACACAACCGCGCATGCTGTCATATGCTCAATATCCAAAGAACAGCCCGGATTGGACTCCACGAGACGCACCTCAATAACGATGTCGAGGTTTTTACCCTGGTGCAGCAGGACATCGACAACGTGGCCGAGTTCCAGGCGAGCGGCCGTAGTCGAGCCGGATTTGCGCGCCCCTTTGGCTACAGCCCTGAGCTGTTTGCCCTCAGTGCTGAGCATCGTGATAATGAGGTCGGCCTCGCCGAGCCGGGTCTTTTTCAACACCAGGCCCTGGGCGCTATAGCTTGCCATAATAGTATACTAGTGTATTAGACGATCGGGCCACACACGCACGCTTAGCTCAGTACAATCCCAGATATTGAGCAAACTCGGCCTTGTCACTCACAGCATTCTCGGCCACTTCGCGGGTTATCAGGCGCTTTTTGACCAGGGTAGCCAAGTCGCCAGCCAGCGTGTGCATGCCCACATTGGCACCGGCCTGCATGGCCGAGGAGAGCTGATGGAACTTACCTTCGCGGATCTGTGCCAGGACGGCGTCGGTACCCACGAGTATCTCGGTAGCCACAGTACGGCCACTGTTGTCGGCCAGTGGTAAAAGTGTTTGGGTGATAACCGCTCTGAGTACGCCCGAGAGCTGGGAGCGGATCATGCCCTGAGAGTGAGCGGGGTACACATCGACGATGCGATCGATAGTCTGAGACGCGCCTGTGGTGTGCAGGGTAGAAAATACCAAGTGTCCGGTCTCGGCGGCGGTGACCGCAGCCGAGATCGTCTCGTAGTCGCGCATCTCGCCCACGAGGATAACGTCGGGGTCCTCGCGCATGGCCGAGCGCAGGGCATCCGCGAAGGAATTAACGTCGCGGTGCAGCTCGCGCTGATGCACAAGGCAACTCTTGTGCTGATGCACATACTCGATGGGGTCTTCAATAGTGATGATATGAGCCTGGCGATGGACGTTGATATAGTCGATCATCGCGGCCAGGGTCGTGGATTTGCCTGAACCCGTAGGCCCCGTAACCAAAATGATACCTCGGGGCTCCTCACACAGTGTTTGGATCACGGGTGGCAGTTTGAGGTCGGCCAAAGACGGGATGTCATCGCGCAGCATACGGATGGCCGCCGCCAGCTCGTTTTGAGCACGATAGACATTTACACGGTAGCGGTTTTCCTCAACATCGGCAAAGGAGAAATCGAGGTCTTCTCCTCTTTCCAGCTGTTCTTTTTGCAGGTTATTGAGCAGGGAGAGAATGGTCTCGCGATAATCCTGCTTGCTGCCCGAAAACGGCCCGGGCGCAAGTTTACCCAAGTGACGAAACGTCGGAACCTGATTGGCCGTAATGTGCAGATCTGAGCAATCGTTTTGGCGGGCATAGTTCGTAAGTTGCTCAATCGTGATAGCTGGCATGGCATCTTCCTCTCCGTCTGTTACCTCATCCGTCCCTAGTCTACGGTCTCGCCAATCCTTAAGAATTCTTCCATCGTGGTTATACCGTCTAAGACCAATAGTTTGGCTCGTTCGCGCAGAGTCTTCATCCCCAGCTCCTTGCGCGCATATTCATATAAGCTCGTAAGACTGGCACCCTCGGCGATAAGCCGCTGCATGCGCTTGTCCACCGGGACAATCTCATGGACGGCCGTGCGCCCCTTATAACCCGTATTATTACAGATATGGCAACCACGGCCTAAAACCAATGTGGGCACCTCGGAAGCCTCGGCTCGCAGGTTGAGCAGGTCCAGCTCCGAGGGCACATACTCGTCTTTGCAGTGCTCGCACACCTTGCGTACAAGACGCTGAGCCACAAGTCCCACGAGCGAATTACCCACAAGGTAGTTAGGCACACCCATATCCTCCAGGCGCACGATAGAAGTGAGGGCATCGTTGGTATGTAATGTGGAAAGTACGAGGTGGCCGGTAATGGCCGCACTGACTGATATCGAAGCGGTCTCGGCATCGCGGGTTTCGCCGACCATGATGATGTCCGGGTCCTGGCGCAGCAGCGAGCGCAGACCCAGACCAAAAGTCATGCCCGCCATCTGATTAACCTGAACCTGGTTGATACCTTCGATGTTGCGCTCCACCGGATCTTCTATAGAGGAGATGTTGACCTGGCGGGTCAGGTACTCCTCAAGCGCCATATACATCGTCGTGGTCTTGCCCGAACCTGTAGGTCCCGTGATGTAGATGATGCCGTTGGGGCTGGCCAGTATCTGCCTGAACTTAGCATAATCCTCGTCTATCATGCCGTAGTGCTCGGCGTGGTCTATCGTGGTATTCGTTGTGAGAAAACGCATGACGGCCTTCTCGCCATAGACCGTAGGAATTACCGAGATACGCACATTGAGGTCCACACCTTCGATGAGGATGCGGAAATGGCCGTCTTGAGGCAGGCGTTTTTCTGCGATATCGAGATTACTCATAATCTTCAAGCGCACGATCAGGGCGGGATGGACGTTTCGGGGGATGTCAGCGTAGTGAATCAGTGCGCCGTCAACTCTCATGCGTACCTTGCAATTGGCCGTGAAGGGCTCCAGGTGTAAATCGGAAGCGCCGGCCGCATAAGCCCGGATCATCAGCGAGTTCAAGAGGTTGACAACCGGCGTGGTATCGTCGCCGATGTCTACAGAGCTGATGTCTTCTATCTCGGGCAGGGCCGCAACACCGGAGTGCATCCTGCCGATGGCCGACATCGCTTCAACCTCGGTATAGTAGTTCTTGATAGCCTGGACTATGGAGGCTTTGTCAGCGATGCCCAGTTTAACCGGCTTGCCCAAGACCTGCTCAATCTCGTTGATGGCAAACATGTTGAGCGGGTCGTTCGTAACCAAAAGCACGCTACCCTCGTCCTCGTTGATGGCGATGGCACAGGCGTTTTCGGCCAGCTCGCGCGGTACTTCTCCCACTATCTTCGTATCGACGACTGCGGTATCGAGACTGATAATGGGATAGCCCGTCTTATGAGACAGTGCCTGTTGGAACTCCTTCTCTGAGACAAAACCCAAATCCACGACCGCCTGGCCCAGACGCACATCGTGTTCTTTTTGGTAGGCCAGAGCCTGGGATATCTGGTCGTCGTTAACGTATCCGTACTCTTTGAGTAGGTCGCCTATACGGACCTGTCTGGGGTCAACCATGTGTGTCTTTCTCCTTAGGGTGTTTTGAACGTGGCGTCGGGGTGGACGTATATCTTGAAGGAAAGCGTGAGCGTTGTGGATTCACTCTCTTCTTCCTGCGCAGACATCGCGATGAGCGCCGGTGTGGCATCGGGCAGATCAATCCAAGGGAGGGATTGGATGCGCTCAAGCACCGTGAGATAGCTCTCGGTCGGGCCGGTGACCGAAACGGCTACCGTGTAGACAAAAAGTGATGTAGTGGCGGCCGGGGTGGCAGAAGCACTAGTGGAGCCGGCACGCGCAGACGAGCCGGAAGCGGCGGCAGCGGCGGCATCTTCGACACCCTCACCAGCGGTAGAAGAGTCAGCGGCGGTCGCGCTTCCTGAAGAGCTTGATCTCGAGGAGCTTGTCGAGGAGCTTGTCGACCCAGAGCCCGCTAAGCCAGAGACCGTTCCCCCGGGAGCGGTCGCAGCGCCGCCCGCAGCGGTAGAAGTCGACGTTTCTGTGGGCGACACCCACCTGGTCGAACCTGGCACAAACGGCGAGGTATTCTCGGTCGTAACAGGAGTAAGCGTAAGCGAGGTGGTCTCAAAGCCACAGTCTGTCAAAAAGGTCGTTATGAGTCGATCGAGATCTTCGGGCAGCATCGGGGCCTGGTATTTGGCAATATATTCATCGTATTTTACCTTGGCCTGATCATATTGCTGTTGACTGGTCGGTTTGGAGGCAATCGTCGTCTCGGTCGTGCTCTTTTGATTCTTGAGGTCGTTGTAATTAACCTGAGCAGTTGCCAGGCGCTCGTTGGCCGGCAGTATGAGGAAAAACACCAGCGCTGCTATGATGGCCGCCAGGATAAGTCCAAAGCCCAGAATCTTGTCGCGCGTACTCAGACCCTTGATCTTCTCCAGAATCCTTTTTGGAAGAGAAGGTGGTTTGACCAGCTCGGCCGTTGTTGTTGTTGATTCAGCCATTATTCACCTCCGGTCTGCGAAGAGGGCTGAACTGCGGCAGGCGTACCTGAGGAGGTTGGAGCAGGCGGCGGAATCAGCGCGCATTCCAACGAAAATTTGTAGGTGGGAGTCTGCTCGGACACCGCAGCCGCAGCAGCGCCGGCCCCGGCACCCGTGGCCCCGCTCGTACCGGTAGTATCTGTAGAACTACCACGATTTGTTGAGTCGGCGAGTTGGCCACCGCCACCTGCGCCACCACCCGAATAGCCTGTATACTCGACATAGGCAAACAGGCCGCTGGTGCGAAGCTGGCTTACAAAGGTCGGTATGGACAGCACATAGTCGCTTGAGGCCGTAAAATGCAGAATGCCGGTAGTCTTTGTATATTGCATATCGGTAATCTCGATATTAGCCCCGGCCAACTCTATAAGTGAATAAAGGATACCGAGGGTGAGTTCCGGATAAGAGGCCAGATTATCCATGGGAGTGGCCACATTACTCGCCTTGGCCTGCATGTCTGTGGCCTGGGTTTTGAGTGCCTGAGCCTCGGAGAGTTCGCGCGCTGTGGTGGCACTGCTCAAATATGTCTGTATCTGATCTGACTCCGAATTCAACCGCATCGTGTTGACTTGAAAGAACGTAAACACGCCCAAGCCTACAAGTACTACCAGCACCAACACCCCAGGCAGGATGAAAGACTGAGGGCTGAGCGCACGTTTAGCCCGACGGCCATCCAGCACAGCCAAGAAGTTGATGTCCTTTTGTCTTAGGGACTTTGCCATTATTGCTCCTTTTGCTCCCGTCTCTCAGCGCCGTACCAGTGCGCCTAGGTTGAAGAGGAAGGCACCCGGGTTGAACTGCCTCTCCGGTGTAATCTTATTGGACACGGATATTATTGATGATAAATCGAAGTGCTCAATCTGGATATCCAGATACGCAAAGTCAGTTCTGAGTTTTTCCAGATTAGTCGGGCTCAATCCAGAGAAAAATGCCTGCGAGAGTTCGGTCTGACCTCGTTGAGCCCGGTTAAATTGCAACATAGAAGCCAAATTTTGGCCAACCTCGGCCACCCAGGCATCGCTGTCGGCCTCGGAGATGAGCCGGTATCCGTTATACAGCCTGAATGTACCATCCAAAAACATCGCGATGGTCTGACGAGAGGCCTCGGTGTTAACAAGCAGGTAGGTCTTACCCAAAAGATCGGGAAGGAGACTAACGAGTTTGATGAGCGACTCGACACCAATGCCTATCTGTTCGACATTATAGGTAGCTTGAGAGAAGGCTCTGTTGTAATCATCAATCAACTCACGTCCGGCACTGGCTGCCAAGACCTCCACGCCGCCGCCCGGACCAATCTGATTCAAGATCGTATAGTCAAACAACTCATCCGGAGTATCGGCCTCATCAGCATACTGGGTGAATTCGCGTTTGATGAACTCGCGCACCTGCACCTCGTCTACTGGCGGTACTTCCAGTATCTTAGTTAAGATATTGCTCGCCTGAACGACGATAGTCGACCGATTGGCGAGCAGTGGATTTACCGAAGTACCTTCGGTCTGGAGGGCAAATTCCTTAGCAATCGTATCCAAAAAATCGGTCATGAGGTCAACATCGGTGACGATACCGTTAATCATGGCTCCTTCAGGCAAGGGGATCTGTCTGAAGTCATCCACATGGATGTTGTCTTTAGTCGCCGAGCCGATAACCAGACAGAGGTTGTCGGGAGAGCAATAAAATGTGTTTTCCAAAGCAGCTACCTCCTACGAGATGTTCTGGTACATCTGGAATATCGGCAACAGTACCGAGACGATGACGGCACAGACCACGACAGCCATAATAATTATCATGATAGGCTCCAACATCGAGACAAGGCGTTGAGTGGCCATTTCGGCTTCATAATCGTATTGATCAGAGACACTGTCCAGCATCTGTTCCAAGCGCCCGCTCTCCTCACCAATGGATATCGTGGAGTAGAGCTTCGTGTCAAAACCGTCGACCGTGCCCAAAGACTGCGACAGTGTGCGCCCGTTACCCAGTTCGTTTATCACATTTTCGAACTGCGCCTCAATATAGGCATTGCCCACCGTGTTGCGCCCAATGGTCAAAGCCTGGATCATCGGAATACCGGCCACATACAGCGAGGCTAAAGTGCGGGCAAAGCGGGCCGTATAAATAATGCGCAGGAGTTTGCCAAACATCGGTAGCTTGAGTTTGCGTTTATGCCAGAACAGTTTGGGTTTGGGCTGTCGGAATATAATGATGATGGCAGCTACGCACGCAACGAGGCCGATAATGACAAACAACCAGTACGTGGTAAGAAATGTCGAGATCGCCATCATGATCTGTGTAGGTACCGGCAACTCCATATCTTGAAAGAGGCCGGAGAATTGCGGCATGACAAACGTGAACAGGATGATAATGACCGCGATGATTAACACCACCAAGATGATGGGATAGACGCTGGCCGAGCGAAGCTTGGAGTTGAGTCTATGCTGTTTATCGTACGTAATGGCCATCTTTTCGGCCGTGGTATCGATGCCGCCGGAGTTTTCGCCCGCTCGAATCATGTTGATGAGCAGTTCGGGGAAGGCCTTGCCCTGCTTTTGCATGGACTCTGAAAGCGTAGAGCCACGCCTGAGTTCCTCGATGACCTCTCCATAAACTTTTTTGACGTAAGGCTTAGCATCGCGGGCTTCGATTATCTGCATAGCCCTGATGAGCGTAATGCCAGACGACAGCATGGCAGCTAACTGCCGGCAAAAGTCTGCGACCTCCAAGATCTTCAGTCTGACCTTGCTGGCACCTTGCTCCGATACCTTGCTGGAAGTAAGGAACAGTCCGTTTTGGCTCAGTATCTGACTGAGCTGCGACTCGCTGTTGGCCTCCAGCATACCGTTCCTGCGGCTCCCATCCAAGGTGACAGCAGTATATTTATACAATGACATTACAGCCCTTCTTCTGTGATTATACTACGTTTTTCGGGGCTTCCTTCTTTGACAACGACCCGTATTATAGCATAACCACCTGTCTGTCCATACAAAATATCCAAATTTTTTGTCAGTTTATCGGCTATTTTGGATCTTTTACCCCCAGGAGCCGTTTTAGGGGCCGTTTTGATTATACCGCCGATCATGCACATATAACGTTCTGGCCTCCCCTTCATTTAAGACGACGCGCTCCTGAACGATTCTATGACAGCCATATCGTCAGAGAAATCCACAATCACAGCAGGAGCAGTCAGACCCTCGGCTACGCCAAAATGCTCACACAGGTGACTCGACGTTGCGGAATCCGGACAGGAGTACTCGTTGTACATCAAAGGATAGCCGGGCGGAGCGGCCGTAGAGAGAAAGTGTACCGCGCGCGATTTGATGATAAGATTACTGCCGTCGCTGCCGTCAATCATCCATAGTATCTTCGCGGTAAAATAGCCCAGCCCAAGAATAGCACCATCTTCGTCCGTGCTGTTGTCAGCAAGGATGAAGATGCCGCCGGGGACGCTCCCCTCGTCAAAACCAACCTGATGTCCGTATAACTTGAATGAGCCGTTCACTTCCACCGTGCCGCCACCAAAGGCGTAAATGTTGCCGTTAATCGTGGCACCCTCGCCTATGACCAGTCTGCCACCGTTGCGCACCTGTATGTCGGAGTTGATGGTTATGGCCCCCGCGTCGGCAGGCTCAATGATCAATGTGCCGCCATCGACAATAAGCGAGCGCGGCGATAACTCCACGCTGCCCAGGCCGTTTGCATCCGGGCCGATGGTGAGGGTGCAACGCGTGCCCACGCCAATCACCCCGCCGCTCACGGTAAGGTTGTTGCCGGAGTGTGGGGCTGTACTTTCCTGCAGATCTTCTGTGGACTGGGCATCTGTGTGAGCGGCGGGAGCACGCAACGTGGAGCGCGGCCGAGTGCCAGCGGGAGCCACCAACAGAATGTCTGTGCCCGTAATACGCATATCGGTATCCATGGCCAAAGCAGCAGTCCCGGGTACGAGTATATTAGCACTCGCTTCACTCGCTTCTATAATCCCTTGATCCACGCGCAAAGATTCCGTCGACGCATCGTCAATGGCAGCAGCGGCCTCTCTGTCCTGATCCTCTGTCATAATCCCACCAATGGACAGCGCCCTCGTGCTGTAGATAACAGCCGTTGCCTGGCCCTCTGCGCCGGTGTCATTCAAGATGTCGACACCCGGCAGAATCGCTGCCGCATGCAGGGTAAGGCCACCGTCCAAAAGGTAGAGCGAGGTGCGCCCGCGCCAGACAGTGGTCTGGGTAGCCGAAGCTGAGCCGAACAGCAGGGCACTGTCGACCAACTCGCCTTCTGAATTGTTGTTAAACAATGTCGTGGCCTGCCAACTGCCCCGCTGGGTCGCGGAAGTAAACGAAAGGCCCAGGTAGGTGGCAGGCGGTGCCTGGCCGGAACGCTCCTCGGTGCGTCGCGAGTTCGTCAGGCGTAAATTGAGCGAACGTTCGGTGTTATTTTCCACAGAGTACACAGCCGACTGCAGGCTTGGCAGTGTTGTTTCCTGAGGGAGTTTTTGTATGGGATTTAAGACTATCAGGCCATTGTCGGGCACGCTGAGGTCATACGAGGTAGCCACATAGTAGTCGCGCTCCTGATAGATGCCCGTGTTCGAGTTTATCAGCGTAACCGTCGTGGAGAAGTTCCTGCTGTACTCTGATACCTCGCGAAAGACCCTGAGTGAGGCAGCCTGAAACGCCAAGATGGCGATGATGCCAAAGACCAGCACCACCAACCCGATAGCTATTATCGCCCGAACACGTGTTGTACTCATACTCTATTCTCGATGAACCGCTTTGAGGTCTTCAGACGTGATACGCGTTAACCGAGCCGCTGACCACGACATGGCACGCTCATCCAGTGCCCTCCCAATGCTTACTCGTCCATAATAGCAAAAACCTGAGCCATAACGAGGAGAAAACCGCAGATTTGCGCAGCGGACCCTACCGACTGGTTTTACCGACTGGCTTTACAAGCCCACAAAGGCACCGGCGGCGAACATCAGATCGAGGTACTCCTCAACGGTTTCGCTACGATTCCAATCGCGTTGGAGTTCGCAGACAAGCTGGGGGATCGTCGTAAGCTGGGCTCCTGCCTGCTCGATTCTGCGCAGTGCGGTCTCATGGGCCAGCGTGCTGGTACCGCCGATAGCATCGACTACCGGATAGACCTCATAGCCTTCTTTCAAAGCATCGAGGGCAGGCAGCGCCAGACAGACCTCGGTCCACAACGCACACATGATAAGCTTTTTGCGCCCTGTAGCTTTGACCGCTGCCACGAATTCGGCATCCTCCCAGGAGTTGACGCTGCTGCGATCGTAGGAGGGCACACCTTCAAGCTCCTGTTTAAGCGGCGGGACGGTCTCCTGGTTCCTCGTGCTGGCAACATTGACCGTCGAGAGTACGATGGGCAAACGATAGGCCTTAGCGGTCCGGGCGACCAAAATGATATTTTTTATCAGCTCGCTGGTGTTGATGGAATTGACCGAGTGGATTTGCGTGGGCTGGTAATCGATGATGATGACAGCGGCGTTTTGGGGAGTAAGCAGGTGGTCAGTCTTTGGGTCGCGAATCGGTGTGATGCTGGTCATGGCGCTTTCCTTTCGGTAGGGGTTGCGGATCTTGTACAGTCAGTGTGGGTCTTGTGCAGGCAGCGTGAGTCTTGTACAAATTGCGGGTCGCGAGCGAGCAGTGCGGGTCGTGCGTGGGGCTGCAGGTCCTAGGTGAGTTATGGCTCGTTTCTCCCCATTATAAAGCCAAAGTTGGGTAAACGGCGGCAAAAACGCGGCCAGTGGCCAAGGAGAACTTGCAAACCGGAGACGAAGTGTTACTATGCCACTAAACCGCTGAGAAGGAAGTAACGTCCGCAGCGCACTTGCAGAGAGCCGGAGATGCTGGAAACCCGGTAGAAAGCGAACGGACAAATGGGCCTTTGAGGGCTGGGGCAAAAACTGGTGCTTGTGTGGTGAGCGCGAGCGAGTAGTCACAGACGGCAGTCCCCGTTATCGGACAGAGGCGTGTTAGCGTCTCATGAGTGGACGATTTGTTTCGTCAAGCGAGGTGGCACCGCAGGAGTATCAAGCTCTTGTCCCCGCATTTTTTGTATGTGGGAGACATGGGCTTTTTTTATTGTCTCAGCAGGCTCGATGCAGAGATTTGCAGACTTGAAGTGGCCTCAAAACAGATGTGTCACACGTCTGAGACACTCGTTTCTCCCCTGATAACCAATGCCTGAAGCACTGTTTCAGGCGAGCAGGCCAAGGCCATCGAAAGGCCAGGGCCACCGAGTGGGTTGAGATCACAGTGGCCAAACCCAAAGAGAGGAGAGAGCATGAGCAAGAATATGAACGAGCCGTATAAGGTCTATCTGAGCGAAGAGGAGATCCCGCGGCAGTACTACAACGTGCGAGCCGACATGTCGACCGACGTGGCACCGATGCTGCATCCGGGCAAGCTGCAACCGGTGGAGCTGGGCGATTTGGAGCCGGTATTTTGCACGGAGCTTGCCAAACAGGAACTTAACGGCACAGATCGCTACATCGACATCCCCGGGCCGGTGCTGGACTTTTATCGGATGTATAGGCCTTCTCCGTTGATCCGGGCCTATTACCTGGAGAAGGTGCTCGATACCCCGGCTAAGATCTACTACAAGTATGAAGGCGGGAACACCAGTGGCAGCCACAAGCTCAACTCGGCCATCGCCCAGGCGTTTTATGGCAAAGATCAGGGCCTGGTGGGACTAACTACCGAGACAGGGGCCGGACAATGGGGCACCGCCATGTCTATGGCCTGCGTCTACTTTGGTCTGGAACTGGATGTCTATATGGTCAAGGTGTCGTTTGAGCAAAAGCCGTACCGTAAGATAATCATGCAGACCTATGGAGCCAACATCGTGGCCTCGCCCTCAAACACCACCGAGATAGGCAAAAAGATGCTCGCTGACGACCCGGACTCGTTGGGGTCTTTGGGCACGGCCATCTCTGAGGCCGTAGAACGGGCCGTAAGCAGCCAGGGTCGGCGTTATGTGCTGGGCAGCGTGCTCAATCAGGTACTTTTGCACCAGTCGGTGGTAGGTCTGGAAGCCAAGGCGGCCCTGGATAAGCTGGATGAATATCCCGATATCCTGATCGGTTGCGCCGGCGGCGGCTCTAATCTGGGCGGTCTTATGGCACCGTATATGGCCGATAGGCTGGCTGGGCGGCAGGCCCCGTACTTTATCGCCGTGGAGCCGACTTCGTGTCCGTCAATGACACGCGGCCGCTTTGCCTATGACTTTTGCGATCTGGGTCAGGTGACACCGCTGGCGAAGATGTACACATTGGGCCACGCGTTTATGCCCTCTGCCAATCATGCCGGTGGACTGCGCTATCACGGTATGAGCCCTATCTTGTCGCAACTCTACCATGACGGCTTTTTGGACGAGGCCCGAGCTGTGGAGCAGACCTCGGTGTTTGAGGCGGCCCTTACCTTTGCCCGCTCCGAAGGCACACTGCCGGCGCCGGAGAGTGCCCATGCCGTGCGTGTGGCCATTGACGAGGCGCTTGCGTGCAAAGAGAGTAGCGAGGAAAAGACCATTTTGTTTGGGTTGACCGGCAACGGCTCACTGGACCTGGCGGCCTATGGCAGCTATCTGGACGGCACGATGAGTGACTATCTACCCACCGACGCCGACCTTGAGCGCAGCTTTGCGAGCATCCCCCACCTGCCCGGTATCCAGGAATAGCTTGGCAAAGCGCTGTCGGCTTCTCGCGCCGGTGAATGGCGCTATCGTGTAGGTAAGCAGGAGCGCCGGGTAGGAGGATCAGGCGGGTTTTATACCCCAGTGCAAAGCGGAAGCTCCCAGCATGAAGCTTTGGTAGCCTGGCTGGACAAAACCCGTATTCTGGATAAGTGTTATCAGACGGCGCTTCGTCAAAAAAGCCCTGGTAGATGTGTCCAACCAGACATATTCAGTAGGACTGCCGGCAACCAGCTTGCCCAACAGCGGCAGCCAGTAGCGCATATACAGCCTGAAGGGCACCAAAACGAAAGGCGCTTCTGGATTGGAGGTCTCCAGACAATAAAAGGCTCCCTCCGGACGCAGAACACGATATATTTCTACTAGTACTCTAGCATAATCGGGCATATTGCGCAAACCGAACGCTATCGCTACCGCATCGAAGCTGCTGTCAGCATAGGGCAGTTCCAAAGCGCTGCCCAAAACAAAGCTCAGGTTGCTCTGTGGCAGGGCTTCTCCCTTGGCATTGATACGCCAGGTAAGGGGCAGTTCTGTTGCGGCACGCCGTTTAGCAATATCAAGCATCTGCGGCGAGAAATCCAGACCCAGGACCTGAGCTTTTGGGTTAGCGCGGGCCAAAGCGATGGCAACGTCACCGGTACCGCAGGCAACATCAAGAATGCGTTGGGGGCCGCGAGCCGAGAGCCTGCGTACCAAACGTGCCTTCCAGCGCCGGTGCAGGCCCAATGACTCCAAGTCGTTCATCACATCATAGTGAGTGGCTATGGTCGCAAACACCCCTTTGACATATTCCTGTTTGTGCGGCAAAAAGCCCAGGGGCATAGATGGACCGCCGGCATCGGTAGCGTCGAGGAGGATGTCGACGGGCGGATGAGCAGACGTGTCGACAACAGATGAACCGGGCACGGCCGATTCATCCGGAGAGCAGAGCACTGCTGGTTCGCCAGGCACGCTGGACACGGTCGATTCGCCAAGTACGCCGGGCACGGCCGATTCATCCGGAGAGCAGAGCACTGCTGATCCCCCCCAACAGCAACGCGACACAACACGTCGCAGCGCTCCACCGACCAAAGGCAACTGCGGTACCCATCATCTGGCCTCGGTTGACTAAGTCGTAGGGGCCGCTACGCAGCCGCCTGAGCAAAACCCCACACATGGTGCCACCACACAGCACCACCACACAGCCGATCCACCAGCCTTGTGCCAGGCACAGCAGCAACAGCCACAGCAGGGCAAACCAACCCAAAGAAGCATTGAGCAACATGGCACGGGCGCGACCAATCAGCACAGGTAGTGTGCGGCGACCCGCGTCGCTGTCGCGCTCAATATCGCAGGTGTTATTCGTAAGCATGATCATGGCTATACTTATCATTGGCACGACCGCCCAGGCTATCACCAGCACAGACATCCTGAGTGTCAGGGCATAAAACGTCGCCAGTGTGATGATGCCGCCCATCGTAAGGCCACTTATCGTCTCTCCTACAGGCAGATAACTCAGCGGTTTGGGGCCCAATGAGTAGAGCACGGCCACGATCGCAGCCACAAACCCCAGCACAAGGATGAGCACGTCCGTAAACGCAACGACCACAAAGCCAAACAGTGCCGCAACCACCAGGAGCGCTCCGCCAAAATACAGCGCCTGGCGCGGATTGATGCCGTTGTAGACGATGGACGCGTCGTTTACGTCAAGGATGGTCTGAGCGCTGTCTAAACCCTTTTTGAAGTCCTGGTAATCGTTAAGCGTGTTGGCCGCACTCTGGAGGCACACCGCGCAGAGCAACAGCGCCAGCCAACAGATGAGAGAACGACTGTCCAATTGGACAAAGGGCAGGGGCATAAGCGCGTTTTCGTCCACAAGCATCTCGGCTGTGGAAGTGGTGGATGAGGGAGCGGTAGATGAAGCGGATGGGGCAACCGTGTCTGCTGCTGTGTCTGCACCTGCTACTGCGTCTGCACCTGCTACTGCGTCTGCACTGACAGTTTGAGCAGCGGAAGCGACAGGAGCGATTATGTCAATACGGGCGGCCGCCTGCGCAGACCAGACCGCACAGACCAGAGCCAAAGCACCGGCGATACAGGCCGGGGCAACAGCCGCCACCCAACTGGGTGGCGAAGCTAACTCCAACGCTGCTTTAAGTGAGAAGGGCCGGTAGCCGGAGGTCTTCTCCTCGTCAGAAGTCTTCTCGCTAAGACTCATCTCCGCGCCAGGGGTTTTCTCTTCATCGGAGCTGTTTGTTTCGTCCGGCCGCTTTTCTTGGGGAGGTTTTTCTCCGCCAAAGCTACTCGTGCCCTGAACTTTGACCACGCTAGAGTTCGACGAACCAGCCATCGGTGACCCCTACTACGTTGCACAGCTCTCGGAACACATCGTTTGGCACCGGGTCATCCACGTTCATAAGCACTACGGCCTCGCCCGTGGCCTCGTCGAGCATGCCTATTTCCATCGTAGAGATATTGATGTTGGCGTTGCCGAGCACCGTACCGATACGCCCCAGCTTACCCGGTGTATCTTCGTATTTGAGCACAAGGATATACTTTTTGGGGATAAGGTCGAGTTTGTAGTCGAACACCGAGACGATGCGCGTGACCCCGTCCGGCCCCGATGCCGTACAGCCGATTTCGATACGCTGCGAGCCCTGTTGCGTGCTCAGAGACACCTTTGAGGCGTACTCGTAGCGGCGTGGATCTTTGATTATCGATATCGTGACGCCGCGTTGTTCGGCGATGTAGTTGGCGTTGACCAAGTTGACCGGGTCATCGCTGTTTTGAGAGAAGATGCCGCGCAGCGCCGCAGTACCCAGCAGGCCGACATCATAATTTGCCAGTTCTCCTAGCACTTTAAGTTCCACATTGCTGATAGCCTCGCGGCTGAGCTGGGCGAGCATTACTCCCAATGTTTCGCAGCCCTCAATGTAGGGGGCAACAGCGCTCATGACTACCTCGGGTACCAGATCGACATTGACGGCCGTGGGTACCATCTTGTTTTGGAGACCCAGCAGCACGTATTCGGCGATCTGAACACCGGCCCGGGCCTGAGCCTCGACCGTAGACGCACCCAGATGCGGAGTGAGGATAACAGTGGGCAGGCCATGGATGGGCGAGTCGGTGCAGGGCTCTGTGGCAAAGACATCAACAGCTGCGCCGGCTATCTTGCCGTTTTTAAGGAACGGCACCATGGCTTCCAGGTCGTAGATGCCGCCACGGGCGGTATTGACCAGATAGACGCCATCTTTCATACGGGCATATTGTTCGGCGCCGAACATGCCTATGGTCTCTTTGGTCTTAGGCAGGTGCACCGTAATGAAATCGGCCTGGGGCAGGATGTCATCAATGTCGTCAAACAGGGTGACACCCAGATTGGCCGCTCGTTCCGGGGAGCAATACGGGTCATAACCGATGAGCTTCATCTCAAAGGATCGGGCTCTATCGGCCACCAGGCCACCGATGCGTCCCAGACCGAATATGGCCAGGGTCTTTTGATAGAGCTCGTTTCCGGTAAAGGCGGCGCGGTCCCATTGAGCATTTTGCATAGAAGCATTAGCCTGGGGAGTGCGCCTTGCACCGGCCAACAGCAGGGCCATGGTCTGCTCAGCCGCCGAAACAACGTTTGAGGTGGGGGCGTTACAAACGATCACTCCCCGCTCGGTTGCTGCCACGACATCAACATTGTCCACCCCTACACCGGCCCGACCGATGATCTTCAGGCGGGTGCCCGCCTCAATAACCTCGCGCGTGGCTTTCGTGGCGCTACGGACGATAAGCGCTTCGTAATACGGTATGCAATCCACTAACTCCTCGGGGCTCAGCCCCAACTTGACGTCTACGCTGTTGCCGGCTTCTTCCAAAAGTCTGATGCCGGCGCTGGCGATTTTCTCTGCCACCAGAATCTTCATCGTTTCTCCCAATCTATTTGTTTATGCGCAGGTTGCAGGCTGTTCACAGATAGCTTTGCTCCTGCCCTATCGAGCGGCTGTGCGCTTGGCCTGCATCAATACAAGCTCGGCCGCCTTGATGCCGCTCCCCGGTTCAAATTCATAGCCTAACTCCAAAAGCGCCATTTCCAGGGCCGAAAGCGTCGTGATGATATCAAAATCGCCAAAATAGCCCAAGTGCCCGATGCGGATGATACGGCCGGCGTAGTCGTCCTGGCCGCCGGCAATGGTCACACCGTAGGTGTCTTTGAGCATCTTGACCAGGAGCTTGCCGTCGATGCCCTCGGGCACCCAGACCGGGGTCACGGCATTGCCACGGCCGGTCGGCGGCGCGAACAACTCCAAACCCAGTGCTTCGCAGCCTGCCCGCGTGGCCGCCGCCAAACGAGCATGCCGGGCAATGACGTTATCCAGACCCTCAGCGCGTATAAGTTTGAGCGCCTCGGCCAGGCCGATCATCAAAGATACAGCCGGCGTAAAGGGCGTGGTGTCCTTCTCGAGATTCTTTAGGTATTTAAGCCAGTCAAAGTAGAATTTAGGGAGAGTTGAGCGCTCATAAGCCCGCCAGGCCTTCGGAGAAACACTGGTAACGGCTAGGCCCGGCGGCAGCATCAGACCTTTTTGTGAACCACTCATCACAACGTCCAGATTCCAGTCATCAGTATTGCATTCCACGGCGCCGATGCCCGTGATACTGTCTACGATGAGCACACAGTCTGGGTAATCCTTGACGAGAGCACCTATGGCTTCCACATCGTTGAGGATGCCCGAGGAGGTCTCGCTTTGGGTGACGATGACGCCTTTTGTATTCGCATGCGCGCTGAGATGTGCGGCGATGTCGGCCGGGTTCACAACCTGCTGCCAACCATAGTCCAGCGTTGTTACATCCAGACCATAAGCCCGAGCAATCTGTGCCATACGCTGACCAAACTTGCCGCCTTGGGCCACGAGTACCTCGTCGCCGGCGCAAAAACAGTTGACGATGGAGCTTTCCAGGGCACCGGTGCCCGAACTGGCGAATATGAGGACATCAGAGCGATCGGTCTTAAACACGTATTTCAAGCCCTCCACGCAAGCGCGCACCACAGCGTTAAAGTCCGGCGTGCGATGATGAATCATCGGCCGAGCCTGCGTCAACAGTACTTCGGCGGGAACCGGCGTGGGTCCGGGGGTCATCAGATATCGCTTTTGCATGGTTGTACCTTTCGGATCGTTGGGGGCCAGCGTGCGTTCGGGTTTATTTTAGGTAGAGCCAAGGACAAGGGCCGGGGCATCTGCCTTGGTGATGGCCAAAGACGTCCGGTTTGGTGGCACGAGCAGGGTCAGCGCGTTGTCGCAACTGTTGATTATAGCAATTTGGAGAAGCGACTCCCCCGGTTAACTCCGACTGCGGGCCAGGGCAATCTTGCCGGTGCGGGCTGTCTCGGCGATACCATAGGGCCTGAGCAGGTCCTCCAGTGCGCCTATAGCCTCATGTGAGCCCGTAGCCTCGATGGTGAGCGTATCGGTACCCACATCGGCGATCGAACCACCCATCATCTCGGCCAGTTGGATGAGCTCGGGCCTTTGGTCCACAGTGGCCTTGACCTTAAACAGCACCAGCTCGCGATCCACCGAGTCCGCTGCGGTAAGCTCGACTATCTTGTGAACGTTAATGAGCTTATTCAGCTGCTTTTTTATCTGCTCTATAGGCACATCTTCGGCGGAGGTGACCAACGTCACACGCGAAACGCGGGGATCCTCGGTTGTGTCTACCGCCAGAGACTCGATGTTATAGCCGCGCCGAGCTATGAGTCCGGTAACGCGTGTAAGCACACCGGGCTTGTTGTCCACAAGGATCGAGAAGGTATGCTCAGGCATGCGCGCGCTCCTTTCCTGATTCGCCGCTGGGCTGCGTTGGCGCTGAGCGCGCTATGACATCGGTGAGCGAGCCACCGGGGGTGACCATCGGCTCCGCGAGGCATTCGGTAGGTATCGAGATATGGAGAAGGGCCGGACCGGCAGCGTTGAGTAACCAGGCCAGCTGTTGTTGGACGCTGCGTTTGCTGAGTGTTGGGCCGCTTGCCGCCGCGCCTGTCGTGCGCAGACTGCGAAAGGCCCAACCGTAGGCATGGGCGAGCGCTCGGTAGTCGGGCAACGGATTGAGCAGCGTATGAGCAAAGCGGCCATCCAAGAACAACTCTTGCCACTGGCGCACAAGGCCATGACTGCGATTATCAAATAGTGCTACTTTAATTGGCAATTTATGGACGGCAGCCACCGCCATCTCTTGCAGATTCATTTGAAAAGAGCCGTCGCCGCTGACACAGATCACCATAGCCCGGGGCTGTGCCACCTGTGCCCCAATGGCCGCCGGCAGACCAAAACCCATTGTGCCCAGGCCGCCAGAGGTGATAAAGCGTCGCGGTCGTGAGACATTGAGTCTGTGGCTGGCCCAGAGTTGATGTTGACCAACATCAGTGGTGATGATGACCTCATCGCGCTTTGCCAACAGTTCATCGAGAATGTCGAGTATCTGCTCGGGGTAGCTGCCGGTAGGCGCGGGGGGCTTCTCCCCTACCTCATTCGCCAGAATTTCAAACAGACTGCCACTGACCGACTGGACGTTGCTGTCAACATGCGCGGGAACGTCGCCAACCCCCCGCTTGTCAAATTCTGCAAGCAGGGCGTTCAGCACTGTGGCCACATCGCCGACTAAAGGCAGGTCAACGCGGATGTTTTTGCCGATCTCGGCCGGGTCGATATCGATGTGGAGCACTTTGGCCCCAGGAGCAAAGGATGCAGCGGCTCCTGTGACACGCTCAGAAAAGCGCGTACCCAGAGCGATGAGCAAATCGGCGTGCTGCAAGACGGCGTTGGCACGCACCGCGCCATAAACGCCGGGCTGGCCGATGAACAAGGGGTGCGCGGCGGGCATGACACCTTTGGCCAGCATCGTTGTAACCACCGGGATATTCAGTCTCTCGGCCAGATGCACAAGCTGCTCAGCGGCACCGGAGCTGACCACGCCGCCGCCGGCCAAGATGACCGGACGCTGACTTTGGGTCAACAGGTCGGCCGCAGCTCGTACCTGGCGGGCATTGCCCTTGATGGTGGGCCGGTAAGAGGCCAGACGCGGCTCACCTTTGGAACCGCTGTAGCAAAGCGGAGAGGTGGCAACATTGCCCGGCACGTCGATGAGCACCGGGCCGGGTCGCCCTGAGCGCGCAAGATAGAACGCCTCGCGCAGAGCCAAAAGCAGCTCTGCCGCGTCTTTGATGAGATAACTGTGCTTGGTTATGGGAAGCGTTATCGTAGTGATGTCCGCCTCTTGAAAGGCATCGGTACCTATAGCCGTCGTAGAGACCTGACCGGTAATCACCACGAGCGGTACCGAATCCATATAGGCCGTGGCGATGCCGGTAACGGTGTTTGTGGCACCGGGGCCACTTGTGGCAAAAACGACACCCACGTGACCGGTGGCGCGGGCATAGCCGTCAGCCATATGCACAGCGCCCTGCTCATGGCGAGCCAGCACATGCTTGATGGACGAGGCATACAGAGCATCGTAGATGTCGATGTTCTGCACGCCGGGTATGCCAAACACCTGGCGGACTCCCAAGTCCTCCAGAGCTTTAACCAGAGCTTGGGCGGCAGTAGTCTGCGCCGCGTTTTTCTGGGCTGTATCTGCTTGCGTCACGTTCGTCATAGCTTGCCATTATACGCCAGTGATCACGTTAAGGGTCGTGTGGCCAGCGCTACGGGTCAGCGCTACGGGTCAGCGCTACGGGCTGACATTACGGACTGGCACTGCGGAGTCCAAGACATACATAAGCCATACTCCGAAGTATTCATTTATCTGACTATGGTTGATCAGAATGATACTGGTGGTCTGCACGGGCTTTCCTGCGGACCAGGCAATAAAGCAGTATGGTTGCTATCATCACGATGAAAAGTACAATAAAGACGGGCGTGTAGGCATCCAACCAGGCCATGGGTCTGTTCGTGTCCTCAAAGATAAACCAAGGGACCATAAACGCCAGGGCAAAAACGGCGGCAAAGCATCGGGTAACAGTCAAAACCAGCGGGTCCACATGCTTTGGAGGTGGCGGAGAGGCCGCGCCTTGCGCGTAACCCGAGACTTCTGGCACTGGCATGACCACACTGTCCGCGCCCTCAGAACGTTTGAGGTGATCTGAGGCTCCCACACGAGCCATCCGGCTTTTTATCTGAGCCGCGAGCATCCAAACGAAGACGCAAACACCCAGTAACATCAAAAGTAGATTGAGCATACTCCAAACGCTGGTATCGCTGAAATCTCCCAGAGGTATCCTGCCATCAGTAATGTCCTGCACAACAGATGAGGCACGCTCGTCAGGGACGGGCATCGTTTGCGCCTGATTACCCACCAGGCTGTCGGAAGACACCGGCGGGTTTGAGACAAAAGCACTGGGGGTACCAGAGGTACCCGGTACCGTGGCAGCACGAGCGGTGTAGGTGTGTGTATAGGATAAAACTGCGGTTTTGTCCCCATTGTCCTTGTAGGCAACAACCAAGACCCCAAGCGCATTATCGACATATATCTCGATGACATACACCTGCCGGTCGTAGCTGTAGTTGTCTTGCGCGTCTGTGATAGTGCTGAGTTCGTAGGTATAGATGCCTGGTTGAGTAAAGGTAATAGGGGCAAACGTGATGCTGCTTGTACCTCTCAGAGAAAACTCATATCCCCTCGCGCTGTTTTTTGCGGGCAGGGGGTTGTTAGGCTGACGTGGGGCGAGTAGGTAGGTAAACTCGTCAGAAGGCGCAGAGGCGACATACGGAGCTGTGATATTCTGGGTAACGCTTAATGTGGCCTGGCCGGACGTGGCGGCAACAGCAAAGGGCGTATACAGGCCTGCGAACAACGCGATGGCGAGCACTAAAGCCGCACAGATTACACGCTCGCGGACTGATTGCGCGGTGCGTGGAGTGGTTGCGGCGACACGAGGTGACGGAATGCTGGATTGCGACGGCGCTTCGCGCCTCTGAGTAACGTCATTCATTTTCCTCACCCGACTCTGTTGTCTTTTTCTCTGTTGTCTTTTTGTCTTTGCGTCGGCGCACGACTACGAGCACTATCACTGCAGCCACTCCAAGGAAGAGCAATGCCACCCAGAGGAGGACAAGGCCCCCTGTCCCTGCCAGTGCGTCCGGCACGGGTGAGCTACCGATGTCTTTTGTAAAGGCATTTACAAAGGTCTCATCCGTTATTTTTGCAACGAGGATGTCGCGACGATTGGTGAGATTCGGCGTACAGGTTGAAAGCAGCACTATCCTGTCATCTGTCGTCACGGTGACAGCGCGGCTCTGAAGCGCCTGTCCGCGCAGCAGTTCCAGGTAAGCCTCCCGTTGCGTCCGTTCAAAGGTACCTGCGCGAAATACCGTGTCATCATAGGCATCGGCTTGAAGGAACGCAAAGAACTCCAGGCCGTATTCGCGCCCATTTAACAGCAACGAGCCATATCTGCGCTCCGAAAACCAGGTCTTGTCGGCAAACAGACCAATTTCGCCAAACATCACGTTTTTGTCCATATTGTGACCATGAATAATGTTTGCAAAATCCGTAAGATCCCGCTGGTTATTGCTATCCAGAAAGAGTGCCCCCGAAAGCGAATAGTCTCCCTTGGCACTGGTATTGACGTACTTAATATTATCTGGGCCCTGCACCAACGGATAGTCTATGTTTGTTCCGTGGACGGTAAGCCAGCCAAAAACATCGGGATTTATCTGCTGCAACTGAGCAAAGGAAAGGGTGCCTTCCTGTGAGGCGGGCTTGTACATCTCGTAGCGTTCAGAGCTTGCTTCTTGATATATCCGGCCTGAATCCCACAGCGCAAAACCTCCGATGGCAAACAGCAATAGCACGATAGCGAGAACCAGGATGTTGACAAGGTTGTGTGCCACGCGCAGTGCGGCCCTCACAGGGCGCATGCCATTCTTTTGGCCCACGCCCTGTTCCTCTCCCGCGGGTACACCGGGTACCCGCGGGACTTTTACCGCGTATGTCTTAGCTGATGCCACGGTTTTGACAGGCCTTTAGTTGTTGCTCCGACTGCGGCGAACCCTGATGGCGACAAAGCCGGCAAGCAGGGCCAGCGCCAGGGCGATGAGCACAATGTAGGGCAGATTCTCGATGAAGATACCCGTGGGCGAAACATCCGCCCGAGTGTTCAGGAAATCTGCGGAGTTGGTCTTCTCGCCAACGAGCTGGGCTCCGGTGGCGAGGGATTGTCCTGTTGTTGCACTCTTTTCTACGGGATTGCCCTCATTGGTGACAATGTCCACTTTTGGGGTGTAGCCGGCGGTACCCGGTTCTGTTGCCGTATAGCATGTGCCTACGGGGGTGTCAAGAAATACCAGCTTTTGGTCGTGCTTCAAATTGACCGCAGTGGGTGCGCTGGTGGAAACCTTGATGTACGGACCGCCCGCATCAACAGCAAGCAGACTGGGATCTGCGTTGCTGCTCGAGGTCACTATGGTGTCGTTATCCTCAACCACATAGGCCCGGTAAAAGGCAGGAATCGTAGTGAGCGTTGAAGGGGCGCTGAGGCTTATGGAAAAGGGGAAATAGAAGGTCTTGCTGGCATATTCGCCTCTGACTGCCTTACTGATGGAAAGCGTGCTGTTGAGTGGATTGGTGGGGTCAGTGGGGTCGGTTCCGCCGCCGCCACCGGTCTTTGTGTAATTATTGGTAAAGGCCAGAGCACTGTAGGAACCACCTGTGCCGCCGCCGGGAGTTGGGTCGACTTTGTCGCCTGAACCTGTGGTTCCATCTTCATTTTTCGTAATGGTAGTGGCGATGGCCGCAATGTAGAGCTGGCTTGAGTCCGTGCTCTTTTCTTTTACATAAGCCGTGATCTCATATTCTGCCTGCGAATAGGTCATCTGCTCCTTACTTGCATCGGCAATGGCGTAAGTATTAGGATTCTCTACAACTTTATAGGTGTAGACACCAGCATGGGGGAAGGTGACCCCAGAAAAGATACTGGTTTCTTTGGGGATGGAAATTATCCCGTTTGAAGCAGCCGCTGTATCTGCACTGTTGTAACCTATGGCGATCTTATTGTCACTGCTAATCGCCGGCGCGGTGCCAGCTATAGTTGTGTCGCCATCCACACTCACAGGCGTAAAGGTAAACTCGAACGTAGTCGCAGGTGTCGTGGTGCCTTCCGGCAGTTTTAGTACCTTGGTGAGGCTGGCCTGCGCGGGACTTTGCTCGTTTCCGGTGATTGGGCTGCCGGCCGCAAACGCACTCAGGGGCGCTCCCAGGCTCAGGGCAAGAGCCAGGGTGAGCAGCAGGGCCATAATCTTTGTTGTTGTTTTCTTTCTAATGGTGTTCATCGTGCATCTCCTTTTCTGAAAGGGTTTGGTTTTTTGTTGCGTGTTGTATCTGTGTGGTACGGTTTTAGCCGCTACCGACTTGCGGTACGTGCCTGAACCACTTTCACGGCCCCCTTTCTTTTTTGTGGATGGGCACGCGCCACGAGAGGGTCTTTTGTGCCTGTGCACTTTTACCTGTTGCAGCGTTCTTGGCTTGCGCACACAAGGCGCTCTGTGTGATAGTTTTCATGTCTCTCCTTTCTGTTCTTCGCTATAGTCCGCGTCGTCTGAACACAGCTATTGCTGTTCCGAGGGTATCGTCTATATTCACAGCCCCGTAGATGCGACTGTCAGTGGCCCCTTCTCTACTGTCTGCCAGCACAAATACCTGGCCGGGTTCTACAGTAAGGGGGAAGCTTATCCCCTTCTCATAGCGATACGTCTGTTCGTATATCTCTGGTTCCTGCTGCAGCGCACCGTTTATGATCAGACCATCCTTGGCGATGTCCACTCGATCACCGGCCACTGCCACCACTCTGCGTACCTGATGTTCGCCCTGATAAGACAACAGCAGCAGATCGCCGGCAACATAATTTTTATCCAGGCGATAAAAGGCCACGAGGTCTCCGTCCTTGACGGCGGGGGACATATCGGTGCCTACGTTTTGTTCCAAACCAAATACGAAGGTCAAAGCCAGGATGGCCGCAAGCAGGAGCGCGGCTATTTTCGCCAGCAGGGACAGTAACTCCCTTGTGATAGTTGAGCGGGTGGGGGTGGGGTCGGTAGGAGTGGGATTGGTGCGCCGGTCGGCCGGCACCGGTGCTGTGTCCGGTGTTGCGTCTGCGTCTGGGCGCGAATGCGTGTATGCGACTATTGAGTTCATCTCACAGCGCCTTTCTGCGGATTCGGAAGGTCAGTCGGACAATCAAAGCCACCGTGACAATCAGCATGGCAATGGTGAGCAGTGCCAGAGGAGCGTCCACGTCACCGGTGTCTACGCCGCTGGGAATTATCGCGTCACGCGTGTTGAGGAAGTCGAACGCGCGAGCATCTTCTGTCAGGGCGCGAACGTTGGTATCTGCACTCGTCTCTGTAACTGATGCATCTGCGCTGTCGACAAACGATGTCGTGTAACCGGAAGCCATGTCTTCTATGATGCGCACCTGAGCCGTGGAGGGCAGCTCGTTGATGGTGATACCCTGGCCATGGATAAGGGTAAAGGTCGCCTCACCCTTATCGTCCAACGTCAGAATATCGTCCTGGGGGGGCGTGGCTCCGGAATCTGGCTGGGCGACTCCGGTATAGGGGAAGGTCGCGCCGTCCAGGGGTTTATCCGCAGAGTTCCAAATGGTAAGGGTAAAACCGAAAACCCTGGTCTTATCGGCGTAATCTCCACTGACTGCCGTAGCTATCGTAAGTGTGGTAACGCGATTCAACTTGACGCGCAAGCTGCTGTCGTTTGCCACTGAGGGAATCAGCGGGCTGTCATCTGCAGCTTGTACCACCGTACCCAGAAGGGCGGCACCGGAGGAGTCGTAGGCCACAATGGTGTCGTTTTGTGGGGTATTGGTGCCGGTGGTGTAGGCAAAGCAGGCATAGCCGGCGGGAAGCTCCAGTATCTGGGTTACGGAAGTAGCCTGAGGGGCAAAGATGTTAAGTTGGATGGCCTCGTTTGCAGAAGGCGCGGTGGCAAAGTAGGCATTAACGTAGTGTCCACCATTGAAGTTGTCCGTGCCAGTAGCGTGGATGGCAGGACGCTCTTTTGCCTGAGACCAAGCTCTGACTGTGGCCGCAGGAGCGATGCTGAGCTTGGCTGCGGCGCCATTGCTGCCGCCGCCGATGCCTGCGCCGCCCGTGCCGTTTGCACCCGCGCCGCCCCTCGCGCTTACTTCTCCACTGTTGATAGTGATGGTGCCGGCCGCCTGGCCGCTGCCACCGCCGATGCCGGCCGAGCCAGTCCCACTTGAAACCGCGAGCGTGCCACTGCCGCTGCCGGCGCTTATGCTCACAGACGACCCGGCCGACACATTCAGCGCGGCGTTGTTGCCCGCTGCTGAGGCGGTTTGCGCCAGCCTGTTGGTGCCTTGGAGCACAAGGCGGATATCCGCGTTGCCCTGTAGAGCAAAGGTGGGTTCGTTTATCCCGGAACCTTTGACATCAATCCCGCTAATAATGATAGTGGTGCTCACACCGGATTCGACCACTATCTGCTTGAAAAGCGAGGTCCCCGGTCCATAGCTTTGCCTGATGAGGTAGGTATAATCGCTGGCGCTTTCGCCGTTTATGTTCGCTCCGATGTACAGTACGCGATCTGGATTTGAGACACCGTTGACATTAGGCTGCGTGGTTCCTGTGGCCCTCCAGCCAGCTCCGCCCGCGTTCTCGGTGGTTGTTGAAAGGTCAATTTCTGCGGGCAGCAACGCTTTGAAAGACACGATGTCGCTCGTAAAGTCGCCGGCAGTAGTATGCAGGTATGTCTGCACATAATAGGTTGTGCCTACCGTCAAGTTGGATAGAGGTGCTGATATAGGAGTGGTAGAGAAACTCCCCCACGGGACATCTTCTATTGTTCCATCCAGGCTCGTGTCGTTTTTTGCCGTTGCGTATTTGAAGCCGCCGGACATATACTCCCCGACCCCAATAGTCTGGTCTTTGTTCCACAGCGTGGCGGTCGTGCCCATTATGTCGGTAACCGAGGGGGTGCCGGCGGAGTTAATCATCAGCTTTGCCCTGAGCGACGATCCATCCTGTACCGAAGAGAGCGGGCCGTCGGTATCTGCGCGCGTCACAACTCCAATCAGGGCACCTGTCGCGGCATCATAAGCGGTAAGGAAGTCATCGCGCGATGTTGCGCCTGTGCTGTAGGCAAAGCAGGCGTATCCGGCAGGCACTAAGAGCTCGTTGAGAACCGCGCCGTTGCCTTCTTTATGCGCCTTAAGTTTTGTTGCGCCGCTCAGTGGGGTTTCGAGCCAGGCGTTGACGTAGTAGCCGTCGCCCGTATTGTTTTGGGCAGTGGTGTAAATAGCGGGCCTGGAGTTATCCAGAGAATACGCCCTGATCGTGGCTGCGGAGTCGATGCTCATTTCATTCGCGCTGCCACCCGCGCCAGCGCCGATGCCAGCGCCACCGTTTGGGCCGCCCGTTGCTTCAACTGTGGCTGTACTCAGAATGTTGATAACTCCGACATTAGCACCCGCAGCGCTTCCGATGCCAGCAGAACTGCCGCCACCCTGAGCCTTTACCGTGCAGTTGCTGTAGCCACTGATGTTGAGAATGCCTGGGGAGGGGCCTGTGCCGCTGTTGGCAGCGATGCTGATACCCGGTCCTGTGCTGGATTGTGCAGCAAGCGAGCCGGTGCCACCAATAGCAAGTACCGAGGTTTGTTCGAGGTGCACAGAGGCGTTGTTGCCCGTACCTGTGGCTGTCTGCTTCAGGGTATTCGCCCCTTTTAGAGTCAGGTTCACTGTTACGCCGCTCGCCAACTCAATGTTTGGAAAGTTATTCGACTGACATGTCATGGTGATGCCATCGAGTGTGACATTGGTTCTCATATAGGTGGGGTTGTTCGTGTCCCTGAAGACGATGGCATTATAGAGTGAATAATTGCTGCTTTGTATAAAGGTATAGCTGTTACTATCTGCGGCGTTGTCAAATACCAGAACCTGCACCCAGTTTCCTGTGTCGCCCTGCCTCATAGTGCCCGAAAGCCCGTCTATTGCATTGAAATTGATACCGGGATCAGAAAGGTCTATGGTGTACGATTGGTATGCTCTGGGCGCAAGAGCTGCGATTTGACCAATCCCCACCTCGGCCGGCAGGAATTCCGCTGAGTCTTTTAATGCCTGTTGTTCAGCACACACCTGGGCTTCCTGTGCGGATGTGGGCTGCTGTGTGTGTAACTCGGACTCGGCCGCTTCTGACACCTCGCCTTGCGGTGCGTCCGTTAGTTGTTCGCTATCAAGATGCCCGTCTACATGGTGCTCGCCTGCCAATGCCGGTTGTGCCTGCTGCATCGAATCTGCAGGCAGCATCAATGTCTCTTCTGAGTTCTGGTTGGCCGTCACAGCCTGTATTTTTTGGGGTTCTGACACCATCGTTGCGCTACCGGCAGTCGGTGCCATCATCATCACCAGGATCGTTGACAGCACAATACCAAAAAACTTATAAGCCCATGTGGCTTTTGTTGCCTGGGTGGTGCGCTTATTTATTCTATTGGCTGTCACGTTCAGCCCCTCTGTCTCCCGCCATCGGTAGATACTACTTCCTTTACTGTATTGGGCATCAGAAACGCAATGTTTTGTATCCCGAGCTTTGTTCCTGGAGCACCTAGTGTCCTGCACGCCGCGTATCAGTTACCTCTGTCAACACTTATGTGCCGGATGTTCGAGGTAATCACCGTCGCGCTTTGCGAATAGAGATACTCAATCGTTTTGGTACTGGTTCTCTGTTCGCTCGGTTCTGCTTTATCTTTCTTGTGTGCCAACAGTTAATCGAACAGAGCACATTTAAAACTATGAAGTTGCTTCATAGTCAAGAATTGGATTCATTGTTTCACTCAATTTCCACATAATCTCCATAATTGACCCCTGAACGGTAGCATTTTAAAGCTGGCGCCTCGCTTGAACCACACGTTCCCTCGTTTGGGTAGACGCGGGTTAATTCGATTACACGCCGCGTCCTCGTGCCTGTTTTATATCTATAGATACTTTGTCTCGGAGCCGTGTCTCGAAGTCGTAACCCAGGGCAATAACTTTGGACGTAGAGAGTGTGGGGCACATCGGTTAAAATACGGCCATGACCAACGAAGCTATTCTCGACTCTACAAAAAACCGCTATCAGCGGTTTTTGCTCACACTCGGCCACGCAACGACCGATACCTGTCAGTCGGCTGTGCCGGCTCTGCTGCCGTTTTTGATAAGCAGTCTGGGGTTAGGCTATGCGCAGGCTGCGATTATCGTGTTGTGCTCAAACATCGTATCCACGATCGTTCAGCCGCTGTTCGGTTATCTGGGCGATAAGATCCAGCGCCCCTGGTATATGGCGTTGGGAATGCTCTTTTCTGGGCTGGGCGTAGCGATTATTGGCCTGGCCGGCGCGTATCTGCCCATCTTGGCCGGAGCGTTTCTCACCGGTGTCGGCGCGGCACTGTTTCACCCCGAAGGAGGCAAACTGGCCAACGTGCTCTCGTCCAGCGCCCGTAAGGGCAAAGGCATCAGCGACTTTGCCGTGGGTGGCAATCTGGGCTTTGCCGCCGGCCCTGTGCTTATTGCTACGTTGGTGCCGCTGTTGGGGATGGGAGGATGTCTGGTATTCCTTGTGCCCACGACAGCCGTGGCCCTTTTGGTCGTGAGTCAAAACGGTTATTACAAGTCGCATTCAAGCGCCTGGGCTCAAAAAGCCGCCCACGCTGCCAGCTCAGGAACACAAGATGACTGGCCCGGCTTTATCAAGGTCACGATCGTCAACCTCGTGCGCTCGATAATCGGAAGTGGCCTGATGGTTTTTATCCCGTTGTATTGGGCTCATGTATTTATGCAGCCCGAGAGCTTAAGTTCGCTGATGCTTACCCTGTACTCGGGAAGCGGAGCGGTGGCGACCTTCCTCGGGGGACGCGTGGCCGACCGCCTGGGCTTTAAGCGGGTCATCCTGATCAGCGTGTGTGTGTTGACTCCCGTGCTTGTGCTGTTCTTGCTCGTCTCTGACCCGTTCATTGCCGGCGCGCTCGTGGTCATAGCCGCCTTGGCGCTGTCGCTGGGCTATAGCCCTATGGTAGCACTGGGACAAAGCTACCTACCCAACCATCTGGGCCTGTCCTCGGGTATCTCTTTGGGCATCGTGGTAAGCATGGGTGGGATAAGCACGCCGGCCATCGGGTATGTGGGCGATCTCTACGGGCTGGGTGCCTCGATGGCTGTTATCTGTGCCGGTAGCTTTGTGGCGCTCGCCGCCGCGCTTATACTGCAACGCAAGACGCGGCGAGAAAAGCAGGCAGAGGGGTGACAGATGACAGATGACAGATGACAGATGACAGATGACAGATTATACGTTCCTCTGTCACTTCTTCAATCAGATTCCAGCGCGGCGGCCTGGGCGTCCAGCTGCTGCTTGACGCTGGCAGGTGCTGTGCCGCCGTAGCTCGCCCGAGCCTCTACGGCGTTTTGCACGTCGAGCACGCGCAGAGCATCGGCGGTAAAAACCGCGCTGACTTTTTGCAGCTGCTCTAAGCTGAGTTCATCCAGCCTCAGGCCGCACTCTTGGGCCAAGAGCACGGTTTTTCCTACTATCTCGTGGGCCTGCCGAAACGGCAGCCCCCGGCCAACCAGCCAGTCTGCCAAATCGGTCGCGGTAAGGTAGCCGCCCTGAGCCGCCTCGAACATCCGAGCGGCATTGACCTGCATCGTGGACACCATGCCCGCTGCCGCTGCCAGACAGGCCTGCGTCGTATCCACCGCGTCAAAGGTGCCCTGCTTGTCCTCCTGCATGTCTTTGTTATAGGCCAGGGGCAGGGCCTTCAAGGTGATAAAGAGCGCCATCAGATCAGCGAACACACGCCCAGACCTGCCCCGCGTAAGTTCGGCAAAATCGGGGTTTTTTTTCTGAGGCATGATAGAAGAGCCGGTCGAGTAGGAATCAGCCAGTGTAATAAAGCCAAACTCCTCGCTACTCCAGAGTATGAGCTCTTCGCATATGCGTGAGAGGTGCAACATGACCGTAGCGCAGGCATAGAGCAAATCACAGGCAAAGTCGCGGTCGGAAACAGCGTCCAAAGAATTGGAGATGACGGTAGCAAACCCCAATTCGTCGGCCGTTTGCTTCCGGTCTATGGCGTATGAGGTGCCGGCCAGAGCCGCTGCTCCCAAAGGTGAGGCATCCGCGGCCTCGTGGGCGTGGGTGAGCCTGCGGGAATCGCGTGCCAACATGGCATCCCAGGCCAGCAGGTGTTGGGCGTACAGGATGGGTTGCGCCTTTTGTAAGTGGGTATAACCGGGCATGATGACGTCTCTGTGCCGGCTGGCCTGCTCGTGAATGACCCGCCTCAGTTCCTTGATGTTGCTCTTTAGGTCGCATGCGGCCTGCTTGCAGTAGAGCCTGAAGTCCGTCGCCACCTGGTCATTACGGCTCCTGGCCGTATGCAGGCGCCCGCCCGCAGAGCCGATGCGTCGGATCAACTCCGCCTCAATGGCCATATGGATGTCCTCGACACTCACATCAAAATTCAGCGTGCCGGCTTTGAGCTCGGCTGCAATAGCATCAAGTCCTGTCTGTATGACCGCATTATCCTCAACAGAGATAATACCGACCGATTCCAGCATATGGGCATGAGCCTTTGAGCCGGCGATGTCTGCGGCCCAAAGTCGGATGTCTACCGGCAACGAGGCTCCAAAGACCTGCATATCCTCGGTAACGCCCTGCACAAAACGGCCTGCCCACAGCGGCTTTGTCGCGCCGTCGCCAGTGGGCTTGCTCGTAGTTTTTTTAGCGTCTGTCATGCGACTCCCTTTCTTCTCCCGCCGCTTTTCTTCTTGCCACTTTTTATCCGGAATCTATCAAGAGGGATCAAGTCGGCTTTGCTGCCGGGCCCAGGCCTCGGTATATAAGCCGTAAATCTCTATGAAACCGGCGGCGGCATCGCGGTCGAAGCCGTCCTGCTCGCCATAGGTGGCCAGTTTGAAATCGTAGAGCGAATAGTCGCTCCGGCGCCCTACGACGCTGCAATGCCCCTTAAACAGTTTGAGGCGCACATCGCCACTGACCACCGGCTGAGTGCTGGCGATGAAAGCGTCCAGAGCCTGTTTGAGGGGCGAGAACCAGTAGGCGTCGTAGACGCAGTTGGCCCAGTCCTGCTCAACGGTGCGCTTGTAGCGCAACAGGTCACGCTCTAAGACCAGTTCTTCCAAGCCCTGATGGGCGCATATGAGTGCAAGGGCACCGGGGCATTCATAGACCTCGCGCGACTTAACGCCGACAAGGCGGTTTTCGATCATGTCGATACGGCCGCAGCCGTTGGCACCGGCCACGGCGTTAAGCTCAGTGAGAATATCCAAGAATTCCATCTGCTGGTTATCTATTGCCACAGGGACACCGGCCTTGAAGCTCACCGTGAGATAGGTAGCTACATCCGGTGTCTTTGCAGGGTCGATCGTAAGCTCAAAGACATCCGCCGGCGGCTCAACCCAAGGGTCTTCCAAAATGCCGCATTCCATCGTCCGACCCCAGATATTGTCATCTATGGAATAGGGAGATCCCTTGGTCACCGGCACGGGGATGCCGTGGGCCTGAGCCCACTCGATCTCGCTGTCGCGGGTGGTCAAATCCCATTCGCGCACCGGTGCAATCAGCTTGATGTCGGGGTCGAGCGAGCGCACACCGACCTCGAAACGCACCTGGTCGTTGCCCTTTCCCGTACATCCGTGCGCGATATAGGCCGCCTTATGCTCGGCAGCCAGGCGCACCAGGTGCTTGACGATTATCGGCCGCGACAGGGCCGAGACCAACGGGTATTTTCCCTCGTAAAGGGCATTGGCGAACAACGCCTTCGTGAGGTAATCACGCGCAAATTCCTCGCGCATGTCGATGATCAGAGACTCTATCGCGCCACTGTCCAGCGCCTTTTGGCGGATGAAATCGAGATTCTGTCGCTTTTGGCCGACGTCGCCTACAAGGGCGATAACATCAAGATGTTTCTCCTCGATAAGCCATTTGATACACACCGAAGTGTCCAAGCCACCGGAATACGCTAATACCACTTTTTCTCTTGCCATCATTATCCTCTCTGAACAGTTCTGTTTGCCATGCCTCACGCCAGGGCCGTGGGGCCTCTTTTACGCGCGATCTTTCGTGTCTCACAAGGCCTTTGTAAGGGCCTTAGGTGGCCTCGGACAGCCGGGTACCTTCATCGTTTTGAGCAGTAACGCTCACGGGCGACCGAGCGCTCTGCGCTGCGTTCGACTACGTCCTATAGGCATCAAGGAGTCGTGCCACTTCTGTTGCTCGGTCGTTATCTTCACATACTAATATAATAGTATCATCGCCTGCAATCGTACCGATCACTTCTCCCCGTTTGCTCGCATCCAGGGCCGCAGCCACTCCCTGAGCGATGCCGGTGGATGTCTTAACCACAACAAGGTTTTGCGCGGGTACCACCGAGGTAACCAACTCCTGAAACATCTTGCGCACGTGCCTGTCCTCGGCGATGGCATAATACCCACCCGTGTACTTGCGTAAACCGAGCTCACGAACATCGCGAGAGACCGTGGCCTGGGTCGCCTTCATGCCCCGTTGGGCCAGAGCTTCCACCAATTCGCTTTGGCTGCTGATGGGTCGCTGACGTACTATCTCTCGGATAAGACTGTGACGAATACTC
Organism: Coriobacteriales bacterium; assembly: GCA_031282405.1. Classification (GTDB taxonomy): domain Bacteria; phylum Actinomycetota; class Coriobacteriia; order Coriobacteriales; family UBA8131; genus JAITDU01. The sequence goes on along the minus strand of JAITDU010000014.1, from coordinate 16,392 downwards.
GCTTTTTGTGTCAAAGTTCCCTCAAATCACTAATTTTATGAATATTATAGCATAAATATTCATAAAATCAAATATTCTTTCGATCCCGCCATCATTATCCGTCCGCCAGGAGCAATGAGAGCAGCGCCTGCTGAACATGCAAGCGGTTTTCAGCCTCATCATAGATAGCCGAATAGGACGCGTCCATGACTTCGTCGGTGACCTCCTCGCCACGATGGGCGGGCAGACAATGTAAAAACAGGGCATCGGCGGCCGCGTACTGCATGGCGGCAGCGTCTATCGTATAGCCCGCAAAGTCGCCGAGGCGCCGCGCGCGGCTGTCCTCGGAGCCCATTGAAGCCCAGGTATCGGTAATCACGACATCGGCTGCGGCCAGGGCGGGGGCCATCTCAGTGCCCAGGCTTAGATTCGCGCCTGTAGCGGCGGCCATCTGCCGGGCTTTTCTGACCACACCCTCATTAGGTTCATACCCCTTTGGCGTGGCTATCGCCAGCGTCAGGCCCGTGAGCGCCGCCGCCTCAAGATAGCTGTTGGCCATGTTGTTGCCGTCGCCGACGTAGGCCAGTTTGAGATTACACAGCCGGCCTTTGTGCTCGTAGATGGTGAGAAGGTCGGCCAGCAGCTGACACGGATGGAAATCGTCAGAAAGCGCGTTGATAACCGGCACGCTGGCCCAGGCGGCCACCTCTTCTAACTTGGTCTGCGCAAACGTGCGCAACACGAGGGCGCTGACAAAGCGCTCCAGTACCAGCGTGGTATCCTGAACAGACTCGCCACGGGAGAAGGCTGAGTCCGGACCGCTCAATACAATAGGCTGTGCGCCCAGTCGCGTGGCGGCCAACTCAAAAGATACGCGGGTGCGCAACGAGGGCTTTTCCAGGATTATCGCCACGGCCTTGCCCAGATAGGGTGCCGGTTTCTGGAATGCGGCAGGCTGCGGAGTAGCGGCCTGAGATGCAGCAGGTTGTGACACTGCAGTTTGGGGGGCGGCAGGCTGCGGAGTGGCGGCCTGCTTTTGCGCAAAGGCGGTGGACAAGAGCAGGTGCAATTCCTCGGGAAGAAGATCGCTCAGGCGCAAAAGGTCGCGCCCGGCAAGCGGGTTTTTTTCGAGCCGAAGGGCAGGCTTATTTAGGTGTGACCAGTCGCTCATAGCGTCTCCAAAATACTCTCGAGGATGTCCAGGGCGGCATCTGCCTGCGCGCGGCTTACGCTGAGCGGCGGCAGCAGGCGCAGAGTGTCCGTACCGATAGCGCCCAAAACGAGGCCGCGCTTAAGCACACGCACGGCAATCTCGGCGGCCCGAGGCTGACTGAGCCCTATGCCCAACATCAGACCCTTGCCACGCACCTCTGACACGTGAGGAAGTGCAAGGAGGCGTTCGCTGAGATAGGTGCCCATCTCGGCCACATGCGCGACCAGGTCCCGTTCAACGAGCTGATCTAACGTAGCATGTGCTGCGGCAACAGCCAGCGGATTGCCGCCAAAGGTGGAGCCGTGTTCGCCGGGCTCAAAAACGTTGGCGGCCCGGCCGGTGGCAGCCAAGGCCCCGCACGGAAAACCATTTGCTATGCCCTTGGCCAGTGTAACCACGTCGGGACGAATAGCTGAATGCATAAAGGCAAACGGTAAGCCACTGCGACAAAACCCCGTCTGTACCTCATCGATTATGAGTAAGACGGCACGCTTGGCCGTGAGTTCGCGCACAGCCCGGAGGTAATCAGGGGACAAAGGCCAAACGCCGCCCTCGCCCTGGATACACTCCACCATGACAGCACATATCGCCGGTGAGGTGCCGGCTTGAAGCAGATCTGCCAGTGCCTGTACATCGCCCGGCTGAATATGGATAAAACCGGCAGGCATGGGCGCGAAAGCCTCCTGCTTGACTTCCTGGCCCGTAGCTGCTGTTGTAGCCAGACTGCGACCATGAAAGGAGCGTTTGAGACTGACGATTGTAAAGGCACCGCTTCGATAGTGTGTGCCATATTTTCGTGCTAGCTTAATAGCACCCTCATTGGCCTCGGCGCCGCTGTTTGCAAAAAACAGCTTCCAGTCGTCTTGGACAGAGGCAGATTCTGTGGCAGTGGTGGACTTTTCCTCGACCAGGGGCTTCTTTCCGGCTAGGGGTTTGTTCTCGACTAGGGGCTTCTTTCCGGCTAGGGGCCTCTCCTCGGCTGTGCCCTGTGTCCAAGGCGCGGGCTTCTCCCCATTCAAAAATGCCGACAGTCTTTGGGCCAGCTCTCCCCTGCCGGCGGTATAAAAGTAGTTGCCCACCTGCATGAGCCGCGTGGCCTGTTGGGCGATGGCTTCCGTAACGACCGCGTTGCCGTGCCCCAGACAGACCGAACCGATGCCGGCCAGAAAATCCAGATAGCGTGTGCCGTCGCTGTCATAGAGATAACAGCCGTCGCCGCGCACGAATTCCACGGGCAGACGCGCATAGGTGTGCATCAGGTAGCGTTGTTCCAGCTGCATCTGTTGGGCCAGGCTCACTTTTGCTCTTCTCTCTTTGTCCGTATTTACCCGTGCAGCTTGGCTGCCAGGTTATCGAGTGGGTATTCGCTAAAGTCCTCGGGCACATAGTCCTCGTCATCAGGCAGGATCATCGTACCTACTCCCTGATCCGTGAATAGCTCTAACAGAAGCGCATGCGGAATGGTGCCGTTCAAGATGTGTGCCCGCGAGACACCGGCCGCAAGGGCCTCGGTACAGGCCGTGATCTTGGGAATCATGCCCCGGCTGAGCGTGTCGCCCTTGAGCAGAGTGCTGGCTTCGCCCAGGTGCATGCGCATAATAAGCGAGCTTTTGTCGGCAAAATCCTCGTAAAGGCCATCAACGTCGGTTAAGAATATAACCTTGTGCGCACCGATGGCCGCTGCTATCTGGCCGGCCACAAGGTCGGCGTTGACGTTGTAAGATATGCCGTCTTTGCCCACAGCCACACTGGCGATGACCGGTATGTAGTCGGCCTGGACCAGATCGACCAAAAGCGTCGTGTCAATCCTGCTGACGGTGCCCACAAGGCCCATCTCCTTTGAGGCCCGTACAGCCTTGATGATGTGGCCGTCGGCACCGCTGAGCCCCACGGCGATGTGCCCGTGCTCATTGAGTTGAGCGACGAGTTCCTGGTTGACCTTGCCAATCAGCACCATCTTGACTATTTCCATGACCTCGGGCGGCGTTACTCTGAAACCGTCCTTGAACTCCACGGGCAAGCCAAGCCGGCGGCAATAATCGCTGATGTCCTTGCCGCCGCCATGCACGATGATCGGATTGAGGCCGATGATCTTCATGAGGACGATGTCGCTCATTACGTCGGCACGCAGAGCAGCATCGGTCATGGCCGCGCCACCGTACTTGATGACGACGGTCTTGCCCGTAGACTCCTTGATCCAGGGCAGCGCCTCTATGAGCAGCTTGGTCTGACCAACAGCCTGGGCCCGCGCCGCCCGGATATTCTCCAATTCCTGTTGCCTGTCCAAAAGGTTATCCTCTCGTGTGGGTGGTTTTAAGTTCGATAATCGCCGTTGATGGTGATGTAGCCATGCGTCAGGTCGCAGCCCCAGATTCGTGTAACAAAATCGCCGGCACCCAGATCGATGGCAATGACGATTTCTTCGAAATCCTCCAGCCTGTTGAGCATCTCGGCCTCATCAAAATTCACGGGCAGGCCGTCCTCACACACCACAAGCCCGGCAATGCGTATGTTCACGTCTTGGGGGGAGAAGGACACACCGCTTTTACCCAGCGCCATGGCTATCCTTCCCCAGTTGGCATCGCGGCCGGCAATTGCCGTTTTGACCAGCGGTGAGTTGGCAACCGCCCGCGCCGCCGCATCAGCATCGTGTGCTGAAGCCGCGCCGCTGAGCTCAACGGTTATCACCTTGGTAACGCCTTCGCCGTCTTTGACTATCTGGTAGGCCAGATCCTGACAAACCGCGCTCAACGCCTCCACGAACGGCTCGTACAGCGGGCAGGTGGGGTTGATGGTCTTGCCCCGTGTGGCACCTGTAGCGATGAGAAACGCGCTGTCGTTCGTCGAGGTGTCGGTGTCGATGGTCACTTTGTTGAAACTCACCGCCATCGCCTCGGTCAGGGCCTGCTGTACTGCCTCGGTGGTGAGCAGAGCATCGGTGGCCAACACGGCTATCAGTGTGGCCATATCTGGCTGAATCATGCCCGAGCCTTTAGCCATGCCGCCAACCGTGTAGGTGACCTCGGTACCGTCACTTTGCGTGGCACTAAAGCGCTGCGCAGCCTGTTTGGGGCGTGTGTCAGTGGTCATAATGGCCTCGGCGGCGGCCAGACCAGCCTGTGTATCGGTACCATCCGCGCGACCGAGTGCCGCAATGGCCAGAGGTACACCTTGAATAAAAGTCTCCTGTTCCAGTGGCACACCGATGACACCCGTCGAGGCCACGAGCACTTGTTCGGGGCGGACTCCCAGCGCGTCTGCCGTAATCCGGCAACTCACCTGGGCGGTCGCAAGGCCTACGAGGCCTGTGACGGCGTTGGCGTTGGCGGAGTTTATCAGCAGGGCACGAAAATCCGGGTTTTGGGCATCTGGGCCGCCGGTCTGCATGAGGGCCAGATGCTGCCGGCTCACCTGCACCGGGGCAGCGCTGAAACGGTTTTGGGTAAAGACGCCGGCCGCCACACTACCCGCAGGGGCCGTGATAAGCGCCAGGTCCTTGCGTTGGGGATTCTTGCGAAAGCCGGCCGAGACACCGGCACACCTGATGCCCTTGACCGCTCCCAGGCCGGCAGGCGGCGTAGCGCCCGAAGCATCACCGTGACAACCCGAAGCATCACCGTGACAGGAAACGCCTGCTATGAGCTGTGGGTTGGTCTCTGGAATAGGCTGCGTGTCAGTGTTCATCAGATCACGCCTCTCGAGCCTTGTAAACCACAGGTCTGTTCCAGACCGCAAATGATGTTCGCGCACTGCACCGCCTGAGAGGCGGCTCCCTTGCCCAGATTGTCGATGGCACAAGAGACCACAAGCATGCCGGTGCAAGCATCAAGGGCCAAGCCGATCTGAGCGTTGTTGCTGGCGCGCACACTGGCAGTCTGCGGCATATGACCCGGTTCCAGCACGTATACAAAAGGCTGATTCGCGTAAAACGACCGGTAGGCAGCCCACAGTTGATCGGTGCTCGCTTCCGGCTTCATAGGTAGGCACACCGTGGACACCATGCCGCGATTGAGCGGGGCCAGATGGGGCGTAAACTGTACCTTGACCGGCCGGCCGGCCACGTCGCTTAAGGTTTGGACTATCTCGGGCGTGTGGCGATGTGTACTCACGGCATAGGCTGACAGATTCTCATTGGCCAGGCAAAACTGCGTTATATCGTTGGCTGTGCGCCCAGCGCCGGAGACACCACTGATGGCATTTATCACGATTATCCCATCTGGGTCGACAAGCCCACAATCCAAGGCCGGTGCGGCGGCCAAAGCACTGGCTGTGGGATAACAGCCGGGATTGGCCACAAGGACCGCTGCGCTACTTTGTGAGGCGCTTGTTAGTGTGCCCTGTGGGGCGCTTGCTGGGTCGCTGCTTGGTGGGGTGCTCTGCGAAGCGCTTGTGGAAGTGTCTTGGGGCGCGGCCGTTGGGGTGCCGACCTGTTGCGTCTGTTGTGCTTGCTGTACCTGCCACCTTTGCCCCAGCGCCTCCAACTCGGTTCCGTAGAGTTCTGGCAGCCCATAGACGGCTTGTGGAAGCAACGCAGACGCAGTGTGCGCAGTGCCGTACCACTGCTCGTAGAGCGCCGCGTCTTTAAGCCTGAAATCCGCACTCAGATCGATGACGGCTGCGCCCTTATCCAACAACGTGGGCACCATCGCCAAGGCCGCCGTATGCGGTACGGCCAAAAACACAAGATCTGCAGACACATCTGCGGCCTCAAGAACCACATCATGAGGAGAAAATCGCAACTCGGTTTTGTCCAGAAGCTGGGGATACAAACGACTGACAGGCGTTTGCGCATGACTGTCGGACGTGGCGGCAACAAGCTCAAGCTCCGGGTGAGCAAGCAACAAGCCGACGAGCTCGATACCCGTAAAACCGGCAGCGCCGATGACGGCGGTCGTTAGCAACTCGCCGCCCTTCTCGCATATATTCTCGCGTTTAATATCGTCAACTGCTTTATCATAGTGGTGTTATGATTACGCATACGAGTTTATTTGTCAATATTAGTTCGGCGAATATGCAAAATTTTTTGTATTATAGGTTAAATATACAATTTTTTGGAAATTTGACAAGGAACGGGCCGGGCAAAAATCCTTTGAGAAGCATTTCTCTAGCTACGTCTTTGTATTATGAGGCAATACGATAACAGCATATATCTCGTGTGTAATAAAATAGAGGGGGCACGTGCATCGGTGGTTAGAGCGCGATGCCATCAGTGTTTGATGAGACCACGCACGAGGCCAACCAGCGTGCCCAGACCATAAGCCACATGCATCGCAAAGAACAATAAGGGGAGAAGCGCCAAACGGCCGCCCGACGCTTGGCTGCTCCGGTAGGCAAGCACGGTTGCCGCCACGGCAGCCAGCAGATAGGCTACGACCACGAGCAACACCGGCAACCAGCTCCATAAAAGGCCCGTTATTGTCCCCAGGATCAATGCTAATACGAAGAACGCCGGTACCAGGTTGAAAAAGCCGATACAGCCCGGTTGGATGGGTAAGGTGCGCCCCACCCAATAGCCATTAGACAGTTTCTGGCGCAAAAAGCCGCCCAGGCTGGCACGAATGTACTGTGTGGAGTGGATTGCCGGGTCAAAATATATGGTGTAGCCAGCCTGGCGGATGCGGTAACTCATGTCGTTGTCCTCGGTACGGCGCAGGCGCTCGTCGTAGTGGCCCACGCGCTCAAAGACCTCGCGGCGATAAGCGCCATGAAACACCGACTTGACGGCTTGCGGCTTGGTGCCCCGCCGCGCCAAGGCAGCGCCGGAACCAAAGACAGACTTCTCGGCGGTCAAAAGCAGGTTTTTCCACGGGCTGGGATGGCGCAGAACGGGCGGGCGAGGACCACCGCAGACCTCGCGGCCGTCGTTTAGGCACTCGGCGCTTTTGCGTAAAAAGTCCGGCGGCACGCTGGCATGGGCGTCTATACGCACGAGGGCGTCACCGCGGGCCTCGCGCAGTGCCAGATTGCAGCCGTGGGGCAAAAAACGTCCCTGGTTGTCAAGAACTACGACCCGACGGTACTGAGGGTTAGCATCGCGGAAGTTCGCCATTAATTGTTTGGTGCCATCGGTAGAAAGCGAATCGATAAGCAAAATCTCGGTATTGGCAGCCGAAAAATCCTGTTCGCGCAAATCTGCTAGAAGAAATGGCAAATAGTCCTGCTCGTTACGTGCCACCACAACAACGCTGAACAACTCCACGGCCGGCAGCAGCAAGGGTCGCAGTTTCTCGGCCATCTCGCGGTCGATGCCCCTGGTTATCTTTTGATTTTGCTGGCTGTCCATAGCGCTATTATCCCATAGCCGGGCGGTTGTGCCCAGAGGCGTACCAGATTGATAATGCAAAGCTCCTGGGCGTCGGTTGCGCTGAGCCTTATAGTTCTCAGTCGGTGACAAATTGACAGAAGGCATACATGAACCGTCCCCTTCATGTCCTGTAGCAGCGCAATGCAAATACCTCGTCAAAGCCTGCTTGCTGTATACTTTTTCGAATAATGAGAAGAACATGAACATGAATGTATCTCGATGGAATTGCAGGGTTCAAAAGTAGTCGAATAGGAGGTCTCGATGAAAACGCTGGTGGTTGTGGATGGTGGGCCGCGCAAAGGTTGGAACACCGCCCGAATGTTAGACAAACTGGCACAGGGGGCTGCCGCGAGCGGTGCGCAGGTGCAAAGTTTTAGACTGTATGAACTGGACTATAAGGGGTGCGTGAGCTGTTTTGCCTGCAAGCGAGCCGGAGTGCTGCTTGATGTCTGTGCTCAACACGACGGATTGAGACCGGTGCTGAAGGCGATACGCGACTGCGATGCCTTCGTCGTTGGCTCACCCATCTACTTTGGAGACGTTACGGGATTGACGCGCGCGTTCATTGAGAGGGTCTGCTTTCCCTACATATCTTACGACAATCAACCGTCGCATTTTGGTCGCTATATCAAAACCTCCTTGATTTACACGACAAACGCGCCCGAGGCACAGTATGGTGAAACCGGTTACAGGGAACTCTTTGAGCATAATCGCCAGCTATTTGCCAGGTTGTTTGGTGAGACGAGCGACCTGACTGCGTCCGAAACATTGCAATTCGACGACTACAGCAACTATGCGGCCGGGCGCTTTGACGCAAAAGAGCGCCTGAGGAGACACGAAACCGTCTTTTTGGAAGACCTCAAGAAAGCCTATGAATTAGGTGCTACTTTAGTGAAATGAGCGAACGCGTGAGCCGTTTTGAATCAAACTGCGCTTATCCCGCCCGATAGAGCTTAGACCAGATAAAGCGCCAGCAGACGAGCGGCCCGGCCTGAGACAGATAAAAACGGATGCGGCCGTGTGCGTTTGCTCCTCCGTGTTTGAGCCTGAGTTCGTGATAGTGCTCGGCCGAGAGCAAAAGCGCATCCAAATCGTAGAGCTTCCAGGGCTCGTAAAGTCTACGGTCGATGCGGCCGTGTGCGGCATCCTCACGTATCTCGGCAGCAAATAAGTGCAGAAAATCCAGTTTGAGTCCGGGTGCCAGACGCTCGTAGTTCCACAGATAGGCATCGAACTTGAGCTTTTGCGCCAGAGCACCAAAAGCCGCCAATTTCTCGGGACGTGTCGCAAGGTAGGCATCGATGGCAGCATACTCCCCTACCACCGCAAGGGCCTTGGTCTTGGACGCCACTGAGGAAGAGGCGTTATCCTGACGGTAATAGTAGAGGGCATCGGGCACAAACCACACGCGCCGGGCCGCGCACCAGACCTTGAAGTTGAACGCGGCATCTTGGTAAGAGGCACCGGGAGAAGCCACAAAATCGATGGCATTGGCTGTAAGGAAGTCGCGCCGGTAGAGTGCCGACCAGATGGACTGCGTAAGATGGAATATCTGTGTGTGCTGCGCCGGGTCAATAACGCATCCAGTCTCGGAGCGCGGCACCAGATGAAATAATCGCTGCCGGGCTCGTGGATATTGCCAATAAAAATAGCAATTTGCCTTGACCACCTCGACTTCGTTTTTTTGGGCGGCCGTCCACAGCTGCTCCAACATGTGCGCCGCAATAAAATCGTCGGATTCCACAATGGCAATATAGCTGCCACGCGCAAGGGCAAGCCCCTGATTCATCGTATCGCCATAACCGCTGTTAGGCTTGTTCACGAGCCTGAAACGCGGATCTTTGTCCACGTAGGACCGAATTACCGCCAAAGAACCATCCGTCGAACCGTCATTAAGACAGATAACCTCAAAATCATCAAAACTCTGAGCTGCGATCGAAGCCAGACAACGATCCAGGTACACCTCAACGTTGTAAATGGGTACCAGCACCGATACCTGGGGAGAAGGAACGTTCATCAAGACCCACCGCTCCCAAAACCTCGCAGTGAGCGCTTGGATGTCGGGTGAGAAGTAACGCTCATTAAGCCTCATCGCCCCTTTTGGACTCAAAGATGCCGTCTTGTGAGAACACCACCGCAAACGTCTTGAAGAAGATGCGCGCATCCAGTAAAAAGGACTGTTTCTTGACATAGGTCACGTCCAGGGCCAGGCGTTCGCGCCAGGGCAGCGCGTTTCGGCCGTAGACTTGGGCATAGCCGCTGATGCCTGGTTTTACGTTGAGTTTTAAGGGTTCTTCTCCCTCATAAAGCGCAACTTCGCGCGGAATGTCCGGACGCGGGCCGATAAAGCTCATCTCTCCTTTGAGGATATTTATGACCTGGGGCAATTCGTCTAAGCTGCTGCGACGCAAAAAAGCGCCCACACGCGTAAGCCGCGGGTCATCGGGAGCATTAAAGGTGGAGCCGTCGGCACTGACGATGTCGGGCGAACCAACATACATCGTCCGATACTTGTACATCTTAAACGGTTTACCGTTTTGGCCCACACGTTCTGCATTGTAGAATATCGGACCGCGATCCTCTTTGATAATCAGCGGCGCTACGATAACGAATTCCAGGCCGATGACAGGAAGAGCAACAACGCCCAGAGCCAGGTCAAAGACCCGTTTGACGAAGCGAGCATACAGTCGGGCCATTTTCAGCCTCCCAAACCCAGCGCCGAGTCCAGCGCTGATCCCAGCGCTGATCCCAGTTCCACGCGCATATCAGAGTGTCGCCTTTGGATAGACGCAATAATAAACCGTGCGCCTGTATCCAGCACCACGCGCATATCAGAGTGTACACCGTGCGCGTTCACACTAAACACCGGCCGCCGCGCATTCATCCCACACATCGTCAAAACTCGCGCATACATAGGCAAGTTGCTCGTCGGTGAGCTTGGAGTACAAAGGCAGGCTGAGCTCGTTTTGGTACTGCGCCAACGCCTGGGGATAAGCGCGAATATCGAAGCCGCGTTGCCGATAGGCGCTCAGCAGCGGCAGCGGCTTATAGTGCACATTCGTTGTCACGCCGCGCTGCGCCATCTTTTGGATAAACAAATCGCGAAACGTCTGGCTTTTCCCCCGCAGGCGCAACATCAGCAGATGACACGATGAACCATTGCCTTCATTGCGGTGATCCAGCAGCTGGACCTTCTCGCCATCTAAGCCCTTGACATACGAATCGACAAGCTCGCGCCGACGTGTTAGCATCTGCGGATAGCGCGTAAGTTGCGCAAGACCCAGGGCGGCAGCCACGTCGGTAAGGTTGTATTTATACCCCGGCAGAGCAACGTCATACTCCCAGCCGCCCAGAGCAGACTTGGCCAGGGCATCTTTGGTTTGCCCGTGCAATCTGAGCTGCGCCAAGTGTCGATAGACCGTCTCGTCATCAAGCCGTGCGTGGCGTTTCCAAACCAGCGCTCCGCCCTCAGCGGTCGTCACATTCTTGACCGCGTGGAAGCTAAAGGCTGTAAAGTCCGCCACCGAACCCGAGGCGTGGCCAAAGCGGCTGGCTCCAAGTGAGTGAGCGGCATCGGCCAGCATGATAACGGAGTCGAAAGCCTCTTGTAAAGTGCCCGACGTGGGAGAAAATAGCTCGCTCGTGGCATTGATGGCACCCCAGACCTGATAGTAATCGCACATCACACCGCCGATGTCGACCGGAATTATCACCTTGGTACGAGGCGTTATGGCTTCTTTGAGGGCAACGTAGTCCATCTCAAATGAGTTAGGAGCACAGTCGATCAGCACCGGCGTAGCGCCTACATGATAGATGACGCTGGCCGTGGCCGTAAACGTATAGGCGGTCGTGATGACTTCGTCACCGGGGCCGATGCCCAGCAGCCTGAGCGCGCATTCCAAAGCCGCCGTACCCGAACTGAACACGGCCGCGCGGCGAGGGGGCGCAGTGGTGCAATCAGCGACGGCCGCTACGTCATCGCCAACGCCAGCCCACCGCGCCAGTTCAAGCTCCAAGGCGCTGGCCTGAGGCCCCGTGGTTATCCAGCCGCTGCGCAAGACCTCGGCTACCGCCGTGATTTCCGCCTCGGTGATGTCTGGTGGTGAGAAATCTACACGCATCATCTCGTCCTTCTCGGTGTCCGTCTCGGCTTTCACAGTGTCCGCCTCGACAATCATTGCTTTGTGCCGCTATCAAAGTCCGTATCAGCACGCATACGGGCACGCGTATCGGTATGAAACAGCACATCCAGATTGGCCAGTGCGTCAAAAGCGCTACGAAAATCGCTCTCAAGATCACTATGCTGTCTCATCTCGTCTGCACTATGTTATCATTTTGCCCATGAACAAGATATTCGCCAGCTTTGAGCGGGATGGTTTCATACTGTCGTCGTTGGTTTCCAAGGATTTCAAACTCAAGTACCGACGTAGCGTCCTCGGTGTGCTTTGGAGTATCCTCAACCCACTGCTGATGATGGTCGTACTTACAGCGGTGTTTTCGTTCATGTTCCGTTTCGAGATCGAAAACTTTCCGCTTTATCTGATCTTGGGCACCATCCTGTTCAACTTCATGTCCAACTCCACCGGTGACGGGCTCAAATCGATCATTGATGCCGCGCCGCTTATCAAAAAGATCCGCGTCAATAAGGTGCTGTTTCCTTTAGAGAAGGTGCTGTTTGAACTTGTCAATTTCGTTATATCGCTCGTTGCCGTCGTCATCGTAATGGTTTATTTCTCCGTTGCACCTACTGCTAATTTGCTTTTCATGCCGCTGCTTTTGATCTATATGGTGCTGTTCTGTACAGGACTGTCATTATTGCTATCGGCTTTAGCAGTTTTCTTTCGCGACTTCATCCACCTGTGGAGCGTGATAACTTTGGCCTGGACCTATGCCACGCCGCTGTTCTACCCGCTAGCAATGCTACCGGATTGGATGCAGACGGCCATGCAGTTCAACCCGATGTATCAGTATGTCACCTACTTTCGCGAGATAGTGCTCTGGGGGGCCACGCCGTCATTCACAAGCAATCTGGTCTGCCTGGGCATGGCACTGGTAACTTTGGCTATTGGCATTGTAGTGTTCAGAAAGCTACAGGGCCGTTTCATCCTTTACGTTTGACAGTAAGGCGGCATACGGTTGGTAACAAGCGGAAAATATCTTTACACTCCTGAAGTAACAGGAAGCTGCGCCGTGCGCGTGAGCGATGTCTCTATGAGTTTTAATATGGCAAGCGAACAGCTTAACTCGCTCAAGGAATATTTTCTCAAACTGGCCAAAGGAGAATTGTTTTTCAAGGAATTTATCGCCTTAAACGATATCAGCTTTGAGGTGAAACACGGCGACACCTTTGGCCTCGTGGGCACAAACGGCTCAGGCAAATCTACAATGTTGAAGATTATCGCCGGGGTCTTGGATCCGACGATTGGAAAATGCGAGGTCAGCGGAACCATAGCGCCGCTTATCGAACTGGGCGCCGGCTTTGACATGGAGCTCTCCGCGCGCGAGAACATCTATCTCAATGGTGCGCTTTTGGGCTATAGCCGTACGTTTTTGAATCAACATTTTGATGAGATCGTCGATTTTGCCGAACTATGGGATTTTTTGGAGCTGCCGCTCAAAAACTATTCCAGCGGTATGGTGGCCCGCATCGCCTTTGCCATTGCCACGGTCATCGTGCCCGACATCTTGATTGTCGACGAGACACTGAGTGTTGGCGACATGTTCTTCCAAGAGAAGTGCGAACAGCGCATCAGCCAACTGATCAAGGAGCACTGCACGACGGTGCTGTTTGTCTCCCACAGCGTCGATCAGGTTGAGCGAATCTGCAAACACGCGCTTTGGCTGGAAAAAAGTCGAATGATGATGCTCGGCGATGCCCAGGAGGTCTGCGAGGCCTACCGACACATGAACGAAACCTGACACGAAGGTGGTGGGACGCAGATGATCGAGACCGGCACTCAGGATGCCCTGAGAGAAGAAGTCTACATAAATCCCGATGCCAATAATGCCAGCATCATTCAGATTTCGGTGCTGGTGCCCTGCTATAACGCAAGCGCGACCCTGCAACAGTGCCTCGATTCAATTCGCAGTCAAACCGAAAAGCGCCTGGATATCATCTGTATCAACGATGGCTCCACCGACGACACCTTGGCCATTTTGGAGCGCAATGCCGCTCAGGACAAACGCATCAGTATAATCGACAAACCCAATGCCGGCTATGGGGCGGCTCTGAATGACGGTCTGAACGCAGCACGCGGTCAGTGGATCTCGATAGTCGAGGCCGACGACTGGATTGATATGGGCATGTACTTCAGCATGCTTGTGTTCTTCTTTGGTACCCGCGAGGACCAGACCGGCCGCATCGACATCATCAAGACGCCGTACTGGCGCATCGTAAACGCTGGGCAAGGCAAAGAACGCAGACTTAATTGCGCATATCGCAAAAACGTTAACCCCTCTACCCAGCCGTTTAGGATTGCCGAGGGTAGCGAGCTTTTGGCTCATCATCCTTCAATCTGGAGCGCCCTGTATCGCCGCGAGTTTTTGGAGGAGGAGCGCATTCGCTTGAGGGAGACACCCGGGGCGAGTTGGGCCGATAACCTGTTTTTGCTCGATACCCTGCTGCGAGCCGGCACCATCCTCTATCTCGACCAGCCGTTTTACTGCTATCGCGAGGACACACCTGGGCAGGTGGCCGAGTTCACACGCACTCATCCGCTCCTGCCTTTTGAGCGCTGGCAGGAGATGCTGGATATCATTGAGGACGTAGGCGGTTTGGGTGGCGCGAAGGACACCATCGACTCTCGCATACTCAGCGCTCATTACCTACGCGGCTTTGCCCATCTGGACGACATCCAAAACGTGGGACTCTTAGAGGACGAGGCCGTAGCCACAGCCGTCAAGGCGATGTTCGAGCGCATGGACGCAGACCTGGTACTGTCCGAGCCGCGGCTTTCTCCCCAGGAAAAAGAGTTATTTCTGCGACTGCGCGGGCTGCCTGAACGCGACTTTGACAGCCGCGAATACAACCGGCACCTGCTACGTAAGGGGCTGAGGAGCTTGATAAGCGACGGCCCGGCCAACACGCTCGGCTCAATGCGGCGTTTTTTGGGCAAACGCCATTAGTCTGCAGGACAGGCAACCGCCGTGTTGCGGGGGCGCTGCGTAAGCGAGGACTGTTTGAGGGAGAAGCGATTGCCCGGCCTACTGTGTCAGGCGATTCTGCGAAGCAGCAGTGCTGAAGAGGCGCTGCGTAAGCGAGGACTGTTTGAGGGCAGCATGCAGGCATGCTGCCCGAGTTCCGCAGCTGCAGCGTCTCTTTGGCGCTGCGGGTGCGAAGTTATGAGCCTGGCGCAGTAGGGCGGGCGGAGCCCTTAGTACACTCAGTCCATGGTATAGGTTAAGTGAAAGTGATTATAAGCCGCGTCATTAGCGTCAAACTCACCGTTTGCCCAGGCCCCATCGATGGCGGCATGCATGGCTATGTTTGCATCGCGGGCCCGCATCTCCCACTCTTTGTCATCTGCTTTGGAGATGTAACCCGTGAGCGCGGGTAAGGGTATGGCGGCAAGGATGCCCAAGATTACGATAACGACGATGAGTTCTACAAGGGTGAAGCCTCAACTGCAACTTGAAGCTGGCCAGGATTCCTTGGATTGCCAGGTTTTGGTAGTGGGTTATCCCCATATCGTCTGCACAACTTATGATGTTGCCAACACTTTTGCGAGCGCACAAAGACCCGTTTGACCGCCTCATCATAGCCACGGCCATAGAGCGTGGACTTACAATCGTAACATCCGATGAAGTATTTATCGCCTATCCCGCAGATGTATTACAGCTTTGAGCGTGCAACAACAAGGACTTCGAAAAAATCATAGCGAGAAAAGCAGGGCGACTGTTCCAGTTGGGTTTTATGAAGCAATCGCCCTGCGCTAATGATGCTAGATCCTGAGTTTTGCACTGTACTGGTAGATCACGCAAAATCCATGCGGAAATCAGATTAGAAAGAAGTTGCGATAGATCTCATAACCAGCGTTTGCGTCGTAGGCAATAGAAGCGTCATCGTAAGCACCATCATATAGAAGTCCACGGAAGTCTTCATCGTATGGAAGTTGATCGCCATAGTGCACCGCATCGGGATTGGTTAGTCTAAGTTTATAAGTAACTAGAATGCATAGAGCATCGCTTTCATAGCCGCTTGTGTATAAAAAGATGGCAAATCCGTCGGCTGTAGCAGCGTTGGCCCCAGAGTCTTTGGCGGCAATTCCAATATATTCGAATACTTGATCCCGTTGATCATATGTTACAAGCTGCTCACCTAACAACTCAAGCACTTTTCCGTAAAGTGCGTAAGCATTGCCGTCGTAGGAAACGCTTGAAAGATTACTAACGGAAAACGCTTTGAGACCGACATGGTCTGCAGTGGCAGTTGAATTCCCCCAAAAGTAATAGGCTGGCGTATAACCGATGCTAGAATCGCCGTTAAAATCCCCATTTGCCCAAGCCTCGTCTAGTACGGCATGCATGGCTATGTTTATATCGCGAGCCTCCATCTTGTACTGTTCATCTTCTGCCTTGCTTATATAACCCGTAAGCGCCGGTATGGCAATAGCGGCAAGTATTCCGAGGATAACGATAACGACGATGAGTTCAACGAGCGTAAAGCCGCTACGCCTGTTTTTCTCCCCAGGCACAGGGCACAAAAAAACCGCTGGCTCGTGCGGTTCGCGAGCGGCAACGGCGTGGTTAAACTCCGAATTGTAAGGATGGGGAGCTATAGAGCCAGACGGTGATGCCCCCCCCCCATGGCGTAATTTTCGACTTCATATCTCTTCCCTCTCCAATCTTGGTTTTACGTGCTTCCAACAGACGTATCGTGCTTTTGACAAGGCTAATG
>JAITDU010000052.1 GCA_031282405.1 Coriobacteriales bacterium | reverse complement strand
CGGACACCCCTTGTGTGCGGTGCCACACAACACCGAGCCGGTTTTACGCTCGTTGAACTCATTGTCGTCATTGTAATCCTTGGAATTCTCGCCGCTATTGCCATCCCGGCGCTGACGGGCTATATCTCAAAAGCAGAAGATAAAGAGTGGGAGATGAAAGCTCGCGATATAAACATAGCCATGCATGCGGTCATCGATGAGGCCTGGTCACATGACGAGTTCGGCTCTAAGGCAGTAAATTCTGCTTATGCAACTAACGGATTTGAAAATGGTAATAACTACGTTAATATCCGGTTTTTCCAACTCGCAAACTTGGCATCCAGTGCTTATGGAAGTGGGAGTTCTTTCGAACTCTATCATAGAACCGCCGCTCTGCTTGGAGAGGAGTATATAGAATCCCCACATCCCGGTTCGTGGCTATTTTTCCCCCTTGCCGCCATGGGTTCAGACGCCACGGCTGCTACGGCTGACGGCTTTTATCTTATGATATATCCCGACGGTTCACAAAATGGTGGGTATGGTTCTCAACTGCCAGTAATTCTAGTCACCTACAAAGTACCTCATGTCGATGGGCTTATCAACACATGGAATTTTATTGTCTCTTTCTTCAATGGCCTTTCCTACGATGCGAGCGCCGGCTATGAAGTTTATTATCTTGTTGAATGATAGTAAGTCCACAAGCGCAGTGAGGGCAGGTCTTGTTACACGGACCTGCCCTCACGGCTTGATGCTGGACACTGCTTGCTCGAATCATGACTTCAGACAGTCGATCGGTATCACGCGGATGCTGTCGTCTCTCGTGTGAAGCAGTCCGCCTCCGATGATCATCGGCAAGAAGGCAGGGACTCTGGCACCCTTGAGAGTGTCAAGTTATACGTCCCTCTGACACTCCCCCTGACACTTGAATAAGGTCCGCTAACCTGGCACCCCTTCCCACCCTCTGCCGGCGAAGATCGATTGCGTTGCGTTTGTCCCCCAAAGGCGCTATCATTCATCATTATGGATAATCACCTCAAAATTGATTGGGCCGAAGCCTGGCGCGTCCATCATGCAGGACGCAAGACACCCGGAGACAGCGACTACTGGAACGGCCGTGCCAAGCAATTTTCTACGCATGCCGGGATGTCGCCCTACGCCCGGAAGTTCATTGCCAAATTGGGACTAAAAGGTGGTGAGACGATCTTTGATATGGGAGCCGGTGGTGGCACTTTGGCGATTCCGCTGGCACAGATGGGCCATACGGTGGTAGCGGCTGATTTCTCTTCGGGAATGCTCAACACTCTAGCCGCTGCCGCTGATGCATTGGAGCTTACAACGATCTCCACGCTCAGGCTCAGCTGGGAGGATGACTGGTTTAATGGCAGCTTTTTGATTGACCCAACAGGGAAGTTGCCAAAGGGACCTCTGCGAGAAAAGCAGTTCGATGTGGCCATAGCCTCGCGCTCAACCATTGTGGCCGACCTTGAGGATGCCTTTGCCAAGCTCACGCGGATCGCCAAACGAAAAGTTGCTGTGACCATGGCTACCGAATTCAGCCCCAAGCGCTTCGACGCTCTTAAGGTAGCCATTGGCCAGCATCCCAATGAACACGACGACTTTATCTACGGTCTGGGGCTTTTATTGCAGCAGGGCAAATACCCCACGCTGAGCTACATCGACAGTCGCAAGACCGATGCCTTTGTGAGCCGCGCGGCCGCCATCGACTACTATACACAACTTGTTGGCGAGATGACCCCAGAGCAGACGGCCCGGTTGGCAGCCTACCTTGATGAGCATCTGATTTTTGAGGCCTCGACCGAAAGCCCCGAAAAGAGTTCTGCGGACGTGCGGTTTATGCCTTGGGTGCACCCAGAGGTTTCTGTCGAGAATCCCGAGCAAGGCCCTAACAATAGTGATCACGACAGGGCCGGTGACAACAAACACACCCACGAACAGGACCACACCCACGAGCGCTATATGCTTGATACCCAGCGTTTGGTGCGCTGGGCTTTTATCACCTGGAATCCTGGTATCGACTGATAACAGAACCTGTCTGTTGAGCAAACCGTTGTTTTTAACAAGATATTCGGGGTGCTTCGGCACACTTTAAAGTATTCTCGGCACTACTCATAAGGACAATGTCATACAATTATCCCTCAGTGCTACATTATGCACATAACCCAGTACGCACGTGGGGGAACTAGTATAAGTGCGCGATAGTATATTGATATACCTGTTTTTCAAAAAAGTACCCACAGAATAAGGAGGTAACCATGAGAGGTTACGGTATGCACAGCGTCAATAACCCTGGCTGGCTGGAAAAGGAGCGTCCGGCTTGTGGTCCCTATGATGCCATTATCACACCAACAATAGTGGCACCCTGCAGTTCCGATACCCACTCGATGCATGGTGGTGCCGGCCCCAAAGAGAATATGATCCTTGGTCACGAAGCAGTCGGCACGGTAGTCGAGGTTGGTCCGGAGGTCAAGCACTTCAAGCCCGGCGATTTTGTGGTTGTGCCCTGTGTTACTCCCGACTGGCTGGAATTGGGTGTGCAAAACGGCAAGTCCTTCTCGCATGACTCCAAGCCCTTTGGCAGCTTCAAGTTCATCAGCAGCGAAGATGGCGTTATGGCGGAGTTCTTCCACGTTATCCATGCCGATGCCAATCTTGCTCCGCTTTTGGACGGTGTTACCCCTGAACAGGCACTGATGACTGTAGATATGATGTCGACCGGTTTTTATGGTGTAGAACTGGCCGATGTTCAGTATGGTGATACCGTTGTGGTCATCGGCATTGGCCCGGTGGGCCTGATGTCGGTAGGGGGCGCGGCGCTGCGTGGTGCGGGGCGTATCATCGGAATTGGTACCCGACCCAACTGCATCAAGATTGCTCGCGAATATGGTGCCAGCGATATCGTCAGTTACAAGGAGGGCGACATCGTCGAGCAGGTGCGGGAGCTTACAGGCGGCGGCGCCGATAAGGTTATCATCGCCGGCGGCAACAAGGACACCTTTGCTCAGGCCATTGCGATGACCCGCGAGATGGGCAACATCGCCTCGGTCAATTACTATGATGCCAAAGACACGCTGTGCTTCCCGGCGCTGTCCTGGGGTCTGGGCATGGCCAATAAAGACATCCGATCCGGCTTTTGTCCGGGCGGGGCGCTACGGATAAAAAAGCTCATGGAAGTCATTAAATACCGCAGTTTTGATTCTGCCAAAGTCATCTCGCATACCTTCCATGGATTCGCTGCGATGGAAGATGCCTTTAAGCTCATGGATGAGAAGACTCCTGATCTGATTAAGCCCATCGTCTACCTTGACGATTTGTAGTAGCCGGCAGCCGCTGAGCGCGATTGATAGCGAACACTGGCATCTATAGGCAAAGAGTGGTACCCTATCTGCCTGCTGCGTACCGTTGTACGTAGCTGCGCTTGACCGCATACGACCGCAGACGAGTGGTATACAGGTTTTGTGTGACTACGCACACCAGGTAGGGCATAAGCCGCATATCGCCTGCTGCGTATCGCAACGCGAGTACAACTAAGCACGTACAACTAATTTATCTGGACTTTCGAATGTATTGACTCTAGGAGGTATCATGAGGATATTCGGAATGGGAATGCCCGAGTTGATCATCATCCTATTGGTGATTTTGATCATTTTTGGCCCCAAAAATCTGCCCAAGCTCGGCTCGGCCCTGGGGCGTGCCGTCAAAGGCGTACGCGAGGGCGTGGAGGGGGTGTCCGCCGAATTTGAGGCGGGCAAGAGCGCCTCTGCGACAAATACTGGCCAGGTTGCACAAAGCGCGCCTGTGTCAGCTACGCCCGCGGTAACGGCTGTAGTTGAGGATGTGAGCAATGGAGAGGCAAGCGCGCCGCCGGCAAACACCACGCAGCCCAACACGCAGCCCAGCGCGTCGCCCCAGGAAAACGCTGCAGGGGCTTCGCCACAAAATACCAACACTAATTAAGGGGAGAAGGGGCCGGGAGTTTATGACCAAAGAAATCATACTTACCAAAGCAGGACGCGAGAAACTTGAAAATGAGCTGGACTATCTGGAAACCACGAAGCGCACCGAGGTAGGCGAGCGGATTCAGGTGGCCAGGGAATTTGGCGATATCTCCGAAAATTCTGAGTATGACGATGCTAAAAACGAACAGGCGTGGGTCGAGAGCAGGATAGCCGAGATCACGCAGATTCTGGCCGTAGCTACCGTTGCCGACGTGCCCAGACGTTCTAACAAGGTTGCTGTGGGCAACAAAGTAACGGTGCTGACCCAAAACGGCAGTGAACGCGAGTTTGTCATCGTAGGCGCCGCCGAAGCCGACGCTGCCAATGGCAGAATATCCAACGAGTCGCCGGCGGGAGCGGCAATGCTCGGTGCTCACAGAGGCGACGTCATCACGATCGAAGGCCCCACGGGCAAAGAGATCACGTATACAATCATTGGGATAGGCAGACAATGACGGCTTAAATGCGAGAAGCAAGCACCGGCTCGCTCTTTACTAGCTTAATACCTTATTAGCAATATAAACGCCAATGCAGACCCAAGATGGGATGATCAGGATATCATGACCCAAGAAATGGCCCAAGAACAGACTATCCAAGACGATCCGATAGCGGTGCGCAAGGCTAAACGGGCAGCCCTCATGGCTCACGGCCAAGAGGCCTATGCCTATCGTTTTGCCGTCAGCGCCAAAGCCGCACAACTGGCACAAGACTACGCACAGCTTGAAAACGGACAGACCACGACCGATGTCGTCTCCGTTGCCGGGCGGATTATGGCCCTGCGCGACCAGGGCAAGATACTGTTCATGGTCTTAGCCGACGACAGTGGCCAGATTCAGCTTTTTTGCAGAATAAACACCCTGGGAGAAGAGCAGTTTGACGCTCTTCGTCAACTGGATGTGGGTGATTTTGTGGGTTGCACTGGAGCGGTGATGCGTACACGCCGCGGCGAGCTTTCGCTGGCCGCTGAATGCGTGGTACTTCTCACGAAGGCACTGCGTCCTTTACCCGAGAAGTTCCACGGCCTCAACGACAAAGAGACACGCTATCGCCAGCGCTATGTCGATCTGATAATGAACCCCGAGGTCAAGTCCGTCTTTATCAAGCGTTTCAAGATAATCGACGCGTTGCGCCGCGAGGCCACGGCGCGCGGCTTCATCGAAGTCGAGACGCCGATGCTTCACCCCATCCCCGGTGGCGCCACGGCCCGGCCTTTTATTACCCACCATAACACGCTGGACAAGGACCTTTATCTGCGCGTGGCACCTGAGCTGCACCTAAAAAGGCTGTTAGTAGGCGGTTTTGAGCGGGTCTTTGAGATCAATCGCAGCTTTAGGAACGAGGGTATGGATCATACCCACAATCCGGAGTTTACGATGCTGGAAGCGTATCAGGCCTATACCGACGCCGACGGCATTGCCGATTTTACGCGCGAGCTGATCCAGGCGGCCTGTTTGGCAGCACAGGACACACTCGAAATCGAATATCAGGGCCAACAACTGAATTTAGGGGGCACGTGGCCCAAGCGCAGTATGATAGAGCTTACGAGCCAGGCCCTGGGTCAGGAATTATCTTATAGTCAGGATGTAAAAGAGCTTACAGCGTTAGCAAATCGTCATCACATTGCCACCCTGCCGGGATGGGGCACTGGTAAACTAATAGCGGTACTGTTTGAAAAGCTGGTGGAGGATACGATCACTCATCCCGTCTTTGTAACAGAACACCCGTTGGAGACCTCGCCGTTGGCCAAAAAGAAGGCCGGCAACGCCCTGGTAACCGACCGGTATGAACTGATGATAGCGGGGCGGGAATACGCCAACCTGTTCTCTGAGCTTAATGATCCTGTGGATCAACGCGAGCGTTTTGCGGCGCAGATGGTGGCCAAGGCTGCCGGCGACGAAGAGGCCATGGGTTATGATGAGGATTACATCCGGGCACTGGAGTACGGCATGCCTCCGGCTGGTGGTGTAGGCATTGGTGTCGACCGCTTGGTCATGTTGCTCACGAACGCCGTATCCATCAAAGATGTGCTGCTGTTTCCGCATATGCGCGACGAGGAGAGGTAAGGTACGAAATGTCTTTTGATCGGTTTACTGATAAAGCCCGTACGGTTTTGGCCCAGGCGCAAGAAGAGGCGCGTAGTTTAGGGCAGACCAACGTGGGCACCGAGCATCTGTTGCTCGGATTATTGCGGGAGAAGGAAGGGTTGGCCGCCCAGGCGTTAGAAAGCTTGAATGTGAGCTATGGCGAGGTGCTATCGCAAGTCAAAAGCATCGTCACAACCACCGACAACCAGCCTACCGGGCACTTAGCCTTTACGCCGCGGGTCAAACGGGTGTTGGAGTTTGCCCTGCGCGAGACCATGCAACTCGGTCAGAGCTATATCTCTACCGAGCATCTTTTATTGGGCATAGTGCGCGAGGGCAATGGCCAGGCCATACAGGCACTGTCGCAGATGGGCATTGATGGCGCGATGATCAAGAAGGCCATCGTCGAGTTGCTACAGAAGTCAACGACCTACGCCGGGCACCCCGATATCACCGATGCCGAGGTGGACAGCGGCGACGGTAACAGCATCCTCAAGGAGTTTGGCACGAACCTCACCCAATTGGCCAAAGACGGTAAACTCGATCCGGTGGTTGGCAGAGAGCTGGAAATCGAGCGGGTTATGCAGATACTGTCGCGTCGTACGAAGAACAACCCGCTGTTGTTGGGCGATCCGGGCGTGGGCAAGACCGCTATTGCCGAGGGACTGGCGCAACTCATAGCTTCCGAGCAGGTGCCGGACATCTTGCGCGGTAAGCAGATAGTCACCCTGGACGTACCGGCGCTGGTAGCAGGTTCCAAATATCGTGGCGAGTTTGAAGAGCGGCTCAAGCAGGTCATTAACGCGGTGCGCAAAGACGGTAACATCATCCTGTTCATCGACGAGATGCATACGCTGATTGGTGCCGGCTCGGCCGAGGGCTCCATCGATGCTGCCGCTATTCTAAAGCCACCTCTGTCGCGGGGCGAGATCCAGGTAATCGGCGCCACGACCTCTGATGAATACCGCAAGCATGTAGAAAAGGACTCGGCACTGGAGCGGCGCTTCCAGCCGGTATACATCAGCGAACCTACGAGTGACCAGGCTGTGCGCATCCTAGAGGGCCTGCGCGATCGCTACGAGGCGCACCACCGGGTACGCTTTAGCGACGAGGCGCTCAACGCTGCGGTTCAACTCTCTGATCGCTACGTACAGGATCGCTTCTTACCGGACAAGGCCATCGACGTCATCGACGAAGCGGGCGCCCGTATGCGCATTCGCAATATGACCCTGCCTACCGACATCCACGCGATCGACGAGAAGTTGCGCAAAGTACGGGCGGAGAAAGACGAAGCAATCAACACCCAGGATTTTGAGAAAGCCGCCAAGCTGCGCGACAAAGAAAAGCAACTGCAGGCGGAGCGCGTGCAGGTAGAGGAGAAGTGGCTGGAGGATAACGCCAAGGATGTGGCAAGCGTGAACGAAAAAGAAATAGCCGACATCATCTCCATGTCCACCGGTGTGCCGGTGGCCGACCTCACCGAGGCCGAGACCGAAAAGCTACTGCGTATGGAAAACGTACTGCACGAACGGGTTGTTGGTCAAGACGAGGCGGTGTCGGCCATTGCCAAGGCCATCCGTCGCTCCCGCGCCGGTCTTAAAGACCCCAAGCGTCCTGCCGGCTCGTTCATATTCCTGGGCCCGTCGGGTGTGGGCAAAACGGAACTGTCCAAGTCGCTGGCCGAATTCTTATTCTCAACTGAGGATGCTCTTATCAGCTTTGACATGAGCGAGTATATGGAAAAGCACTCCGTGTCGCGGCTCGTGGGTTCACCACCGGGCTACGTGGGCTATGACGAGGGCGGCCAACTCACAAAAGCCGTGCGTCAGCGCCCCTATTCAGTCGTGTTGTTCGACGAGATCGAAAAGGCCCATCCCGACGTGTTCAACATCTTGTTGCAGATACTGGAAGAGGGACGTCTTACCGATAGTCAGGGCCGCAAGGTTGATTTTCGCAACACAATTATCATCATGACATCCAATGTGGGCGCCCGCGAGATAGCTCAAGGTTCTCCTGTAGGCTTTAGCGGCGCTGACTCAAAAACCGGGCTTTCGGACAAGGAGATAAACTCCCGCGTGATGACCGAGATGAAAAAGCTGTTCAGACCGGAGTTTTTGAACCGCATTGATGAGGTCATCGTTTTCAAGTCGCTCACGAAGGAGCAGATCGGGCTGATAGTCGAGTTGATGGTGAGCGATTTGCGCGATCGGCTGACGACCCAGAACATGAGCATCCGTCTGAGCAAAGAAGCTCGCGAGTTCATTGCCGAGGAGGGTACCGACGCGGCCTTTGGCGCGCGACCCTTGCGTCGGGCAATTCAGCGGTTTTTGGAAGATCCAATCAGCGAAGGCGTGTTGGAGGGACGCTGGCCTCAGGGCGAGATAATTGTGGCCGACTACAATGGCGATGACATTGTATTCAGCACCGAGGCTGGCGAGATACCCAAGCCGCGCAAACGCGACTCTTTGGCTCGCGAGGCCGAGTTGGTTACACCGATCTTTGCCGGCGGCCGTAACAAGAGTGGCGCTCCGGGCGACACAGGCGACCCAACGTAGACAGTTAAAGGCACTGGGCGGCCCCAGACTGTCAATATTGCGCTGTGGGCAGTTATTCTCTCCCAGCTTTGTTATCATTAAGGGTAGCGGTGCCATAACAGGGCCCCTGTTAAGCCGGATACCGGGTTCGGATCCAGCATCGGGGCCGGTGGCTTTCGCATTGACTGTGCTTACGTGAATCTACGGGCGACGGAGGACGTTTTGAAGCAAATCCACGAGATTGTAGGCTCTTGCCAAGAAGGCCTGTTCGACGTAGCCATTGGTATGGTCACCTCGGGCACTCCACTGCGCGAGGCCATCGACATGATTATCTCCGCCCAAAACGGTGCGCTTATTTGTGTGGGCGACGTTCAAAGCATCCTGATGCTGGGAAACGGCGGTTTTAGAATCGACGCTCCGTTTACGCCCCAGCGCCTGTTCGAATTGTCCAAAATGGATGGCGCGATTGTGCTTACCGAAGATGCCAAGCAGATTGTCTGCGCTAACTTCCACCTTAACCCCGACCCAGAGACTTATACGGTTGAGACCGGCATGCGTCATCGTAGCGCGGCGCGAACCTCTGCCCAAACCAACTCTATTGTCATCGCCATCTCTAAAAGGCGCACCCAGACCACGCTTTATCTCAATGGCGAGGGCATGACGCTGGATTCCGACGATATTTTGCTGCAAAAGAGTAATCAGGGCCTGCTGGCCTTACAAAACCTGCGCAACAGCCTGGAGCGTGCCGCGATGCGCCTCACTTTCCTGGAGATGGACGACATCGCCACCGTGGCCGACGTCACCGGTGTTCTGACCCGCTATTCTCGCCTGATAAACCTGGCCATTGAAACGGAGCGCTTCATTGACTTTTTGGGTGATAACAGTGGCCTGCTTCGTAACCAACTGGAAGAGATCGCGCGCGGCCTCATCGACAGTTTCCTTTTGATAATTCGCGATTACGCTGCTTCGCCAGACATCAAGGAGGTGCGCAAGGTAGCTAAGGCCCTGCTCAATTTGTCGCCTAATGAAAACGCAAAAGACATCGTGTTCCTCTTGGGCTACACTACAGAACTGGCTGACGAGGATCATCTGTCGCCACGGGGCTTTAGGGCTATCTCGCGGATTTCGATGCTTGACGAGGAAGCCGTGGCGCGCATCATCGACGAGTACGGTACGCTCAGCGCCATCGTCAGCGACTCCAAAGACGGCTTTGACCGTATGGGCGATCTGGGTATCGACAATGTTCGTGCCATCGCCAAGAGTTTCATGCAACTGCGCTCGACAATTTAGGAAGGCAGTGGTCTTGTATCCAGGACACAACAGTACAGGGCACAACAGGGGAGAAGTACACGAACGACCATCCCTTCCCTTGGCCGGCACTGACCCGGTCTTTGGTCCCTCGGTGCTTGCCCAGCCGGAATTTATTGTCAACAAAGAGAACCTGGACGCGCTGGCTGCTACGCTGCTTTCATTGCAGGGTAAAGTCAGCGACAACCCCCACAGTGCCGCGGTAATCCTCGCCGGTGGCGATGGCGAACGTTATGGCCGTGCGGGTGGTAAACAAATGCTGGAGATACTGGGCAAACCCATTTTGACCTGGAGTGCCGAGGCTTTTGATGCTGTACCGGATATTGGCCTTATCATCGTCGTCTGCCCGCCGGAGCGCCTGGAAGAATATTGCCGCGAGGCCATTGATGCCTTTCCGTTCGTTACCCCGGTGCAAATGGCTCCGGCCGGTGAGTTGCGCCAGGAGTCGTCGTTTTCCGGTATTTCGTTGGTGCCGGATACCTACGAATTCATAGCTATCCATGACGGAGCCAGGCCACTCGTAACGCCGGCGCTTATAGAGCATGCCATCGCCGCGGTTCATGGCAGTGTGGACAACGACGGTGCTGTTGTTGGCTACCCAGCCATCGACACTCTTAAGATCGTTAGCGAACGTAATATTATTGGTACACCTGACCGCTCGGCGTTTTGGACGGCGCAGACTCCCCAGGTGTTCAGGGCGACCATAATTCGCGAGGCGCACCATACGGCTCTCTCCGAGGGTTTTGTGGGGACTGACGACTCCTCGCTTGTAGAGCGCATTGGCGGCAAGGTAGTGCTGGTGCAAGGTCCTCGTGACAATATCAAGATCACCGTTCCCGAGGACACGGCCGCCGTAGAAGCCGGATTGCGCAAGCGTCGCCAGGAACCAGGTCCTGCCGGAGCTGACCGGGCATAGAAAGGCAGAATGCTTTGCGTATCGGACTGGGTATCGACATCCATGCTTTTGCCGAGGAGACTGATGGGCGCCCTCTGGTGCTGGGCGGCATCACCGTCGAGCATGAACGGGGCCTGGAAGGGCACTCCGATGCCGACGTGCTCATCCATGCTGTCATTGACGCTCTGCTCGGTGCCGCCCGCCTCGGCGATGTTGGAGAGCTGTTTCCCGACACGGACCCGCGCTTCAAAGATGCCAACTCACTTTTGCTACTTAAGGATACGGGCCTGTTGCTGCAAGATCATGGATTTGTGGTAATCGATATTGACTGCGTTATCATCGCCCAGCGGCCGCGCCTTTCTCCTTATAGGGATATGATGCGCTGTAGTATTGCCCAGGCGCTGGCCCTGGATGTAAAAAACGTAGGTGTCAAAGCAACAACCAGCGAACACTTGGGATTTGAGGGGCGCGAAGAAGGCATATCAGCTTACGCGGTCGCTCTGATCCAGCCGGTTACTTAAACGGCTTTCCTGCAGGCTTACCGGCTGGCCTTCTCGCAAACTCCCGGTAAATTCTCCCGACTACCGTGTAACCATAACCGCTACAATGACCAGTGACTTTGCCCGTGTTTGGGCGATGTCGCCACAGAAGGAGCGTGAATCTGATGTTCAACAGATTAAGAGAGGATATTGCCGCTGTTAAAGAGCGCGATCCGGCCGCCACCTCGTCGGCGGGCGTGCTGATTAACTATCCCGGCGTCCAAGCGCTTGCCGCCCACCGTTTCCAGCATTTTCTCTGGAAGCATAATCGGCGGGGCATTGCCCGTTTTCTCAGCCAATGCACGCGTTTTTTTACCGGTGTCGAGATTCATCCGGGTGCTGAGTTTGGCCGACGTGTGTTCATCGATCATGGCATGGGCGTCATTGTGGGCGAGACAGCCGTGGTCGGCAATGATGTGACGATTTTCCAGGGTGTGACCCTGGGCGGTACGGGCAAAGAGCATGGTAAGCGCCACCCCAACGTAGAGGACGGCGCAGTCATCGGTGTGGGCGCGGCGGTGTTGGGCAACGTGACGATTGGCGCTCGTACCAAGGTTGGTGGTGGCGCAGTCGTTGTTGACAATGTGCCCCCGGATTGCACCGTTGTTGGTATTCCCGGCCATGTGGTCACGCAAAACGGTATCCGTATCTGCCCGGCCGATCCGTTCCGACGCGAGCTTTTGCCCGATCCGGTGGAAGAGCAAATGGCTGCCCTGGCTGCCCGTATTGCCGAGCTGGAGTCTCAAAGTCTGGGTTCGTTGGAAGGAGTAACCACACACGAGCTTCTTAAGATGAACAAGCGGTTGGACGAGTTGGAGGCCGAGCTGGACACGCTCATGCAGGCTTTCAACGAGCTAAGGGACGGCAATGCTAATATATAACACCCTGACGCGCAGCAAGCAGGAATTCAAGCCGCTACGTCCCGGCAAGGTGGGGTTTTACCTCTGTGGTCCTACGGTGTACAACTTTATTCACATCGGCAACGCCCGCACGTTTTTGAGCTTCGACGTTATTCGCCGCTATCTGGAGTACTCGGGTTATGAGGTGGATTTCGTCCAGAACATCACGGATGTTGACGACAAGATAATCCAGCGTGCTGCTCAGGAAGGACGTACGGTCCAGGAGGTAGCCGAGGAATACACCCGGGTCTTTATCGATTCCATGCACGCTTTGGGCATCGCCGACCCTACGATACGGCCCAAGGCCACCGAGGAGATACCGGCGATGATCGAGCTGATACAGTGTCTTGTTGAGGGCGGCCACGCCTATGAGGCCGATGGCGATGTCTACTTCTCAGTGCGCTCGTTTGCGCCCTACGGTCGTCTTTCCGGCCGGAGTATCGACGAGATGCGCGCAGGCGGGCGGATCGGCGAAGATGAACTCCAGCGCAAACGTGATCCGTTAGACTTTGCTCTGTGGAAGGCTGCTAAGCCGGGCGAACCTGCCTGGGAATCTCCCTGGGGAGAAGGACGGCCGGGTTGGCACATTGAGTGTTCGGCTATGAGCGCCAAGTACCTGGGTGACCCCTTTGACATCCACGCCGGCGGCGATGATTTGATATTCCCACACCATGAAAACGAGCTTGCTCAAAGCGAGGCCTGCCACCACAGCGGTTTTGCTAACTACTGGCTGCACGGTGGCATGCTCACGATAGACCGCGAGAAGATGTCCAAGAGCGAGGGTAATTTCATGTTGCTCAAAGACGTGTTGGAGCAGGTGAGCCCTCAGGCGCTACGCCTGCTTATGCTCCAAACCCACTATCGCAGCCCCTTTGATTACGCGCCGCAGCGTCTGGAGGAGGCAACAGCGGCCTTGGAGCGTATCCAGAGTGCTCTACGGAATATGCGCTGGGTGATCAAAGATTTTATGCTGTCGCAAGGGGCAGGCGAGACGGGCGCGGCGCGCGCGTTTAGCGAGAAGGGTACAGCGGGTACGACAGGCGAGACAGGCGAGACGGGCGCGGCGCGCGCGACGAACATGGCAAGCGCAGCCGGCACGACGAGCGAGGCGGACACAACAGATGCGGCTGATGCTGATGCGACCGGCGTGGCCGATGTGACGGCAGCCCAGCAGACGCGACTGCGCTTTGAGCAAGCTATGGATGACGACTTCAACACGGCCGCAGCCATAGCGGTCGTATTTGAGCTGGTTAGCGAGGGCAATCGTCTGGCAGCGACCGGTATTGACAGCGCGAGTGCTGCCCAGGAATTAGAGGATATGCGCGCCACCATCCTGGAGCTTTTGACAGTGCTCGGCATTGAGCTGGATGAGGACAGCACAGCGCCTCTCGCCAATGCCCAAGGCATACGAGACCTGGCAGCGGCTCTTACGTCTTACGATGGCAACGGTGCTGAGGCGGCGCTTGCAGCGCTGCTAGAAGTACGCTCATGTGCCCGTACGAACAAGGACTGGCAAAAAGCCGACGCGGTGCGCGACGGTCTGAGCAGTCTGGGTCTGACCATTGAGGATACACCCCAGGGCCCGAGGGTAGTTCCTCGATAGCATTTTGAACCATCAGTCTGGAGGAACGATGCAACAGTGGCGAGCACAAAGCCTGGTACACGACGACGAACCCTATAATTACGAGTATGCGTCGCTGTTTGACCTCATCACTTTGACGCGCGACAAGCAAGATGCCCTGATAGTTGCCCTGGATCACCTGACTGATGTGGGAAATCTGGGAGCAATAATCCGCAGTGCCGAGGTAGTGGGAGCAAGCGGCGTGCTTATCCCCAAAAAGCGCGCTGCCCAGGTAAATAATACTGTTTTTCGTACTTCGGCCGGAGCTGTGGAATACCTTAAGGTGGCTCGCGAGGCAAACATGGCCACCTCTCTCAAACGCCTCAAAGACGAGGGGTTTTGGGTGGGTGCGGCTACTGAACAGGCGCATGTGGATATCTGGAAAGCGCCAATAGAAGGACGGCTGGTCGTGGTCATGGGTTCCGAGGACAGCGGCGTATCGCGTCTGGTGCGCGAAGTCTGCGACTTTGAGTTTAAACTCCCTCAGCGCGGCTTAACCGCTTCGCTCAACGTTGCCCAGGCCTTCAGCGTCATTGCCTATGAGTGGCTGCGTCGCGCCAGCGGCCAAGCCTGAAGAGCCCTAAAAGCCCAGAGACATTAATAGCTCCAGAGGTTCAACAGGATTCTAAGCTAAAGACCCCGTACGATCACATTACCGCTGCTGTTCAATCTGAGCCAGCGGCTTTTTTGCGCCCTGTGCCAGGGGAGAAAAGCGTCACCCAGAGGAGCACAGCGACGGGTCGAGCCGTCGCTCTAAGGAGCGAAGCAACGTGGCAATCCAGGCATCGCGGCCAAAGTCCGAGGCGTACGTGTCTGTGTAAAGTACTCTGCGTGTATTATGGGTGTGTGTAAGGTGACACTCCGATTGCCTTAAGCCAGTCAGAGTAGACGGCCGCATCGTCATTGCCACCCCCCCCCCCCTCATAACAAAAAGTACGCAAAGCACCATACGATTTGTTGCAATATGAAGAAAACCCGTGTATACTCTAAGTAGGGTAAGTAGGGAATTATCTCTATCGCATTACAGGAGGTTAAGCAGATGGAAAGTATACTGGTGGACAATGCAAAGGTCATGGCAAAAGGCCAGATAACCCTGCCGAAAAGCATACGCTCCGCACTCGGATTGACGACAGGCGACAGGGTTACTCTGATAAAACAAAACGATCGGGTAATCATGATGAA
Organism: Coriobacteriales bacterium; assembly: GCA_031282405.1. Lineage (GTDB taxonomy): Bacteria > Actinomycetota > Coriobacteriia > Coriobacteriales > UBA8131 > JAITDU01. The sequence continues at coordinate 742 of JAITDU010000052.1, read as the reverse complement.
CTCGGCGGTCTATGCCATGAAGATGCTTCAAATTGCGATGGCGGATGAGGCAGGGCGAGCAGGGCTGCGCGACGATAACGACGTTACCGCGATGATTATGAAAATGCGGGCAGAGGAAAGCTGAAATGCCTGATTGATACCAACATTCTCGTGTCCGCTGCGCTGTGGCCGCACAGCATTCCGGCGCGAGCGTTTATGAAAGCTGTAGCTGCGCCCGGCGATACAATTATCTGTGACTACTCATAGGAAACACAAAAACCACCGGCCCTTTCTTATAGCAGTACTTGAAATACAGTAAAGCGAAGCGACAAGCTCGCTTGTTTGGACAGTAGGGCGTATGTCGCTGTAGTACGGGGTACCTTATCTGGAGTCGCCTCGTTTTTACTGTCGGCCTTTGTGTTGCATTGGCTGCTTTGGATAACACTGGTTATCAGCTTCAATTGGTAGGTGCACCATTAAGCTGCCTTACATGCCAATTAAGAAGTCTAGTGCACATGACGTAAGGCTCCTTGCGTGATTGTGCTACCATGAGCCTGTCAAAAGCATGACACTTCTGATGGAAGCACTACAACTCAGATTGTATAGGGAAGTATGTATATAATGAAGTCGAAAATTACGCCATGGGGGGGGGGGCATCACCGTCTCGTACTTGCGCTGACCTTAACTTCGTAGTGCCCCGTCTCAAAACCCACAAGCACGACCACGCCGTTGCCGCTGTTTATAAGTCAGTGGCTTTTTCATG
>JAITDU010000016.1 GCA_031282405.1 Coriobacteriales bacterium | reverse complement strand
CACGTGGCGCACCCACGAGATCATAAAAATCCTGATTGAAAGCCTTCAGGTCGATATTGGCGGCATCGATGTGAGCAAAAACTTCGGCAAGGGTGCCGGGATTGGCGTAGCCGTTCGTAACGAGTACCGTCTTGAGCCCCGCATCGTGAGCCAAAATCGCCGTGTCGCGTACATATTCATAGCTCACTAAGGGTTCGTTGTAAGTAAAGGCTATGCCAATGTTACCACGCTCACGCAGCACCAACGCCTGAGCGACCAACTCCTCAGGAACGATATACCTGGCGTGCAGCGGATAAGCGCGGGCTCTGGTGGCTTGGGCCTTAGTTCGATCCTCGGCGGTTCGAGTCTCGATTGCTTGGGTCTCAACGATTCGGGCTGCGGTGGTTCGAAGCTTGTTAACTGCCCCTGCTGACTCATCGGCACGCTTCTCATCAGGTTTCTCGCCAGCGTAGTCTGGTATCCCACGCGCTATCTGCCAGTTCTGGCAAAACGGGCAATCAAGATTGCAGCCAAAACCGCCGATGGAAAGCACGAGAGAGCCTGGGTAAAAGCGAGCCAGTGGCTTTTTCTCGATGGGGTCGAGCGCCAAAGCCGTACTCAAGGCATAGTTAGTCGAGCGCACCTGTCCGTCTTGAACCACCCGAACCCCGCAGACCCCGCGCTCGCCCGGCTCAAGTCGGCAGGCATGGGGGCAGACCTTACAGACAGTACCGCCTGTGCTGCCTGTGCTCATTGATAGCGAACCACCTCGAAACGCTGGAGCTGATAGGGTTCCGTAGGCGAGATATCCGCCTTGCGCAGGGCAATTTCCACCTGTTGTGCGGGCGTATCGACCCCCTCCAAAGCCGGCAGAAGCAGCCCGCGCCTGAAGTCCCTGCTCACAATCACGCCGTAACGTTGAGCATCCAGCTCAGCAAGGCCAGACACCGGTTCAGCCGCACCCAACACATCGACTTTAATCTCCAGTCCGGACAACTCTGCCTCATCCAAGGGAGAAAAACGGGGATCCTCAACAGCGGCACTCACGGCATTTTGGATGATCTCATCAAGCGTACTCTTCGTAGTCGGGCCGATCGTGCCGATGCAGCCGCGCAACTCACCCTGTCTGTGCAGGCTCACAAAAACGCCGGCAGCCCGGTTATCGAGCTCTTTCAGCAGTGATGTGCCCGCCGTGCCCGCATACGCAGCCTGCGCCAAGACCGAGGTAATTTCTGCGGTGTTCCTGTTTGGCCTTTCTCCCACACGAAAGTAAGCTACAAGCGTCGCGCGCGCCAGAGCTACAGGTACACTTTCGACGAGCCCGGCGGCTTCGGCAACAGTGGCGATGTCAGCGGCTTTGCCGGCAACACTATCGACAGGAGCATCGGCAGAAGCTGTGATAGAGGTGTCCTTCTTTTCTGCGTCAGCGGCTTTGCCGACAGTATGCTCACCGTCAGTGTCATGCGCGCCAGGCACATCCTGTTCCCACTTGTTGGAAGTTGCTCTCGGGGCATCGCCGGGCGTGACGATAAAACGGGCAACGGCGTAACCCACTCCAAACGGTCCCTCGTAAGAAAACAGGCGCGGCGTAACAGTCAGCGTGTCCAGCGCGCCAGCCATCATGGCAAATGAACGCAACCCGCACTCCCCTGCCTGTTCGCTCAGGTTCTCATCAATAGCTAATATATTAGCTAGATTACCAGTGCGCAGTATCTCAACTATCGCATGGTCGAACTGGGGGCCTTCAGGCGCAAAACCATAGGGGCCTTCTGCCAAGAGGCGATGCGAAAGATCGCCCGAGGCCACAATTACGACTCGACGATCCAGGGCATCGCTCGCCGCGGCTACGCACTGGCCAAAGCGGTGGTGGACATCCAGTGCCAGGCCGCTCAGGCCGATACGAACGACCCGAGTATCGCGCCTGAGCGCACGCGCGATAAAATGCCAGGGCACCAAAAAACCGTGATCCAACTCCGGTGTATACTCATGCTCGCTGCCACCCGGCAGCCCCACTTCTTTGAGGAGTCGGGATACCTCACCCACAAGCTCATTGTCATAGCGTACGGTGTAGCGCAACTTGGCTCCACTCAGGCCAAACTGAGCAAAATTGCCTTGGGCGGACTGTCCCGCCGATATTTGGAAATAATCACGACAGAGCGTCGCGTGGGGAGAAAATACCACGATGGTCTCAGGCTCAAGTGCCGCTATCTGCCGGGCCACCTCCTCATAGGCAGCGTGGGTGGCCCGCACACGTGGTTTTTCGGTGTCACCGATACCGGGGATCAGCAACGGCGGATGCGGTAGGACAAAGGCGGCTTTAATGCTCATGTCGACCCCTCATAACGACGTCATATGATGTAATCTGCCCCAACATGATTGCGCGCTGTGTCTGTCGGAGCTCAAACTGCTCCAGAAAAGAGTAGCAGGTATTGTTCCGGAAAACAACGGACAAGGCTGAAATATGACAGGGCGGCATACGCTAGCTGCCTGGCCCATTGGATCAGGCTCATGGCTGCGCACCCGCAGCGCCACCTCAGCGCTGCAGCTGCGGAACTCGGCTAGCACCTACTTTGGCAAAGACACAAAGAAGGGTCACTTCATTTTATTGTATGACAAGACAGATAGACACTTTTATCCTAGGTACCAAAGTAGGTGCTAGCCTCAAGCAGTCCTCGCTTACGCAGCGCTTCCCTGTCACTGCTGCTTTGCAAAATCGCCTGATCCAATGGGCCAGGCAGCTAAAGTTGATATGCCAAGCCAAAGCGCTAGAGTCGGATGCGCAACAGCCGCATGCTGAACAGCAAAACTGCTAACAGTACACCCGTATCAGCCAGGATTGCCACCCACATACTCGCAGCACCAACAACGGTGAGTGCCAAGACTATCACCTTGATGACCAGGGCAAAGGCGATGTTGATCTTGATGGTAGCCACGGTCTTGCGAGCCAATTTGAAAAAGCGCGGCAGGCCGGCCAGACTGTCTTCCATCAGGGCCACATCGGCCGCCTCAATGGCCGTGTCGGTACCCAGGGCGCCCATGGCAATGCCCACGTCGGCCAAAGCCAACGCCGGGGCATCGTTGATGCCGTCGCCAACCATAGCCACATGACCGTATTTTTGCTTCAAGGTTCTTAGCCAATCCAGTTTCTGTTCCGGCAAAAGCTCGGCATGAACCTGATCTACATGTGCTTTGTGGCCGATCGCGGCAGCTACGGTTTGCTTGTCGCCTGTGAGCATGACCGTGTGCCGTACGTGCATGGCCTTGAGTCGGTCCATGACTTCGGCGGCCTCTGGCCTGAGTTCGTCGCGCAGTTCATTGCGGTTCAATCCCGCTCCCTGTGTAAGCGTGCCGGTCTTGTCAAAGGCAATGGCATCGATTTTGGCAGCCAGCTCTAAAAAAGCACCGCCTTTTACAATGATGCCGCTTCGGGCCGCTCGAGCCATGGCACAAACTATGCTCACCGGAGTGGCGATAACAAGAGCACAGGGACAAGCCACCACGAGCATGGACAAAGCTCGATAGACCCACACATCGAAGCCGCCCAAATCGGCCAAACCCATCATGCCAAGCGACGGTACAACGAGAGCTACGAGCACTGCGGCCACCAGCACCGCCGGCGTGTAATAGCGGGCAAAGCGGTTGATGAAGCGTTCGTAAGGGCTGCGTTGCAGCTGCGATATTCTTACCAGCTCTACTATTCTGGCCAGTGTGGAATCTTCAACCGTGGCACTCGTCTTGATTCGGAGAAAGTCGCTAACGTTCAACGCGCCGGAATAGACCGCGGAACCTGCACTCTTTTCTACTGGTACGGACTCTCCTGTGATGGCGGCCTCGTCGATGAGTGAGGTGCCCTCGGTTATTGTGCCGTCAAGGGGTATGCGTGAGCCAGGTTTGACGATGATTATCTCGCCCACCCGGATCTGCTCCGGACTTGTCTCCAGCGTACGTCCCTGGCGGATGACCTGGACCTGCGGCGGAGTCAGCTCCAGTAACGCACTGATGGAACGGCGGTTACGATCGATGGCAAAACCCTCAAGCCATTCACCCACACAAAACAAAAACACGACAACGCCGGCTTCGGAAAAGTCACCAAGAGCCAGAGCGCCCAGGACTGCCACGACCATCAGGATGTTGATGTCGACGCGGCGTTTTTTGATGGCTTCTGCGACCTCGGGATAAATCAGATACATTCCCAGAGCCGAGGCACCGACAGAACAGAGGGAGGCCGCCCAAGCCGCCGACTCGCCGGCAAAGATATGGAGGGCTGTGCCCGTGAGTGCCAGAATGCCGCATACGACCAGCAAGAGCTTGGAGGACGGGAGTTTTTGTCCGTCGAGTTCCACGTCTGCCCCAGCGGCAGTCTGGATGGAGCGTTGTGCGGCCGTAGCAGAGTGCGAAGCACTGACTACACGGGTCGCTTGCAAGGTTTTTGCGCTAGTACCTTCTGCGCTAGCACCAGAGCAGGTGGAAAGAACCTCAACAGCTTGGGAAGAAGCGTCGCTCTCGGGCATCTGACGCATAACCTGATCGCCGTCATCAAAATTGCAGCAGGAGCAGCCCACGTCAGGCCTCTGAGGCGTGCTGCACACCTACGTTGAGAAGGCACAGTACGTGAGAATCTGCCAATCGATAGACTGCGCGTTGCCCGACACGTCGAGCTCGTACCAGGTCACAGTCACGTAAAAGTCGCAGTTGGTGGCTGACCGCGCTTTGCGAAACTCCACAGATTTCCTGCAGTTCACAAACGCAGAGTTCGCCCGCAGCGAGGGACATCAGTATCTTAAAGCGTGTGGAGTCCGCCAAGGCCGAAAATATCTGGGTGGCCTTGTAGATGACCTCATCAGAGGGCATGGCTCCCACCGAACACGCTTCTTGTTCCGGGTCAGCATGCTCGATTTGACACAAAAGCAGTTCTTCGGCACTGGCTTGGTCAGTTTGACAGAGCAGTTGATTGTCGCTGCTGAAATAACTTATCGTTCCCTTTGATGTCTTCATATCGGCTCCTGACTATTGAGGCTGCTCTCTTTAGGCAACTCATTTTAATATGAACATATGCTCATATTACAAGATATTGGCAAAGACATCAAGGTTTTTTCTCCTCTTCGGCTCATGGTGCAAATTATTTCCTCAGCGAAAGCTCAACGCCACGCGCCTCGTGTGTGTTATGGTTAGTTCCCTTGACCCACACGTCTCAACCAGCTCAACGCCACGCGCCTCGTGGGTGTTACTCCCAGCCAGTGGCGCGGGTTTCTCCCCCAGGTCAAAATAGAGTAAAATAGGACTTCCATTAATCGAAAGAGGTTTACAGCGTGTTGAATACTGTTGATAGCCCCGATCGCCGGGAACAAGGACTTTGGCAGCCGGAATTTGAGCATGATAGCTGCGGCATCGGCATGCTCGTAGACATCGGCGGGCGACGCAGCCATAAACTCGTGACCGACGCCATCCAGATCCTCGAGGCACTAACGCATCGTGGTGGTGTGGGTTATGAACCTGAGACCGGCGACGGTGCCGGCATCTTAATCCAAATACCCCATGACTTCATGCGTCGAGTCGCGGCCCTAGACGACATCGTCTTGCCTGAACAAAACGGTGAGTATGGTGTAGCCATGATGTTTGTCTCGCCGGATGAGGATCGCTGCAAAAAATCTGTTGACCAGTTCAATCAAATAGTCAAAGCTGAAGGACTTGAGGTTCTGGGCGTCAGGAACGTACCCGTAAGTCCGGGGAGCATCGGCCCTACAGCGTTGTTGGTGTTGCCCAACATCCGTCAGGTGTTTATTGCCCGCCCGGCCACAATGGATCCCGAGGCCTTTGAGCGCAAGCTCTATGTTGTATCGCGTATAGCCCAAAATAGCATCCGTATGGCTGCTCATGACGCGGATTCCTATTTTTACCTGGCCAGTATCTCTGCTGCCACGATAGTATACAAAGGCATGCTCCTGCCCTCACAATTAGACGATTTTTATCTTGACCTCAAAGACACCGAGGTCAAGAGTGCCATCGCGCTTGTGCATTCGCGTTTTTCGACCAATACCTTCCCCAGTTGGGAGCGGGCGCACCCGATGCATCACATCATCCATAATGGCGAGATCAACACGATTCGCGGCAATGTCAACTGGGTCAAAGCGCGCGAGGCTCGCATGCGCTCTCATCTGTTCGGCGATGAATTAATCAGGGTATTCCCGGCTATCAACGAGGATGGTTCGGACTCGGCCATGCTTGATGATTTCTTGAACCTTCTGATGAACGCGGGCTACAAGCTACATGAAGGCGTGCTCATGGCTATTCCCGAGCCTTGGGAGGAAAACGAGCAGATGGACGAGGCTCGCCGGGCGCTGTTTGAGTACATGAGCTGTCTCGTGGAACCTTGGGACGGGCCGGCATCCGTGGCCTTTACCGACGGCCGCTTTGCGGGAGCGGTATTGGACCGCAACGGCCTGCGTCCCTCACGCTACTACGTTACCGATGACGGCCTGCTTATACTGGCCAGCGAGGTGGGTGTCTTACCCGTTGAGGAATCGCGCATTGTTAAAAAAGATCGATTACGTCCTGGCCGGATGCTGCTCATTGACACTCTGGAGGGAAGGATCATCGAGGATGCGGAGCTCAAGGCTCAGGCAGCAGCAAAACATCCTTATCGGCAGTGGTTAAATACTAATATGCTAGTATTAAATGATCTGCCTTCCGCACATACTGATGAGGGAGACACGCTGAACGAACTCATCAATTTAGAGCGCGAAGCAAGCATTAATGAGGCTACACGTCAGGCCAACGTGGGACGCCTGAGGCGCATGGTCAGCCCATCTGCATGCGCAGAACAGGCTGCCACCAACCTAACGCAGATAACCATCGATTCAAACCAGGCAGACACCAATCCGACGCAGATCGCCGCTGACCCCGAACAGGTTGCGAACAATACCGGCCAGACCACCACCGACCTGGATCTGCGTCAAAAACAACGGCTCTTTGGCTATAGCTGGGAAGATATGAACCTGACGCTCAAGGCCATCGCCCAGAGGGCCGAGGATCCCGTATCATCCATGGGCTACGATGCGCCGCTGGCCGTGCTTTCCAAGCGGCCCCAACTTCTGTTCAACTACTTCAAACAGCACTTCGCGCAGGTGACGAACCCGCCCATTGACGCTATCCGTGAGCATCTTATCACCTCATCTTATGTGCACTTTGGCAGCGAAGGCAATCTGCTTGAGCCTGACGAGGGCAATTGCCGCGTCGTGCGCCACGACACTCCTGTGCTGACCACCGACGAGATAGCGCGCCTGCGTCTGATCCAAGCCGAGGGTCTGGCAGCTGTCACGCTGCCGATACTCTTTGACACCCAGGATCCTGAAGGTATGAGCCGGGCACTGGACGATTTGTTCTTTGCCTGTGACAGGGCTATCGAGCACGGCTACAATATCGTCATCCTTTCTGATAAAGGAGCCAGCGAGCAGAGGGCACCCATCCCCTCGCTTCTGGCCTCCTCCGGACTGCACCACCACCTGGTGCGCAAAGGCACTCGCACTCAGGTAAGCATCGTCGTCGAGTGCGGCGATGCGCGCGAGGCGCATCACGCGGCCCTGCTCGTAGGTTATGGCGCCAATGGCGTGTATCCTTATCTGGCCTATGAAATAATCGAGCAGATGTGCGCCACAGGGCTCGTCGATCTGACCGCGGCAGATGCGGTTGAGAATTACCGCCGAGGCCTGACCGGAGCTATAGTCAAGATCGCCTCCAAGATGGGCATATCCACCGTACGCAGCTACCATGGTGCTCAGATATTTGAGGCTTTGGGCATATCCAGCGAGGTTATCAATCGCTACTTTACCGGCACTGCCAGTCGTATAGGCGGTGTTACGCTCAAAGAGATCCAACAAGAAACACTTCAGCGGTTGCGCGAGGCCTTTGACCCAACCGGCAACGAAACACCACTGGATACCGGCGGCGACTACAAATGGCGCAGCGACGGAGAATACCATCTGCTCAATCCCGAGACGATCTACTACCTGCAGCAAGCCTGCAGAAACGGCGACTATACGCTGTTTAAGAAATTCTCGGCCAGCATCAATGACCACAGCACAGAACACAAAAATATCCGCGGGCTTTTGGAGATAATCACAGCGGTAAAGCCCATCCCCATCGAGACGGTCGAACCGGTCGAAGAGATAGTCAAGCGCTTCAAAACCGGGGCAATGAGTTATGGCTCCATTAGCCGCGAGGCTCACGAGTGCATGGCAATTGCCATGAACCGGTTACACGCCAAAAGTAATACGGGAGAAGGCGGCGAGGATCCTGTGCGTTTCGTGGCCGATGCCGACGGTACCAGCCGCTGTAGCGCCATCAAACAAGTGGCCTCCGGGCGCTTTGGCGTAACCATTGAGTATTTGAACAACGCCGTAGAAATCCAGATCAAGATGGCCCAGGGTGCCAAGCCCGGCGAGGGCGGACACTTGCCGGGAAAAAAAGTATATCCGTGGGTGGCCGGCGCTCGTTTTTCCACGCCTGGCGTGGAGCTCATCTCGCCACCACCGCACCATGACATCTACTCCATCGAGGACTTGAAACAGCTGATCCATGACCTAAAAAACGCTAATCGCGATGCGCGCATCAGCGTCAAGCTGGTTTCTGAAGCCGGCGTGGGCACCATTGCCGTGGGCGTTGCCAAGGGCCTGGCCGATGTCATCGTGATAAGTGGCTTTGACGGTGGTACCGGGGCCGCACCGCGCACAAGCATCCGCCACGCAGGTCTGCCCTGGGAGTTAGGCATAGCCGAGACGCACCAGAGCCTGCTCGTGAACAATCTGCGCAACCGCGTACGCCTGGAGACTGACGGCAAACTGTTTACCGGCCGCGACATCGTCATAGCCGCCCTGCTTGGTGCCGAGGAGTTTGCCTTTGCCACCGCGCCGCTCATTGCCATGGGCTGCGACATGCTTAGAGTCTGCAATCTTGACACCTGTGCCGTGGGTATAGCCACGCAAAACCCCGAACTACGTCATCAATTTGTAGGTAAGCCGGAATATATAGAGAACCTGATGCGTTTCATCGCTCAGGAGGTTCGTGAGTGGATGGCTCGTATCGGCGTAAGAAAACTGACCGACCTGATAGGCCATGTGGAGTTCTTGCGTCAGGCCCAAGCCAAGCGCGATACCAAGGCAGCTACTGTGGATTTGAGCCGACTTTTGCATCAAGACAAGGTAGCTGACAAGGCCAGTGACCGTTACTTCTCCCAAGAACAAGACCATCAATTAGCCAAAGAATTTGACATGCGGACTCTGCTGCCGCTATGCAGACCGGCGATCGAGCATGGTACACCGCTGAACTTTAACGTCCAGGTATCCAACCGTAATCGCACCATCGGCACAGTGTTATCCAGCGAGATCATTCGCCGTCGCGGATCGGCTGGGTTGCCAGCAGACAGCATCCACTTAAAGATGAGTGGTTCGGGCGGGCAGAGTTTTGGCGCGTTTCTGGCACCGGGTGTTACACTGGAATTGCATGGTGATACAAACGACTACCTGGGCAAGGGGCTCTCGGGTGGCAGAATCATCGTAACGCCACCGAGCGGTGTCAACTATGAACCGTCGGAGAATATCATCGTAGGCAACGTGGCTTTTTATGGCGCCACCCAAGGCGAAGCATATCTCTGCGGCGTGGCCGGCGAGCGCTTCTGCGTGCGTAACAGCGGCGTGCGCGCCGTCGTTGAGGGTGTGGGCGATCACGGTTGTGAATACATGACCGGCGGCAGAGCCGTTATTTTAGGGAGTACCGGTCGCAACTTTGCCGCTGGCATGAGCGGAGGAATTGCCTACGTTTTTGACCCTCGGGGCGATTTCGAACGGAACTGCAACACAAGCAGCGTGATTTTGCATGCCGCAGACGCTGATGCCAAAAAGACCGTCCGAGAACTCCTGGAAAACCACTATCGTTATACCGGCAGCACGAAGGCTAAGACCATCCTCGATGATTTTGACGCGGCCATACAGCAGTTCGTCGTAGTTATCCCCACAGATTACCAAAAGATCCTTGATGCTCTTAAAGAGGCCGAACGCAAACATATCGCCGCCAACGATGCCGCATTGTACGCTTTTAATACGGTCGTGCTGGGCAAGGCCGCAAACCTATAGGATTGTAGAACCATAGAGCCAGCCGCGGCAGCCACACAAAGCTACACAGCAACAAGCAGAACAGAAACGGAGAGACCACTATATCATGGGTAAGCCAACCGGATTCCTCGAATATCAGCGCATTGAAGCCACTTATCGGCCCGTTGCCGAGCGCATCCAAGACTATCAAGAACTGCTGACCAAGCAGGATGTCGATGCCCTGCAAATTCAAGGTGCCCGCTGTATGGACTGCGGCGTGAGCTTTTGCCATGCCGGCATGCTTGTTGAGGGCCAATCCATCGGCTGCCCACTCTCGAACCTTATCCCCGAGACCAATGACCTCGTGTATCACGGCAGTTTTGCGCAAGCCTACGAACGTCTGCGCAAAACCCACCCCTTTCCGGAGTTTACCTGCAAGGTCTGCCCGGCACTGTGCGAAGGTTCCTGTACTGTGGGCGAGCACGGCGATGCCGTGGCCGTCAAAGAGATTGAGCGTTTTTTGGTAAGCTGGGGAGAAGAGCATGGATTAGCTGGTCCGCGCCAACCCCGGCTGCGCACCGGCAAGCGAGTGGCAGTGGTCGGCTCGGGTCCCGCCGGACTGGCTGCAGCTGATGGCCTCAACCAGCGGGGCGAGGACGTTGTCGTGTTTGAGCGCAATGACCGGCCGGGGGGCTTACTCATGTATGGTATCCCCAATATGAAGCTGGACAAGGACGTCATTGCCCGACGTATCGCTACGATGGAGACTGAAGGCATCGTATTCAAGACCGGAGTAGAAGTAGGAAAAGACCTGTCGACAGACGACCTGTTGCGCGATTTTGATGCGGTAGTCCTGGCCGCAGGCGCAACCGCGCCGCGTCTGCTCAGTGTGCCTGGGGCCGAACTGGAGGGCGTCGCGTTGGCCGTGCGTTTTCTCACCCAGGCCACCAAGCGTCTGCTGGATGCCGATGCACCTTATGAGGCCAGTTTGGATGCCGCCGACAAGGACGTGATCGTCATCGGCGGTGGCGATACCGGCACCGACTGTGTGGCTACTTCGATTCGTCAAGGTGCTCGTAGCGTCACTCAGATAGAGATCATGCCTGAGGCACCCGTACAACGGCCACAGAACAACCCCTGGCCTTTGTGGCCCCGGGTCCTCAAAACCGATTATGGCCAAAAAGAAGCCATCGAATTATTTGGATCTGATCCGCGTGAATACCTTACGACCGTCACCGAGATCCTGGGAACCAACGGCATGGTTAGCGCCGTCAAAACCGTAAAGGTGGAATGGGTGAGTAAAGAGGGGCGGCTGGTGCCCGAGACCGTCGCTGATTCCGAAACGACCCGTCCGGCACAGCTTGTACTTATCGCCATGGGCTTTTTGGGACCGGAGAAAACCCTGATTGAGACACTGGGGCTGGATACCGACCCGCGGGGCAATGTCAAAACCACCAGCGGCAGTTATTACACGGGTTTTCCGGCTGTATTTTCGGCAGGCGATATGCACCGAGGCCAAAGCCTCGTAGTCTGGGCGCTCATGGAAGGTCGCGATGCTGCCCGCCAGTGCCATGAATACCTAAACGGGCGCGCATACCTGAAATGAAATGATAGATCTTGGGAACCGGAGACATGCCACACGTATCAGAGGCGTCCAGGAGCCAAAGACGTGCCTCAGGGGTCTGGTGTTCCTCAGCAATAAGCTAATATATTAGCATCTAGGCGCTCGGAGCTTCCGGCAGCTGATTGTGTGTATGCTGGATGAAGCTCTGGGCAGTTATCTCGGGGTTAGTATAGCGACCGCGCTCTGCGGTTTTGGTGCCATAGTTGATGGCACGCTGCGGACACCAGTGCAGACAGGCAAGACACTGTTCGCAGTGATGCTGCCAGCGAGGACGTACGGGAGAGCCACTGTTAGGATGACCTTTGCCAACGTGACCGTTGTCAACACAGCCACGGTCAGTATGGCCGTCGTCAACGTGGCCGTTGTCACCCTTAGATACAATGTTGTTCACCGGACAGACCTGCGCGCAACGCCCACAGGACACACAGGCGTCGTTAACAGCGAAGTTTCGGTCTTTGTTTGCAATATCCCGACTCATAAACCGGTTATAGCCCAAGAACAGAGAGTGGGTACCGGGAGTGACACACTGGTGACGACTGGTGATGTCGTCAATCAGGGTTACGAGCGTTGCTTTGCTGGCTGCGGTTTTCTCTGCAACTTTATCGCTCATATCATACCCCACCACGTAATTAGCAAACGATTTGAGTTTGGCGCCGTAGTGTAATTTCAATTGCTTTTGTGCCAAGGCCGTGCTGAGCTGTCCCAAAGTAGCAGCGGCACCGGCACCACCATAGGTGACAATACCGTAGCAATAAGCGCTTTGATATAAAGCGGTATCCAGCGTAGCAATAAAACCCAACACCCGTTGTGGCACTCCACTGAAATAGCACGGAAAGACGAATCCGACACTTTTGAGTGACTGTGTTGGCCGGTAGTCATTGGATGGGCCCATACTCACAACATCGCAATTCTTCAGTTTCTGGGCAATGCCGAGCGCCGAGCGCAGACTGTTGCCGGTGCCGCTGAAAAAGAAGACTGTGTTATCTGCCATACCCTTACCCGCGCGGCTTTAGTTACCCGCTCAAAGTTCCGTTGATGTTCCTGAGCGGGTCTTTGATACCGGTGAGGGCGTTTAGGATAATCGTCACAATGCTGATAATGATAGAGGCGAGAAGCGCGCTGCCAAAATTGCTGATTATAAAGGCGGTGCCAAACAATCCGTTGCTTATCCAAGCGGCCAGGTAGAGCACGGCAGTGTTGACGATCAAGGCAAAGATGCCAAGCGTAAGTACCGTGATAGGCAACGATATTATCTGTAATACGGGCTTAATGAAAGCGTTAAGCAGCGCTAAGAGCGCCGCGAACACCGCCAGAGAAACCCAGACATTAGCGCCAACGAATTCTACGCCCGGCACTAATGACACTGCTACCGCAATAGCCACTGCGGTTATTAACCAGATGCCGATTACTCTCATACTCAACCACCCCCCACTATAGTCGTTTTATGTTTTTCTATCGCCGGACCTGTGCCTGTGCCAGGAACGTACTCGCAGCCACTCACAACTCGCCGTATCAGCGAGGGAGTGCCGAAGAAAGCCTAAAGTGCTGCTCTTGCACACTGTCGTAGCCCATAGTAGTACCGGGCTGTGTCGAGTAGCCACAGGACTCGCAGATAAACGACCCGCGCGGAATGGCACTCTTGCATTGGGGGCAGATGGCAGCAACATCAAACATCTTAGACTTGGGCTTACCACAGGCCCCGCAACCTATACAGGCATATCCACACACAGCGTCCTCAATTTCATAATCAGTAGTACAACAAATTGCTCTCTATCAGGTCCTCATTATAGCAGGTCTACCAGCCGCAGCTGATACAAAAGTCGCTGCACGGCTGAAACAGACAAGCTGATATGTGCCCCAGGGAGACGAGGCGGCCGTCTACTCCGACTGCCTTAAGCCCGTAGCTGGCTGCCTTACGCCCATAAGGCTCATGGCTTCGCATTCGCAGGGCTCTGACAGTACTGCAGCTGCGGAACTCGACCAGCACTTACTTTTTGTACCAAAGTAAGTGCTTGTCTCAGACAGTCCTCGCTTACGCAGTATTGTCAAAGCCCTGCCGCTCCGCAAAATCGCCTTACGGGCTTACGTCAGTCAGAGCAGACGGCCGCATCGTCATTGCGAGCCGCTGAATGGCCAATGCAGCATCCCGTCATTGCCACGTCGCTTAAGCTCCTCGCAAAAGCAGAGGACTTAGATAGCCGTCCAGCCGCCGTCTATCCACAGTATCTGCCCGGTGGTATAAGAAGAAGCATCAGAGGCAAAGTAGATCAGCGCGCCGTCCAACTCGCCGGCTCGACCGGGACGACCCATCGGGCAACTCAGTTCTACCAACTTTAAGAAGCCCTCATCATTTATCACAGAGCTTGTCATCTCTGAGGCAAAATAGGCCGGCCCTATAGCGTTGACTGTGATGCCGTCTTTAGCCCACTCGTTGGCCAGTTCCTTCGTGAGCATCAAGACGCCGCCTTTGGACGCGCAATAGCCAGAGATACCCAAGCTGCGCATGGCAACGGCAGAATGAATGGAGCCCAGGTTGATGATCTTGCCGTACTGTTGCTCCTTCATGAGTTTGCCCACTTCGCGCGCCACATAGTACACCGCATTGAGGTTAGTGTCGATAACGGCTTTCCAATCTTCATCAGACTGCTCGTCAGCCGGGGCATTGCGAGCAGTTCCGGCATTGTTGACAAGGATGTCGATGTGTCCAAAGTGTTCTTTGATGGCACCTACGGTCTTTTTGATCTGGGCGACATCCAACACATCGCAGGGCAGTGCCAGCACGTCCACGCCGTATTCATCAATTACCTGCTTTTTGGTAGCCTCCAGCTTTTCCACACGGCGGGCAATGAGGGCAATGTCGGCTCCTTTGCTGGCCAGTGCCTTGGCAAACTGCACTCCCAAACCAGAGGAGCCACCCGTCACCAACGCAACCTTACCGCTTAAATCAAACAGATCCTTAGTCATGATATCCTCCAATGGTCAAAGTGGTCGTGTTCCTTGGGGTCATTTCATCGTTTCGCATTTATGGTAAGCGGCAAGACGATGGCTGTCAACAACGACACAGCTAAGGGGTGGCGTACCGGACTTGCTCTCACAAGCGTTGGAAGACCGCCGATCCTGTTGTTATTTGGTCAGCTTCTCTTTTCAACACTAAGGCACTGCCGACTCTGACTCCAGTATCTACCGAGGTCCGGAGAGACTCAGCGGAGGATTTAGCCCCAGGGTTCCAGGCTCAGGGAATCCAAAAAACGATTGTCAAAGTCCTCTGTAACGGCCAGTTCTTTGTAACGACAGTGTCGGGCGATCTGTTCAAGCGTATCGCGGGCCTGACCAGAAAGCAAAGCGGCACTGATGCCTTCGATGGCGGAGTTACCTACGGGCTGTACTGAGTGACTGAACGCCTGGGGTATCAGCCCAATACGCACCGCACTCTCAATATCAAGTGCCTGGCCAAAACCGCCGGCAAGGTAGACAGTCACAGGGTCGCTGACGGTAAGATTCGCGTCTGCCAGTAACGTTGCGATGCCTGTAGCCAGAGCGCCTTTTGCCAGTTGCACGTTGCGAATATCAAGTTGACTGATATACAGCGAGCGGTCTGCAGTGAGGTAAAAGACAGCCACGCCGTCCTCGTGCCCGACAAGAGGAGCAAGGGCCCGAGGCGGATCGGTGGTTCGTAACAGCCCGGTTTTGTCGACAATACCCTGATCCAACAGGAAAGCCACGGTGCTGATGAGCCCACTGCCACAGATACCCACAGGCTCCTGGTCGCCAAGAACTTCAAGAATAAAACCCGTTTCGTCAGCAAAACTCACCGCGCTGATGGCACCCGGTAGCGCAGGCATACCAAAGCGGATAGTGCCCCCCTCAAACACCGGACCGGCAGCAGTGGCACAACAGACGATACCCTCAGGGCCGCCCAGGGCGATCTCGCCGTTGGTGCCCAGATCGCACAACAGTTTTGGCTGTGACAGGTGCTCGGGTATCATGTCGCAGGCTAAGAGTCCCGCCGTAATATCGCCACCCACATAACCCGAGACGCACGGTGCCAGGAACACCGGGGCAGGCAGGCCACAAATATCGAACATTGTACCGAACAACATGTGAGGGGTGTACGGTGCCACACCGATGGATTCGGGAGAGATGCCGGCAGCCAGGTGCTGCATCACCGTGTTGCCAGCCAGATAGATATGAGTGAGTTCAGTGGTGGTAGCCTGTTCACAAAGATGGATTATCAACTCGCTGAGAGTACTCGTGATAAGCTCATTCAATTCATCGAGCTTGCCGTTGGTGACGGCTTCAATGCGACTGATAACATCGGCACCAAAGGTGATCTGGGGATTTATTCGCGCGCTGGAAGCCACAAGCTCGCCGTCAGCCAGATCATAGAGGCGGCAGACCACAGTGGTAGTGCCCAGATCAATGGCCACACCCAGACCGGCCGCACCCGCATCAGGCGCAAATCGTTGTGCCACAAGCGTGTTGCCGACACTCTGGATACTTAAATCCTGGGTGCCTGAGGCAGCCAGATCAATAGTCATACCCGGTGTGGCCGGCGTCTGACAGGCTAACCGGTAAGCAGAACCGTAGGCATCGCGCACGAGGACCTGGCATTTCTTGCAGGTACCGGCCCCACCACATGGTGCCAACAGCGAAAGGTGCTGAGCCTGCAAGACATCGAGAAGCGACTGTCCAGCGGTAACAGGTACGGTCAAGGGTGTCTCATCGCCCGAACAATAGATAGTTATAGTCGCCTGCGACACGCGTTTATCCCTACGTTTATCCCTAGTATGATGACTTTGTCAGAGCTGTAGCCGCTCAATTCCATTCCATAATCCTCTCGTTCCATTAAACGAGTCGGCAAGCCAGTCGATCAAGAGCCGACAAGCCAAAGGCCAATCAACTCCTATCATACAATAATCATGCCCAGGCTGGCTGCGGCGTACAACAAAAGAGCGACCCCCATGCACAAACAGTAGCGTGCCCGCATAAGGAATATTGCATCAAGGACACGCGCCCTGCCGCTAGCGGTAAGCCATAAATTGAGCCTTGTCTGCCGGTCACAACAAGTTACAATAGGTAAATTCGCACTAAAAGGAAGGAACTGTCTTGCCCAATCGCTTTCGCGACGCACTTTTGTCTGGCGAGTTCGCCGTAAGCTGCGAGGTCGTCCCTGGCCGCGGTGCGCGTGAGGACTCCCAATTGGCCGAATTCTCCGAAGCCCAGCGTATTCATGCAACCGGCCGAGTGCACGCGGTATCGGTAACGGACAACCCCAGCGGTCATGCCGCGCTGTTTGCCGATGCCTTTGCCGCCGAACTCATGGCAGCCGGGATAACGCCTCTTGTGCATCTGACCTGCAAAGACCGCAGTCGCAACCAACTACAGAGTCAACTCTATGCCCTGGAGCGCCAAGGTGTAAGCAACGTGTTGGTCATGACGGGTGACTATCCCGCTTCGGGCTGGAGTGGCTTGTCAAAGCCGGTCTTTGACCTCGATCCCGTTCAACTTCTCAAACTGATAACACAGATGAATGCGGGACTACCCTGCGCAACGAGGACCAGCGCGCCTACAGGAGGCGACCCTGCCACCGTACGATGCGAGAAGCCCGCGCACTTTTTTGCCGGTGTCGTGGTCAGTCCGTTTAAATGGACCGAAGCCGAAACCATCACCCAGTACGTAAAGCTGGACAAGAAGATCCACGCCGGCGCTCAGTTCATCATCTCGCAGTTGGGCTTTGATGCGCGCAAGATGCAAGAGCTGCTGTGGTATCTGCGAGAGAAGGGCCACGCGCTGCCCGTCATAGCCAACGTATTCATCTTAAACGCCGGTATCGGACGGCTCATGAGTGCCGGCAAGTTCCCGGGCTGCTACGTTAGTGACGCGCTGCTTGATGAACTTGCCTTAGAAAGCACACATCCGGATAAAGGCAAGCGGGCGCGCCTGGAGCGAGCAGCAGCGCAGATCGCCATCGCGCGTGGACTGGGCTACGCCGGCGTGCATATAGGCGGTCTGGGGCTCAACGCCCAGACCGTAGTGCAGGTGCTCGACCGGGCACAGGAGCTGCAGACAGACTGGCAAAGCCTCGCGCAGGGTATGAACTATGGACATCCCGACGGCTTTTATCTGTACCTGCCAGAATCGGGAGAAAAAAGCTCCGGACCGACGGCGAACGAGGATCAATCGAATCTTCCGGCCACAGCAATAGATCCACAGCCCACGGCCCCGCAGCCGGCAAGCTCACGGCCCACAGGCCGACCCGAAGCGGACCAACCCCCTGACTGTGATCGGCCTGATCGACCACGACCTTCTCCCCGAAACGAACTGCGCCACGAACGCGCACTGTTCAAGGGCTACGGCCTCTCGCGCTTCTTCCATTATTGGGTGCTCACAAAAGACAAACGCGGCTACCCTTTGCTCAGTCGAATAATGGACCGCAAGGAGCGCAAGCGTGGCCGACAGCGCAAACATACCTTTGAGCATTTGGGTAAGGCCTTTCTCTATGGCTGTCAGGATTGTGGCGACTGCGGACTGGAGGCCACTGTATTCAGCTGTCCGATGGCCGAATGCCCCAAATGCCAACGCAACGGGCCCTGCGGCGGCAGCTTCCTGGGTTGGTGCGAGGTGTATCCCCATGAGCGCTACTGCGTGCATTTCAAGGCTTATCACCGGCTCAAAAAACATGATGAGTTAGCTGCACTGGGCAGCTATCTCACCCCGGCCAGCGACTGGAACCTGGATAAGACGTCGGCTTGGAGCAACTACACTCACGAGCGCGATAACGCCGCCAAGCGCGAGCCGCTTGACCCGGTACAGGCAATAAGGATGTCGACCGAGGCATCAGAGGCGATACCAGACAAACAGCAACATGAGGAGGACAGATGATAATCATTGGCGAGAAGATCAACGGTTTTATCCCCAAGACATTGGCTGCCATCGAGACTCAGGATGCCGAGTACATCAGGCAACTGGCCAAGGCGCAGACAAAGGCCGGAGCAAACTATCTGGATATCTGTGCCGGCACATCCCAGGAGTTGGAGCAGCAGACTTTAGAATGGCTGATTGGACTGGTACAGGAGTCCTGCGACACACCGCTTTGTCTGGACAGTTCCGACCCGCAGCTGCTCTTAGATATGCGAGGATTGGTTCAGCGCGCCGGTCTGTTGAACTCCGTGTCGATGGAGACGGTAGATGATGGTCGAACCAAATGTGATGTGGTCTTTCCGGTCATTGCCGAGAGCAAATGGGGCGTAGTGGCCCTGACCTGCGACCAGAACGGCATCCCGGACGACCCGGAAATCAAGCTGGAAATCGCGCGCAAGATGATCGATCAGGCTGCAGAGACCGGCATAGCCCCCGAGCGCATCTTCATTGACCCCTTGGTGACCACCCTGGCCACAAAACAGGACTCACTGGCCAATTTTACCGAGGCTATCCACCTGATTCATGCCGAGTACCCAACGGTGCACTTTACGTCCGGGCTCAGTAATATCTCTTTTGGTATGCCCTTTCGCCGAGCGATAAACACACAGTTTTTGGCCTTGGCAATGGCCGCTGGTATGGACAGCGCCATCATGGACCCAACCTCGCCGAGCATGCAGGCCACACTGCATGCTACCAATGCCCTGTTAGGTAAAGATGAATACTGTATGGACTACCTGCAGGCTTACCGAGACGGAATGTTTGAGGCCACACCCCGCACCTGAAACCACCTGAAGCCGCGCGTTGTCGCAGGAAGTTTCCTTCCCAACCACAGCAAAAGGGCCGACTACAAATCGCGTTTCCCGCAACTGTGAGCAGTTCCTACCACAGCGATAGAGCCACCCGGCACAATCAGGCCCACGAGCCGAGCCCACAGACCCAGGTCTGTAAGCTCAGACCTGTAAGCTCAGACCCAAACCGGAAAGGACCACCCATGCTCTCTGACATCGAGATTGCCCAATCTACTACACCGCGCCCGATTGCCGAGATTGCCGCCGAACTGGGGCTCGCCCCATCCGACATTGAGCAATATGGCATTCACAAGGCCAAGGTGGACTTTAATGTGTTGCAAGACGATAGTGGTAAGCCAAAAAAAACCGGCGCGCTCGTCTTGGTTACAGCCATCAATCCCACGCCGGCCGGTGAGGGCAAAACCACGACGACCGTTGGTCTGGCTGACGCATTGTGCCACCTTGGCAAAAAAGCCGTCGTCGCTTTGCGTGAACCGTCCCTCGGCCCGGTTTTTGGCATCAAGGGTGGAGCTGCCGGCGGCGGTTGGGCACAGGTGATACCGATGGAAGACATCAATCTCCACTTTACCGGCGATTTTCATGCCATCGGCGCAGCTAATAATTTGCTCGCCGCCATGCTCGATAACCATATCCATCAGGGCAATGCTCTGGACATTGACACGCGCAGCATCACCTGGCGCAGGGCCGTGGACATGAATGACCGGCAACTGCGCTCAATCGTCGACGGATTGGGTGCTCGGGCTAACGGCGTGCCGCGCGAGGATGGTTTTGACATCACGGTAGCCTCAGAGGTTATGGCCATACTTTGTCTGGCCAACTCAATCAGCGACCTCAAACAGCGCTGTGGGCGTATCATTGTGGCTTACAACCGCGCCGGCGCGCCCGTCACCGCCACAGATCTCGGTGCCGCCGGTGCCATGGCCGCGCTCCTCAAAGACGCGCTCAAACCAAACCTGGTACAGACCCTAGAAGGAACGCCGGCTTTCGTTCATGGTGGGCCGTTTGCTAATATTGCGCATGGTTGTAATTCGGTCATGGCCACACGCCTGGCGCAACGCTTGGGCGATGTGGCGATAACCGAGGCCGGATTTGGCGCTGATTTGGGTGCCGAGAAGTTTTTGGACATCAAATGCCGCCTGGCAGAGCTCAATCCCCGTGCAGTAGTTATCGTGGCTACCGTACGCGCTTTGAAACACCATGGCGGCGTAGCCAAAGCCGATCTCGCTGTGGAGAATCTGTCCGCACTGGCGGCCGGTTTGCCCAATCTGCTTCAGCATGTTGCAAATATCACTACGGTCTACAAGCTGCCGGCTGTCGTGGCTATTAACCGCTTTCCCAGCGATAGCGTAGCCGAACTTGAGCTTGTGGAGCAAAAATGCCGAGAGATCGGCGTCAATGTCGCGCTTTCGGAGGTATGGGAGAAAGGTGGCGAAGGAGGCATCGCTTTAGCCCGCGAGGTGCTCGCGTTGATAGAACAGCCAAACGACTTTACGTTCAGTTATGATCTGGACATGCCTATCGAGGATAAACTCGACGCTATCGCCACAAAGATATACCATGCCGACGGCGTCACGTTTACAGCGCAGGCTATAAAACAGGCAGGTCAACTCACTGAATTAGGTTTTGGTACACTACCGATTTGCGTCGCCAAGACGCAGTACAGCTTCAGCGATGACCCTGCTCTTTTGGGTGCGCCGCAAGGATTTACGATAACCGTGCGCAATCTTAAGGTGTCGGCCGGGGCTGGATTCGTGGTGGCGCTCACAGGCGACATCATGACCATGCCGGGTCTGCCCAAGGTTCCGGCAGCCGAACGTATCGATGTTGACGAGCGCGGTGTTATCAGTGGACTATTCTGAGGTGGTGGTAATATCTATGGGCAGCTACATAAGTATTAATGAACTCACGAGTCCCGCGTTTATCGAACGTTTGGCTTCCAAGGCCCCGGTGCCCGGTGGTGGTGGCACCGCGGCGCTGGTAGCGGCTTTGGGCGTAGCGTTGGGCAACATGGTGGGCAGCCTGACCCTTGGCAAAGCCAAGTACGCCACTGTTCAAGACGAAATCGTCACACTCAAACAACAGTCCGACGACCTCCAAAATGAACTCCTTAAACTTGTTGACGCTGATGCCGAGGCCTTTGTACCCTTGTCCGAGGCCTATGGTCTGCCCACCAACACCGATGAACAGCGCGCGCAAAAGACCGAGATACTGGAACGATGCCTTGTTGTCTGTTGCGAAGTGCCTTTGCGCATTATGCAGGCCTGCGCGCGAGCCATAGTCGTGTTAGAACGCTTTGGGCAGATAGGCGCGCGCATTGCTATCAGCGATGCCGGTGTTGGTGCTGTGCTGTGCCAGGCGGCGCTTAAGGCCGCAAGCCTCAACGTCTTCATCAATACCAGACTGATGACCGACACTGAGCAGGCGAGTGGCTACAACGCCAAAGCTGAGTCCCTGCTCGCCGAATATCTACCCCGTGCCGAGGCCGCCTATGAGGGTGTGCTGCTTCAATTGCTTCCACAAGATTGATGCTAATATAATAGTATATAGGAAGGAGAACGCACGTGACAGAAATACTTAAAGGAGCCGCCGTGGTCGCAGCCATGAACGAGGCAACCACCGCACTCGTAGAGGTATTGACCGCACAGGGTGCACGGCCGACCTTAGTCATCGTGCGCGTAGGTGAACGCGAGGATGCTGTCGCCTACGCCCGCGGAGCCACCCGACGCTGCGAACAGGTGGGTGTAGTGGTACGGGAACTCATCTTGCCAGACGATTGCTCCCAAGCAGAATTGGTAGCGGCCATCCAACAGCTTAACAGCGACGATACTGCCCACGGCGTGTTGCTGTTGCGTCCCCTGCCGACGCATATAGATGACGATACCGCACGCAACACGTTGGCACCCCATAAGGATATCGACGGCATCACCGATGCCTCGGTGGTAGGAGTGTTCACGGGCGAAGACAGAGGTTTTAACCCCTGCACCCCCCAGGCTTGCCTGGAGATCCTTGATCATTATGGCATCGAGATAGCGGGTCGCCGTGTGGTCGTAATCGGCCGCAGCCTTGTGGTGGGTAAGCCGGTGGCCCACATGCTGCTAGCCCGTAACGCCACTGTCACGATTGCCCATTCGCGTACTGCCGACCTGCCGTCTGTAGTCAGAGAGGCTGACATCGTAGTGGCCTGCGTTGGCCGCGCCGGCATGGTGGGCATCGAGCACCTGTCGCCCGGCCAGATCGTTATCGATGTGGGTATCAACGTCTTGACGGATGGTTCGCTGGCCGGCGATGTCGATTTCGCTTCCGCACAGGAGATTGTCAGCGCAATCACACCGGTGCCCGGTGGAGTGGGCACAGTCACGACGAGCGTCCTCGTAAAGCACGTGGCTCAAGCCGCCAAGAAAACACAAGCACGGATAATCAAGGCATAGGTTCCCTACGCCAGAATGCACGCGCATATTCGCGCCGTTCAGTGCCCGCCGATGAGACGCTGTCACAGACTCATTGCGACTCGTTGCGCCAACGTGCGCCCCAAGCTCCTGAACCACCGGCACAGTCGCTTAGGGCACAGTTGCTCAAGACGCACATCAAGACTACGCGCAAGTCTGCTAGTCAACAGCGATCTGACGGATCGCCTCGCGATCCAGAATGCTTCTGCTACCCAGGTAGGTCGCCAGGAAATAGCCGCCGTAGATAATAACCATCACAAGGGCCGCGAACAGGCTGCTACCTAAAAGGTCCATGCCCTTCATTGTACTCAGGGTAGAATTTAACGCAAGAATACCCACGAAAGCATGTGCGCACGCCAAGAGCAGTGGCGCGCCAAAATAGATGGCTATCTGGCAAAACAGAGCATGGCGCAGCATTCGTTCCTCGGTACCGATCTTACACAAAAGCCGGTATCGACTCACATTATCGCTGGTCTCCGAGAGCTGCGCGATGGCCAGAAGCGCGGCCGCGGCTATGAGAAATACCATGCCCAGATAAAGAGCTATATAAGAGATAATGGTAGTTGCAGAGCTCCCTGTCTGCATGACGTTATTTTTAGTCTCCAGTATAAAGCCAAGCTCGACCCCGTCAGCGCTGACGATGCTTCGGCCGTTGACAAGTTGGGCCAATGCGTCATCTACGACCGTACTCTCCTTTGTCTGTGTACCATAGTCAATATCCACGATGGTCCTGTGTACCGGTAGGATACTGCCGTTTTGAACAGCTGCGTCCACAACAGCATCAGACACAATGACATCCAATGCTGTCGTCCGAGTGGCCAGAGTCTCAATTATCGTGGTATTGAATAACTCCAGCGAGGTGCTCAGCCTGCTACCGCCGATATCTATGGTGGGATTACCCTCCAAATACTTCACAAGCGCATCTTTCCAGACCCCTTCGGGTTGGTTGGCCCTGAGGACAAAGCGCCCATCTGACAGAGTGAGCGGTTTTTCTCCACGCAGAGCAGCTGCGGCATTATAGTCAGACAGGCGTATTATATTGGGCACAAGATCAGACACATAGCCATCCGGGAGTTGGATATTCAGCTCCGCAGGTCCTTTGTAAAGGGGTAGAGCCACCCAGGATACGCCCAGACTATCCAGATCGATACCCTGGGATTGCAAGGCCCGAGGAATATCAAGTGGCGCATAAACTGCCAATTCATCAGTGCCCTTGGCAATCGTCCGTTGAATCGACAGTGTAGCGTCAAAGGGAGAATCATCCCTCTGTTCGGCAGTAATGGCACCAGCAATAGCCGTGCCAGATGACAGGGCGGCTATGGCGATGGAGATCATGAGGCACACAAAGGCCATCGAAACATAATTCGTGTGTATCCTGCTGTTGATCTGGCGCAGTATAAACATGTTGAGGTTGCGCAGATACAATCCTTTGCATTGCTGGAGGAGTTTAAGAAAAAAGCCGGACAACGACAAGAAGAATACGAACGTCCCAAGGACGATAAGGGCGATGATCGCCAGGGATATTACCTGGTCGTTGAACAGTGTGCCCTGGGACATCAGATAGTATGCCACTGCGATACAGCCGAGCGCTCCTATGAACAGCAAAACCGAGCGTATCAGATGGGGCGGTGTAAAGCGTTCGTTTTTGCGAACGCTGTTGATCAAGTCTATCAGCTGTTGCTTATTGATGGTGATGATGTTGAAGATCAAGGTCAGCAAGAAGGTCAGACCAAAGTAGATGACAGTCTTTATGGTTGCTATCTGCGAAAACACGAACTGGTAGGCGGTTACCTCGCTATTAAGCATCCAGGCGGTCACGAGTGTCATGCCTTGAGATACCACGATACCCAAAATGATGCCAAAGATCAAACCGGCAAGCCCCACCAATACTGTCTCCAATACCAGTATCCACGAGATAGAGCGCTTCTCCATCCCCAGGATAAGATAGATGCCAAACTCCTTCTTACGACGTTTGATAAGGAAGTTATTGGCGTATACAATCAAGAAGCATAAAACGAGGGAGATAAATACCGAAAACGCATCCATGAACCCGCCGAGCAGTTTCAAGGCCATCTGCTGGCTCTCGGTCGCGTTTATCATCACCTGTTGGCTTTCTATGGAGTTGAACGTGTAAAAGATACACACACCAAAGGCGATAGTGATGAAGTATATCGTGTAGTCGCGCAGGCTCTTGCGAACATTGCCAAGCGCTAGTTTAGCTAACATCGTCGCTGTCGCCTCCCATAAGCGCAACTACCTCGATGATCCTGTCAAAGAATTGCTTGCGCGTCTCGGTAGCGCGTACCAACTGATAAAACAGCTTGCCATCACGAATGAACAGTATCCGGTCGCAGTGACTGGCGGCAAAAGCGTCATGCGTGACCATCAGTATCGTAGCCGCGCGAGTATGCACCAAGTGGCGAAAACTCTCCAACAGCGCACCGGCAGACTTGGAATCCAGCGCGCCGGTCGGTTCGTCTGCCAGTACCAAACTCGGGTTAGTAACCAAAGCTCGTGCGCAGGCCACACGTTGCTTTTGACCACCGGATACCTGATAGGGGTACTTTGTCAGAATCTCGCCGATATTGAGTGCCTGCGCTATTGCTTTGACCCTCTTTTCTATCTGCCGAGGCGGTATTTTGAGGATGGTCAGGGCTAGAGCGATGTTCTCAAAGCACGTAAGCGTGTCCAACAGATTGAAATCCTGAAACACAAAGCCCAGGTGCTCACGTCTGAACCGTGCAAGCGACCTACGATCCATCTCGGTGATATTCTGGCCGTTAATTAGGATATGGCCGGAAGTAACAGAATCGATGGTCGATATACAGTTGAGCAAGGTGGTCTTGCCAGAACCGGATGCCCCCATGACTCCGATATACTCGCCCTTCTCAACATCGAAGCTGATACCGGTCAAGGCCTTCGTGATGTTGCCTTTATTGCCGTAATACTTGACGATATTGACAGTTTGCAGAATATTTGGCATCTCTATGCCTCCTTCTTGTTTGTAGTCGATCTATTTGTCATGCAGGTACCTACCAGGATGCCTGCGAGACATCAAAGCGCTAAAGTCTGGTTTGAGAAGAGAGTCTCTTTTTCCAACCAGCCGATCTCCGGTAAGATTCGATGGCAATCCTTACGATAACCGTCTTTGGCTCTACGTGCCACAAAATTGACGTGCAAATGCCTTACATTTCTGTAAGGTAATACCCTACCCTCTATTTGCACAACGTGGCAGGTATACCTCAAGGCGGTTGTAAGGCAATTTCTACTCTTGCAGACCATCCAAAATACTATTATATATTTATATTAGTATTCCAACGGATGACGCCTGGGAAAGTACAACTCAATGACCGTACCTTGTCCGGGAGCTGATCGCGCAGCTATGCCCAATCCTAGACGCTGGCAGAGCCGATAGCAGATATAGAGTCCCAGACCGGTGGCCCTACCAAAGCGGCGGCCATTCTCCCCTGTAAAACCTTTCTCGAATATCCGGCCGATGTCGGCATCGCTGATACCGACCCCGTCATCACGTACACACAGTCTGACACCGTCGGCCTCGGCACGAGCGCTGAATCCCAGCGTCGTAGCCTGGTACTTCACCGCATTATCTATGATTTGACGCAAGATGAACGTCGTCCACTTTGCGTCGGTTAAGACCGTGTGCGCAAGCCCGGTATTTCTTACTTTAACCTTATGAGCAATGAGTAGCCGGGCGTTATTCTTAATGACGGTGCCGACGAGTTCAGACAGGTCTGTCTGTTTAATCTGGTAGTCCTTTTCCACTGCATTGCTACGGGCGTAATACAGTACCTGTTCGACTAAAAATTCAGTCCTGTCCAACTCGGTCAAAAGCTCGCGCATCTTCGTGTTCTCGCTCAGTAATTTCATACCAACGAGCGGAGTTTTGATTTCATGCACCCACATCTCGATGTACTCGCGGTATTCCTGGGTCTTCAGTTCGTAGTGGGCGATCTCGTCGTTCATCGACTTTCCCGTCAGGCGTAGCGTGTCATAAAGTATTCTGCCCTCAACAAAATCCGGGTATTCGATGACATCGGCCAAGAGGTACTTTTTTTCAAGATGCGCCAGCGCGTCTGCCAACTCGCAATAATAGCGCCGCTTTATAAGAAACTCCGGTACGAGTGCCAGCAAGCTACCTACCAGCAGTATGCCTGAAGCTAAGAGCGCAAGCGGCGTGTCCACGGCATATACACGCGTCAGAAGCAAGATCGTTATCACGGTGACAAGAGCAACGATCGCCAGATACGGGGCCTTGCCGCGCAAAAAATCGCCCGTCCCCAGCGCTCCCGGAGCTTGCTGTACTCTGGGAGGACTCACAACAGATACCCCCGCGCTCGCCGGGTCTTAATCAGGTCCTGGGCATCTATCAAAGCGAGCTTCTTGCGCAGGCGGTTTACGTTCACCGTCAGGGTGTTGTCGTCCACAAAGCTGTCGGTTTGCCAAAGCGCATCCATGATCTCTTCTCGACTGGTTATTCGACCAGCATTCTCCATCAGAGTTTGCAGGATACGCGACTCGTTTTTCGTGAGTTCTGTTGTTTTGTTCCTGAAACAGGCCATGCTCAATCCCAGATCCAGGCTGAGTTCGCCTTGGCGAATTATCCGCGTGGGTACCTGGCCATAGGTACGATCCAGCAAAACCGTGATCTTGGCCATGAGAATACTGGTGTTATAGGGCTTAGTTACGAAGTAGTCGGCACCGAGGTTCATACTCATGAGCTCGTCCATCTCGCTGTCTTTGCTGGTCACAACGATTATCGGTACGCGAGAGTGCTTGCGTAGCTCACGACAGACATGATAGCCGTCGTAAAAGGGTAGATTCAGATCCAGCAGCACCAGATCGGGATCCTCTCCGATGACAAAGTCGACGACATCGATAAAGTCGTCCGTAGTAATAACGGTATGATGATAGGATTCCAGCAGGGTCCTGAGTTCTTGCTGGATCATGCGGTCATCCTCGATTATCAGGATACGATGTGCCATTCATACCTCATAATTCGGCTACGGCTAAGACAGTCAGGACTCATTTTAGGGCACAAACATCTCGACCAGGTCAAGCAATTCCTGTTTTTTGTGAATGTCCAGTTTGACATACAACCGCTTGCCGTGGGTACGAATCGTGTTCTCGGAAACAAACAATTTCGTGGCGATGCGTGCAACACCGTTGCCGCGAACAATCTCCTCAAGCACCTCGGCCTCACGATTGGTGAGATGATAGTGCTGTTGCAACAGCACGACCTGTTTGGAGATACGGTCGCGATAGTGCAACTCGCCAGACCATGTATTTACAGCGACTCGCATTGGGTTTTCGCTGTCGTGCTCGAAATCAGGCAAAAAACGCGCCTGTGCGCTTGTTGACGGTGGCGTTTGAGCGGCCGGGACGGTCGATGTCTCACGTCTGTGAAGTTTTTGGGCATTGGGCTTAGTGAGTTTGACAGGCTCGCTTTGGCTCAATCCCAATCTCTGGGCTTCTCCCATGGTTCCCCCTGTACTATGCTGTTTGAATATCAGCGATAGTATATCGGATAAAGCACCTGGAGTTCAAGCGTATCCTTTATACCCTCCAGACTATCTTTGGTAAGGTAGGCCAGGCCCACATAGAAGGGATGCTCGGTACCACGCGCAAGCTGTGCGAGCATGTGTGAAGACCAGGTGAGTACATGCTGAGAGAGAAATGCACCGAGTAACTCTGGCCGATGTTGCGCCAGCCAGGCCATGAGCAACAACAACTCACCAATATGATCCTCGGGCGTACGATGCGTTGTCTGGCGATTGACACCGTTTTGACGCATCCATTGCCGCAGGTCAAGACAACTCAAGCCAAAGATGACACACTCCTTATCGGTATACACCGAGCCCCAGGGAGGAGCTGGCTTACGATTGGGACCTATAAAAAGCCGGCGGTACTCCCAAAGCAAAACGTCTTGTGCGGCCGCATCGGCGTTGGGATCCGCATACGGTAGTGCACCTGCCTGCATCAGATTGAGACTGAGTAATGCCGCGTCTGTGTCGACGAACGGCCACTCCTCAGCAGCAGCAGGTACATCAAGAGAGGCGATGGACGCTAGCGCCTCTCTCGTTTGTGGTGGCCCATAACTAAAAAATGAGCCCAGGATCCGTCCAATGAAGGCGATGGCCTCGCACACATCAGGCGCTGGATCGGATACTGAATCAAACGCAAAGTCAGACACTGGTTCCAACATTGAGGCAGATGTTACGTCAGGTTCGATCTTTTTGCTCACACTATCTCGCTTTCGCACCAGTCCCGGATGCTACAATCCCACGTTAAGTTCCAGCAGGTAAAACACCATTCTCCCCAAAAATGACGCAATAAGCACTAAGCCAAAACCTGTAATGGACAGTGCCGTCCGTCTTTTTGTCAGTATGCCTATCAAACAAGCAAAAGAGGCAACCAGACCGACAATCGCCAACGCACCAAAAGGCAACGCGACTGCTGTTATCTCTGCGCCAGAGACTTGAGTGCCGACAACCGTGGCCGAAAACGCAATATGCGCAGCCAGCGCCCCTGCGCTCAACACAAGTCCTACACTGGCTATTACCAGTGCTGTGCGCCAATAAGAATTGTTCAGATCATCATCATAGACCTTTGCCTGCATCAAAATAACGGTGCCGAACAGAATGCCACCCAGGATACCTATGCCTACTATCTCCAGGGGCCCAAAGATCGTATTCCAGGTAACAATCGTTTCGATCATATAGGCCATACCGCAAGAAACCGCGAATACCAGCGCAAAGACTCCCAGTATTAGAGCATAGCCTTTGCGGACCGCCTGGGAGAGCTTGCCGCCAAATGCAAGCATCCAATAAATCAGGGCAACAACAAAGAACAGGACTCCGATTGCTATCTCATTGGAAAGCGGCGAGGAGCCGATGCCCGTAAACACGTAGAATATATGCAATGGATCCTTAAGATGAAACACTGAATCTACGAAACCCAGTGCCATGACAAGCAATGGCAGCAGAGTTAAACGATCAATGCGCTTTAGCTGTTCAGGGCTAAATGGGTGAACCAAAAAAGCCAGTGCCAGCGCAAGAAAAGCTCCTGAGCCAATCGGTACCAACGTCGTGAATAATGCCAGCGGCAACTCTGTGATTGCGTTCTCCATGATTATTTCACCTCCTGGGGATTAGCGATGACTCCATCTTGGCTCCCATAGGGCCTGGTGTCGCGTGAGGGCTTGATGAACAGGTTCGGTTGCGTGTATTTAGGATCAGGCAAAGGCGCTATGGCGGCGCGCTGACCCAAAGTTTGGAGAGCTCCGGCTTCGCCGAACTTCAATGCCCGGGCTGGACAAGACAAAACGCACACGGGCTTCTCGCCTTTATTTAACAGATCGATACAGGCATCGCATTTGACCGAATGTCCTGAGATCGCGTCAATGTGTGGGGCATTATAAGGACAGGCCATATGACAATAGCCACAGCCAACGCAGCGTGACTCATCGACGAGCACGACTCCGTATTTTTCTTCCTTATGCATGGCACCTGTTGGGCAAACCTGAACACAAATTGAACTCTCACAGTGGTTGCAGGCCATCGACAGCGAGTACGAGAAGCAACTGCTGACGCAGATACCCTGTTCATCTTTGCGTGTTTGACCGCCGGTGTACTCATACACATGTCGATAGGTGCTGCCTGCTTTGAGGTTTTTCTTGTCTTTGCAGGCATACACACAGGTTTTGCAACCGCTACAGCGCGTGCCATCAAAGAAAAACGCATGTTGTGCCATTTATATCACCTTGCCTTTCCGCTGGATCGCGTATTATGCCTTCATTGCCTGACAGATATTCGTGTGTTGTGGATTGCCCTTCGCAAAGGGAGAAGGACGATGCGTGGTCAACGTGTTTATGTTGCCGCCCTTATCCACACGGTCGCCGTTCATATTGGCATCATGCCAGGCGCCTTGGGGCATAACGACTGTACCGACAATAACACGCGGCGTCACTTTGGCCGGCAGTTCGATTTCGCCAAACTGATTTTTCACACGTATCGTGTCGCCTTGTTTGATGGAACGCTCCTGAGCATCAGTGGGGTTGATCCAGGCTTCTTGGGGGTTCAATTCCTGCATAATATCAAGTGAACCCCAACACGAATGCAACCGGCCACGATAATGAAAACCACTACACTGCAATGGGTATTCCTTTGTCGTGGTCTCGACTCCGTACCATTCTGGCGCATAGATGGGAATGGGAGCTACCGGGTCATCGTCTGCAAAACGGTGATTGCTTATATGCGTAGCCAGCTTCTCGGAATAGATCTCGATCTTTCCCGAAGGGGTAGCCAGGGGATTAGTAATGGGGTCTTTCCTGAAGCTCTCCATGATGATGGTGGGTCCCTTGGGATTCTTTCGTGTATAAACACCCATTTCCATGGCCTCGTCATACGTAGGCAACAGCGGGTCTTTTACGCGCGATTGTTCATAGCAGCTCTTGAGCCACTCCTCCTGGGTTTTACCTTCGGTGAACTCCTGTTCTTTGCCCAGGGCGCGAGCAATCAAAGTGGCCGCGTCATAGGCCGACTTCCGCTCGAATTTCACAGAAGTCGGTGAGCTGCCGGCCAACATATAGGCGCCATCGCCGCCTGTGCCGATCAGCGAAGGCTGCTCCAGGCGGAACAGATCAGGCAGGATGACATCAGAGTATTTGAGCGAATCAGTCATGAGGATGTCGGAGCCTAAGACAAACTGGCACTTGCTCTCGTCACTCATCACATCATGCACCCAGTTTATATCGCTGTTTTGATTCGTAATGCAATTGCCAGCCCAATTGACGACGAACTTTATGTCATAGGGAAGTTGCTTAACGCCCACAACACCGTCGGCTTCCTCCGTCATTTGACTGCCCCGGTCGATGGCATCGACCATCGAGAAAACCGAGATGCTGGCTTTAACGTTATTGGTGCCATCGGGCAAACCCGTCAGCGCGATGGCGTAGGAACCTTCGCGCAGGCCGTTACTGGTGCCCGGCAGACCGATATTACCGGTGAGAATCGGAATCATGCAGATTGACCATCCGGTCATCTCGCCGTTGCTCCGCCGCTGGGGACCCCAACCCTGTATCACAAACACCGGTTTTGTCGTGCCTATTTCCTGTGCCAGACTTTTGATTCTGCTTGTGGCGATACCCGTAATCGGCGCAGCCCACGCGGGGGTCTTTGCCTGCTTATCGTAGCCGCTTCCCAGAATATAATCCTTATAAGAAAGATTTTGACCTTTGGCCGAGTTTGGCAAGGTCTCCTCGTCATAGCCCACACAATACGTATGCAAGAATTCTTCGTCTACCCACTCATTCATAATAAGTTCATAGGCAATAGCCGAAACCAAGGCAGCATCGGTACCCGGATTTATTGGTATCCATTCATCGGAGTGACCCAAAAGAGAGTCATTGAAACGCGGGTCGATGACATATACCTTGCCCTTGGTTTTCTCGCGCAGTCGCACGTAGTCATGATGCGAGACGGCGCCACCCTGGCGTGTTTCGACCGGACTGGAGCCAAAGACTAAAACCAGTTCGGCATCATCGGCAGCATCAAGCGTTGAGCCGGCGGTAACCTTAGAACCAAAAATGTAGGGGGTTATCCACATCAATTGTGCCAGGCTGTAGTTGCCGTAAAATGATAGAAAACCGCCACCAATCGAGTTGAGCAGTCTAAACCACGGGCGAGCGGTAACACCGTAGTTTCCGGTACAGTAATTCATGTACACAGCCTCGGGACCGTAGTGTTCGATGACCTGACGATAGTTCGTGGCAATGATCTCAATGGCCTCGTCCCACGTAATGCGCTCATACTTTCCCTCGCCGCGCTTGCTGCCTGCCGCCCGTTTCATGGGATAATTGATACGATCCGGATGATTGACCCAGCCGCGATAGCTGCGACCACGCAGACAGGCCCGTGGTTGAATCTCGTCCATATCGTCGGTATCCATACTGTAGGTGTCCACCCGTACAATCTCGTCGTCTTTGACATACAGCTTGAGCGCGCATCGTCCCGGGCAGTTAACGGCGCAGTGGTTCCAAACGAATGTCTCCGGTGTTTCAGCATAGATTTGAGGAATGTCGTGTCTGAATAACGATCCTAACGGTACACTACCGCCTACTGCTGCCAGCGCCGCCAAAGCGCCTCCCGTCTTGATAAAGGTACGCCTACTGATGCCAAGTTTTGTTGTTTGCATGCTGGTTCTCCCTCCTAGGAATGGCACCGCTATACAATTGAGCCCCCCTTAGTTGAGCCCCCCTTAATTGGATTTGTTAATCCTCGGATATGGTAAAGGAAACTAAGGATTCCTTGTCACATAATATGGGTGAAAATATCCGCTTTTTGCGGTGTTCGAAGGCACAGACGCAAGCATGAAAGCTACGGGATGTTGCCTCAGATCACGGCGGCCCGGAGCGCCGCCAGGGCACGCGCGGGATCGCGCTGAGCGAATAGAGCACTGCCAGCCACAAGCAGATTAGCGCCGTTGGCTACAGCGGCCGGAGCGGTCTGGACATCAATACCACCATCTATCTCCAACAAAAAGCCATCGGGAGCGGTGGTGGCATCGGCAGAAATCCGGGCCAGTCGCTTAAGAGAGCCGGGGATAAAAGATTGGCCGCCAAAGCCCGGATGTACGCTCATCAAGAGGACAAGGTCACACTGAGAGTAAAAAGCCTTGAGCAAAGACTCGTCAGTGCCGGGATTGAGCGATAAGCCGGCTTTTGCGCCGGCGGTCCGGATACGCGCGAGCATACTCGCTATCCATGCTATGGCATCGGCATCCAATTCCTGAATAGCGACCGAAGTGCCTTTTTCGCTTGAGCGCGTCGGACGCTCCTTTTTGGCTTGCGCTGGCAGACAGGCAGCCTCCAAATGAATGGTGACAAGATCAGCTCCGGCATCAAGGTACCAGTCCAGTTGCTCAGCCGGATTATCGATCATCAGATGAACATCCAGGGGGATATCCGTTATCTTCTTAAGCGCGGCAACAAAGGCCGGGCCTATGGTCAGATTAGGAACAAAGTGCCCATCCATTACATCAATGTGCCACCAATCCGGCGGACAGGCGACTTGCTCCAAGAGCCGTATGTCGCGCTCCAGGTTAAGCGGGTCGGCACTGAGTATTGAGGGGGCAATGAGCACGCGGTTGCTCATCTGATTGCTTGTCTGATTGCTCATCTGATTGCTCATCTGATTGCTCATCTGGTCAGGCTTTTGATTGATCGTCCGGTTGGTTGTCTGGTCAGGCATGGTTCGTCCTTTATCGCTAATCGCGCCTAACGATATTATATGCTTTGCGGCACGGCAACTGAGAGTTCGCACAGGGCTCACAACGCCGCAGGCTTAAAACAGCTGCTTGTTAGTAAAACTCCGGTTTGGCACTGCGTTTCATCAAGTCCGGGATAGTCTCTTGCAGAGGTAGACCCTCCCAGATGACCCCGCGCATAGTCTCGCAGATTGGCATTTCCACGCCCAGGTTTTGTGCCAGATTCGTGACGGACTTCGCGGCCAGAGCACCTTCTACGACCATATGGCTGTGCTGCTCGTATTCGGCGATGCTTGTACCCTTGGCCAGCGCCAACCCAAAGGAACGATTGCGAGAATGTACTGACGTGCAGGTTGCGATAAGGTCGCCCATACCTGCCAATCCCATGCAGGTCTGACTCATGCCGCCACGGGCCTCGACCAGCCGTGAGATCTCGGCCAACCCCCGTGTCATCAGCATCGCGGTGGCATTATCGCCAAACTTCCGGCCGACCGCAACGCCGGTGGCAATAGCGATGACATTTTTTGCCGCGCCGCAAACTTGAACACCAATGGTGTCTGAACTGGTGTAGACCCTGAAGTTATCACTCGCCAAAAGCTGCTGGAACAACCGAGCGGTGTCGGAGTTCGAGGAGGCTATCACCGTAGCAGAAAACATGGTCTTGGCTACTTCCTCAGCATGGTTGGGGCCGCTAAGCACAGCCAGCTGGAGAGGCGCAACACTTTTTGGATTATCAACGGTGGCTCCAGCGGCGATGCTTTCAGTATCGCTGCCAAGGCTGCTACCGATATCGCTGCCAAGGCCGCTGCCGGTATCGTTGCCAAGGCCGCCTCTATCACCATTAACGTTGCAGTCGGTAACAGCAGGAGCAGAGGAAACGATGCCGGTAGTGGCGTTGACGGTAGAACCACGGCTCAGTTCCTCTCGGATGACATCGAGCAACAATGTTCCGCTACTGTTCTCAACACCTTTGGAGAGCAAGAGCAGAGGTACCGTCGCAGGATAGCTGGTGGCCATGGCCTGGCAGATAGTTCGCACCGCAGCTGACGGCGTAGCCAATACGACCGCTTGAGTATCCCTGAGTGCCCACACCAAATCAGTAGTAGCCACGATGCGCTCGGAAAATACAATGTCGGAGAGATAGGCCGGGTTTTCATGTCTGGCATTGATCTGTTCCACCAACGCGGCGCTGCGTGCCCACAAAACCACCTCATTGCCAGACAAGGCAAGATGTTGAGCAAGGGCGCTACCCCAACTACCGGCACCGATAACAGAGACCCTCATGAGTTGCTGCCTTTCT
Source organism: Coriobacteriales bacterium (assembly GCA_031282405.1). Lineage (GTDB taxonomy): Bacteria > Actinomycetota > Coriobacteriia > Coriobacteriales > UBA8131 > JAITDU01. Next base: position 32,159 of record JAITDU010000016.1, on the reverse strand, counting down.
TGTCTGCTTTTCTGCCCAACGCGATACGCGGCTCCTGTCCCTGGGCGAGACGGATAATATTTTTTTTGTGCGCCAGGACCACCACAAAGGCCAGGACAAACGTAAAGATTACATACGTAAGAGAATGGCCGTAGAAGAGCAGGGTAAAGAAGGGCACCGAGATTACAGCCACTATCGAAGCGACTGACACAATACGACTGATAAGCAGTACCAGACCAAACAGCACCAGAGCGCACAGCGCACTGAAAGGCAGCAACACCAGTAGGGCGCCAAGCATCGTAGCCACACCCTTGCCACCCTTAAACCCCATGAACGGCGAAAACATATGGCCGAGAATGGCGGCCACCGACGCCAGAGCTCGGGGCAGGTCCACACCAACACCGGATTGCGCCTCTACGGGCACCTGGTTGCCGATAAGCGCAAGAGTCACAATCATGACTAAACCACCTGCGACACCTTTGAGCACGTCCAGCACAAACACCACAAGACCGGCTTTCCAACCCAGAGTACGCAGGGCATTTGTGGTGCCGGTGTTGCCCGAACCGTGCTGTCGGATATCCACGCCGGCAGTCGCCCGCCCTACAATCAGCGCCACCGGAATGGAGCCACAAAGATAGGCTATCGCCAGGGCGATGACAAGCGTCACGAGGTAAAGAATCATCTGGTTTTGAGCCGCCTTTCTCCCCTGCTTTGCTTTTATATTAACTAGTCAATATATTACTTATTATTTCTATCGTTGGGTACTGCGCAGTCATCTGACACGGAGTGAACCGTACGATTTTCGGCTGCGTGTGATCCTTAAATACTGCCGAATACACTATCGAGCATACTGCCAGGCATACTACTGAGGATCCTTAGCCTTAAAACGCAATCTTAGCGGAGTACCCGCAAGGTCAAGGCCCTCGCGCAGCCGGTTTTCCAGGTAACGGCGGTAGTTATCGTCTACCAGCTGAGGATGGTTGGCAAAAAACGTAAACTGCGGAGGGCAGGTGGCGGTCTGGGTTACATAGTTGATACGCAGCTGCGCTTTGCCCTTGGAGACTGTGTGACCAAAATCACGAAGCTCGGTAAGCAGAGTATTGAGTTTACTTGTGGAGTAATGCGCGCTGTAATGCGCAAAGACCGTGTCGATGGTGCCCCAGATACGCTGCACACTGCGTCCTGTCAGGGCCGAGATACTGATTTTGGGCGCATAGTCCACGAACACCAGACGATCAGCGACATGCTCTCTGAGCTGTTCGCGCTCTTCGAGGGTCGTAAGAGCGTCCCATTTATTCAGCAGTATCACAAGGGCGCAACCACGTTCAGCAGCTAAAGCGGCCACACGTTGGTCCTGGTCGGTGAGCCCCAGCGTAGCGTCCAACAAAAGCAGGGCCACGTCTGCCCGCTCAATTGCCCTGAGTGCTCGCAAAAACCCGTAATACTCCACACTTTCGTTTATCTGCGAGCGGCGGCGTATACCAGCGGTGTCTATAAGTCGATAGGCCTTGTCGTCATGAATGACCAACGTGTCGACGGCATCGCGGGTGGTGCCGGCCACATCGCTGACGATGCATCGCTCAGTCTGTGACAAGCGGTTGACCAGCGTTGACTTTCCTACATTCGGCCGGCCAATAATCGCCACATTGACGGCCTCGATATCGCTGTCCTCTCCGTCATCAGGCTCGGGCAGTAGTGCAACAAGCTCGTCCAACACGTCGCCGGTGCCGTGCCCGTGCAGACTCGAGACGGGATACGGCGTGCCCAGCCCCAGCGAGTAGTAATCCCAGACAGCGTCCTCGTTGGCCGGATTATCCAGTTTGTTTACGACCAAGAGCACGGGAGTCCCGCCGCGTTTGAGCAACTTGGCGATGTCCAGGTCACCCGACGTGGACGTGACCGTCCCGTCCACCAAAAACACCACAGCGTCGGCCTCCTCGGCAGCTAACATGGCCTGACTGCGAATGGAAGCCCCAAAGTCGTCATCGCTTACAAACTCAATACCACCGGTGTCAACCAGGGTAAAGGCAACGCCATTCCACTCGGCCTTGTGGTAGGAACGATCGCGTGTGACCCCACGCTGTTCATGGACAATGGCCTCGCGCGAGCCACTCAGACGATTGACGAACGTAGACTTGCCTACGTTCGGTCGTCCAACCACAGCGACTATCGGTACCGACATCGTATCCTCTCTCATAGTGCCCAGGGTGTTCATAGTGCCTAGGGCGTTCGTGACATCTATCTGGCGGCAACCAACCCAGACAGGGTTTCTAACGCGTCGGCCAATGCCGCAGGACTACAGTCTACCACGACGACCCGACACTCCAGGGCCTGGGCGATGTCGGCGGCAGTCTTATCGTCCAGAGTCAACCCCTCATCATTGAACATCACGCGGGGCAAGACAAGCGGGGGAGAAGAGCCGGGACGCTCCTTGAGATAGGCAGCAACCTGGTCGATGACATCGTGAGCCGTAAGTAGCCCGGCCACATCAACCGCGCCACCAAAGAAGTTATTTTTCACAGCCAGGACGAAAGGGGTCAGTCGGTATGAATTTGCTATTTTATTTAGCGATTTTTTGAGGGTGGGAGCAAATGCTGCGCCCGTAATGACCAGACAGTCGACTGTAGTGCTTCTCCCCCGGCTCGGTTCGTGTCGCTGCATCGCAGGGGCAGGGCGATGGCGGACCGGTAACGCCGCCGCCTCGTCCAGCCAATTGCGCAGCATGCCGATACCATTTTCGTACTGGGGATAGTCATCGTAGTGTTCTGCCCGAGGCAGCCGCTCGGTAACCTTCTCGCCCCAGGCACGCAGATAGAACTCATCGGCCAGATAAAAGCGGGTCTTACCTGTTTTGACTCGACTACGCTGCTGATAGGGCTGCAAGAGTCCAATAACCTGCCGAGCATGTTCTGCCAGTGAGGCCGGCGGCGCAGTTTTTGATGGGGCATACTCGCTTTGAAACACCAGCTCGATGCCGGATGTGACAGAAGAACAGCCTGACTCGGGGCCTGGCGCAGTGTGTGAGCAGGCTGACTCGGGGTCTGGCGCGGCAAGAGCACAGCTCGACGTGCGCCCACGTCGCGGCAATGACGCGCAAAAACGTGTGTAACCAAAGGGCACGATGCCCACGCCGACGATGCCGGGGCGTTGTTCAATATAATCCAGAGTCCGAGCCAGTTGTGTCAGCGCTGCTGCATCGGGCATCAGCACTATCTGGGCCTGCACCTGGATGCCACCATCCAACAAGGCTTCCAGGGCCACCAAACCGCGCACATGGTTTTTGCCCATAAGCCACTGACGATAGTCGGGCGAGACCGCGTGCAATGAGACATTCAGCGGCGAGAGTCTCAGGCGCACAATCCGCTGGATATCGGTGTCGCTGAGATTTGTGAGCGTAATGAAGTTGCCCTCGAAAAACGAGAGTCGGTAATCGTCGTCATAAGCATACAGCGCTGGTCGCATGCCTGACGGCAGCATCTTCACGAAACAGAATACACAGTCGTTCACACAACGGCGCATGCCATCAAACAACAGGCCGTCCAGGCTTATCCCCCAGGCTTGCCCCGGCTTTCGCATAAGGTGACAGGAGTGGCTGTCCGTCAGAGAAAGCTCAACGTCATCACCGGCAGACAACCACAGCCAATCCAGGATGTCGCCAACGGGCTGCCCATCCACGGCGACGATGTTCATGCCTGCGCAAAGCCCGGCCTTATCGGCCACCGAACCTTCCGTAACGCGCGCTATTCTGGCCATAGCTTCCTCAGTTGGCTTCAAGAGCGGCAAGTACCGCGGCCAGGTGGTCCTGCGGCGTTGAGGCACCGGCCGTAACGCCTACGGTAGCCACATCGGTAAACCAGGTGCTGTCGAGTTCGCTCGCCTGTTCGATGTGATGGGTGTTGGGGCAGACGGCCTTGCATATCTGGTACAAACGGGTGGTGTTGCCGGAGTTGCGACCGCCCACCACTATCATGGCATCGACATCTTTAGCCAGGGATGCAGCGGACTGCTGACGCTGCTGTGTGGCAAAACAGATCGTGTTCTTGACCAGCGGCTCAACCCCACGACGCCTCAACGCGCCAACGATAGCATCCAGAGCCTGGGCAGATTGGGTGGTCTGTACCACAACACCTATGCTTCCTTGCGGCAGCTCCACAGGCAGATCGGCGACATCCTGAGCAACAATCGGACTGTGGCCGGCATAGGCTTTGATGGCCTCAACTTCGGGGTGGCCTTTCTCCCCTACTATGACTACGGTATGACCTTGGCGGGTAAGCCTGCTGGCAGCCTCTTGGGCCTTTTTGACATACGGGCAGGTGGCATCGACTACCGTAAGCCCTTTGGCGCGGGCGGCCTCTATGACCTGCGGTGCCACACCGTGCGAGCGAATCACAATAACCCCCTCGCCAACATCGTCCACATGGGCCACAACATGGATGTGACGCTGCTCAAGCTTGGCTACTACGAGAGGGTTATGAATGAGTGGCCCCAGCGTATAGACAGCGGGTCGGTCCGCAGCGTTACGGGCGGCCGCGGCAGCCGTATCGACGAGAGCCAGTGCCCGTTCCACGCCATAACAGGCGCCGGCATAGCGCGAGAGCAATACTTTCATATTAACCTACTGGCTATTGATGAACCGCCCCGCCTGGGGGAGCAGCCAGCACACCCGGTTACCTTTATCAGCATAGCGGCCTACTCGTCATCTGCGTTCGGGCCCACGCGGCTTGATGGCTGCGACTCGGGTGACTCCACGCTAGACACTTCGGGTGGCTCCACGCCGGGAAACTTGGACACCTCGGGCACCTCGGGCACCTCGGGCACCTCGGGCAACTCTGCTCCGGGTAGCTCTGCGTTAGGCAACTCCGCGCGGGGCAACTGCGGCTCGGGCAGGGTATATACGGCTTTCATGACATCTTGGCTGAACTGTTGAAAGCGCTCGGTTTTGCTCAGCCCGTCATATTTGGGATCACTCAGACTCATAGGCTGGCCAAAGGCCAGCTTAACACGAGGAAAATGCCACCTGCGAGAGCCCGGTGGGCTGATCTTCTCGGTGTTCCAGAGCCTGAAAGGCACAACGTCGGCCTTGCTCAGATGGGCAATGAGTGCCAGCCCTTCATGAATCTGACGTTGTGAACCATCACGACCGCGACTTCCCTCAGGAAAGATACCGACCAATTCGCCCCGTTTGAGCATGGCTACCGAACGCTTAATGACTCGCATGTCGGCGCTGCCGCGCTTGACTGGAAACGTGCCTGCCCAACTGGCCAATCGTCGGACAACCGGTAGTCTGAAGAACTCCTCTTTGCCGATGAAGCGCGATGGCCTGGGCCGCATGGCCTGCATTACAAACAGCGGATCAAGATAAGAGCGATGATTGCCCGCCAGTATCAAGCCCCGGGGCACACTGCGCACTTCGTCGGCGCCACGCACCACAGGCTTGAACAGCAGTCCGAGGATCACCCGCGCCACACCGGCGAGACACCGATCAAAACGATACGGCGTGCCTTTACCAGCGGCAATCGGGTGGTCGTAAAAATAGTCCAGAGGCTTCATAGGACTACCTTCTCGCGTCCTCGATCGAGGGTGGCATTTGGAGAGAAATGCCCGCCTTGTGGCTATCGCCTTCATCGTCGTGCTGCTTGACCGCAGGCAAAATGGGGCGAGAAGCGCCTTCGCACTGGTGTTCACATTGCCACCGGCAAACAAGCGCGACTATCTTTTGGCATACCTGCTCGATTGTCATTTCGCTGGTATCGATGATCACACTGTCGGTCGCAGCCCTGAGGGGCGAAAGGTCACGCTCACTATCCAGCTTATCGCGACGATTAATCTGCTCTAACATCTGCTGGTGGCGTGTCTGGTCGTCCCCCTTGGCAAAGCTATCCTGTCCGAAATTACCCTGCATGAAGCTGGCCTTTTCGGAGTTACCCTGAGAAGTATCGCCTGCGGCTCCGCTTCCCTGAGCATTCGTGGCATCGTCTTTGGTTGCATTTTGGACGAAGCGACGGGCAGCACGAACCTCGGGCGAGGCGGTAAGAAATATTTTGACCTCCGCTGCCGGAAACACGACCGTGGCGATGTCGCGCCCCTCCATGACTACATCGCGTCCGGCACCGATGCGACGCTGGGCATCTACAAGCGCCCGTCGCACTTCAGCATGGGCCGAGACTTTAGACACGACAGCGTCGACTTGAGGCGTACGGATCTGTGTCGTAACATCCTGTCCACTTATGGATACCCCGGTCAACTCGGTGTCTTGGGCCTCTTGGGACGGATTGTCAAAATCGATGGGTTCGTCGGCGGCTATTCGACCCAAGGCGGTGCCGTCATCCAGATTGATGCCCCGATGCAAAGCAAGCCAGGCGACTGCCCGATACATGGCGCCGGTATCCAGATAAGTAAAGCCCAGTTGAGAAGCAACGCGTTTGGCAATTGTCGACTTGCCCGAGCCGGCCGGGCCGTCTAGGGCAATAATCATCGCACCGCTCCTGCTGCTTCCAAATCGTGGAGAAAGTCGGGATATGACACGGCCAGACTCTCCAGGCCCTGCACTTCGACCGTGGGAAATAGGGCACGTTTGGCAACCGACCAGGCCATCGCCAGACGATGATCGCCGTGACTGTTCAATATGAGAGAAGCGTTCTTCGCGCCAACAGCGCAGGCCGCTTTCTGCCCGGAAACAGAGGTAGATACCTGCTCGTTCACCGGTCTATCTGCCGCACATTTCTCAGAGTCCGCTGTCTGCCCAGACGCAAAACCGGATGCGCGCGCAATGTCTTCATCATCATAATGCTCATCATCATAATTGCTTAAATTAATAGCAATATTAGATGAACGCGCGCGCGCAATGCCAGACACCGACAACACATAGTCCTCACCAACGCCACCAGTGGCACTCACTTCAACGCCCAGAGCCATAAGCCCCTCGCAAATACCCTGAATACGGTTGCTCTCTTTGTGACGCAGCTCGCCTACACCCTTAAAAACCGTGGTACCACTGGCCTGGGTAGCCAAAAGCGCCAGTATCGGCACCTCGTCAATCAAAGACGGTAGTTCGTCGGCCTCCACCGTCGTAGCCGTAAGCCCGGGCGCATAGCGTACTTTAAGACTGCCCGTCCCTTGCGCAAAGTCCTGGCCTGCAGCTGCATCTGATGCCACGACCTCAATATCGGCTCCCATTCGCCGCATAACCGCCACAAAGCCCAGGCGTGTGGGATTGAGATAGATATTTGGCACCACTAACTCTGAGCCGGGGATAAGCGCAGCACAGACTGCAAATACAGCCGCTGCCGAGGGGTCGCCAAATACCTTGATGTCGGCCGGATGGAGCCTCTGTCCGCCGTGCACACTGACAGTCTGTCCACAGGTGTTCACCTCAACGCCAAATAATCCGAGCAGCCGCTCGGTGTGGTCGCGGCTGGGTGCCGGTTCGGTCACACTCGTTATCCCTTCAGCGCGCAATCCTGCTAATATAATAGCGCTTTTGACCTGTGCCGAGGCCGCCGGTAAATGGTATTTGATAGCTTTAAGTGGCGAGCGTCCTTTCATAAGCAGCGGAAGGGTGTCCGCGCCAATGCCACAGGGGGTCCTGCAGCCCAGCTCGCCCCGATTGATACGCACCCCCATGCTCAAGAGCGGCTTGATAAGCGAACCAAAAGGTCGACGCCTCAGCGAAGCATCGCCGGTGAGCTTGATGGCCATAGCGTAGCCGGCCAGTGTGCCCATCAGGAGTCGGGCCGTGGTCGCGGAATTGCCGCAGTCGAGCTCCAGTGGGTCGAACAGCGAGTCAATGCCACAGGCAGCTAATGGTTCATCAAAGTCGGCCTCGTCAGGGTCGTTGCTGGGGGCCGGAATCGCGCCAATGACCGTACCAGACAGGCCGTTTTCATCCGCAACAAAATCAACGATAGCCCCCAGCCTGCAGATCGCGTCTATCGTGGCATGTATGTCGGCACAATCGCAAAGCCCCCTAAGCTCAGAAGTTCCTTTGGCCAGTGCAGCAAATATGAGGGCTCGATGGCTCGTGGATTTGTCCCCTGGCACTTTTATCGTACCCCTCAAAGCGGGAATACGACTCAACAGTGCAGGGGATGTAGGAGATGTGGCGTATATATCGGTGTAGCTAGACAAGATGACTCCTCAATCCTCAAATATGACGCAAGCGGTACAGATGCGCCGACGGGTTCCGCCGACGGGTTCCATCGGCAAACTCGCTCAGCAGATTCAGCCTGTGAGTTCCGCCGGCGGTTTCGTTAGCAAAACAAATGCTCAAAAGCCTCGATAGTGGCCAGTGTGGCCTCTGGTGTGCCTACACCTACGCGCAGGCCACCAGCCGCCGCAAAGGGGCGGACGATGATACCGCGTTTGAGCAATTCTTCAAAAATGAGCTGTGCGTCGGGCACAAAGACCCAGACAAAATTAGCCTCAGATTGATAATAGCGCAAGTTCAGACGCTGGAATATCTTGTAGAGTCGAGCCCGCTGCCGGGAATTTTCCGTACGACGGCGCTCCAATTCGCCCGCATCACTCAGACTGGCCAAAGCCCCGACCTGAGCTACCGTGTTGACGTTGAATGGCTCGCGCACCTTGTCGATGGCCTGAACGACAGGAACTGGCGCTATGCCATAACCACATCTTACTCCTGCCAGGCCGTATATCTTGGAGAAGCTCCTGAACACCACAAGGGGCCTTTTACCGTCAAAAAACGCCATCGGATCCAGATGCTCCGGGCTTTCTACATACTCCGCATAAGCCATATCCACAACCACACAGACGTGCCTGGGCACCGCCTTGATGAAGGCCGCGAACTGCTCGCGTTTAACAATACCGCCCGTAGGGTTGTTGGGCGAACAAAGATACACAAGTTTGGTATGAGGGCGTATGGCCGCCCGGAGGCCGTCCAGGTCATAAGCACCGTCAGCATCAATATCAACCTCGTCAAAGGTGGCGCCGGCAATCTGAGCACTCATGCGGTAGACCACAAACGACGGCCAGCAATAGGCTACATGGCTTGTCTCATCCAGACAGGACTGCGCCAGCAGGCACAGCAACTCGTTAACGCCGTTGCCCACAACAATCTGGCTCGGCTCGACACCGTGCTTTTCGGCCAAGGCTTGTTTGAGTTCATGGACCGAACCATCGCTGTATTCGTTCAAATAAGGAAGACACGCGGTCATCGCTTCTATCGCACGCGGAAACGGCGGGAAGGGAGACTCATTCGACGACAACTTATGAATGGAATTTGTCTGCGCGATTGCGCGTACCTGTTCCTCTCTGAGCCCCGGCTCATAGGGCTTGACCTTTTTAAGTTGACTATTGAAAAACACATGCCAATTCATCTGCTATCACTTTCCTCGGATTTAGTGCTGTCACATTGAGACAAAGAACGCCGTAGTGCTGTTGGTCGGGCAAAAGTGCCTGTTGGGGAGAAACCCTCTGAAAGCCCCTGCTCCGTCCGAGAGAGCGTCTCGTCCGACGAAACATACGGCATATGAGGCACCTGATAGAGCAGCCTGTCAGCCTCTGCCCGAGTGAGACGGTGTCTACAGCCCACTGGAACCAAAACCTCCACTGCCACGACTCGTCGTATCCAATTCCTCGACCTCAATGACCGATGGGGTGGCCACCTCCAAAACAACCAGCTGAGCAATGCGCTCACCTGCCTCAATTTTAATTGGCTGTTGGCTATCGGTGTTAAGAGCAAGTATCTTGACCTCGCCACGATAGTGGCTGTCGACAAGTCCCGGCGCGTTTACTAACGACAGGCCACGCGTAAGCGCCAGGCCGGAGCGCGGTAACACAAAGCCGGCAAAACCCTCAGGTATGGCAATGCTTAATCCTGTGGGGATAAGGACACGCTGAAACGGAGCGATGTCAACCGAGGTCGCAGCACAAAGATCCAGACCTGCGTCTCCCGCGTAGGCGTAGGCAGGCAGAGCTGTAGCCTTGTTAAGACGCTTGACTCTCAATTCTAACTCAGACACAAAACATCCGCCTTTCTAACTTCTCGAGCCCTTCGACCTCTCTGATTGGAGCGCTTATGGGCTTCTCGCCAGCACTCCTCGCACTAACTTGGAGCAAGTCCGAGGCACGGCTCACAGACTTCGCGCCTTTATCGTAATCACATGCCAACATTGAGTCTACATTCCTTTGAGCACACTTTGAAACTCGTCGATATCTTTGAAGTCACGATAGACCGAGGCAAAACGAATATAGGCCACATCATCAATGTCCCGTAGTCGTTCGAGCACCATCTCGCCCAGGTCATGCGATTCAATCAAACTCTTTGACTGCGTGCGCAATTCAGTTTCGACGGTGTCTATTAGGTTTTCCAGATCTGACACCGCTACGTCGCGCTTTACTGTGGCGGTCATAAGGCCGCGTAGCAGCTTGTCGCGATCAAACTGTTCGGAACTTCGGTCCTTCTTCTTGACGATTAGCGGTTGGGACCGGTAGGTCTCATACGTGGTGAAGCGACTGCCACAGTCCTCGCACACACGCCGGCGGCGAACTCGGGTACCGTCCTCAGAAGGTCTGGAGTCGATGACTCGCGAGCGCACCGAACCACATTTTTGGCAAAGCATTATAAAACCTCCTCTGATGTGTAATTCGCCAGTTTACAGGATACACCAAAATTGATAGTATGACCTTACTACAAATGAGAGGGTAGCAGCTATGGTCAAAGAGGCGATGTTTGAGACAGCTGAGCGGCCCGAGCGGGCCTTGCTCGTGGGTATCGATCGCCCCGATGACACCTGGCCGATGACCGAGTCCTTAAACGAACTGGCCAGCCTTGCGTCTACGGCCGGGGCCGAAGTGGTAGGAAGGGTCTCCCAAAAGCTGATTCGACCCAATGCTCGCACACTCGTCGGCAAGGGCAAAGTAGCAGAGACAGCCAGCCTCGCAACCGCGTTAGATGTTGATGTCGTGCTATTTGACAGTGAACTGTCGCCCAGCCAACAGGCCAACCTGGAATCTGAGATAAAGGGTGTAAAGATTCTGGACAGGACAGCGCTGATATTGGATATATTTGCCCTGCATGCCCAGACCCGCGAGGGTCGTTTACAGGTACGTCTGGCACAGAGTCAGTATCTATTGCCCCGCCTGCGCGGGATGTGGGCCCATCTGGTGGCCAATCGGATGGGCGGTGGTGTAGGCTCGCGGTTTGGCGAAGGCGAAAGCCAATTAGAGGTCGATCGACGGATGGTACGCAAGCGTATCGATTCGATACAGCGGGAATTGGCGGGAGTGGCACGCGAACGCGCGGTACAGCGCAAAACCAGGAGTAGTGGTGCTCTATTCCGGCTGGCTTTGGCCGGTTACACGAATGCCGGCAAATCCAGCCTGCTTAACCGTCTGACCGGTGCCGATGCCCCCGTTATGGACCAGTTGTTCGCTACCTTAGATGCCACAACCCGTAAACTGACACTGCCGGGCGGCCGTGAGATGCTGCTGACCGACACAGTCGGCTTCATCCATAAGCTCCCTCATGGCCTCGTAGAGGCGTTCAAGTCCACGCTGGACGAGATCAGCAACGCCGACTTGATCCTACATATCGTCGATGCCTGTGCCGGTCATTACCTGGAACATATCCAGGCTGTCAACGAAGTGTTGGCGCAGATCGATGCGGCCAAAACACCACAGGTGCTGGTGTTTAACAAAAGCGACCTGTTGAGCACCACTCAATACACAGAGCTGACGGATGCCTTTCCCCAGGCGGTGTTCATTTCTGCCCAAACCGGCACCGGCATTACGGCTTTGCACGAGCGCATCGAACAGACCGCCAACGCTCAGATGAAGCCGGCCCGGGTGCTTATCCCCTTTGATCAGGGAGCCTTAGTTAAACTAGCATATGATTATACTAGTATTATTACTGAGAAATACACCAGCCAGGGTACCGAGCTGGAATTGCTGTTGCCCCCCAGACTGGCGGCCCGCTTTGAGCCTTTTATACTGACTTAGGCGTGAGATAGTGGGCGGGTATAGCATCACGGTGAGGAGCACGAGCCTGCGTATCTTCGTTACTCTGAGCCGCCGCAGACGGCGCGGCAGTGACGATGCGCCTACTCTGGCTGACGTAAATCCGTAGGGCGATTTTGCGAAGCAGCAGGACTCTGGCAGTACTGCGTAAGCGAGGATTGTTTGAGGCCAGCGCTTACTTTGGTACAAAGTAAGCGCTGGCCAAGTTTCGCAGCTGCAGAACTGTCAGAGCCCTGCGGGTGCGAAGCCCTGAGCCTTACGGGCTTACGTCAGCCAGGTACGGGCTGACATCAGTTGGAGCATATCCTTATATATTCCTATGGCAGGGTATTTGCTCCAGAGCGGATGGGGTGGCAGAGCGGATGGGGTGGCAGAACGGATGCACGACGGAACGAACGCACCAAATACTGCGTGGGTACTTCGCTATTCCTTGGTCAGTATCTCTGGTGGTCCCTCGACACTCACAGCTACGGTACGCTCAAAATGTGCCGAAAGCGAGCCATCGGCGGTATAGACAATCCAGCCATCCTCAAACGGTCCGCGGGTCGTATAGTCGCCCATGTTGATCATTGGCTCAATGGCTAACACCATGCCTGCTTTGAGTTTGATACCCTGACCACGCCGGCCAAAATTGGGCACATTGGGATCCTCGTGCATATGCCGACCAATACCATGTCCAACGTACTCTCGAACAACACCAAAGCCAGCGTCCTCACTCACCGTTTGGACCGCGTGACCAATGTCACCCAAGCGATTACCTGCCATGGCTGCTGCGATACCGGCCCACATCGCACACTCTGTCACCTGCAAAAGCCGCTGAGCGTCGGCACTGATCTCGCCCACCGCAAAGGTGGCGGCATTGTCGCCATACCAACCCTCCAGGACGGCGCCTGTGTCGATAGAGATGATGTCCCCCTCGTTCAATCGTACGTCTTTGTGAGGAATACCGTGTACAATCTGGTCGTTAACCGAGGCGCAGATACTACCCTTAAAGCCGCTATAGCCCAAAAATGCCGGACGAGCCCCCTCTATCCTTATGAGATTTTCGGCGAATCGGTCTAGTTCCAAAGTAGTGATGCCCGGACGTACCATCTCTCCGGTTTTACGCAGCACTTTGGCGCTGATACGTCCGGCGTGGCGCATCAACTCGATTTGCTCGGGAGTCTTAATATGTATCAATGGGCTGCGCTGTTTCCTTAAGGTTTACCTTGTTGATCGTAAGAAGTCGATAGATAACCGACTGCCACTATGATAATCAGTGTGCTAGCATCTTTTGAATCTGAATAAAGACCTCATCTGGGTCCTTCTCCCCATCTACCTCGACCAATAAGTCAGCACCACGATAGTAATCTATCAAAGGAGCCGTCGACTTCTCATAAACCTCCAAGCGGTTGCGGATAGTCTCAGGAGTGTCGTCATCACGCTGGTACATCACATCGCCACAGATTGGACAGTTTTTGTCTAGTGCGTTTCCGATATAACCACAGGCCCGACAAAGCCGCCGAGAACTCAGTCGCTCAACAATGACATCATGGGATACCTTGACGGCAATCGCAAAGTCGATACCACGCCCCAGCTTATCCAGCTCCGAAGCCAGCGCAACAGCCTGAGTGGCCGTACGCGGAAATCCATCTAAAATGAAGCCTTTCTCGGTATCCTCTTCTTCCAGACGTTCTTTGACCAGACCGATAACGACCGAGTCCGGCACTAACTCGCCCGCATCCATATAAGATTTGGCCTCTAAACCCAGTGGGGTCTCGGCCTTGACGGCGGCGCGCAGGATATTACCGGTAGAGATGTGAGCAATATCATGCACGTCCACGAGTTTCTCGGCCTGGGTACCTTTACCCGCGCCGGGCGCTCCCAACAAGACTATATTCATACTCTCCTCCTGAATATCAGCTTGAATCTGCAGGACTATGTTACAAAAGCAGTGGGCAGGACAGGTGCAAAACTATGGCTACGTAACGTGATCCGTTGACTCCTGGTTCCTGAGCAACTGTTCCAAGACGATCGTTACCATCGAGAGAAATCGAGGGAAACCCAACCGCATAGCTACAGGAAAATCGGAGCTACTTGAAAAAACCTTCGTAATGGTGTTGTTTGAGCTGGCTTTCCACCTTACTCATCGTATCCAGGGCCACGCCGACCATAATCAGGATGGATGTACCGCCAAAGGCGCTGATCAACGAATCGCCCGTAGTTGCAAACAGGATGGACGGTATCACAGCAATCATACCGATGTAGATACCTCCAGGAAGTGTTATTCGATTAAGCACATTCTTGATGTACTGTACCGTGTTGGCTCCCGGCCGTACCCCGGGGATAAAACCGCCCTGTTTGCGCAGGTTGTCGGCCGTGTCCTCTGGATTGAACACCAGCGAGGTATAAAAGAAGCAGAAAAACACAATCAGCGCAAAGTTCAACACCCAATTGATCCAGCCGCTGGACAAAGCGTTGGAGACATCGGTAAGCCACTGCACGTTGAAAAACACCGCTAGCTGAGCCGGAAAATACAGTAACGACGAGGCAAATATAATCGGGATGACACCGGCTCCGTTGACTTTGAGCGGGATGTAGGTGGCCTGGCCGCCCATTACTCGCCTGCCCTGGATGCGCTTAGCGTAATTGATGGGAATGCGCCTTTGCGCTCGCTCAATTAAAACGATACCGGGGATAACCGCCAACACCACGAGAATAATCAGAATCGTCATGCCCGCCGATTGCGTGCTCACCGACTGCATGATAGCACTGGGAAAACCAGCGATGATATTGGCGAATATTATCAGCGACATGCCGTTGCCCACGCCGCGCTGGGTTATCAACTCGCCCATCCACATGATGAAACCCACGCCGGCAACCAGCGTGAGGACGATGACCACAGCTGTGAGGAAATACGGTATATCACTGCTGAGCACCACACCGTATTGCGGACTTTGGAACAAGAACAGATAGCCGATGGCGTTAATCAAACCCAAACCCAAACACAGGTAGCGGGTAATTTGCGTAATGCGCCGCTGGCCGCTTTCTCCCTCGCGGGCCATGCGCTGCAAAGCCGGTATGACACCCTGCATCAATTGCATAATGATAGACGCAGTGATGTAGGGCATGATACCCAGCGAGAATACCGAAAAGTTGCTCAGAGCATTTCCCGAGAACAGGTTGAGCATCAAGAGCGACGGATTGGACGGATCGTTAAACGCGTCGGTCAAAGCGCCAATAGGTACGCCGGGTACCGGGATATAAGAACCCAGGCGATACAAGGCAATGATCGCCAGGGTGAAGATGATCTTCTTGCGAAGATCAGGAACGCGAAACGCATTAAGGAGTGCGCTCAGCACGGCGGCTCTACCTTCCCTCCCGCTTGGGCGATCTTCTCGGCAGCACGTGCCGAGACCTTATCCACCCTGACAGTAAGGCTCTTGCTCAAATTGCCACCTCCCAGCACCTTAACCGGCAGAGTACTGTTCTTGATTATAGCTTTTGCCGCCAAAGACGTGCTGTCAACGACGTCACCGTCGGCAAAATGAGTCTCCAGGCGGTCCACATTGACCGGCAGATACTCTGTACGATTGATGTTCTTGAAACCGGGCAGTTTGGGCAGTCTGCGGGCCAAGGGTGTCTGTCCACCTTCGAACCCAGGACCTTTGCCGCCACCCGCACGTGATTTTTGACCGTCTTGGCCACGCGTCGCAGTCTTGCCTCTGCCACTGCCGTGCCCACGACCGACACGCTTGCGCTGCTTCGTCGACCCTGGAGCCGGCGCTAAATCATGAAGCTGCATCTTATATCTCCTCCACCTTTACCAGATGTCTGACTTTGAACAGCATGCCGCGTATGGCAGGGTTGTCTACCTGCAACACACTGCGATTGATCTTGCCCAGTCCCAGTGCCTGCAAAGTGGCGGCCTGGTCGCGCTTGAAACCGATAGGACTCTTGATCTGGGTCACCCTCAAGCTCTTGGTCGCGCTTTTGCGCGCGCTTCTGCTTGTGCTCTTGGCTGCGCTTTTGCTTATGTTTTTGTCCGTATTCTTTATTACGCTTGTTGCTGCGCCCGTGCTCTTGGCTGCACTCTTGTTTGCGCCCGTGCTTTTTGTTGTGCTTGTGCCTGCACTCCTGGTCGTACTTTTGCGCGCGCTTTTATTCGGACTTTCTTTGGCTGCATTTGGCACTGCGCTCACTCCTTCCAGCCATATATCTTGGCAACCGATAAATCGCGCCGAGCTGCCACTTCCTGAGGAGAAGACAATTGCTTAAGGCCGGCGGCCGTAGCCTTGACGATGTTCATGGCATTGTTCGTACCCAGGCTTTTGGAGAGCACGTCTTTGACCCCGGCCAACTCCAAAACGGCGCGCACCGGGCCACCAGCGATGACGCCGGTTCCCGGTGTAGCCGGTTTGAGCAGTACCTTGCCCGCACCGAATACACCAAGCGCCTCATGCGGCAGTGTACCTTCTGCGGTAATCGGCACCCTGAACATGTTCTTTTTGGCATCTTCGACGCCCTTTTTGATGGCTATGGGCACCTCTTGGCTCTTTCCCATGCCTACACCTACGCGACCCTTGCCGTCGCCCACAACCACGAGGGCTGTCAGGGCAAAGCGGCGTCCACCTTTGACGACTTTGGAGACGCGGTTGATATAAACGACTTTCTCCTGTAGTTCTGGTACCGGTGTCTCTCTTTTGCTGCTACGCGCCATGTACGCTCCTCCTAGAATTGCAAACCGGACGCGCGGGCACCGTCTGCCAGTGCCTTGACACGTCCATGATACAGATGGCCACCGCGGTCGAACACCACTGTGGTGATCTTGGCCTCAGTAGCCCTGCGACCGACTAATTTACCTACCAATTCAGCGCCCGCTACAGTAGCCCCGCTTGTGCCATCTGCCTTGAATTCGCCATCCAGGGATGAGGCACTTACCAAGGTACGACCGGACACATCGTCTATCACCTGAGCATAGATATGAGCATTAGAGCGGGTGACCCTCAGCCGCGGACAGCTGGCCGTACCGCGTACCTTGCCGCGCACCCGCCGTTGCCGACGCTTTAAGCCGGCAGTCTTAGCCTGTGATTTGAGTTTGTCCATCGCTATTTCTCCTTTACGCCGAGGCTGCGGCCTTGCCCAGCTTGCGCCGGACATACTCGCCCTCATAGCGGATTCCCTTGCCTTTGTAAGGTTCGGGCTTACGCCATTTGCGAATATCCGCGGCTACCTGCCCGACCTGCTGCTTGTCTATACCTAACACAATGATTTGAGTGGGAGAAGGCAACTCAAAGCTGATTCCCGCCGGTGCCTTGACTAAAACCGGGTGAGAATAGCCCAGCTGCATCTCCAGATCCTTGCCTTTGAGCGCAGCTCGATAGCCAACGCCGATAATCTCCAGCTTCTTACTAAAGCCCTCGTTCACCCCTACAACCATGTTATTGAGGAGTGTCCTGGATAGGCCAAAACGGGCACGGGCATCGCGACTGTCACCTACCTGTGCCACCTTGAGCTCGTTGCCCTCTTGACTGATGCTGACCTCGGGCAAAAACTCATGGCTGAGTTCTCCTTTTGGACCTTTGACCTGAACGTGGTTGCCGTCGATGTTCACTTCGACACCAGCCGGCACTACCACGGGTTGTCTACCAATTCGCGACATGTTTTCTCCCTACCATATATACGCGATGACTTCGCCGCCAACGCCGGCTCGACGGGCATCGCGATCGGCCATCACGCCTTTGGACGTCGAAATTATCGCCGTCCCCAGGCCGCCGAGTACACGGGGCAACTCATCTTTACCGGCGTAGACCCTCAGCCCCGGCTTGGATATGCGTTTGAGGCCACGGATCGTCCTGGAGCGCTTCTCTCCATACTTGAGGCTTATCTCCAACCGGTTTACGGGCGAGGCATCAACAATCTGATAATCGGTTATGTAGCCCTCCTCTTTGAGGATGCGGGCAATCTCCACCAGCTTTTTACTGGTGGGCATAGACACTATGTCTTTGCTTGCCGAGTTGGCGTTGCGCACTCTCGTGAGCATATCGGCAATAGGGTCTGTCATGGACATTACTTCCTCGTTTCTCTTATGATGAACTCTGGTACCGGTTCGCCTCTGCCCTTAACAAAGGCGCCTTGGCACAGGGTCTGTCGGGTCTTTAGGCCATTGGCGTAACGAGACCTACCGGGTTTGCCAAACGCTCGTGCCACCTGTCAGTTGCAGCGGCAGCATTGCGCGACAATCCCATCTGCCTCGTTTGGCTACCAACTTGCCTTGCGGACACCGGGCAGTTCGCCTTTACTGGCCAGCTCGCGCAGACAGATACGACAGATGCCGAACTGTCGGTAATAGGCGCGAGGGCGACCGCAGCGTACACAGCGGTTGTGCTGGCGTGTCGAGAATTTGGGTATTCTCTTGGCTTTGGCGATCATCGACTTTTTTGCCACGTTATTCCTTTCGTTATTTCTTCTTAAACGGAAACTCCAGAGCCTCAAACAGCGCTCTGGCCTGTACGTCATCTTTGGCTGAAGTCACAATTGTGATATCCATGCCTCGGGTACGATCAACTTTGTCATAGTCAATCTCGGTAAAAATAAGCTGTTCGGTAACACCCAGAGTGTAGTTGCCACGACCGTCAAAACTATCGGGGGAGATACCCCGAAAGTCGCGTACCCGCGGAATGGCCGTAGATAGCAGGCGGTCCAAGAACTCCCACATTCGCTCACCACGCAGGGTAACTTTAGCTCCGATAGGCATACCAGCCCGCAGCTTGAAGTTAGCTATGGATTTTTTTGCCCGGGTGACCTTGGGTTGTTGTCCCGTGATGGCCCTGAGGTCCTGGACAGCCGCGTCAATCTGCTTGCCGTCCTGTGCGGCAACACCAACACCCATATTGACAACTATCTTCTCAAGAGTTGGCACTTCGTTGACGTTATCCAAAGCCAGACTTTCCTGGAGTTTGGGTACTATGTCGTTTCTATACTTTTCTTTTAACCGGGCAGTCATGCTAATCGATGTCCTTTCCGCATTTTTTGCAGACACGGACCTTCTTGTTGTTGGTCACATTCATTTTGACCCTGGTGGCCTGGTTACATTTGGGACAAACCAGCATCACGCTTGAAACATGAATCGGCATCTCGATGCTCATGATGCCACCTTGGGGGTTTTGGCGCGTGGGACGTTGAGCCTTTTTGGCGACCGCCACCTTTTCCACGACCAGCTTGCGATTTTCGGGGATAGCTCGCATCACCACGCTGGTAGCGCCTTTGTCCTTGCCACTGATGACCTGGACCTTGTCGCCTTTCTTTATGCGCATCTTGTTCGTCATTGCCTGAACTCCTTATAGCGTCTCTGGGGCTAGTGAGACTATCTTCATATAACGCTTGTCACGCAGTTCTCTAGCCACCGGGCCAAAGATACGAGTGCCGCGCGGAGCGCCATTGTCGTCTATGACTACCGCGGCGTTTTGGTCAAATTTGATGTAACTGCCATCTTTGCGGCGCAGTTCCTTTTTGAC
The DNA here is from genome assembly GCA_031282405.1 of Coriobacteriales bacterium. Lineage (GTDB taxonomy): Bacteria > Actinomycetota > Coriobacteriia > Coriobacteriales > UBA8131 > JAITDU01. The sequence goes on along the minus strand of JAITDU010000016.1, from coordinate 12,708 downwards.
TCTTACGACCACACAGCGTACAACCTCGCCTTTTTTGACATTGCCACCGGGAGTGGCCTCTTTGACGGCGCAGACAATCTCATCGCCCACACTGGCATAACGGCGCTTGGAGCCGCCCAGTACCTTGATGCACTGAACCTTGCGAGCACCAGAGTTGTCGGCCACGATCATCATCGATTCCACTTGGATCATATCTCTGCCTCCTACTTGGCTTTCTCGACGATTTCCAACAAACGCCACCGTTTGAGTTTAGACAGGGGGCGAGTCTCCATTATCTGCACAACATCGCCCAGTCCGGCCTGGTTTGTGGCATCATGCGCGTGACATTTGCTGCTGCGTGTCATCATCTTGCCGTAAACCGGATGTGGCTTGCGCACCTTGATCTGCACAACACAGGTCTTATCGCCGGATATCGAGACCACAACGCCCTGACGCACCTTGCGGTGGTTACGACCTGTCTGCTCTTCCGGTGCTTCCTGAGCGGGCTGTTCTGTTTGCTTGGCCATTGCCTTTCCTAATCTCTTATTCTCATACTAGTTTACTATCTTATCGCTTTTATTGCTCTCTTATCGGTATGGTACGCTTTTGGTTTTCTATCGTTCTTATCAATCATGTATCGCTCGCATTATGTGTAGTGCCGCTCTACTCTACTCAACCGACACTCAGAATCACGTTAAGCTCGCGACTGCGGATCTCGGTGAGTATGCGGGCGATATCCTTTTTGACCTGCTTGATGCGGGCCGTGTTGTCCAGCTGGCTGGTAGCCATCTGAAACCTCAGATTAAACAACTCGGCACGGCCTTCTTTCAGCTGTACCTGTAGATCGTCATTGGATAATTCTCGTATCTCCTGGGCTTTCATGATTCCTCCCCGTCAAAAGTCTCACGGGACACTATCTTGCATTTGATGGGTAGCTTTTGGATGGCCAGACGCAAAGCCTCAATGGCAACATCGTGCTCAACGTCGGCAACCTCAAACATCACCCGGCCGGGCTTGACGACCGCCACCCATTCCTCAGGGTTGCCCTTGCCGGAACCCATGCGGGTTTCGGCGGGTTTTTTGGTAACGGGCTTGTCGGGAAAGATGTTGATCCAGACACGACCGCCGCGCTTCATATGCCGGGTCATGGCCACACGGGCAGCCTCTATCTGTCGGTTGGTTATCCAATGCGGCTCCAGAGCCTGGATACCAAAGGCGCCGAAGTTGAGTTGAGTGCCGCCTTTGGCCTTGCCCTTCATTGAACCGCGCTGCACCTTGCGGTGCTTGACACGTTTGGGGATAAGCATTTATCTTCTCCCTTCGCTACGGCGCGGACGCTGCGGACGTGACGAGCCTTCCAGAGCCGGCTCCGGCGTGGATTGGCCGGGGAGCTTCTCGCCATGGTAGACCCAGACCTTAACACCGATGGAGCCCATTGTCGTGGCTGCCGTAGCAAATCCGTAGTCTATTTTGGCACGTAAGGTATGGAGCGGAACGCGGCCTTCGCGGTACCACTCACGACGACTCATCTCAGCGCCACCCAAACGGCCGGAACACTGAATGCGAATGCCCAAAGCTCCACTCTTGCGAGCGCTTTGCACCGCCTTGCGCATAGCCCGCCTAAAGGCCACGCGGCCTTCCAGCTGTTCGGCTACCGACTGAGCTATCAAAGTAGCATCCAGCTCGGGACGCTTGACCTCAACGACGTCGACCGATACCTGGCCGTTGGCGATGTGGTCTAACTCCTTGCGCAACTCGTCAATCTCGGCGCCTTTCTTACCAATGACGATGCCCGGGCGGGCGGTGGTCACCGTTATCTTAATCTTATCGCCGGCACGCTCTATTTCGGTCTTTGAAACGGCAGCGCGTGCCAGGCGTTTGTCCAGATAGGCGCGGAGTTTGATATCGTTTGCCAGGTTATCGGAGTATCCCTTGTTCGCAAACCAGCGACTACGCCAATTCTCGGTAATGCCCAGACGAAAACCCGTGGGATAGACTTTCTGCCCCATTGCTAGGCCTCCTCTCTGGTGCCAACAATGACCGTGATGTGGCTCGTGCGCTTAAGGATGCGCGCGGCGACACCCTTTGCACGCGGTCGGATGCGTTTCATTGAAGGCCCTTCGTTGGCAAAGGTCGTGCGCACCATGAGATTTTCGGCTTTAACACCTTCGTGCTCGGCATTGGCTATGGCGCTGTCCAGACACTTCTCTATAACCTCAGAGACATTTCGGTCGGAGAACTGCAGGATCTCGCGAGCACGCACTACCTGCTGACCACGGATCATATCGAGGACCACGCGTGCCTTGCGAGGCGAGACACGCACATAACGAGCCTGTGCTTTTGCTTCCATTACTTCTTGCCTTTCTTGTCGCCGGCATGGCCGCGGAACGTACGAGTTGCCGCGAACTCGCCCAACTTATGGCCTACCATCGACTCGGTGATGTAGACAGCTACGTGTTTACGCCCATCGTGCACGGCAATGGTATGACCTACCATCTCGGGAAAGATCGTAGATGCGCGCGACCAGGTCTTGATGACCTGCTTTTCTCCCTCAGAGTTCATCTTGTTGATGCGCTCCAAGAGCCGAGGCTCCACATAGGGGCCTTTCTTCAGGCTTCTGCTCATTACTTCTTCCTCCTACGGATGATCAGGCGGCTTGAGGCTTTTTTCTTATTGCGGGTGCGATGCCCCTTGGTGGGCACGCCCCACGGGGTTACGGGGTGACGACCGGCGGATTTGTTTTTGCCTTCACCGCCACCGTGCGGATGGTCCACAGGGTTCATGACCGTGCCGCGCACAGACGGACGCACACCCAGCCAGCGGTTGCGCCCGGCTTTGCCTATCTTGATGTTGGAGTGTTCGGCGTTGCCTACCTCGCCAACCGTAGCGCGGCAGGTCGAGAGTACGCGACGCATTTCATGCGATGGTAGTCGTAAAATAGCATATTTGCCCTCTTTGCCCATCAACTGGATGGAAGAACCGGCGCTGCGGGCTAAGGCCGCGCCTTTGCCCGGCTGTAACTCTACAGCATGTATCAGGGTACCAACCGGGATGTCTTTAAGCATCAACGCGCAGCCAGGTTTGATATCGCTGCCCGCGCCCGAGGTTATGATGTCGCCGACTTTGAGGCCTTTGGGCTGGAGGATATAGGACTTGGCACCATCGCGGTAGTGCAAAAGCGCGATACGCGACGAGCGATTGGGATCATACTCAATGGCGGCCACCTTAGCCGGTACATCGTCTTTCGTGCGCTTGAAATCGATAATCCGATACTTACGCTTGTGCCCGCCACCTTGGTGTCGTGTGGTTATGCGGCCATAGTTGTTGCGTCCGGCTTTTTTGGGCAGCGGGCTCGTCAGGGATTTCTCCGGAGTTGTCGAGGTTATCTCCGCAAAATCCGAAACACTCTGAAAGCGTCGCCCCGGACTGGTTGGTCGGTATTGTTTGACTGCCATCTCCTATGCTCCAAATGCCTCGATGGTATCGCCCTGGACCAAGGTCACAATGGCCTTTTTCCAGGACCTGCTATAACCCTTTGCGGTACGTACGCGCTTAGGTTTGCCTTTGATGCTCATCGTGTTAACCTTGAGTACGTTGACACCAAAGATACTCTCCACAGCGTCGCGAATTTCTACCTTATTGGACGACTTTGCTACTTCAAACGTGTAGCGGTTGTCGTTGATCAGATCATAGGAGCGCTCCGAAATTATCGGGCGGATAATGACCTGGCGTGGGTCTTTCATCTATCGAGCACCTCCTCTATGCGCCTCAGAGAAGCGCTGGTAAAGACCAGGGCAGCGTTGTCGAGAAAATCGCGCGTGGTAGATTCTGACACGGCAATAACGTGTACCCGGGGGATATTCCTGAACGACAAAAAAGCACTGACGTTGTTGTCGGGCAACACAACCGTTACTCTGCCCGTGATACCCAGATCCTTAAGGACGGCTGCAGCGGCTTTCGTTGACGGCTTATCAAAATCAAAGTCATCTACCACATACAGCGCTCCAGCACCATGTTTGGCCGAGAGAGCCGAGCGCATGGCCAGTTTGACCTCTTTGCGGTTGACCTTAAAGGCATAGGATCGCGGATGTGGGCCAAAGACCACACCACCGCCACGCCATTGTGGCGCTCGGATCGTACCCTGACGTGCTCGACCGGTACCTTTTTGCCGATAAGGCTTGCGACCGCCACCCCTGACCTGACCACGGGTCTTGGTGTTGTGTGTACCAGAACGCAATGCGGCCTCATAGGCACGCACGACCTGATGCATCACAGGAACATTGGGTTCGATAGCAAAGACGGTATCTGCCACTGTAGTGTTGCCTACCGCCTCGCCTTTGATGTCTTTTATCTCAATAGTAGCCATGACTCAACTCCTCTATGCGTCCTAAGCCACACTGACGCTGACGATAGCGCCCTTGCCACCCGGCACAGCGCCTTTGACCAAAAGCAGGTTTTGCGTGGTATCGACCTTGACCACTTCCAGGTTCTTGACCGTAACCTTGTCGGTGCCCATATGGCCGGGCAGTCGATGCCCTTTGAATACACGCGATGGCGTAGCACACTGGCCCACAGAACCGGGAGCACGATGCAGGTGTGAACCATGTCCGCCCGGCCCGCCTCTGAAGTTATGACGCTTCATGGCGCCGGCAAAGCCCTTGCCCTTCGAGATGCCACTGATAGCAACTTTACGCACATCGCCAAAGCTCTCGACGGTCAGCACTTGGCCCAATTCGTAATCCGTGGTATCGTCCACGCGCACCTCGCGTACGAACTTCGTGGGATGTGCGCCCGACGTGGCAAAGTGGCCGGCCGTGGGCTTGTTGACGCGTTTGGACTTTATCTGGCCATAGCCTATCTGGATAGCGTCGTAGCCCTCTTTGGCCGTGGTCTTAATCTGGGTTATCACGCAGGGGCCGGCCTCGATGACCGTAACCGGCACGATTTGATCCGCGTCATTGAAGACCTGGGTCATCCCCAGTTTACGTCCGATGATCGTATTTGCCATTTCCTGTCTCCTGTTAGTCCTGTTGCTGTCGTATCGCAGTATCTGCTGTCATATCGTAATAGCTTGCTGTTGCGCCATAGTTTCGTGGTAGAGCGCCGGCATAAGCTTCGTTATCGCTAGAGCTTGAGCTCAATGTCCACGCCTGCCGGCAGATCCAAACGCATCAAAGAATCCACAGTATTGGGCGTGGGCTCCAGGATGTCGATCAGTCGTTTATGGGTGCGCATCTCAAACTGTTCGCGCGAATCCTTGTCTTTGTGCGGCGAGCGCACCACACAGTAGAGGTTGCGCTCAGTGGGCAAAGGCACCGGGCCAGAGATACGGGCACCGGTCTTTTGCGCGGTGTCCACGATGAGCTTTGTGGACTGGTCGACGATCTCGTGGTCGTAGCCTTTAAGGCGGATTCTGATTCTTTGGCTTGCCATCAGGCGTTACCTCCAGCTTTGCTGATTATCTCCTCGGCCACGCTCTTGGGCACAGGCTCGTAGGAGCTGAACTGCATTGTATATGACGCACGACCCTGCGTGGATGAACGCAGGTCGGTGGCATAACCGAACATCTCAGACAGCGGCACCATCGCCGTGACCAACTTGGCATTGCCGCGATTGTCCATACCCTGTATCTGGCCGCGTCGAGAGCTCAGATTGCCCATGACATCGCCCATATACTCCTCGGGAGTCTCGACCTCCACAGCCATCATAGGCTCAAGCAGCACCGGGCTGCTTTTTCGTAAGGCCTCTTTGACCGCCATCGAACCAGCGATCTTAAAGGCGGCCTCGGAGGAATCTACCTCGTGATACGAGCCGTCGATGAGCTCAACGCCCACGTCAACCACCGGATAGCCGGCCACAACGCCGCTGACCAGCGCTTCTTGGATGCCCTTATCCACCGGGGAAATATACTCTTTGGGGATAATTCCACCGACTATTTTGTTTGTGAACTCATAGCCGCTTCCCGGCTCAAGAGGGGTCAGATTGATGACGACATGGCCATACTGGCCACGTCCCCCGGTCTGACGTACGAACCTGCCTTCGGCTTCTTGCACCGGCTTGCCGGCGGTCTCGCGATAGGCAACCTGAGGTTTGCCCACGTTGGCCTCCACACGAAACTCACGCAGCAGGCGATCGACGATGATTTCCAGATGCAGCTCGCCCATACCCGCAATGACGGTTTGGCCGGTCTCCTGGTTCGTAGCGACCTTGAAGGTGGGGTCCTCTTCGGCCAGCTTCTGTAAAGCCACCGAGAGCTTGTCCTGTTCGGCCTTGGTCTTAGGTTCAATAGCGATATCGATGACTGGGTCAGGAAACTCCATGGACTCCAGTATCACGGGGCTGTTCTCCACACAAAGCGTATCGCCCGTAGAGGTATCTTTGAGGCCCACAGCGGCCACAATATCGCCCGCAGAACAGGAATCGATATCCTCGCGCGAGTTGGAGTGCATCTCCAAAAGGCGACCGATACGCTCCTTGCGGCCTTTGGTGGCGTTGAGCACATAGGAGCCAGAATTCAGCTTGCCGGAATAGACCCTGAAGTAGGTGAGTTTGCCTACATATGGGTCGGTCATCACCTTGAAAGCGAGGGCGGCAAAGGGCTCTTGATCGCTGGCCTTACGTTCGACCTCGCGCGAAGTCTTGACCTCAATGCCGCGGATGGCAGCGATGTCCAACGGCGAGGGCAGATACGCGATAATAGCATCGAGCAATTGCTGAATGCCCTTGTTCTTAAACGATGCCCCGCAGATGACCGGAGTGATTTTACAGTCGATAGTGGCCTTGCGCAGCGCGCTTACCACCTGTTCGTTGCTATAGTCCTCCCCCTCCAAAACTGCTAGCATCAAATCATCATCGTATTCCGCTGCAGTCTCTACGAGTTGCTCACGCAACGCGGCGGCCTCTTGGGCGTATTCGGCAGGAATATCTGCTTCCTCAGGGTAGATCATGCCGTTTTCAGCCTCGTTGAACAGCTCCGCTTTCATCGTGATAAGGTCGATAAGCCCACTGAATCGATCTTCTGCACCAATCGGCAACTGTAAAATAACCGGACGGGCATCAAGACGCTCGGACATCTGGGCAATAACCCCGAGGTAATCAGCCCCGGTACGGTCCATCTTGTTGATGAAGGCCATCCGCGGCACATTGTAGCGATGGGCCTGACGCCAGACCGTCTCTGACTGGGGTTGTACGCCGCCCACAGCACAGAACACAGCCACGGTGCCGTCCAGCACTCTGAGCGAGCGCTCGACCTCGGCCGTAAAATCCACATGGCCGGGAGTGTCGATGATCTGGATACGGGCATCGCGCCAGTAGCAGGTCGTCGCAGCCGAGGTAATCGTAATGCCGCGCTCCTTTTCCTGCTCCATCCAGTCCATCGTAGCAGCGCCTTCATGCACCTCGCCTATCTTGTGTGACTTGCCGGTGTAGTACAAAATGCGCTCAGTCGTGGTCGTTTTGCCGGCGTCGATGTGAGCCATAATGCCGATGTTACGGGTATCTTTTAAAGGGGTCCTTGCCATAATGCTTCTACTACTCTATCTTTCCTGTTCTCATATCCTGCTGTTAGATTCCTGCGTGCTTATACTGATTGCTGCTTAACACTATTGAGCCTAAGTTCGTTTTGGAGCGAAGCTGGTGGCCTTCTGTGGTTGAGCAGATTCGCTTGAAAAGCGGTTCTGGGCGTAAGGAGCGTATTGACATACGCGACTGAGCCCAGGTTCGTTTTGAAAGTGAAGCTGCCAACCACAGGAGGCCTCATTACCAACGGTAGTGTGAGAAGGCCCTATTAGCCTCCGCCATCTTGAATATGTCCTCGCGCTTTTTGACCGAGGCACCCGTGCCATTCGAGGCATCCAGTATCTCGGCGGCCAGGCGCTCGTCCATTGTCTTTTCTTTGCGCTTGCGCGAGAAGTCTACTATCCAGCGCACCGCTAAGGTCGTGGCACGGCGCGTGTTGACTTCCATCGGCACCTGATAAGTGGCACCGCCGACACGCTTGGGCTTGACCTCCAGCGTGGGGCGCACATTATCCATGGCCTTTTTGAACACCGACAGCGGATCTTGGCCGCTTTTTTGCTCGACGATGCCAAAGGAACGATAAACCAGCTGCTCGGCAACGGACTTCTTGCCGTCCAAGAGGACTTTGTTGATCAGTTGAGTGACCAGTCTGTTGTTGTATACCGCATCGGGGTTTATCTCCCGACGTTCTGCTGCTGCCCTGCGTGGCATGTCTGCTTCCTTTCTCCGAACATCAAAAAGGCACCCGGCTGTGGGGCACCTCTCGTCTTTTTCCTTGAGCTACTTGGGTTTTTTAGTGCCGTAACGCGAGCGCGCCTGCATGCGGTCGGCCACCGGGGCACAGTCCAGTGCGGCGCGGATGACTTTATAGCGTACACCAGGCAGGTCTTTGACACGGCCACCGCGAATCAGCACCATCGAGTGCTCCTGCAGATTGTGGCCGATGCCCGGTATGTAGGCCGAGACCTCCATGCCGTTGACCAGCCGTACACGGCAGACCTTGCGCAACGCCGAATTGGGTTTTTTGGGCGTGGTCGTATACACACGGGTACAGACTCCTCGCTTTTGCGGATTGCCCTTAAGCGCGGGTGTCTTTTTCTTGTCCACTACCTTTTGGCGGCTCTTGCGCACCAACTGATTGATCGTCGGCAAAACAACTCCTTGTCTTTTGCGGGCACCCGACGCCTGACATTAAGGCGCAGTAAACCCAGCAGCTAAAAAAGCGCAAGCGAGAATAGTAACAGTCCGGGCGCAGGCTGTCAAACGCCACGCCGCCGGGCGTGTCCCTAACGGAGACGTGCGGCTACGGTATTTCGCCGATGCCGGAGAAATACCGTAGCCATGTATGTGCCTTTACCTGCTAGATGCTGTTAAATATCCACTGTTGATTGGTGCTGCCATGACGTGTCCACTGGACGATCTCGGCACCATTAACAGAGTAGCCTCCGTAGACATCCATTGCAAGCCCTGACCTTGCACAGATTATGAAGTACCTGCCCGGAATATTTGATATGGGTATTACTGCCCACTGCTGATTGAAGGCGCCATGAGGAGTGAACTGGATGACAGGAGCGCCGTCTGTAGACAACCCACCATTAACATCCAATGCAAGGCCGGAGTTGACGCTTTGTATGGTGTAGTAGCCAGTGGACTCGATAAAGGTAAGTACAAACCGCTGATTTGCCGCGTCATGGCGGTTGTAAAGAGTTGCCGGGGCGAAGTTTGCCAGCGAGGCACCGTCGATGTCTATGGCGCGGCCGCTGTCCAGGTACTAGCCCCATACTCATGCGCGTCAGCAAAGCTCCTTGCATAGCTGCTGCCGGCATGGTAGGCCATCAGGGCATTCCACAGGGTGTGCCTAAAAGCGTCATAATTATTATCGATGCGGTCCTCAATACTATTATTCCATGCCACTTCTGCCGCATCAACCGCAAATTGGGCATCGACCAAGCATAACAGGCCAGCTATTGGGTCACTGTTAAAGACTACCTGTTCTTGGCTGTTGAGCTTGCTTGTGTCGGTCGGTAGATAGTCCATATAGTCTGCCAATGGCGACACCTGCGAGGGGATGGAATCGCTTTCAATCAACGAGTACAGGTATCCCTCGGTGTCTTGTTCGCTTGCACTAGAGTTTTCTGCTTTGTATTGGTTTATCATCCCAAGCACAACAGTTGCACTCTTGCCAGAAAGGGCGGATGCCCAATCGAACGACGGGGTAGTCTCTAACGGCGCTACGTCATCCGGCTGTTCCAGCAGCGCCACAATGCCAGGCTGTGCTTGTGGCGCCTCTTCTTCAGCCTGCTCCTGGGCCCACGATAGCGGAGGCAGGGATGCAGATAGTAAAAGGGCTGCGAGTAAAATTTGGGCAAATTTTTTCATTTCAATCACCAATCCATTCTTCCATTAACGGTTATTACTGGGCTGATTGAACCTCACCCAGCCATCGAATGCAATCTTCCCGTCGCGTATCAACAAGGCAGAGTCCTCCACGCTGCGCTTCCCGGTATGAAAGCCAGAATCAAGCAAATCGCCAAAGACATTGCAGTACGTCACTACCCGGCTGTCAAGGCAAAAGACAAGCAGGTATCCGTCGTTCATAGAGTTGCGCATCCTTGCGTATTCGATGCCATAATGGGCAAGCGCTTCCTCAAAGTTCGCATACTGACTGATAGCATAGACGCTGTCCCACTCGAAATCTGTGTACTCTGAAAGCTCCAGCGTGCCATCTTGTACGCTCTGGGCGGCTTCTTTGAGAACCTCAGGGAGCCTCTCGTCCTCGGGCGGGCGAGGGGAGATGGCGCACGATGTCAGGATAGGCAAGAACAAAGTGCAGCAGACCAGTATCAGGGCAACAGAGCCAACTGGGCCTTTGGCAAAGCTGTATCTGTCCATAGGTATACTCCTAGCGATTTTAGGCATAGCAACCCTATGTATGTGTTCTATGTTTTCACGCAGAACTTTCATGTCGATCGTCCCTTCTCTTATTCCTGCACGAACAGGCCGCTGATGTAATAGCGCATACTTGCAGAGGAGTGCTTGTTCAGCACTGCCTTTGTGTAGTTTTGTAAGGGTATTCCAAACTGGCTACAAGGTTTAAGTCCTCATCAAAGTAGTCAATGAAAGTAAAAGGTGTTTGCCTGTTTGTTTGGATAACCGCAACAGCAAAGTCAGGGTTGTATCCTTTGCCCTCTGTAGCCCCTCCTGTCAAGGCATTAAGTGAGCAACCGGCTAGACTAATGAACAAGGTAGTACAAAGGGCAGCTAAGGTTGCCTTTAGCGGTCTTTTGAGCTTTCGTGTGCTATAGCGCATGCCGACCTGCCTTTGTTCGGTAAGTGCTTATCGCACCAGGCTATTGTATCAGGCGTATCGTGTGCGTCAGGCTATCATATCAGACAATAACTCCATTTGCGAATAATTATAAAACTAGTCGCGAATAATGTCAAAGCACCCCACCCCTCTCGAAAAGGCACGTCAGTACAGCACACAACTGGTGTAGGTTATCGTGCCCTGGCCGTGGTAGTACGGTATACCGGCAGCCGCGCAGACGTCGTTGACCATCAGGCCGGCTGCTTCCATCGACGGGCGCATCCGCTGGGGATACTTACAAGGTGCCTGAGGATACGCGCAGTCCGCACAGATAACGCAGGCACCGGCGGTGAGCAAAAACGTGGCTTGGGCCAGGCTATCATCGGCACAAAGGGCATCTATCAGCGCAAGGCAACGCTCATGGTGAACAGTATTTGAGGCTACCATGCCTTCAAAATCGAAATCATCTTCCATCTGGCCCATGGTTTGAAACACCAAAACATGGCCGTAGTGCCCAAAGACCTCACGGAAGTAGTCAAGCGTACCACAGGCCGGGGGGCACGACCAGCGTTTGTCGTAGTAGTTGCATTTGTCGGCAGCGCACATATCCCGCACTGCCTCCAACACTACCAACTCAGCGGCACAGGCCACACCTTTACATTCAAAGCCAACGCTGTCAACAAGAGCGGCCAGTTTTTCTCCCCGGCTTTCGCTCTGAGGCTCTGGTACTAGCATACTATTATCCATGACTCTTAGATTGCCCTTGGAATCGGCACCATCAACGCTGCCGGCGACCAAGCAGTGGTGAGTACAGTACCAGGGCTATTCCACTATTCCGTAAAGAACTGGGCAGCGCGGACACCGGCAGAACCCGCGTCTTTGGTGTAGGCATCGGCACCGATCTCGTCGGCATACTCCTGGGTTACCGGTGCCCCACCCACCAAAATCTTCACCCGTGAGCGCAGGCCGGACTCGGTAATTGCCACCACCGTATCGCGCAACGCAGGCAGCGTGGTGGTAAGCAGCGCCGAGGCACATACCAGACCAAGATCTTCATTTTCGCGGATGCATTCAACAAAGGTCTCCGGTGCCACATCAACGCCCAGGTCAATGACTTCGATGCCCTTACCCTCCAGCATCATTCGCACCAGGTTCTTGCCAATATCATGCATGTCGCCCTTTACGGTGCCAATACAGGCCTTACCCAAAGGCTCGGTTCCCTCGGCCACCAACAGTGGCTTCAGGATCTCGGTAGCCGCCGACATCGCCCGGGCCGCAACCAGCATCTCAGGCACAAAGATGTCGCCTTTCGAGAACTTATCTCCTACTATATCCATCGCTGAGACGAGGCCGTCCTGGAGGATCGTATCGGGAGCCACGCCCTCATCGACCGCGCGTTCAACCAGGGCAATAACGTCGTTTTTCTTCCCGCTCTGTACCGCGGCCGAGATGTCGTCCAGAATCGCCATATCTACCCTTTCCTTCGGTTTCACGTGTCACTTAGGCAACTACTGCCCCGTCGCCGGTTCTAAAGTCGCGTCGACCTTGGGCACAAACGCCCGGCACCCAGTCCAAACAAAGCGTTCGTTTACCTGTTTGCGTGTCATTATACCTAAGATTGGGGAGAAAAACACGTCCTAACAAAGTGATACAAAAACATAGGAATCACATACGCTCAATGGTTACCCAAATCACACAAAATCTTCACAAATAGGGCACAAATTGTGCCTAAGTAGGCTCATTTTATGCTACACTACCTCTTAAGAAGTGCAGGGCCCTTTTGGTTGGGCGACGCTTCTAGGTTAGTACGAAGAGGGCTATCGCTTTTGCGATGGCCTCTTCGCTTTACTAGACGTTTTGCCGGCTTGCCTCAGCTTAGACTTTTGTCTTAGCTTTGACTTTTG
>JAITDU010000025.1 GCA_031282405.1 Coriobacteriales bacterium | reverse complement strand
CAAGACCTCATATATTTTGAACTCTAGCAGGTTTTACAGGAATGTGCAAGATGTGCGGGTGTGGCATGTGCATATGCTTGCAAAACGTTGACACTCCAGGTGATACGGAGTAGAGTTTAGAAGTCGCATATACGCTATCAAGAAAGGCTGAGGGTTTGACATGGACTCAAAACCATCAAAACCATCAACGCTTTGGCTGATGTTAGGCAATGTGGGCCGCGGTGTACTTGTTGTATTGGTATTCGCGCTTTTTGACAGCCTAAATTTTATTCAGTCTACCAACGGTTTTGTAATCAGCCTTGCAATACTAACAACCCTGGCTTTGTTTTGGCTGTCATTTGCCAGTTATCGTTATTACGAAAGTAGGATTGCGCAGGGATTTACAGCATTCAATACCAGTGTAGAGATTGCCTTTGGCGTATTCCTTTATGCTTTGAGTACCTTCTTATCTTTCTTTATCTATCTGTCTATAGAGTACTCTGTAAATGGTTGGCGCATATAGTATCCTGTGCGCTCGCCTTTGAGGCCCGAAGGCCCAAGTTGGGGCAATGGGGACGGGGGCGCTATCCCATTGGTACCACGTCATCCCCGAGCATAGCACCAGCACGCACCACCACACCAGCACAAGCACCAGGCCGCCTCCACAGTCTCGGGCCCAAGGCGATATAATGCCCAGGTGCCCGATAAGCTCAAATATTCGATCGTTATGTTCGTTGCCGGCAGTTGTTACGGTATCGTTGTGCCCCTGGTGCGCACGGCCTATGGTGTCGGCTTTAGCACGGCCGAGGTCATGGTCACCCAGTATCTGGCGGCGGCGGGGGCCATGAGCCTGATGGTGCTGCTCTTCTCTCGCCACAAGATGGCTTTAGTCGATGTAGTCAAGCTGTTGGGTGTGGGCGTTGTGGCCGCCGGCGTGAGTTTCTGCTATTTCAGGGCGTTGGAACTGCTGCCCTCGGCTACGGCCCTGACGTTGCTGTTCCAATTCGTCTGGATGGGGATGGTGGTCCAGACCATCCGCGAGCGCGCGCTGCCTCGACTGGGAGCCGTATTGGCGGTTATCCTGGTCATGGCAGGAGCGGTGCTGGCCACCGGCCTGGCCGAGACCGATACCGCGTTAGGTAACCTTGACCCGCTCGGCGTGTTGTTCGGCCTGCTCTCGGCGGCTTTCTACACCGCGTTTTTAGTGTTGAGCAGTAAAGTGGCTATCCAGCTGCCGGCCGTCAATCGTACGATGGTCACCACAATCGGCAGCCTCGCGGTGGCCTTTGCGCTCAGCCCAACGTATTTCAGTCGGCCGATGATCGTCGAGATCGCCCCGCTCAGTCTGGCCTTGGGCCTTATAGGCATCTGCCTGCCGGTATTCCTGATTGCTTTGAGTTCGCCCAAACTGCCCAGCGGCCTGACCACCGTGATGGCCTCAAGCGAGCTTCCCAGTGGGGTTGTCTGTGCCGTGGTATTTCTGGGAGACGCGCTCCCACTCTCGGTCGCCCTCGGTGTGGTTGTTGTGCTGGTGGGTATTGTTCTCTCAGAGTTGGAAAGCCTGCGCCGGTCGTCACGGGCGGCCAGGAACGGGCCCTAACAGGCCCAGTGCCTCCGCGTCTCATTTCCTACCAGGGGCGTTGTGAGAAGGAGAGAAGAAAGACGGGGAGAAAAGCGCGGATCAAACAGGCAGGGCTTTGGCCTTGCGATAGCTGTTGAGCAGCTGGTAGATGTCCCAGAACTGTCGGCCACGGTGGAGAAAACCACGCAGGTTGCGTCCATACTCCCGATGCCCCAGGTCCAAGGGGACTTCGACCACGCTCTGCTTCTGACGCAGCGCTTTAAGTGTCATGTCCACCTCCACAGCAAAACCGCGGGCGAAGGGGCGCACACGGTTCAGGCAATCTATGGTCAAAGCCCGCTGACCGCTCAACGGCGCTCGCGCCTGAAAGCCGCCCCCAAAAGTGGCGATGCCCTCGGCTGCCAGACCTTTTACAAGACCGAATCCGGCCTTCTTGGTTGGGGAGGGCAAGAGAGCCACGGTCATATCGGCCCGGCCCGCTCTGAGCGGTTCCAGCAAGGCGGCAGCGTTTGCGGCACTGCTCCCCAGATCCGCGTCCAACAACAACACCGCGTCAAGATTACCAAATGGCCTGACCTGCTCCAGGGTGCGGGCGGCCAGCTCCAGAGCCGCTCCCTTACCAAGCCGCCGCTCAAAGCCGCAGACAAAGGCACCGGATCTGACAGCGATGTCCTCTGTGGTGTCGCGGGAGCCGTCGTTGGCCACTATGATGCCGGCCAGGCCGGCAATCGTAAAACAGGAAGCTAGGGTCTGACCTATGACGTCGGCCTCATTATAGGCGGGGATAAGGGCGGCAAATTTGAAGTCGCTGCTCATTGGTCCACACCATCCTCGTCCGCATTGCTACTGTTGCCACCGTCCGCGCTGTCATTACCACTGCCACCGCTGTTGCCACCATGCGTCGCAGCACTCCTATCACCAACGCTATGTATGTATTCATCCGCGAGAGCGTCGGTATTTCCGCCGGTATCTTCAGTGTTGCTCTCACCGGTGCTGTTACCTTCGCTGCCGTTTGTGTCAGTATCATCAAGGTAATAGCTCGCGATATTCTTGCCCTGGCCCAGTTGTTCATAGGTCTCGCGCTCGATCGTCATGGCCAACAACTCGCGGATGCTGATATGTTGGCCGCTGGCCAAAGACGTGCGTGCCCGCCACGTGTGCATGTCGCAGACGAGCCAGATGAAGCCGGCCAGTAGATAGACGATGTACAGCGCGGGCATGTAGATGCCGGAATCCTCGATAAAGCACATGATCAAAACGACCGTAAGGCCGGCGGCGTATGCTGCCCTAAAGCCCAGATTGCGTGCCCAGAACTCGTGGTAAGTTCCCGGTTTGACGGCCGCCAGTACGACGAGCCACACAATCACAAGGATAAACGTGGCCGTGAGAGCGGGGGAGTACGTGAGTGTCTGCCAGGAATAACCGACAACACCGCTGACCAGTTGCGCCAACACGGCCAGTGGCCCCTCAGGCATGACCGACGCGACATTGCCCATATGAGAATAGGGATTGAAGTTGACATCGACTATCAGTGTAGAGACAGCCAGCAGCAAACAAAGTGCTATTGAAACAAGCAAAAAGCGGAGGGTAATAGCCCGCCCACCGAGCAGCCACCAGGTAATCAACACGCCCATTACTCCCCAGACCAGCACGCCAAATGACGCGCCCACGCCGGGAAGGGCGCAGATAAGAATAATGAGGGCAGAGAGCAACAAGAACAGCCACTGTTTGAAAGCCGGAATCAGCTTGGCCGAGGCAAAACGGTTGACTACAAGGCCGCTGAACGTTATCCAGGAGCCAAACAGCAACGCCGCCGCCTCGTTACCCAATCCATAATATCTGATACCGCTGTTAACCCCATAGTTAAGGTAACCCGTCAGCGAAAGCGGCCCGCCCAGCAGTTGGTCAGCCAATAGCACACCAAAAGTGATGACGAACAGGAACAGGAGCGAGTAGACCCAGCGGCTAAGACTGCCAATCAACAGTGCCGCGACCACCAACAGAGTGGTCCAGAGCAGACAGGAAGTAATCAGGCCGGCAGGGGTATCGGTAATCGCATAGAGCGGCGGCGGCACCAAAAACATCAAGAAGCAGGCTATAGGAAACGATAGCATCACGAGCAAAAGTCCCCGATTCACGGGCACAAGCACAGAAAGATAGCGAGGGTTAACATTTATTTCCAGGAACAAGAGCACAAGAGAACAGGCGGCTGTGAGCAAAAATAGCGCCAACAGCACCAGATTCATAGCCTCGTTTGTAGCGTCGATGCCCTGGCAGATGTCGATGTTATGTTGTAGGAACGCCAGGCGATCCTTGAGTGGCGCACTTGTTGGTACACCCGTAAGGTCGAACTCTGTCTTGGTCTGGGCCTGGGTGGGCGTGGTTACGACACTGTCTTCGTCGGCATTGAGTTGGCGCTCGAAATAAAGGATGTCACTGGCGGTGATAAGCCCACTGCGCTGTGTGGTAGAGGAGGTGAGAAGACCGCTGAGCCCACCGCCGTCTACCACCACGACCGGAGTCAGTGCGGTTGGTCTGCCCTCACGCACAAAGCTGGATGAACTGACCAGCACAAGCACGCCTTGCTGCAGACTGTTGGGAACCAGACTGCCGATCATGGCATCGGCCTCGCGCGCACCCATCCCCTCCAGATTGTACTGATAGATGGTGGAACGCTCGCTTAGTTGCTGAGAGATAGTAGCATCGTCTGAAACCAGGTTGCCTGTGGCCGCCCCTTCGATGATGCGGTGCAGGTTGGGGTAGCGCTCCGGAGTTATCTCGCTCCACGAGCTAATGGGCAGATAGGCTAAGGTGAAAGGGATGCTGTCCTTTATCACTCCACCTGTCTCTGTCACTTTGACGCTTACATCACGCGCATCGCCCGCGCCACTCGCTTTGACGCTACCTGTGTCACCTGCTTCATCAGATCGGGTAAATCTATGGTCGCCATCCGTCCCGCCCACGCCACCTGCGAGGTCATATATGCTCATGTTGGTATCAACAGCGACGGCAAACCTGTCGCTTTCTGCGCCACCTGCGCGGTCATATGCGCTCATGCTGGCATCGCTGGGTACGATAGCTGCCGCAGTTGACTGCCAAACCATGAACACAGCGCATATGATGCCAAAAAGCAGTGTCGGTGCCATGATGAGGCGTGCCAGACGGCCTGTGCGCAGGTTATGTGCAATCATTACCATACGTAAATGTTACGGTATTTTGTTACTTTGCGATAGACTGTCATAATAACCACAACGTCCGTGTCCACTACGGTAGCCATGAGAGGACAGTCTTAAGTCTTGCTTGCCCTAATCATATCGCTGGTATTTTGCGTGCTTGTGCCCGCGCTGTTCATGGCCATGCTCACTCGCTCACTCAGGCGCAGCGCGCCGCATTACCCCAACTATCGCGGTGTGCAGGTCTATAACGGCCTCGGCATCGTCTGGTTCGTCTGGCTCTTGTCGTTTTGGATAGGCGCTCATCTGCTCAGCGCAGCGGGTATCCTCCAACCAAATTGGATGAGTTATCTCGTTCCGATATTCCCGCTCGTCTCCGGTTCCTGCATCTTTGGGCTTTTTGACGATTGGGTGGGCGATAAGTCAGCCAAGGGTTTTCGTGGACACCTGAAGTCGTTTTTCAAGGGCATCCTTACCACCGGTGGTATCAAGATGGTGGGCATCGGGCTGCTTGCGTTGTTTACCGCAGTGTCGCTGTATTGGCAGGGGCCGGAAAGCCTGCCCAGAATCATCTGTGCCACCTGCGTTATGGCGCTGTTCGCCAACTTCATCAATCTGTTCGATTTGCGTCCCGGTCGCGCCGGCAAAGTCTATCTGCTGGGGCTGGTGTTGGCTACGGTCTGTCTGGTTTTCTCGCCCCTGTTGTTCTTGGCGTGGCCCGACATTATAGCTCTGGTACTGGCGGGGCTCGGGCCGCTGGTGGCCGTCTGGCGCTTTGATCTGGGAGAAGAGGGCATGCTCGGCGACGCCGGTGCCAACTCCATGGGAGCCTTCCTGGGCTTTATATATGCTACCACGTTGCCGGTGTGGATACTGGGTATCCTCAGTGTGGTCCTGCTGGCCCTGAACCTGATTTTAGAGCGCATTTCGTTCTCTGACATCGTAGCAAGCAACAAGGTATTAAGTTATCTGGACGGTCTTGGTCGCCAAGATGTCGTAAAATAGCCAAGGAGGCATCGCTGAGTGCCAGAGCGCTGTGAGTGCCTGACATACTGTGAGCCTTTCTCGTGATTGAGAGCCTCCGCAAAGTCTGTGCGGAGCACAGCATCGTGAGTTTTGTGGAAAAGTAAAGGAAGCCGTGTATGACCAAGCATATCTTTGTTACCGGAGGAGTCGTATCGTCTTTGGGCAAGGGGATAACCGCTGCGTCGCTGGGGCATCTGCTCAAAGCCCGCGGCTATAAGGTCACGATGCAAAAAGTCGACCCTTACCTCAACGTTGATCCAGGCACGATGAGCCCGTTCCAGCACGGTGAGGTATTCGTTACCGACGATGGTCACGAAGGCGACCTGGACCTGGGGCACTATGAGCGCTTTATAGACGAGAACTTGTCCCGCGAATCCAACTTTACGGCTGGCGCGATCTACCAGAGCTTGATTTCTCGCGAGCGACGCGGCGATTTTTTGGGCGGCACGGTACAGGTCATACCGCATATGACCAATGCCATCAAAGACCGGCTTTCGCGTATTGCCAGCCAAAGTGGTGCCGATATCGTCATAACCGAAATAGGCGGCACCATAGGCGACATTGAGAGTCTGCCCTTCATCGAAGCTGCTCGTCAGTTTAAGATGTCCAAGCCCGAGGGTGACGTAGTATTTATTCATGTGACCCTGGTGCCTTATATCGCCGTCGCCCACGAGGTCAAGACCAAGCCTACACAGCACAGCGTCAAGGAGTTGCGCTCAATAGGGGTACAACCGGATTTTATCGTCTGTCGCAGCGATCACCCCATCACAACAAAAGTGCGAGAAAAAATAGCACTTTTCTGCGATGTCCGTACAGAAAATGTATTGGCCTGCGTCGATGCTCCGAGCATCTACAACGTGCCATTGGCCCTGTTTGAACAGGATTTTGACACCAAGGTGCTGGACAGTTTGGGGCTCGCGCTTACGGATATCGATCTGCGCGACTGGAAGCTCTACAACGCCAAGCTGGAGAAGCTCGGCAGCCCGATAGACATCGCTGTGGTGGGTAAATACGTTTCGTTGCCTGATGCTTACCTGAGCATTATCGAGGCGTTGGGTCATGCCGGTGTGCATCATGGGCGCAAGGTCAACGTGCACCTCATAGATGGCGAGACCTTAAAGTCCGACGGCATCAAAAAGGTGTTGGGTCAAATGCACGGAGTGTTGGTGCCCGGTGGCTTTGGCGTCCGCGCTTTTGAGGGCAAGATAGCCGCTATCAACTATGCCCGTGTGAACAAGGTACCTTATCTGGGTATTTGTCTGGGACTGCAGGCCGCGGTCTGTGAGTTTGCTCGTAATGTGGCAGGTATGGAAGGCGCCAACTCCTCGGAGTTCGCTCTTGAGATGTCTGAGGTCATCGCCTATCCGGTCATTGATCTCATGCCTGAGCAAGAGGATATTGATGACCTCGGCGGTACGATGCGTCTGGGGGCTTACCCCTGCAAAATCAAGGAGCATACACTGGCGGCCCAGGCTTATGGCGAACCGATAATCTACGAACGTCACCGTCATCGCTATGAGGTTAATAATACCTACCGCGACCGTCTGGCAGAGGCCGGCATGGTTATCAGTGGCTTGTCACCAGATGAGCGCCTGGTAGAGATGATCGAACTTAAAGACCATCCTTGGTTTGTCGCCAGTCAGGGGCATCCCGAGTTCAAGAGCCGTCCGACCAGGGCACATCCGTTGTTCAGGGATTTCCTCCGCGCCGCGATTGTCCTGGCCGATACCCACAAGGGTCAACGCTGATGGACAGCCGGCGTTTGCTCAATACTTTCCTCGACCTGGTCAAAATCGACAGCCCTTCCCGGCAGGAAGCGGCGCTCGCCCATTATTGTGCCGAGGTGCTTCAAGCTTGTGGCTGCGCGGTGCGCTTTGACGATACCGCTGTTCAAACCGGCTCTAACACCGGTAACCTGTTTGCTGTTTTGCCCGCACGAGGAAAGAAGGACGGGCCAGCTCATGCCGCCTCCGCCGTAGTTGCTGGAGCGGCCCCCGCCCACGCCGCCACTCCTGCCGCCACCGACCCAGCCCTTCTCCCTACCACTGACCCGTTTGATTCAGGCACCCCTGCCCGCGCTCTGTGCTTTTCTGCCCATATGGACTGCGTACCGCCCTGCGTCGGTGTTGAACCCGTCATCGAAAATGGCATTATCCGTTCTGGAGGCGAGACCATCTTAGGCGGCGACGATAAGGTGGGCATAGCTGCCATCTTGGAATTGGTGCGCTCACTCGCGCAGAGCACGCGTTCTCATCCCCAGATAAACGTGATTTTTTCTGTACAGGAGGAGCTTAATCTCATTGGCGCCAAGGCCATGTGTCTGGATGAGTTTGCCGGTCAGTTCTGTTATGTGCTGGATGCGGTGGGCTCGCCCGGCATCGTGATTAACGGCGCGCCTTATCAGCATTCCTATGAGGCTGTCTATACCGGCCTTGCGGCTCACGCCGGTGTCGCTCCGGAAAAGGGCATTTCGGCCATACGGGCGGCTGCTCGAGCCGTAGCGGCCTTGCCCCAGGGACGTATCGACAACATATCCACGGCCAATGTGGGCACGATCCATGGCGGCTCCAAGAACAATATCGTAGCCGAAGAGTGTGTCGTTACCGGCGAGTGCCGCTCACATGATCCCGACCGGCTTGCGGCCTTGCATGAGTGCATCGACGCTACCCTACGTCGAGCATGTGAGCCGATTGACGGTGCCGGTCCTGCCCACGTGCATGTGGAATGGGAGCTTACGTACGAGGGCTTTTCCCTTGCCGAGGATGCGCCGGAGGTCGTGTTAGCCCTTAAGAGTGCCAGGAATTTGGGACTTTTGGCCGCAACGCACATCAGCGGTGGTGGAGCCGACACCAACGTTTTTGTGCAAGCAGGCATGAAGGCGGTGAGCCTGTCCAGCGGTATGGATCAGATACACTCCACGAGTGAACAATTGGCATTGACTGATCTGGAGGATCTGGCTCGGTTGGTTATCGAAATTGCCTATCAATTTAGCAATTAGTCGATCAATAAATCGATCGATCAGCCTATTCCACCGTTTGGTGAGCGCACGTACTCAGCCGTCAAGGCTTTTGGAACGAAAGGAAGTATAGTGATTGACGCTGCTCCGTCAAAGCTGAGAATCGCAGTTTTAGAGGACACCGAACCAGACGCCAGGACCCTGCTCGGCCATATAGCAGATACGGGCATGGACGTAGAGATCGAGCGCTTTTCTAATGGTGAAGACTTTCTTAAGGTCTTCTCGTCCGGTGCGTTTGACCTCATCTTTTTGGACATCTATATGGAGGAATTGAGCGGCGTAGAGACAGCCGAACACATTCGCGCTGTCGACAGCCGGACAACGATAGTATTTACGACCACCAGCGAGGACTTTACCCGCGAGGGCTATCGTCTTAACGCCTACAAATATATGCTCAAGCCCATCGAAAAAGAAGATGTTGTCGAATCCTTAGAATTAGCTGCTGTCAAGCGCGACCGCGTCCGTCAGACCAGTCTGGACATCATCAGCAAAGGCGAGTTTGTAAGCATTCCCTATAGCGATATTGAGTACGTGGAATCGCGCTACTCGCGCTCGATTGTTGTTGTCCAAAGTGGTGAGGAATACCCCACGAGTATCTCTTTGGACAGTTTGGAAAATCTGCTCAAACCGCCGCGTTTTTTGCGCAGTCACCGGGCGTTCATTGTCAACCTGGATCATGTTGACGACGTCGACGAAGACTTCATCATGGATAACGGCGCGGTAGCCTATATCCGAGTGAAGGACCACAAACGCATCAAAAACGCTTATGATGATTATATTTTCAACAGCACCCGAGGCGATCTGGATATATGAAACACGACGGTAGGAATAGGCGGTAGGAATATATTGTGGCCCCTAAGAAGTTTGCTTTAGGCTCAAGGGCAGCCATCGTGGTCTATGCGATGGCCGTCTTGATTCTGGTCGGCTATCTATTGGTCACCGTGCTATCGCCGCGTTATAACGTCATCTATTTTTTTAGCGAGTTGGAACCGATAGCCGAGGTCGAATTGACGACCAATGGGGTGAATAAGGGCACAGTAGAGTTGCCCTATAATGTTGCCGACTTACAGCCCGATGATGTAGTCTCGGTTCAGATGACGCTTGAGGGAAAACGCCTCAATAACCTGTTGGTCAAAGGCCAGGGAGTGCAGATACAGCTTTATATAGATGGCGAACTGCACTATACCCGGGGCGAACCGGACACGTATCCCAGCTTCCAGCGTGAGCCGCCGGACTCCCTTGATTCGGTGTCCCTGCCCAGTTCTACGAAAAATCTGGATATCACTGTCGAATACACGATATCAAGCATATCCGACGCGCTTTACATCCCCGTTTATTATCAAGGCGATCCGAACCTTATCACCAATCATGTTCTCATGGAGAGCTATGTGCCGTTCATCATGTCGGTTCTGATGCTTATTATGGGCATCATATTATCGATAGTCGGTCTGCTGTTCTATTCCAGGGCCGAGCTGGCTATCTCGCTGTTCTGGTTGGGCTTGTCGGCTTTGGCCTGTAGTTGCTGGACACTGTTTTCCAACGATTTGATGCTCCTGTTCTTTAATCAACCGCTGGCGTTTTATACGATATCCAAGATTGGCCTGTTTGTTTTGCCCATTCCACTGATTCGCTTCATCGTAGCGTTTTTGCAGCCGCGCCATTCGCGCTTTGCCACGGGTTTCTCCATTGTCATGATGGTTGTGTTTTTGGCACTTTTGGTATGTCATGTTGGCGGCATACTGAGCTTTGGCCAGGTTGAGCCGGTATTTAGGGTAATAGCCTCTTTGATCATTGCCATCATCTTGTCTGATATGTGTATTGCCCGCTTCTATCAAGGCGTGGAAGTGCCGCCTCTGCTGATTTTGGCCACCGCGTTGTTGTTAGTCCTGGCTGTTGTCGATGTGACCCCTTATTATCTGCATATCACCAATGTAAAAGGTACCCTGTTCATGATCGGCATCTTCTTTTACGCTCTGGTCGTATCGCTGTTGGTTCTGGATTATCTTGCAGGAGTCTTGGACGCTGCCGAGAAAAATATGCGGTTGGAGGCCGACCTGTCGGCTATGGCTCGCTCGCTTGATCTGCAACGCCGGCACTTTGAGGAGTTTACCGCCTCCGCCGCTCGGATTCGCGAGGCCCGGCATGACATGCGTCACCAGCTTTTAGCACTACAGGGCTTCATAAATGAGAACAAAGGCAGCGAGGCGTTGGAATATATCGATGATCTGTTGGAACAGGTTCCCACGTTGGCCGACCGTGTAATCTGTGATAACATCGCCGTCAACTCACTGGCTGTATACTATCTGGCCAAAGCGCACTCCGAGCAGATACAGTGCGATGTCAAGCTGGACGTGCCCTATGTGCTGGGCAGGGTATCCGATGGCGACCTGTCGATAATATTCGGCAATCTCTTTGAAAATGCCGTCGAAGCCTGTCTGCACGTTGATGCCGACAAACGTTTCATCAGAATCCGCGGCAATACCCGCGCCAGCCGTTTCACGCTTATTATTGATAACAGCTACGATGGATTCATAAAAGTAAGAGGTACAGATTTTTACTCCCGCAAGCGCAATGGTTTTGGTATTGGCATCGCCTCAGTTAAAGCGGTGGTTACAAAATATGATGGAAGCATGAAATACGAGGCCGAATCAGGTATCTTTAAGACCTCGCTTTACATAAAGTCCTGACCGGATAAGCAAAAGGTCGGCATACGCCTGCCAGCGCAGTCAAGAAAACCTCGTCGCCCCGGTATGTCGGTAGGTATAAGGAGATAAGAATGGCCGATCTGCAATTGCGTTTGAATAACGATATGCTGGTCGTCGAGGGCAGCCTGAGGGCCATCCTGGAGCGCGAGGGTGCCCTGACAGGTGAGTCTGAGTTGAGGGCTGCTGACGCAGAGGCAGCCGGGCTTATTTGCGAAGACGCTCGGGCTGCCGAGCTGGCTGGGAGCATTGAATATCTGAATATCTTAGATGAGGAGCTTGTGTGTTCAGCACACGAGCGTTATGTCATGGCTGGCGCTCAGTGCGCGCTCACAAATACAGTGGCTGCCAGCCGTCCGGCGCTGGCGGCTTTAGGTCTGGGTGAGCATGTGGAGCAGATCAACCGTGTGGCTGTGCGCGCTGCCCACCAAGCGGGCTTTCAGCATGTGCTGGCCTGTGTTGGCTCTGTTATGCCGAATGCGGGTCCAGTGCCGGATACCGACCGAGCTTTTGCGCACTATTCCGAGCAGATCAGGGCACTTGTCGATGAACAGCCAGATGCTATTATACTAGTAGATTTTACGGACCTTGGAGATATACAGGCTGCTGTACGAGCGGCCCAAAGGAGCAGCGATCTGCCGGTCATTGTCGGCTTGGGTATGGCTGCAGACGGCAGCCTGCTCACCAGTGGTGAAGGGTTGGAACAGGCTGTGGCAGCAGTGGAAGCCAGTGGCGTTAGCGTTGTGGGTATTGGCTCGGGGCTGACGATCGAGGAGCTTCTGCCATTATCCTCACGTCTGGCCCAAGCCACGCAATTGCCGCTCTATGCGTGTATTGAGCCCCCGGCAGCGAATATAGCGCATCCCTCTCTGGCAGCAGACGACAGTTATCTCATACAAGCATCGCACGGTGCCCATGCGACGTGCGTATCGAACGAGGCCTGTCCGTCACAGGTATCGCATGGTACCCATGCGATGCAGATACCCTATCCAGACCACACAGAAGAGATTGCTACTGCGGCCGTGCACCTCAGGCAGATTGGTGTTCAGTTCATCGGAGTGGGCAAGGGCTCTGTGCCGGCCGACTGCGGCGCATTGTTCGCGGCCATTGGCGCTTTGCCGGTAGTGCAAAAACGCCCGGCTTTTCTCACCACAAAAGAGAGGAAGGTTGCGCTCCGATGATACCAGCGCTTATTTTAGGTTCATTGGTCGTCGTCGTCTGCATCGCGGCCGGCGAGATGCTGCAACGCTTTGGTGTGCCCGCTCTCGTGATGTTTTTGGTTCTGGGCCTTTTGGCCGGCAGTGTGGGCCCGTGGGGGCCCATCACCTTTGAGGATTATCACATTGCCGAGATGATCTGTTCGATAGCGCTGGTATTCATCATTTTTTATGGTGGCTTTGGCACCAACTGGAAGACCGCCAAGCCGGTCGTGGCAGAAAGTGTGCTGTTCTCGACCCTGGGTGTGCTGATTACCGCCGGAGTTGTGACGCTGTTTGCTCATTTTGTTTTCTCGCTGAGTTGGGCCGAGAGTTTTTTGATAGGTTCGGTGGTCTCCTGCATCGATGCCGCCTCGATATTCTCCATCCTGCGCAATCGCAAACTGTCACTTAAATATAACACGGCATCGGTGCTTGAGATTGAGGGTGGTTGCAACGACTTGCCCGCTTATATGCTTACGATTGTGGCCATCATCATCCTTCAGGGCGAGAGCGCCGATCTGGTAGCCATCAATGTCGTGTTGCAGCTTGTTGTCGGTGTGTTTGTAGGAACGATCATCGCGTTGGTCATCGTCTGGGTGCTGGGGCGTATCGGCTCCAGTCTGCCTGAGGGCATGGGTCTTTTGGTTGTGCTTGCCGTGGCCGTGCTCTCTTACGCTTTCAGCACGTATCTGGGTGGCAATGGCTATCTGTCCTGTTATCTGTGCGGCATTATCCTGGGCAACAGCGCCATACCCAAAAAACACAATATCGTGCTGCTGTTCGACTCGATAGACTGGCTCGCGCAGATTATGATCTTTTTCTTAATGGGATTGATGGCTACGCCGGAGCGGCTGCCTGCTATGATTCTGCCGGCACTGGGGCTTACGGCCTTTTTGCTGTTCATTGGTCGCCCAGCGGCGGTGTTTGCGATATTTCCCTGGTTCAAACCTGAAGGCATAAGAAACAACTGGCGTAAGGGGCTGTTTATTTCCTGGGCTGGCATCAGGGGCGCGGCTTCAATCGTATTCGTGTTTATGGCTCTGGCCGCCGGCGTGGTGCTGCAATTCGATCTGTTCTCGCTGATATTTATGGTCGCCCTGTATTCTATTTTGCTACAGGGCTCGCTGTTTGTCATAGCTGCCAAGAAGTTGAATATGATCGATAGCGAGGGCAACTACCTCATGTCGTTTAACGACTTTAGAGAGCAGAGCCCCCAGTCGTTTTTCCGCATCAGGGTTGAAGAGGACGACAGTTGGGCGCATAAGGCCATCCGCGATATCCAGATGGGACCGAATTTGCTGATAGTTATGATCAGGAGGGGAGACGAGTCGCTGGCTCCCCGTGGCAGTACCGTCATTGAGCCGGGAGACGTGCTGGTGTTGACCGGCGAGTCCTATTGTGAGGATACCAGTACCGAGATTACCCAGATCACCGTAGATGCGGCCAACCCCTGGTCCAATCGCCAAATCAAGGACCTGGACATGCCCGAAAAAGCACTGATAGTAAGTATTGTTCGCAATAACCAGGCGATAACCCCAAAAGGAGACATCACCATCCTCCCCGGCGACGTTCTTACGCTGTTTGGCTGGCACTGATATGCGTCAAGGGGACAGAGAGTGTCGTGGGGACGTATAAGGTGACACACTCTGGTTGGCTTAAGTCTGTACCTGGCTGACGTAAGCCCGTAAAGCTCATGGCTTCGCACCCGCAGTGCTCTGACACTGCTGCTTCGCAAAATTGCCTGATCCCGTAAGCCAGCCAGTCAAAGTAAACGGCCGCTCCGTCACTCTGGGTCCTCGCAGAAGGCGTGGCACTCGTTCAGGAGGATATTTTCACCACGACTTTCCCGGTAGTTCGGCCTGCTTTCAGGTTGCTTAGACCTGCCGGCAGTCGGTCAAACGGCACAACTTCGCTGATCATGGGGTCAAGTATGCCCTGTGCGGCCATGTCAAGCAACTCGGTTGCTATAGCTGACAAGTCCGCTTTTTGCTGTGCGTTTCCAGACTGGTGAGCACCGCCAAGGTTTACCAGGCTAATCGTATGGCCATGGTCGAACAGTCTGTTATGGTCGCCTATTTTCGGCGCGCCCACAAGGGCAATCAGCGCGCCGTTATAGGCCAAACGCTCATTCAGATCGATTGTTGCTTCGTCCGCGCCGACTGTATTGACGATCATATCCACACCTTGCTCAGCGGTTAATTTTCTAATGCGTCCGGTGACATCATCACTTTTGTAATCAATTATGGCATCCGGTTGCAACTGTTTGACAAACGGGATCTTTCCTGTGGAGCAGGTAGTGTAAACGGTCAGTCCAGCACGCTTGGCGAGTTGTATCGCAATAAGCCCAACGCCGCCGCTGCCACCGTGAATAAGAATTGTTCGCTTTTTTGACAAGTTCGCCTTTTGATGTATTGCCTGATACGCTGTCATGGCATTGCACAAAAGCCCGGCCGCCGTCTGTTCGGATACCTCGCTTGGAATATGCGCGAGCGCGTAAGCGGGAAAGGCGACGTATTCGGCGAAAGAACCGTTTTTTCGCAAATCGCCGTGTCCAGCGACTCGGTCGCCGACATCAAACGCGGTAACATTCGCGCCAACAAGTGCAATTGTTCCGGCAACGTCCAGTCCAAGCGTGTGCGGCATAGTCCACGCGTCGTTTCCGTATTCGGCCAATTTATAATCAACAGGATTGAGCCCGACATACGATGTCCGAATCAAGACCTCGTTGTCTGCAATGGCAGGTTTTTCTACATCGGATAATTGTACGTTCTCAATCCCTAGTTGTTTATTTTGAATAACGTATGCTTTCATGTCCACCTTCTCCTCAGAATTGAAATATGCCGGATGAAATTATTCTTTATCATGCTTATTATAAACCTGTATGTGGTCTTGTTTTGCGCTCCACATAAAACAGTCATTTCCGCTCCGGACGCCGTCGGGCCTGTGTGTGGTCTTGTTTTGCGCTCCACGTAAAACGCGCCAAATCCTTTGTTGCTATTTTAAGTTGCAATTTTGCGGTAAACTGATACAATACGTAGCACTACTTGAGCCATCTACTTTCTCTAGCATACAGGGAGCGCCATAGATATGAAGATAACTCGTCGAACCGACTACGCCATTCACCTGATTGCCGAGCTTTCCGAAAACCCCACCAAGCCCTTGGGATTGCGAACTCTGGCAGATCGGCACAACGTGACGTATGCGTTTGCGCGTACTGTTCAACAAGGCCTGCTCAAGTCCGGCATCATCGAGACCGTACGCGGTATCAACGGCGGAATCAAACTGGCCAAACCACTGGACGAAATCAGCCTTCTCGAGGTCTTTGAGGCTGCTCAGGATCCGTTGGATACGGCTTTTAATAACGACGATGTACCCTGGTGCGAATGCGCGGATGACTGCGTATCCAAAGATGTCTGGCATTCCACAAAGACGCTCCTGGGCGAACATCTGGCCGGTATCAGCATGCATCACATCCTCAAACCCAAAAAATAGCCAGCGCTGTTCACCGCACAAATCCAGCACTTTCCTACCCAAAGCTGCCCCAGAGGGTGCGGCAATCCAACACAGGTCAACTCAAACAATAGCGGGGTCGATTCAAACAACACAGATTGACCCACCTTTTGATCCACTTCGGCAGACTGACATCTTTCTAGGGGGCCGGATTTTTCCGTATGCGCACCGCCTCGTTTTTTCGCTCTCTGTGCCACGTAAACGGTGTACAATTAACGTTTTGACAAACCCCGGCAAGCCGACCTTTCTGGCAGTTGCCCAAGAGGCGCGCCGCAGGCCGGCAGACCAAGGAGACTACCGTGGCTGAGCAGCCAAAAAATGCCAAAAACCCGGCCGATTCCGCCCAGCTCGATGATTCCGATCGCGCAGATCAACTGCGCTATTACGCATTGGGAGAGGCCAAGCAGAGATTGGAGCAGAATACGGATTTTGAACCGTTTACTGCCCTATTGCACGGCGAGAATATCCATGTAGAGAACCACCCCGGCGCTGATGTGTTGGAGTGTTTGGAATCGGCCGTCCGCGCAGTTACCACCCTGAGCCATGTGGCCGAAGCATATGCCTTTGCCTATAGTGGCTATGTGAATACCAACGAGGGCAGTCGTGATGCTCTGATTGTTGAACATGGCCTTGCCGGTGCGGGTTTTGCACGAGCATATGGGTTGCTCTACCGGGTTGGCGAGGAGGGTGAGGGTCTGGTTGTAGAGGATCGTCTGTATGACTTGGGCCAGGCCAGATCCTTGTTTGACCCCGAGGCATTGGGCGTCTATCAGCCTACAGAGATTTGATCGCCGAGAGCGACGGTGGTGGTGGTGACAGTGCCGGTGATAACGGCGACACCAGCTAAACTGGAACAGGCAGAACTGGAACGGATTCTTATCCCCGGCTTACCGGCTCATATACGATCAAATTATATGAGCTTGTCCCAGCGTGCCGCAACGACCGGTTTTTCTATGCTGGAACCGGAGTTCGTCATCTTGGACACCGAGACCACGGGTTTTGATCCGACACATGATGCCCTGATCGAAATAGCGGCGGCTATCGTCCGGGGAGCAGAGGTAATAGAGCGATTCTCGACGTTTGTTAACCCGAAGCGTCCAATCCCGCCGCAGATCTCCGAGATAACCGCTATCTATGATGCCGACGTTGAAGACGCCCCCACGGTTGAGGTGGCTATCGCTCAGCTTGTCGACTTTTGCGGAGAACGGCCGATAATCGCCCACAATGCTGCCTTTGACCAGGCGTTTATTCGAGCTAATCTACCCACTATCGACACTTCGTCGATTACCGGCAGTGCCGCACAATGTGCTCCTTTGCTGAACACAAGCCCTTGGATTGATACCGTCGAGCTGGCACGCATCGCTCTGCCCCTGCTCAAAGAATACAATCTGGAGACTTTAAGCGCTGTCTTTGCGCCGGACGCGCGCTCGACCCACCGAGCAATAGATGACGTAGAGGCTCTGGCAGTGATCTGGCGCGTTATCCTCGTAGCGCTCAGCGACTTGCCGCCGGGACTGTGCGGCTTTCTGGCCGGTATGTATCCGGATGAGGACTGGGCCAGTCGACAGGCGCTTTGCATGGTGGCCACCTATCAGGCGGCCCTCGCACAGGGAACTGAACAGCACTTCTCGCTCAAAAAGGCTCGGGCAGCGCTGACTGTCTCGCTCAAACAGAACAACAAAGTAGATGCCCGGGAACTGGTGGAGGAGCTGGGGCCAGAACCGGGGCCGAGTGCAAGAACAGAACCAGAACCGGGAGCGAGAACAGGATCGGGAGCGGGAGCGAGGCCAGAGGCAGGGCAAGAAGCGGAGTCACAAGATGATGCCTGCGGCCTGCAGACGCTGGATATGAGCGAACTGTGCGAGCACTATAGTGCCAGAGGATTGATGGGTACGATGTATCCTGATTACGAGCGGCGTGACGAGCAACTGACGATGGCCACAGAGGTTGTCCGCGCCTTGAATACATCGGACATCAGCGTTATCGAGGCCGGCACCGGCGTAGGCAAGTCGATGGCCTATCTTCTCCCGTTGGCTTTATTTTCCAAGCGCAATCCTATCACCTGTGGAGTCGCCACAAAGACCAACGCACTGTTGGATCAGATCATCTACCACGAGCTGCCACGCCTGAATACTGCTTTGGCCCAGGCCGGTCTGGGCGAGCTGCAATACCTGTCGCTCAAAGGTTATAGTCACTACCCGTGTTTGCGCAAGTTGCAAAAAGCCGCGCGTAAACAGGAACCTTATTCGGGCGAAGCGGCGCTCGTGTCCCGGTTGCTGGCCTATGTATGCCAAAGCCTTACCGGCGACCTCGACGCGCTGCCACTGCACTGGGCGGATGTGCCGCGTTTTGAGCTTGTGGCCAGCGCCGAGGATTGCCTGTCGTATCGGTGCAGCTATTACCATAGTTGTCTATTGCACAGTATGCGCCGACAGGCCAAGAATGCCGATATCATCGTTACCAACCACTCCCTGTTATTCAAAGACACTCAGGCGGGTCGGGCCATTTTGCCGCCGGTGCGTCATTGGGTCATAGACGAAGCTCACGGCGCTGAGCAGGAGGCGCGCAGCCAACTGAGTTTGGAAGTGGGTTTCAAAGCGCTGGACGAGACCTTATCGGCACTGTCGCGTTCAGGCGGTCTGCTGCCGGCGATGCTCCGCGTGGCGCAGGGCCTGGAGGGCAGCGAGATGCTGGAAGCGCTGATTCACAAGGCGCTGGTTTTGACCAGACCGCTGGACAACGTTGCGGACTCGTTTTTCAGTTATGTCAAGGAGTTGTGTGAGCTGACCGAGGGTTCGGATTATCATCAGGTAGAACTCTGGATCGACACCAGGGTGCGCGAGAGCCCGCAGTGGGGGCAGGTAACAAGCAGCGGTCAGAGCTTGGAGAGAAAACTTTCCGACATCGTACACCACCTCAAAAATCTAATCACGGCTGCGGATGACTGTTCTGAACTGATGGAACTCAGCAGTACGCTTGCCGGCCTGACGGCCAAACTAACTAACGATGCCGCGACGCTGGCGCTTATCCTGGATGGTTCAGACACCCGCTATGTATATGCGGCGTTGCTGGACCGGCGCGAGAAACAGAGGATCGATAAATTACTAGCATATTATTATAATGTTGGAGAAGTGCTGCTCCAGGACTTCTATCCCGAGTTGGCCAGCGTTATCTATACGTCGGCGACAATCGCCCTGGGGAAGGGGGATTCTGACCCGTCTGCCCCGACGCCCCCGTCTGCTCCGACGCTCCTGCCTATCCCGACACCCTCGGCTGCCCCGCCCGATGCTGAGGTCGAGTCTGTTGATGCAGGCGAGCCTCTCGGCATGCGTGAGCTTACCGCCGCCGTCCCTCAACACCAAACCGCTCGTGCGGACTTTGCCTATTTCCTCAGAGGCGTTGGTCTTGATCATCTCCCAAAAGAGCAGGTACATACCCTGAAGTTGGGCTCCAGTTATGACTTCGATGCCAACATGACTGTTTTTGTGCCTACCGACATCCCCGAGCCCAATAACCTTTCGCTGCGCCACCTCTACATCGAGGCTTTAGAAAAACTGTTATTTGAGGTACATACGGCCATGGGAGGCAGCGTACTTACGCTGTTTACGAATCGTCGCGACATGGAAGATATGTTCAACAGGCTTAAAGACCGGCTGGCCAACGAGCATATCGACCTGCTCTGTCAGTATCGCGCAACCTCCAAAACCCGCCTGCGTGAGCGCTTCATTGCCAACGAACAGCTTTCGCTGTTTGCCCTGCGTTCGTTTTGGGAGGGTTTTGACGCGCCCGGCCGGACGCTGCGTTGTGTTATTATCCCCAAGCTACCCTTTGGCAGACCCAACGACCCTTTGCAACAGGAGCGGGAATTGCGCGAGAAGCGGGCATGGATACGCTACAGCCTCCCCGAGGCCATTATCAGCCTTAAGCAGGCTGCGGGGCGTTTGATTCGGTCCAGCCGCGATCGGGGCTACCTTGTTTTGGCCGACAAGCGTCTGATCTCTAAATTC
Source organism: Coriobacteriales bacterium (assembly GCA_031282405.1). Taxonomy (GTDB): domain Bacteria; phylum Actinomycetota; class Coriobacteriia; order Coriobacteriales; family UBA8131; genus JAITDU01. The sequence continues at coordinate 10,709 of JAITDU010000025.1, read as the reverse complement.
TACGGTAAAGAGTTTTTGGCCGTTGTGCCTTCTGACACAATTCACTTTTTATCCAGTGGGGCGATAGCCCAATGGATGCGAGAGGGGCGGGAGAATGATGAGTGAGCAAGAGTCTGGCACCCAGTCAGAGCCTGAATCAAAGTTGCAGCCACAGCCGGACACCCAACAACCGGGGCTTGGGCAGCAGTCACAGCCGCAGTCACAACCACAGCAACAGCCCCAGCCGCAGTCGCGCAGACAGCAGATCATGAAACTGGCCGTCGCCATCATTGTGGTGGAGTTCGTCAGCGGCTTTACTCAGGGTTTTTACGAGCCGTTAATTCCCAAGTTTGGCGAGCTTTTGAGTGTAGATGCCTCGGGCTTGCAGCTGTTCAACGTCATCCCCACGGCTGTGGCCGCGCTGTTCGTGCCCTTTCTCACCCGTCTGGGCGACATCAAAGGCTATCGTAAGATACTGCGAATCGTCGTTGCCACAGTATTTGTCGCCACAATTCTGATTATGCTGGGCACCATGCTGCAATCCTGGGCACTCGTGCTGTTCGGGCGTTTGCTCAATGGACCTATCGCCGTTTGGCTGCCTCTGCACATCGCTCTGGTGCACTCCAGGGCCGAGGGCAAGAGCGCTACAACGGCGGTGTCAATGATTATCGCTACGCTGGCCGTGGGCACGGTCATCGGTACGGCCAGTTCGGGATTCATTTTTGCTCTTCTGGATAATAATCTTGCGCAAACCCTGATCATCGTACCTCTTTTGCAGGTCATTGCCGTGGCCATTGTGGTCTTTGTTATGCCCGAATATGTGTCCGGTGCTCATCCGCACATTGATGCCAAGGGCTTTATAGTGCTTGGCGTGATCATGTTTGTGGCCATCCTTGGCTTTGTAGAGGTCGTTGTGGGCGGACTGGACACCGTTATAGGTGTGTTTTGCCTGCTTGCATCTGCAGTTATCGGCGTGGTCTGGTATCGCATGGAAAAACGCACCGAGCATCCGGCCATCGACGTTCGCGTGCTGTTCTCGCGCCGTCTTGCGCCGCTATATGTCTCTGCCATCTGCTACGGTGCCGTATTCTATGGTTTCCTGGCACCCGTCGCCACATTCCTGGCTGCCGACCCCGGCGCGCTGGGCTTTGGCTACGGCTTCGCTCCCAGTTCGATTTCCATTGCTCAGACTTTGATTTTGATCGCCACGGTCATCGCGGCGCTCGTATTGCCGCTTTTGATTACGCGCACAGGCTCCAAGGCTGCCCTGGTGCTGGGCTTTGCCCTGGCTGCTGTCGGCTTCTTGCAGTGGGCGCTTCTCGACGACTCCATTCTCAAACTGGCCCTGTTCATTGTGCTCATCGGCCTGGGAACAGGTGTAGTCTCGGCGGCCATTCCGGTCATTATCCCGCAGCGCTCGCCTCAAGAACAGCGCGGTGTTGCTACGGGCCTGTTCAACTCTTCTCAGACCTTGGGAGGTGCGCTGGGTGGTGGCCTGTTCATCTCGCTGCTCAAAGTGGGCGCGTCTTCTTCGGGTACTATCACGAGCGTCGGCTATACGGTGGTCTGGCTCACCTGCGCGCTGATCATGGTGCTGGGCCTGCTGGTGGTGCTGGTGTTCTTAGCTGGAGAGAAAAACATGTCGTCTCGCGCGGCCGGTGAGAAAAATACGATATCCCGCGAGCGTGAGCAGCAAAAAGACCATCAAGGTCGGTACTAGAAGGCCAACACTAGATTGGAGCAACACATGCCCAACAAACAGCAAAAACACGTAGCGGTCATCGGTGCCGGAGCGGCTGGATCGCTGGCGGCTTACCAAATCCACAAACGACTGGGCGACAAGGTCCAGATCACGGTCTTTGAACGCAACGAGCATCCAGGCGGTCGCGCCTGGGACGTCGATTTTGCCGGGCTGCGTATCGAGATCGGCGGTACGCTCTTGCATTCCACGGGCCAGCATACAATGGAGCTCATGCAATTCACAGACTCCAAGGCCGGGCAAAGCGGATTGAACATCGACGGCAAGGATGAGACTTACGCATTTTGGACCGAAAAGGGCTTTCCTATTGTCTGCCACACCTCGATGGCATCGATGGCAACAGGTATCGTCAAGCATGTGGGTGTCTCCTCGGCGCTCAAAGTTACGAACGCCGCCAAAAAAATGGCTGCCCAATGGGAGCGTATCTATGAATTACAGGCCACGCAGCCGGCCGTCAAGACTCCGGACGAGATGTTGCGTGCCCTTGGACTCTATGAGCCTACACAGATATCGTTTGGCGACTACTTCAAAAAACTCGGCGTCAATGCGCGCATGACCCACGATGTTGTTGAAGCTATTACCCACAATATGTACAACCAGGGAGCCGAGATGAACGCCCTGGCTGGTCTCGTCGGTCTGGCCGGAGCGGGTCTGGCCGGTGGCTATCTCTTTGCCATCGAGGGCGGTAACTGGACTATTTATGATAAGACCCTGGCCAAAATTGGCGCGGTGCTCTATAACAACACTAAGGTGGATTCAGTCGAGGTGATAACGGCTTCGCGCGGCGCTCCAGATACGACCTCAAAGGGCTTCTCAGACAGGGAGGCACACGGTGCGTCCGATGCAGCTTCAGAGGGCGTGTCAGGCGCAAACCCAGAAGCCCCCCTCAGCTCCTTTGTGCTCACAGCCCAGGGAGAAAAAAGCACGTTTGACGCTGTAGTGCTGGCCGCGCCGCCCGCGTTGGCAAACATCGAGTTTTTGATAGATGGCCGGCCGTTGCCTATCACGGTTCATCCTTATCAGCAGGTGCAGACCAATCTGGTAGTAGGCAGTCTCAATCCGGATTACTTCGGTTTGAAGCCTGGTAAACGGGTACCCTCAACGGTATTCGTGGCTACGAGCTCGGGGGCACCGTTCAAGTCCGTAGGTATAACCGGCTATTCTCCCCTGTATCAAAGCCGCATATATAAAGTGTTCAGCGCCGAGCACGTCATGCAACGAAGCGAGCTGGAGCAGATGTTCACAAGCATCCACGACGTGCTGACGTTTGTGTGGCCGGGAGCTTATCCCGTGCTGACGCCAGGCATTAAGCATGTGCCCTTTGAACTCAGGCCAGGATTCTACTTTGCCTGTGCTTTTGAGACGGCCGCAGGAGCTATCGAGACCGAGAGTGTCAGTGGTGTCAACGCCGGTAATCTGGCTGCGGACTACCTGGAAGCACAATGAACTATGCACATCATTCGTAAAACTTACGAGCAGCCGTGGTATTTTATGATCGTCGAGTTCGTTAGATAAGGTCCGTATAAACCCTTATATTCGGGAGGAAGCAATGAATATACTCGTACTTGGTAGTGGTGGCCGTGAACATGCCATCGTCAGCTCTTTGGCCACCTCGCCGCGCTCGGACATCATCTATGTGGCACCGGGCAACGGTGGTAGCGCGCCGGGTGCCCAAAACGTAGCGCTTGACATGATGGACGGCGAGGCTGTCGTTCAGTTTGCTCTCTCCCACGATGTTGAATTGGTGGTCATTGGACCCGAGGCCCCGCTCGTAGCCGGTATTGCCAATGTAGTCGCAAAGGCCGGCCTTGCGGTCTTTGGCCCCCAGGCAGCCGGCGCTCGCCTGGAGGGGTCCAAACAGTTTGCCAAGGATCTGATGCGTGCGCATGACATCCCTACGGCAACCTATGCGGTTTTTACCAACAAGGACGCGGCGCTGGCTTACCTCAAAGATAACCCCGCTCCCATCGTAGTCAAAGCCGATGGCTTGGCTGCGGGTAAGGGTGTGACCGTGGCCACAACCGACGCTGAGGCCATCCAAGCGATAGAGGAGTGCTTTGCCGGTCGCTTTGGCAGTGCCGGCTCTCGCGTGGTCATAGAAGAGATGCTTACCGGCCCGGAATGCTCGCTTCTTGCCTTCGTTGATGGCAAAACCATGGTGCCGATGGTACCTGCCCAGGACCACAAACGAGCCCTGGAGGGAGACAAGGGGCCAAATACGGGGGGCATGGGTGTGTATTCTCCGGTGCCGATAGTCAGTGAGCAGGAACACGACACAATGATCAAATTGATGCAGCAGACCGTTGACGGCCTGATTGCCGAGGGCATCGATTATCGGGGTGTACTCTACGGTGGTTTCATACTCACTCCCTCAGGTCCTAAAGTGCTTGAATTCAATGCCCGCTTTGGCGATCCGGAAACTCAGGTGGTACTGCCACTCCTGCAAAGCGATCTGCTTGACATCATGCTGGCATGCGACAGCGCTACCTTGGACCGATGGGAGCTTGCATGGTCTGACGACTGGGCGCTGAGTGTGGTCCTGGCCTCGGCCGGATACCCTGGCGATTACGAGAAAGGCAAGGTCATCACAGGCATCGAAGCAGCCGAAGCACTGGATAACGTTACAGTCTTTCATGCCGGCACACGCAGGTTGGATGATGGCACCGTGGTGACCAACGGCGGCCGGGTATTGAACGTAACGGCGCGGGGCGCGACTTTTGTCGAGGCCCGCGATCTGGCTTATCAGGCGGTCGATTTGATTGACTTTGAAGGCAAGCAGTTCCGTCGCGACATTGGCCAACGAGCCTTACGGGTTTAAGTCAGCCAGAGTAGACAGTCGCTCCGTTCCCCCTCTGTCCTATATGGATACGCCCGGTGGCGTGTTGAGCGTTGACCGTTGTAAAGTTTTCCAGTACTATTCGTTATTCGCACACAGGCCATCCTGTGTGCGCAAGCATGCAACTTGACAAGCGCACAGAGTTTCTTTGTGAGAATAATTTAATGCCCACATAGCTCAGACGGTAGAGCACTTCCTTGGTAAGGAAGAGGTCACCGGTTCAAGTCCGGTTGTGGGCTCCATTACGCGACATACGGGGGTGTGCCCGAGTGGCTAAAGGGGACGGGCTGTAAACCCGTTGGCTATGCCTACCATGGTTCGAATCCATGCGCCCCCACCAGATGTCCGTAAACGCATTCTAAGTGACTGTTTTTTAGAGGGCACATGAACAAGCTGGAATGGCGGTGTAGCTCAGTTGGTCAGAGCACACGGTTCATACCCGTGGCGTCACTGGTTCAAATCCAGTCACCGCTACCATTGCTTTTCAACCGCACCGTGCTTAATGGGGGTGACTAAGCAGCGGCTTTGCCACTGCTACCTGCTGACGCAGGCCGGATTTGAAACGCAAATCCAGTCACCGCTACCATTGCTTTTCAACCGCAGTCACTCAGTCACTACTACTACTATTGAAAATCGCGCGCCTGTGCGCGCCCAGAGGTGCACACGCACCAAAATACGCGAATCCGCGTAGAATGCGCGCCATGCGCACCAGACTAAAGGAGGAACTATAATGGCAAAAGCAAAGTTCGAGCGTACCAAGCCGCACGTTAACATTGGCACCATCGGCCATGTCGATCATGGCAAAACTACTCTCACGGCTGCTATCTCTAAGACATTGGCCCTCAAAGGCCTGGCGGATTACACAGCTTTCGATGAGATTGACAAAGCGCCGGAAGAGCGCGAGCGCGGCATCACCATTTCCATCGCTCACATCGAGTACGAGTCCGAGAAGCGCCACTACGCCCATGTGGATTGCCCGGGTCACGCCGACTACGTCAAAAATATGATTACCGGCGCAGCCCAGATGGACGGTGCTATCCTGGTCATCGCCGCCACCGACGGCCCCATGGCCCAAACGCGCGAGCACATCCTTTTGGCCCGTCAGGTAGGTGTGCCCTACATCGTAGTGTTCCTGAACAAAGTCGATATGGTGGATGACGAGGAGCTGTTGGAGCTGGTGGAGATGGAAGTTCGCGAACTTCTCACCAACTACGAGTTCCCCGGCGACGACATTCCGGTCATTCGTGGTTCGGCTCTTAAGGCCCTGGAAGGCGACGAGGAAGCCCAAAAAGCTATCTGGGAGCTTATCGACGCGGTCGATGATTTTATCCCCACCCCGGAGCGTGATACCGAAAAGCCGTTTTTGATGGCTGTTGAAGATGTGTTTACGATAACCGGACGCGGCACGGTTGCCACAGGTCGTATTGAGCGCGGTGTTATCCATCTGAATGACGAGGTAGAGATCGTCGGTCTTAAGGAGACTACGAAAACTGTCTGTACGGGTGTGGAGATGTTTCGCAAAATACTTGATCAGGGAGAAGCAGGCGACAACGTAGGTATCTTGCTGCGCGGCATCAAGCGCGAGGAGATCATTCGCGGCCAGGTGCTGTGCAAGCCCGGCAGCGTAACACCGCACACCGAGTTTGACTCGCAGGTCTACATCCTCACGAAAGACGAGGGCGGGCGTCATACCCCGTTCTTTGATGGTTATCGTCCGCAGTTCTACTTCCGTACCACCGATGTAACCGGTGTGGCGCACCTGCCCACGGGTACGGAAATGGTCATGCCGGGTGATAATATCGCAATTCGCGGTGAGCTTATCGCCCCGATTGCTATGGAAGAGGGCCTGCGCTTTGCCATTCGCGAAGGCGGCCGCACGGTAGGTTCCGGTCGTGTGACCAAGATCTTGAAGTAAACGCGTGTCGTTTGTGCGGTGGTCCGACACGGATGTGCTCGGGCCATCGGCAGGCATTGGAATGTCCAAGAACAAGTATGCAAGCCAAGTGCGCGCCTCTTGCGAACGTGTCCAGACATTGCGATTTGTTAAGATTTGCTGCGAATCGCTATGACTTGCTGAGATTCGCTGCGGTGTATTTGGTAACAACGGAGGATTCATGAGAACTTTGGTCACACTGGCTTGCTCCGAGTGCAAGCGTCGTAACTATACGACAAAAAAGAACAAGCAGAGTAATCCAGAACGTATCGAGTACAAAAAGTATTGCAAATGGTGCAAGACGCACACCCTGCACAAAGAAACGCGATAGCGCTCGGTAGTACCTTGTAGTACAGGCCAGTAGCTCCAATTGGTAGAGCGGCGGTCTCCAAAACCGCATGTTGGGGGTTCGAGTCCCTCCTGGCCTGCCAGAAAGTGTTGTTAAACCGGATTGTCGGTTTTGTTAAACCGGATTGTCGGTTTTGCAGTTTTGTAATGCTCGACCTCGCGGGACTCGAACCCGCAAGGGGTCAACAGTCCAGTGGACTGTTGACGGCGAAGCAAGCTTAGGCGAGCGGCAGCCTGCGGATTGCGAAGCAATACGCGCGAGTCCCTCCTGGCCTGCCAGCACTATTGACAGGAAAACGATGGCGAATAAAAAAACGAAGAAGAGGGCGCGCCGACCGGTTCATCCCCCGGCCACAAAAGAGACTGCCATTGGCACTTCTCCCCATGAGAGTATTGTGAGTGAGGACAAGCCTGCTGCACCATATAAAGAAAAGCCTGCCGATAAACCCAAGGGCAAATCAAAGGATAAAACTCCGTCTAAAGCCAAGGCCAGGGAGGTCAAGAGGCACCCCAACAAGAAGCCCGGTATTTTTCGGCGTATTATCGAATACTTCAAAGCGGTACGCCTGGAGATAAAACGCACTACCTGGCCAACAAGGCATGAGATTTTGAACATGTCGATCATCGTGGTCTTTGCCCTGTTGTTTTTTGGTATTTTGATATTCATATTGGATCAGATTATGGTCAGCCTGCTCAACTTGTATAGCCATGTTGTGCCAAATGCCAGTGGTGTTATAGACGCCTCATCTGTAGCAGACGTTTCATCTGCGGCTGTTGATTCAAGTTCTATTACCAGCGATACTACAGCAGTTGACCCCAGCTCTGTTACCGGCGACACTGCGTCTGCCGGCGACACTGCGGCCGAGTCGGATGGAGGGCAGTAACAATGGCAAAGAAATGGTATGTGCTGCACACCTACAGCGGCTACGAGAACAAGGTCAAACGCAATATCGAACACCGCATAGACGCGTTGGGCTGTGGCGACAAGATATTCGATATCCAGATACCTTCCGAGGAGATTGTCGAGATTCGCGACGGCGGTCGCCGGGTTACTACCGACAAAAAGATATTCCCCGGATATGTGCTTGTGCGCATGGACTTAGACGATGCTTCGTGGAGTGTTGTGCGCAATACGCCGGGTGTTACCGGTTTTGTGGGCGCCCAGGGTAAACCAACCCCCTTATCGCGTGACGAGTATAACAAGATCATGAAGCACACCGACGTAACCGTCCCCAAAAAGACCTCGTCCAACCTTGAGGTGGGTATGAGTGTCAAGGTCATATCCGGTGCTCTGTCCGAGTTCGATGGTACGGTTTCCGAGGTCAACCCCGAGGCTGGCAAAGTCAAGGTACTGGTATCGATATTTGGGCGCGAGACACCGGTTGAATTGAGTTACGACCAGATTACGCGTTTGTAATTCTGTAATCCTGAAATGCAGAGACGAGGAGAGACATAATGGCTCCAAAAAAGAAAATAGCCGGCTACATCAAGTTGCAGATTCCTGCCGGTGGCGCTACACCGGCACCTCCGGTTGGCCCAGCCTTAGGCTCTAAGGGTGTTAACATCATGCAGTTTTGCCAGGCGTTTAACGCTGCCACGGCTGATAAGGGCACTACTATCATCCCGGTTGAGATCACCGTATATGAGGATAAGAATTTTGATTTCATTACCAAGACTCCGCCGGCGGCTGTCTTGATTAAAGAGGCACTTAACCTGGAGTCCGGCTCCGGCGAACCGCATCTGGACAAGGTTGGCGAGCTCAGCAAAGAGCAACTGCGCCAAATCGCCGAGGTCAAGTTGCCCGATCTCAACGCCAACGATATTGAGGCAGCCATGAAAATCGTACAGGGTACCGCACGCTCCATGGGCGTACGTGTTGAGGGCATTGCCGATACCGGGGTCTACACGCGCCGGGTCGTGCGTCCAACCTTGGAGCAGCAACAGATCGACGAGGCTATCGAGCAACAAGAAACTGACGAGTTTGTCGAAGCCTCTTCTTAAAAGAGTGCCTTTGAGAGATGCCTTTGAGCATTAAGGGCTGCCTCTGAACATCTTATCGATAATCGTGGGAGGGCCGGCATGGCCCGTTTACCACCGACCTTTTAGAGAGAGGAATTACCATGCCAAAACTGAGCAAAAACCGTAAAGCCCAAATCGAGAAGCTGGAAAGGACCAGGCTGTATACACCCCTCGCGGCTGCTCGCCTCGTCAAAGAGTTGGCTGTTGCCAGATTCGACGAGACGGTTGAGGCGCATTTTCGTCTGGGCATCGATACCCGCCAGGCCGACCAACAAGTCCGTGGCTCCATCTCATTGCCGCATGGCACGGGCAAGACGGTACGGGTAGCAGTGTTTGCCGAGGGAGAAAGTGCCCGCGAGGCCACCAACGCCGGAGCCGATGTGGTTGGTTCCGATGATTTGGTCGCGCAGATACAAGGCGGCTTCTTGGATTTTGACGCCACAGTGGCCACTCCTGATATGATGTCTAAGGTCGGTCGCCTGGGCAAGATCCTTGGTACGCGCGGCTTGATGCCCAATCCCAAACTGGGTACTGTTACCACAGATGTTGCCAAAATAGTCGGAGAACTCAAAGCCGGCCGTGTGGAATATCGCGCCGACCGTTACGGTATCTGCCATGTACCGGTGGGCAAGGTCTCATTCAGTCCAGAGCAGATAGCCGAGAATTACGGAACATTGCTGGAGGAGATACTGCGTGTCAAGCCCGCTTCTGCCAAAGGACGTTACTTAAAGTCGATAACCTTAGTCTCAACGATGGGTCCGGGTATCGCTGTTGATACCACCAGGACGCGCAATCTTTTAGTGGAGGAAGAAGAGGAAACCAGCGCCTAGTCGCATCTCTGCCTGCTCCTTTGTCTTCAGTCGTTTAAGCTGGCTTGTTGCCCTACGTCAGTTGCCTGTTTTATGTACTACGGCTTGTCGGAGAAGAACTACGCCCAATACCCGTTTAACCCAAGTTGTCCTGCACCAGTTCTATGCGCTCGCCTGACGGCCCTCTAAAAAATGCCACACGCATCTGGGCGGTCTTACCATCGCTGACTGTAAACGTGTCGCGATACTCTGGAGCCAGCGGCTTATCGAACGTAAACTCGATAGTAACCGGATCCAGCTCTATCTCGACTCCTTTGGCCTTGAGCTGGGCAACAGCACTGTCGACGTCTGTCGTCCTCAACGCAATGTGGTTCAGGCAAGCTCGTGCGGCTTTCTCGGCATCGTAGTCGCTTTTCTCGTGTGTAAGCTCGATAATCACGCCGCTGCTGTTGCGCAACCAGACCAGCTCCATAGGTGCCTTTCCGTCGTCGACGGGCGAGAACAAGTAAGTGAACCCTAGTACGTTAGTATAAAAATCTACAGCCTTGTCTAAATCGTCACAATGGATGTCGATATGTTGCACGCTGAGTTCCATGTTGTAAACCGCCTTCCTGTCGTCCTGCTGTACCGGTGTTGTGTCTTGCGCCTTGCTTGACGGGCATTGCACGTCGATTATAGGCTAATCAGCATAAGCGCACAGGGGGCGCAGGATCGTGATTCAGCACCCTCTCATTGCAAGATCAGCTCGTATTTTGACACATAGTGTGTGCTGCCTGTAGTAACCTATCCCTTGTCTTAGACTAACGAAGCATATATACAGGATAACCACGATAGGCTCAATGCTTTTTGCTCCCCCAGTTTTGATGTGGTTAAGATTCGTTAAGAACTGGTTAAGATTCATTTGGCGTTGGTTAAGGGTTCATTAAGCCACCGTTAAGAAATCTGAAAGTTTTCCTTGAGACAATACTATACGTGCAGGGTTCTGGGCACGCTTCTTGATTCCTCTATAGAGAGGAGATAAGGAGG
>JAITDU010000036.1 GCA_031282405.1 Coriobacteriales bacterium | reverse complement strand
ACCGACAAAGATACAGCGCAAGGTATTCGATGCTTTTGATATACCTTACAGTGAGCGGTGAGTGCTGGCTGTGGGGCGTTTAAACTTGGCCTCACTACAATTGGGTACAGAATTTCGGGCCAAAGCCATAGATGTTGAAAGGCGAGAGATAGTCCTGCCACAGTGGTGCCGTGGGGTCATAGATGACGGCGAAATAGCGGGTGAACGTGCTATAGATGCGTTCCATCCAATGGCCTACGACGGCAAACACCATAAAATAGATAGCCAGATCGCGCCAAAAACTCAGCTTGCCGGGCCGGTAGAGATTTTTGCTGGCCTCGACGGGATTTTCTTGAGCCACCATGACGAAGGGCCGCGTGAGTGTTTTGCGTACCCGCCCGGAAAACCAGAAGTAGGCCGCGGCCACAACCAGTATAAAACGAGAGTGACTAAGCGGCATATGCCAAGTTCACTATGATAACAGCTTTGCTAACTACTGGTCAAAACCGCTTGTAAGACCTGGTATGTTGAGGCCACAGGGGGCTTTTAAGCTAACGGTTGAACATGATTTTTTCTGAGGAGAACATTCGGGTGAGCATCACGACGCAAAGTGCCGTTATTAATAAGTTAGCGCCAACTGTGATGGTTACATGGAGCGGCTGGGCGGTAAACGAAAATATCGCCACCATACTCTGAACGCTGTTGTAGCCGGGCACAAGGTAGTAGAGAGCCTGTTCTTGAGCACTCTGCGAGAACATCGCCATTACACCAACCAGCATGACAAGTATCATCAACGGCATCACCATGGTGTTGGCCTCTTTGACGGTGCGTGCAAAAGCACTGATAACACTGATAAGCCCAATCAACAAAAGTACCGTTGAGAGGATAACAGCCAAAAGCATAAGATAGTCGCTCGCACTGTAAAGACCAACATCGAGGCCACTTCCATTCAAGGCATCTCCTGTACCTTCCCCGCTCGCTCCTTCGCCAACGGCAAGAATACGAGGCAAAGAGAGCATCACACCCAAGAAACTGGATAAGCCCGAGAGCAGAGCTATCATCCCCAGACTGATGACCTTGCCCAAAGCCATCTCCCAGCGCTTCAATGGCGTTACCAGCAGTGTAGCAATGGTTCCGCGCTCCTTCTCGCCGGCAATCGACTCCGGTGCCACCGCAATACAGCCACTGTAGAGGAATATCATCAGCAACATCGGAAAAAACGACGTAACCACGAAGCCGGCTTTATCTTGCTGACTGGCCAAATCATAGCTTTGACCCGCCGCATTGACCGTAAACAGTGGCAGAACAGCTTCTTTATAGCTGTCGAGCAGGCTGTACACGCTACTGTAGGCCGCCGTTGACTCCACACGGGTAGAGTTGAAAAATAGTTCGACCTGCGGTAGCTCAAATGCGGTGGACAAGGCGGGGTCTTGAGGGTTCAAGCCATTCAGTTCCCGACTCACAACTTCGTCAAAATCCGCCGGAAACACCGCTAACAGGTCATCGGTCTTACTGGCGATGTCCTGCTTGATTTCTGCCACCTGTTCTGATCTGGCTTCGATAAGATCCAAGCCGGCCTCATGAACCAGCGACCGCAGAGAATCTGGCAGGTTGAGTACATAGAGTTTGGGTTCGTAGCTTGTTGGCACGGTAAACTGATTGGCCAAGGCTGCCCCGATGAAGGAATAGACCACGTAGATTAAAAGTCCGGGCATCAAAAGTGTGGTGATGACCATCCGACGGTCGGTAAAAAAACGCCGCAGCTCTTTGGTGATAATAGCCAAAAGACCGCTTTTGCCACCACCCGGACTACCCGAGAAGGGCACAGGCGGTTCATAACAAGGACCAACTTTGTCCGCTGAGTCATTTATCGGACTGATGACCCTGTTCGTCGAGTCGCTTATCGGGTTGGTGGCTTTGTCAGCCGGATCGTCCAACAGACTACCCATCAGGCCACCTTACCTTTAACCGAAACGTACAGATCGAAGAACACCTGCTCCAGACTGCGTCCTTTGGTGAGTTCTGGCACAGTTCCTTGAGCCGCCATGCGGCCATCGATAATCACACCTACACGATCGCAGAGTCGCTCGGCTAAAGAGAATATATGTGTAGAAAGGACAATCGTCTTGCCGGCATCGCGCAATTCGGCCAGGTAATCGGTTACTACCTTGGCTGTGAGCACATCCAGTCCGTTCGTGGGTTCATCAAAGATTATCAGTGGAGGATCGTGGACTATCGAGATGACCAATGACGCCTTCTGCTTCATGCCGGTTGAGAGGTTAGCGACTTTGACCTCGGCAAATTCATCAATACCAAAACGTTTAAACAACTCGGCCTTGCGGATAGCGGCGATATCCGGCGGCACGCCATGTAAGGTGGCAAAAAAATCAAACAGATAGCTGGGAGTAAAGAAATCCTCCAATTTAAGTTCGCTGGTGAGAAAACCGATCGTAGCACGCACTGCCTCAGGCTGTCTGCTGATGCTGCGCCCCGCCACTAAGGCATCGCCTTCATCGGGCCTGATCAGCGTGGCCAACATACGCAACGTCGTAGTCTTGCCCGCGCCATTTGGGCCCAAAAGTCCAAAAATTTCGCCCTGGAAAGCCACAAAACTGAGCTTGTCCACTGCAATGCGCACATGTTCTGTGCTGTGCTCCAGGCGTTGTTGACGAGCACTGAGTTTGAAACTCTTACTTAAGTCCTGGGTTTGGATGATGATCGGATGGCTGCTGCTACGGGGCATACTGACCTTTCTTATGCGATGGACATAGAGTGTCATCGTGCCACGGCGAAACGTACAGTAACGCCGCAGAAGAAGTATAGCGACCAGCACGATGCCTGACAACAACAGACACGCACGGCTCTGCCTATTACCTGCGATCAGGGCTTTAAAGGGAGCTTGAGAAGAGTCGGGGGGACCAACTTTGACAGGATTCATCGATTCCACTCGGGTTTATCAGTTTCGAATAGAGTTCGCCAGCACCGATAGAGTTCGCCAGCACCGATGGCTATTTTGAGTGGTTATTCTCACATACTGCCCGGTGGTTATTCTGAGTGGCTATTTTGAGTGGTTATTCTCACACTGATTTAGCTATACTGTTATCATTAGAATGAACCATAAAAAACGCATGGCACAGGAGTGACCTATCGGTATCGCAATCGTAACGTCGACTTACCGATGCCAGAGTGTTAGTATATTAATATACTATATAGATTGTATCAGATCCCTGGCAGCATCAAGAGCGAGGGGAGCTCATTGGAGGAAACCGCATAGAATGATAGTAAGATTCCGCGACTTTTTGATCCGCTATCTGATTTCTGACGAGACACCTTTGGAGGGGCGCATCTTCAATATTACCATGTGCCTGTGTACTGTTGGTGCCGTGTTTGGCACACTGGTTACCACGGTACAACTCTCCTCGATGATCTCTGTAATCTTGACCCTGATGCTGACCGCCGGCATTGCGGTCTTCACCGTCATTTGTAATCGCACTCGCAACTATGCAACCGGCAGCCTGATAATCTGCGTTCTGGCCGGCTGTGTTGTCTTCCCGTTCGTATACTTTTCTTCCGGCGGAATCAGCAGCGGCATGCTGGCCTATTTCCTACTCGGTACTGTGGCTATATCGGTTCTGTTGCAGGGTGCCAGATTCTATATTGTCATCACGCTCTACATCTTCATCTGTCTGGGTTGTTACCTGATAAACTACCTGTTCCCAGAAACAGTCACAACAATTGGCACCGAGTCCATGGTTTATATGGACGTAGCAGCCTCTTTTACAATAGCCAGTTTGCTCGTAGCTTTTACGATAAAAAGCCAGAACCTTCAGTTCCTTAAAGCCCAACGCTCCGCAGAGGTCGAGCGACAGCGCGCCGAGTCGGCAGCTGGAGTCAAGAGCGATTTTCTCTCCAACATGAGCCACGAGATGCGTACACCAATGAATGCGATTATTGGCATGACAACAGTCGGCCTGGCATCTGATGACATCGCCGTCAAAGATAAGAGCCTAGATCAAGTGCACTTGGCTTCCAAACACCTGCTGGGAATCATCAACGATATTTTAGATATGTCCAAAATTGAGTCCGGCAAACTTGAACTCTCGCAAGTAGCTTTTGAGTTCAGGCAGATGATTGCAAACGTTACGAACATGGTTACTCATCAGACCAGGGAGCAGAGTCAGAATTTTTTTGTAAAAATAGACCCGGACATTCCAACTGTGCTGGTTGGTGATGATCAAAGACTGGCCCAGGTATTGGCCAATCTGCTTTCTAATGCGGTTAAGTTTACGCCCGAACACGGCACGATAACGCTTGAAACAGTATTAGCAGAACCACCGTCGTCGGCATCGCCGATCGATGATGAGGCCGAGACCTCTCCAGATGATAGGGTCGTGCTGCGTTTTGAGGTACAAGATGACGGTATCGGTATGGACGTTGGTCAGCAGACCAAATTATTTAACGCCTTTACTCAGGTGGACTCTTCTACATCGCGGCGCTACGGCGGCACCGGATTGGGCTTAGCCATATCTAAACGTATCGTCGAGTTGATGGATGGCACCATCTGGGTTGAGTCCAGCCCCGAGCAAGGCTCCAGGTTCAGCTTTACCGTCACCTTGGCAAAGGCCCCTGCTGAACAGACGGCTTTACTGGCTGAGGCTGTGCCGACTATGACTGTTGATACCTGGGTTGACGCGACAGATAAGCGAATTTTAAATCCGCAGACCGCACCGGTGGCATCGATAGTCAGCTCCCCAACAGAGCGAGACACGAGCACCGCCGACACGCTCGGCGCAGACATCCTGACAGCAGATGCCGGCCCTCCTGAAGAGAGCCCTCGTAAATCAGGCGCAGGCTCAGCGCACAAAACAAGGCAGCCTGATTTTTCCAACCACACGATACTACTGGTGGAGGATCTGGAAATCAACAGAGAGATTGTCCTGGCTTTGCTGGAGCCTACGCGCATCCAAATTGAGACGGCAGCAAACGGCATTGAGGCGATTTGGGCTTTTAAGGATAACTACCAGCGCTATGAGATGATTTTTATGGATATCCAGATGCCCGAGATGGACGGCCTTGAAGCCACACGCCAGATACGCGCCCTGGCAGCAGAAATACCTCGTGCCCAAAGTATTCCGATTGTGGCCATGACTGCCAACGTTTTTAAGGAGGATGTCGAGAAAAGCCGCGAAGCGGGGATGAATGACCACATCGGCAAGCCACTTGATCTGGGCGAGCTTATTGGCCTGTTAAAGAAATACCTTGGGGTAGACAAGCATGTTTGATGCCTGTGGATGCACGGGAGCTTTTGAGGTTTACACGATTGCTAAAGATAATTAGAGAGACGAGTGCCGGTTTTTTTGCGGATAATGGTGTTTGGGCAAACACTTATGCGTGTTGGGTGTTAGGAATGATGTTAACGGGTACGGCACTCGTCCTCATAAATAGCGCCGCATTCATGATGGGTGTTGAATGGGCGCATCGAACTGTCGAAACAGAATACTCTCTGGCCATTATCACTAAACTCCGTTGTAGCATACCATAAGGCACCTCTACAAACGTTTTCATTATTCTATTTGTAGGGTAACTGTTACGCACACGGTCGATTAGGGTAGCCCAATGGCGAAGGCGGCTTACTGGCGCTGTATGGCGCAAGCGGATTACGTCAGTTAGGGTGGTACAATGGCGGAGGTAACGACTGCCCCCCTGCAGTCGTTCCTCCTGAACTCGCGCACCCCCACTGATAAAGCTTTTTGCAGCCGCGCTATCTCGTACGTTATCTCCAAAAAGAGGAGCACCAGAGACTGTCGGGCTGCCTGCAGCTGAGTTCTCACAATAAGTTGCGGTTATGTCGCTCATTTTTTGCATGAACTAGTTATAACAGGGTGCACAGTCGCAAACCTCACCCTGTTTGTGCTTTTTTTGGCGTTTTTTGGTATTTTTGGGCTTTTTTATGGGTTTTTGAGCTTTTTTGAGCTTTTACTCGTCATTTTCCAAAACAGCGACCTGTGCGGTCTGGCTATAACGGCGCGATCCCATCTCTTCATCCAGCGAAAGCAAGCCCAAGGAATCAGAGCCAAACAGCTCAAAGCGCTCCAGATTGGTGGAGGCGTTGTCTTCTTCTTCAACCTGTTCTCGTATCAACCAATCCAAAAATTGTACGGTCTTGTAGTCTTTGACCGACAGGGCCGCTTCATTTATGTTGTAGATCAGCGAGGTGACCAGCTGTTCGTGCTCCAGGCTTTTTTTCAGGATCGCCTTGGTTCCGTCAAAATCATGGGGCGGCGCGTCGACTTGGCCCAGCTTGACCTTACCACCGGCATTGAGGATGAAGTTGTAGAAGATAAGCGCATGGTCCATCTCCTCCTTGTACTGGACATAGAACCATTGGGCATAGCCGTCCAGGCTCTTTTCTCTGAACCATGCGGACATTGAAAGATAGAGGTTGGCAGAGTACATCTCGGCGATTACTTGTTTGTTCAGCAGTGTCTCGACTTTAGGGTCGAACATGGCAGTACCTCCTTGTGCTAGATGTATGGAGCACTCGTAAGTTCTGGCCCAACAACAGGGGCCAATCGGAATGTTGTTATTATACCGCGCACAAACTGGAATGCCACGGACAAAAACAAAACGCCCTTATCCTGCCAAGCTCTTGTGCCGAACTTTTGTTTTGAGCTCTTGTATCGAACTCTTAGCGCACCCAGCGCTCATCTTGGCAACTACTCAACTGACCACGTGGTTCAAGGCGGATCATCTCGTCTGAGCCTTGTTACCAAAAACGTAAGCAGCAGCCAGAGCGTTGTCTACGAGGTCAGCGTCCAGCTCGGCAAGCAACGTGGTATAGCTACGCTCTGCGGCCTTTTGTTGTATGTAGTCAAACGAGAATGTCCTATAGGGGTTGATGTGCGCGTCCACGAAGCCCACCTGGTCAAGCAGTCTTAGATAGTCGTCCAACTCCAGTACATCGTTGCTGCAGCCGATGATCATGGCCGCGTCTTTACGCATTTGGACAGGTAGACCCGGTTTGAGCGCCACAATGTCGGCGATAACGAAGCGACCGCCGACCACTAACACTCTAAGGGCATCGGTGAGCGCGGCTTTTTTATCGTCGCAGAGATTGAGTACGCAGTTGGAGATGACTACGTCGACGCTGTGGCTCGCAAGCGGAATATGCTCAATCATACCCTCAAGAAAACTCAAATTGTCCAGGTGCTGCTGTGCAGCCCGCTTGCGAGCCACAGCCAGCATTTCGTCGGTCATATCCAGACCGTAGACAAAGCCACTTGGCCCCACATATTGCGCTGCCTGGATGGCCTCGGTGCCGCCGCCGCATCCCAGGTCTAAAACAGTCTCTCCCTCCAATAGGTTCGCCACATTCAATGGCAGGCCACAACCGCGTTCCACACTGCAGCCGGTCTGAGCACCCCGTGCTACTGCGGCGTAGTGCTGCTTGACCTCCCTTTGAGTCGCGCTCAGCTCTGCTGTGGTCCGTGCTCTCTCAGTACTCGTTAATCCTAATCCGGTCATTTTTTCTCCGTCCCCGATTTCTTATATCTCATTGTACCTGATGCAGACATCGGTCGGTTATCCGGATTTTCTCGTGATTTCCAAAAACTCGCAGCACAAGGCAGCGGCCATGGTAGTAAGCAACCTGCTGTTGGAGCCGGAGATGAACGCTCGGGTTACCGAGGTAACCGGCAATGCCTACAACCTTGACCTGAACAAGTTGGTTACGGACGCTGTGGCACGTTACCCTGCCGGCCGTCAGGCCGGGTATCATCGTTGCCAGCCTGTTTTGCATCATCGGTTCTTGGGGTGTATATCTGCTCACAAATGTCATTGGCGAGCCGAGCTTTAAGACTTTACCTACAATTTTGTTCCCGATGATGTCGGTAGGCAACAACAGTTATGCTCTTGTGGCCGGGGTCATCATCCTGTATATCCTGCCACTGCTGGTATTTATTCTGTTGGCCTCCAGGCATCTCGTAGCCAGTCGACTGAACACACACCAAATACAGACCAGCCAGACCAGCGACGCAGAAAGCGGCGGCCCCCAAGGCGGTATTCTATGAGCTTTTTAGAATTACGAGATATGCACAAAACCTATAAAGGCAGCCCAAACCCTGTGGTAAGGGGTCTTTCGCTCGTGGCACAACAAGGCGAGATCGTCGTGCTCTTAGGCGCTTCTGGTTGCGGTAAGACCACAACACTAAAGCTCGTAGCCGGACTGGAACAACCAGACAGCAGCAGCGTACGCATTGACGATGAGCTTCAAAACGGGCTCGTTGCCGAGAAGCGACCGATTGCCATGGTATTCCAAAAGGCACTGTTGTTCCGTAATATGGATGTGTCTCAAAACATCGGCTTTGCTCCCCGTCTGAATCACACCTTGTCTAAACAAGAACTGACCAGGCGTACCGAAGAGCTCTTACAACTCATGCAGCTCGAAGGCTTGGGCAAACGGCGCGTGACCCAGCTTTCCGGGAGGGCAAGAACAGCGGGTCTCGCTGGCTCGAGCGCTGATGACAGAGCCCAAGGTACTGCTTTTGGACGAGCCGCTCAGCTCGCTGGACGCGCAACTCCGCACAGAGATGCGCCGACACATCAAGCGTATCAACCACGAACTGGGTATCACTATGCTGTTTGTTACTCACGACCAACACGAGGCCGTGGTGCTAGGCGACCGCATAGCCTTCATGGATGAGGGCAACGTGGCCCAGGTAGGGCCGCCCCAGGACTTTTTTGCACGACCGGTCAGTGCACGCGCAGCCCGCTTCTTTGGTTGGGAGAATCTGGTTGGAGCCACCCAGTTGGGGCATAAAGTCCACAGCACCCTGGGTATCTTTACGCGCACTGACTTTGATGCACGAAGCGGAGCAGTGCTTTTGGCCATCCGACCCGATGCCGCCTATAATCTGGGTACAGGCTCAATTGAGGGCACCGTTGTCGAGGCCACATTCACCGGCTCACAGATTGCCTATCGGATAGACTGCACGGGTGTCTTGCTCAACCTGCGCGTTGCCGCTCGTCACAATTACGCTGTGGGCCAGACTCTCTCCTTTGACCTGGACCCCAGTATGCTCTGGACCGTGGCGGTTGAGCAGGCTCGGGCAGAGGGTATACGTCAGGCCAGATAAACCCTTCCACCCTCTGCGCAACGCCTTTTGCAGGGACAGAAGGTATAGGTCAAGTCAGATTGATCCTGCTCCTGTAGCCAATCCATGCCCTCTTGGGCCTGAGAAATCTCAGGCCCAAGAGGGCTCATCTCACAGCCGCGTGAATACGCGTACCGTTATATCCTCCAGTGGATAGGCCGAACAGGGATGGAAATAACCAACATCCTTGTCGCGGGCACGCACGCCGTCGCTTTGTGGGCGCTGCCAGATGCGTCCGCTCTCCAACCTGCTGCGACACCATCCGCATTCTCCGCTGCGGCAGCGAGTATCGATGGCCAGGCCGGCCCGCTCAAGAGCAACAGCGATTGTCTCGGTGCTCAAAGCCACAACCTCACGCCGATCTACACCTAAAAGCACCGTGAGCGTATAGGTCTTATCCGCCTGTCCGGGAAAGTCCGGATGCCGCACAATATTGTCGCTTTCGCCATAGCATTCGATACGCCGGCGCATGGGCGAGATATTTAGCTTATCCAGCTCTGGCTCAATAAAATCATAGAGAGCGGCCGGTCCGCTCACGTAGAAGCTGGCCTCGGCATAATCCGGAACGAGACGGCCAATCAGCTCAGCTGTGATAAAGCCCTTCTCGCCCGTCCAATCGTCCTCAGGCTCGCTGAGAACGTGGATAATGGTGACGCGCCCACCTGCGGCGGTAGCCAGTTCGTCCAATTCCTTGCGATACAGAATGTCTGAGGAGTTGCGCGAACCAAACAGCAAGGTGAGCCTGTCTGGACGATCGCCGCTGTGGAGCATCTCTTTGATGAGCGAGCGGAATATTGTCACACCGCTGCCGCCGGCAATACCAACGATGTGCGCGGAGTCGCGGATACCGTTGTAGTAGATGTGTCCAAAGGGAGCGTCAAGTACGAGCTCTGTGCCCACGTGCCAGTTTTCCTGGATATATTCGCTCGCATAACCACCCGGCTTGACTTTAAACGTGATGTCGAGCCGACCGTTTTCCAGCGCCTCATAAGGAGCCGAGGAAATAGCAAACGGCCTGGTCAGCGTCTTGCCGTCGATAGTAAATTTGACGCTGAGATACTGGCCGGCATGAAAGGCCGGCAACTGAGAACCTTTTAAGGGTGCCAGCGTGAACGTTTGTGATGTGGGTGTTTCTCTGTGCGTTGCGACAATGGAGGCATGGATAGTACCGGGGTGGAGTTTAGCCGCCAGCTCCGCAATCGGATCTGACGTATCCAGTTTGGGGTTTCCCGTCTCAATCCAGGCCTCGCGGCGCTTGGGCAGACTGAACCAACCGCGTAAATCTGTAAAATAGCCCTTGATTTTCACCTTTGCCTTATCCGCCATTTTACTCACCTCCTAACTGCTTAAGCGTATCGACGGCTGTGTCATAGCCGTTGGTTATGCTTGAAGAAAAGCCATGAGCCCTTCTCCCATAACCTCCGACAAAGTCCAGTCCCGGAACGTACTGCTCTTCATGGATAGCCAATGTGCGCGGGACAATGCCGTCGACAACTGTCATCTCGTAACCGTAGATGTTGCCCTTAGGCGTTGCAGAATAGTGGACGTAGGTAGCCGGGGTGGATATCTCGATCTCTTCGATATGCGGCCGGATGCGGGCCTTCGTGATATTCTCGAACTGGTCTATGAGTGCGTTAGCAAATTCCTCTTTGTTGCGCTGATATGTGGCCGGGTCCGTATGCCCACGCATCGCGTCTGGGTCATAGAGACAGGTAAAGTTCATCTGGCAACGATCCGGGCCGGAAAGGCCGGGAATGGCCATGTCCGGACAGGTGACCGAGACTTTATTCGAGACCTGCCATTGCTTTGACATACGATAGATGCGCGAGGTATCCATATCCTCGGAGAAGAAGAACTCGTAACTCGTCACGCCCATCTCCTGTGGTAGGGCATTAAGCCCCAGGTAGACACCAAAGGGTGAGCCACCCAGCGTACGAGCACCGGTGAGTTTCAATGCTTTTTCGGGCACATCGGCCGCGTTCATCATCTTGGTGTAGACCGTGCTGGGCGCAAGATTGCACAAGACCCGCTTGGCCCTGATATCTTCGCCCTGAGCTGTACGCACACCAACGACTGTGCCGTTCTCGACGAGCAGCCGCGACACGTGCACGTTTGTCTCGACCTGGCCGCCTAACGCGCGAATGCGCTCCTCGATGTCTACAGCCAGCGCGTGCGAGGTCTTGTTGATGATATGAGCACCATCGTGAATGTAGAGGTAGAGCATCAGTGCCCAGACCGTAAAGCTTGTCTCATTCAACCGCCGTGTGACGTAGCCGTAATAAGCGCTCATCAAATCCTTCGTCAAAGGAGAGAATCCCATCGAATTATATACATCTTCGACACTATAGGAGGCTGTCCTCAAAAACGATGAATGCTTCGTCGCCATCGTCTTGGGGTCGGGATTCATGTCGCAACTTTGGATATAGAGCAAAGCCTCGTAGATTTCCTTGCAGAGTTTAAAGAGGTTGGCGACTTTGGGCCCCTGGCCGGGATCCACCGCCTCGATGGCGGCGATCGCGTTGTCAATTCCAAATGGCATCGTAAAGTCGATGTCGTATTTGGAAAGGATCACACGGTAGGCATCCGGCACCATAACGTACTCAGGATGGACACCACATTCATCGAGAATCTTGCGTACACCTCCGTAAGTGTGACCATCTTTGCCATCGCCACACTCGCAAAGCTCGTGCAGACTGACTTCAAACTCATAGCGGCCGCGTACAAAACTACTGGAATAGCCACCTGTCATGTTGTGCTGTTCCAGCAACAGTACGGATTTTTGGCTGTGCGCGAGCTTAAGGGCAGCCGCAAGCCCCCCAACTCCAGCCCCGACGATAATCACGTCGTATTCTGGCAAATACCTTTGATAGTGTTCCATAGGTCATTTCCTCCCCTCAGGTAATGATTAATCGTGCTTGATTTTCTTGATGATTTGATTGCGTAAAAGTCGCTTAAAAGCCGAAGTGTTCAGTGCTTGGTTCTTTGAATGGTCTGATAGCTAAAAAGCTGCATAAAGCCGAACTCAAAGCCAAAGCCTCCCTCCCCTCTATTGGTCATAACAAGAACCACATTTGTATCTTATCACTAATTATCATAATGTCAACGAGAAAACCAAAATAGCTGGCAAGCGCGAATGATGAATACAGAGTGGGTGGTGGTTTTGTGTGTTTGGAAGAGGCCCGCGCCTGGTAAGTCGCAGGAGGAACGTAGACGCTCGGACACAGCCCAAATCACCATACGGCTTAGACATCAGCCCCCGGCAATTCTATGCGATGGGGTGTGAATGGTAACAGACGGAGGGCCGTCCCTCGTTTGCACAGCAGGGGGTTCTTGACACACACATTTCCTACGTGTAGGCTACTCTGTTATGATTTGAGCGATAAAACCTGTTGAGAAGCAAAGGCGCACCAGCCTTATGTCCAAGGCTTTAGGGGATTCTTCATTAGGGAGAGTAGTATGAAAAAACGTTTGTTTGTTGTAGTCCTGTCAATGGTTTTGGCCGGGGCGGCGGGAGTGTTTTCCGCAGCTTGCAGCAGTGGTAACAGCATAGTAGGCACGTGGGATCTTGGCGGTCAGCTGGCAATTGAAGCAAATGCAGATGGCACATTTTTAATGGTGGCTGGCGGCACGTCGGTTGCGGGGACCTATGAGAAAACAGGCGAGAATGAATACTACTTTGCTGTTCCCGGCGGCGGTGAGACGAATGTCGCTTGGGTAAAAGGCACCCAGAAGGGCGATGAATTTACCGCTAGTGGTTCCATTTCCTATGATGCCAAGCTCGGAATCAACATGAACATGACCGACTCGGTGTTTAAACGAACAAGCAATAAGACGAGTGGCAGTGCGCCAACAGTAGACTCATCCGCTCTTGAGGCGGCAATCAAAAAGGCAGCGCAATCCGGCAGTCTTGATGAGTCGACGCGCATCTACACAACCGGCAATGACACATATGGAACGATTACGTTTTTGCTTCCGGATGGCTGGGAGGTCGGCACCGACGGGTTTGCACAGGGAAAATACTTTTTCAACATAGAAAACAGCGGCGGCGGTGAATCCCTGTCACTTAATGCCTATTCGCACTACAAGTCACCCGAAGACCGTTTTGAATTCTTGAAAATCCCTAGTAACGCACTGACTAATGTAAGGCTTGGAGACAACCAATATCTAACGGATATTGACTACAAAAAGGCTGACAGCGACACGATCAACTGGGTCCTTACTAGCGGCAAAGCGAAAGACGGTTCCTTTGTTGTGTGGGAATTGAATAAGAAAATCAATTATAACAACCCTGTGATACAAGAAATCCTCACCAGTCTTAAGCTGGCTTAAGACTTTGTATGGGCGAGGGACGTTTATATCCAGACGTAGACAGAAGATGTGTTCCGCGTCTGAACGTAGACGAGTGGTTCGTTTCTGCAAACCAGCCCTCGGGACTGGAGATTGCCTGATACTTCTCGCCGAGCAGGGCAGCAGCTCTTTGATAAAGTTCGAACTGTTCGTCATAGGCGTCTAGCGACAAGAACTCAAGATTGAAAAGCTTGTGACCTGTCGCATCACCATTATCCTCCGCGAATGCCTGAGCTGCGTTCTCTGGATCATACGCCTGAGCGCCGAATTCGCCGTTTGCCCAGGCCTCATCTATGACCGCGCGCACATGCCTGTACTGAATAGTTGTGTACTACCGCAAGGTCTCACGGAAAAGGGGGGCGTGACTCTCTACGAAACCTGGGGCGGTTCGCTACAGCCAAAAGCCCGTAGGAGAACGGGGGATACGCCAACCGTCGCCTTCCAGACGGAGCTTGGCATCTTGTACCTTATCCCCAAAGTCTGTTTCGATGGCTGTGAGCGTTGCACTTCTGGCCCGTGGGTCTGCACCGGCATCCACCCAGTCGATACCACCGACGAAGCCCAAACGGGTCGTTGAGGCAAAGGCCAAGCGGGCCAAGGCGGCTACGAAGCGTTTGCGCATAGTGTTCAGCGGCCTCAGATGCGCAAGCGACGTACCCGCCACCGCGGTTATGGTGCAAACACCAGAGCCTAACGGTCGCAAACGAGCCACTGTCAGGATAGCGTCTACCACCTCAGCTGCGCTTTGGCCCTCATGCAACGGCTCGACACCACTCATCAGTTTGAGCCCGGCTTTTTGGATGTTTGCGCATGTCCGAAGTCGGTGGGCAGGTTTGATGCTGGTAAGCGTGCCCTCTCCCAGACGCACCGTGTGATAACAGGCGTTGATGCCTGCGACTTTTAAACGTTGGGCCTGCGCCAGCGAGAGGTCGCCGACGTTGGCCAAAAGCGGCATGTCCGCTCCCACAGCGTCACGCACCTGCTCAACCAGATCGCAGTAGGTATCGAAGTCATAGGCAGCCGTAGCCATCAGCGAGATAAGATGTACGCCCGCCTGAGCAAAGGCAGCGGCATAGGCAACAACTTGCTGTGGCGGCACATCGAAGGGGGTGGTAGACGGGCTGTCGATGGGCGAAGCGGACACGGACAGATTATCGGCAGACGCGGTGTCGGCAGACGCGGTGTCGGCAGATGAGTTGCCGGTAAGCGAGCCATCAGTAGTCGGACTACCGGTGCCAGAGTTCATGACCGCATAGTTACAGAACTGGCAATTTCCCGGACAGGGACGGCCGTCCACACCAATCTGGGCGTAGACTTGACCTTGGTTGTCTGCCAGTCTGCGGCCAAGACGCTGGGCAGTATCGAGAATCAATTGCTCGGCCGCGCTGCCCTGTTCAACATCGTACAGCTCCAGCAACTCTGCGCGGTTGAGGAGCAACCCGGCCTCCACCTGAGCAAGACGATGCTCCAGATGGTCAAGCTCGGTTAAGCCAGTCGGAGCGGAACAAAACCCGGGCTTCTCTCCACTATCTTGAGCCCGCGCACGGGCAAAGTCGCGATCCTGAAGCACGGGTTTCTCCCCCTTGTCTGTATTGTGCACAGGCGCACTCACAGACGCGCTTACAGGCGTATTTACAAACGTAAACGTATTCATGGGTGTATTCTCACATGGGTCAGGGATTCTTCCAAAGCGGCCAGGGTGTAATCGAGTTCGCGTTTCTTTGTAAAGTAACCCAGCGAGAAGCGGATAGTACCCACGGGCCAGGTACCAAGCGTGCGGTTGGCCCAGGGTGCGCAGTGCAGGCCGCAACGTGTAATGACCTTGTGTTTACGGTCTAGCCGATAGGCCACTTTGCCAATGTCGCGCCCGGGCGTAGTGATGGCCAAAACCGCAAGGCTGGTAGCGGTGTTTTGAGTGCCATGGATACGCACACCATCCAGCTGTTGCATACCGGCCAGAAAATGGCGATAGAGTTCGCTTTCGTGTTCGTGGATACGCTGCGTGCCCACACGCTCCAGCCAACGCAGTGAGGCGCACAGACCATAGTAGCCCATCAGATTGGGTGTACCGGCTTCAAAATGCATGGGCAGGTCTTGGGGCATCTCGTCCATCTCGGAGAGCATGCCGGTACCGCCGGACCACAAAGGCTCAATTTGCTGCGCCAGCTCTGGTGGGATAACCAGACCGCCCACACCCGGCGGACCTAAAAGCCCCTTGTGCGCCGCAAAGCAGAGGATGTCGATATGCTGGGCAACCATGTCCAGTTCCAAAACGCCGGCGGTTTGCGCCGTGTCCACGACAAACAACAAGCCATGCTCTTTGGCCACCTGCCCCATCTGTTCTATGGGCAAAATGGTGCCGCAGACATTGGAACCATGGATGGTGACAAGCGCGCGGGTGCTCGGCCGAATGAGCGGCGCGATATCACCCGGATCAAGCTCACCGATGCTCGCACAGGGAATCATATCGAACTCCACGCCGCGTTTGCGCATCTGGAACAGCGGCCGGGTCACGGCATTGTGTTCCATCGAACTTATCAGCACATGGTCGCCCGGACGCAGTAGCCCTTTGATGACGATGTTCAGACTGATAGTAATACCCGGCGTGAACACGACGTGTTGAAATGTCGGGTAGTTGAACAATCTGGCCAAGCGGACTCTGGCCTCGCGCGTACGCTTGTTGAGCACACAGGAAGTGCCAAAACCCGTGCGATTGAGGTTGCAGCCCACGTCCTCCAGGTATTCGGTCACAGCCCTGGTAACCCCAGGGGGTTTAGGCCAGGTGGTTGAGCTGTTGTCCAGATAGACCTTCATGATGTTTCTGGTTGCACCCTTCGTTGTAATGCTCGTTGAGTCGTGCAGCGCGCACGTTCTCATGGGGAGAAGAGCGCGGCGCTTGTAACCAGCGACCAGCGGCCCGTAGCTTGCGTTGCGACCTGCAATTTGCGTTGTGGCTTGCAGCTTGCTGCGATTCACAGCGCTTATGACCTGCGTGGCCGCGTAGGCCACATCGCCCGAGTTGAACGCGGCTGCGATTCACAGCGCTTATGACCTGCATGTTCGCAATGTGTGCGGCTGCAGCCGGCGGTTTGCGATTCGTTGTGTGCGGCTTGTCACACGCGATCTGCGCTTGCAGTTTACGTTGCGATCTGTAACCCGCCATTCACGACCTTTACAGAATGAGTATAGCAGAATATTAGAGTAAGTCTACTAGTCGAAACCAATGTCCCCTAGTTTCCAATAAGTGAAATGGCACGCAGACTTCATTTTGAGGAAACGAAGGGATCAGGAGTACTTTTACGAATACGACAAGTCCGGGCTTTTGACGTCCCTCACAAACGCGCGGGGATATGTGCGCACGTTTTCTTATGACGCAGCAGAAAGGCTCATTGGCTTCACAGATGAAGAGGGCGATAC
>JAITDU010000030.1 GCA_031282405.1 Coriobacteriales bacterium | reverse complement strand
TATAGTATTGTCTCAAGGAAAACTTTCAGATTTCTTAACGGTGGCTTAATGAACCCTTAACCAACGCCAAATGAATCTTAACCAGTTCTTAACGAATCTTAACCAAAGCTTAACCACATCAAAACTGGGGGGGGGCACAATGAACGGTCCCATGAACACACAGTGCAGACGGCACAGCCGCGCAGTTGCCGGCGATTAGAGATATAATTAATTGCTTAAGACCGATGTTGTCATAGCCGCCATGGCGGTTTTATGGCATCTGTAATGCCGTGGGAAGTTTGTCCAACCGTGAATCAACAGGCTACAAACCGGATAGCGACCATACCCAACCTGATTACACTGGTGCGTTTGTTATTGGTACCGGTGTTTGCGGTCTCGCTTCTGTATTATCAAAACAACGTGGCGGCCTTTTTGCTGTTCTTGATTGCCGCCAGCACCGACTTCGTTGATGGCCTGCTGGCTCGTAGCCTGGGGCAAATCTCTAAACTTGGACAACAGATGGATCCGTTGGTTGACCGGGTACTGATCCTTACGGCCGTGGTCGCTGTAGCCATCCTGGGTCGCATACCGCTGTGGATGCTGGCCTTACTTCTCTTGCGTGATGCTAGTATGTTATTATTAGTGGCTTGGATGCGCCTGCGTCAGGGGCGAGAGTTCAAAGTGGCTTTTGTGGGCAAGGTAGCGACGACCTTCTTGATGCTTGGCTTTTGTCTGGTTATTTTGAACTGGCCGAATGTGCCCGGCCTGGGCATCGTCGAGGTGTCGCTTTTGCCTGGCTGGGGCACAACTAGCGCTCCGTTAGGTATCTGGTTTTTGTATGTTGGTGTAATCTTGGCCTGGATTGCCGGACTTTACTACATAATTACCGCCAGCGCCGCTACCAAAGCGTTGAGCAACCAGGGCAAGCGTAACGACCAGGGCAAGCGAAGCGGCCAAGACAAGCGCAATCACAGGAACAATGCGGCGCTGTCCATCCATCGCGATCGGCCACTGAGCACAACCAGGCTGGCTGATACACGACCTCAAAACACCCGCACCGGCAAAAACCAGCAGCCAGACAATCGCGTGTCCAGCCGTCAAGGCAACCGCCATGATTACACCAGGGGGCAAAACCGCCGAGTAGACAGCCGCACACTTAACCGCACGAACACCACGGCTGCCAATCGTTCGAGTTCCACATTCTCCACATCTTCTGCACCCTCCACATCCGCTGTCTGGAAAAAACGTCTCGACCCTGAGGATAAACCTCGGCCGAAGGGTCTGACCCGTGGCTTTGGCCGCAGAACACAAGCCACCTATACGAGTACTGCCGCACCAACAGCCAAGCTGGACCCGACACGCAACAGTCGCCCCGGCTCACCGGGCCAGCCGAGCAGATTTGGCAAACCGGGCAGGCGCGACCAATCCGATAGGCTCGGTCAATCGGACAGGCTCGGCAGCTTAACAGCCAGCAGCCAGCCCAACAAACACGCGCTCTTGGCAAACATCCTCGACACCTTCCCCAAAAGACTGATTGCGTTGATTATCTTGCTGCTGCTGCTGTTAGTGCTGGGCTTTTACAGCTTTGATGTCGCTCGCAATTTTGGCACCATTCATTCCGGTGTACGATTGGCAAATATCAACCTGGAGTACCTCTCAGAAACCGACGCAGCCCTTACAATTGATGAGCAGTTGTTGGCACGAGCTGCTCAGGCCCCCGTCAATCTCTACGCTAACGAACAGGCCAAACAACAGGGCATTGGCGAGTCGACCCAGCAGTTGACCAGCGGTATCTTCAACTACGGTGGACAGCAGATCAATACCGAGGTTACCTCTTGGACATTGAGCAGCACAACGTTGGGAATAAGTGGTAGCGGCCAGGAACTGGCCGGGCAAGCCTATGCGGTCGGCCGCGGTGGCGACTTCGTTTTAGGTCGTCTGGTGGCCAGTCTGTTCGGAGTAGATATTGCCCCAACACTTGGTTTCTCTGAAGAGAAGCTGGCTAACCTGGAGACTCTTCTCACCAAATCTATTGGCACTCCAATGGTCAATGCCTCCATCAGTTTTGATGGCGAGCGGTTCAGTGCCCTGGACGGCACCGATGGCTACGTTGTAGACGAGGATAAATTCCGAGCGGCGTTGCAGGCTGCTTTTTTGGGCGGCGAGCGCGATATCGTTGTACCGATGACAGACCGCAAGAGGTACGTGGATTTGAGCAAGGCTCAGGAGGTGGCCAAACGTGCCCAGGAGGCCATAGCCCTGCCCGTGACCATCGACTACGAAGGGCAGTCCTGGCAGCTGGATAGCGCTTTTCTTGGCACCGTGATAACCGCTACCGCACAAAAAGATAGCGCCGATGTCTGGCAGTTAGTGCCCAGCGTGGATGCAAAACTTCTGCGCGACCGGCTGCCAGAGATAACCGGCGACCTTGGAGTGGGCATCGCTCCCATTAACGCCACGTACCAGGTGGTGGAGGGTGAACTAACGATAGTCCCCGGTCAGGACGGTCTTGGCATCAGCCACGAAGGTCTGACTGAACAGCTTAACCAGATTCTGTTCAGCGGCGACGCTGAGGCTGCCAGACAGCGCCAGGCCACAATGTACATCGGTGTACTCAAGCCGGACTTTGACGTGGCTGCTGCCGAAGCCTACGATTTCAGCACAAAAATCAGCGAGTTCACAACCGAGTACCTGTGGGTGGACCAGGGGAGAATAACCAACATCCATCTGGCCTCCGACCTGCTCAACTCCTCTTTGATCGCACCCGGTGGCGTGTGGTCATTTAACGAAACTGCAGGCGACTGCACCGTCGAGCGAGGCTTTGTCGACTCCTCGGTTATCTTGGACGGCGAGCTTACCGAAGGTATCGGCGGTGGGGTCTGCCAGGTAGCTACCACCGTATTCAACGCGGCTTATGAGGCCGGCTACCCTATCTTAGAGCGCAGTAATCACTCGCTGCAGATGTCGCGCTACCCCGACGGCCGCGACAGCGCCATCGCCTATCCCTACGCCGACCTCAAGTTCGAAAACGACACGCCCAACTGGCTGTTGTTAACGATGTCGTATACGGACTCGTCGGTTACCTGCATGCTATGGGGCATACCGCCGGGATACGTCGTCGAGACCAAGACCGGCGAGTGGCGCGAAGGCCAGGCTTACAAGACCAAAGAGGTCGATAACCCCGACATGCCCGTGGGCCAGCGCTACACAAAGACCAAGGGTAAAGACGGAGCCACGATCGACGTGACCCGCACAGTCTACGACACCAAGGGTACCATGCTCAGACAAACGACCTTCTGGTCTGCCTACGATCCCACCAACGAAATTGTCGAAGTTGGCACCCGAGAGCCCGCAGGCTAAGTTGGTGGCCGAGAACCCGCCAACTGGCAACGGTAGTGGCGGCAGTGGCGACAGCAACGGCAGCGGCACTTGGTTACGCATTAAACGGGGTTCTTGGTTCGTCAGACTATATGTTTCTGGCGGTCGGGCAACAATCCTGATATCGGCTGTGGTCGCAGCGCTTATCACATTGTCCATTGGCTTTTCTCACGACGACGGCTGGGGGACCCCTGCAGCAACGGACCTGCCTATCGCACTTGGCATTGGCCTGACGTTTTGGTTCGCGGCCTCACTCATGTTGCTTGGTCTGCGCAGTTGGCAAACAAAACTGCGCGCAGCAGACAGCGCTACGACTAGCTCGGACAGCGCTACGACTAGCTCAGACAGCGCTACGGCTAACTCAGACAGCGCTACGACTAGCTCAGGCAACGCAACCGGCCCAAGCTATACTGCCGCCACCTCAAGCGACACTTCCCAGACTGCCACGCCGCTGTATTCGTTCTCTTTGAAGCGCATCTTGATTCGATGGACTATTATATTAGTATGTTGGCTCCCTATCCTGATAAGTATGTTCCCCGGCATCCTGTTTAACGACACGATTATCCAATTGGCACAGTACTTTGGCGAGCCGATGTATGGCTATTCCTCCATTCAAGTAGGAGCAGACTTCTCCGACCATCACCCCGTGTTTACGCTGTGGGTATACGGTACGCTGGTGCAAACGGGTTGGACGCTATTTGGCAGCGCCAACGCAGGATTGTTCTTTCTTGTGGGAGTGCAGGCGGCGGCCACAGCCCTGACATTCTCTTTTGCGACAAATTACCTGGAGCGCATCGGGGCCCCTCGGACCGTTGTACGCATCGTACTTTTACTCTTTTGCTTTTTGCCGCTCTTGCCCTGGTTCAGCACAATCGTGGTCAAAGACACGTTCTTTAGCTGGCTTTATGTAGTGTTCTTAATAGTCGTATTTGAGGCACTGCGCACGAAGGGGGCAGCCTTGCGTTTACGTGACGCTACAGCAACAGCCAGACCCAAGCAGAAAGTCGAAGCAACCAGCACTGGCGAGTCCAAACAAAAGGTCAAAACGGCAACTCGGCCCAACCCCGGCTGGCTTATGGCCTTTATCCTCAGTTGCCTGCTTTTGTCCCTGACGAAAAAGACGGGGCTTTTTCTCGTTGTGGGGACCTGTCTGTTGTTGCTCGTATTCCAGCGCCGAGCGATTTTTGCCTACCTCACCGGGGCTGTTCTTCCTATGGTCGTAGTAGTGGGGCTACTGCCAACGATCGTCTTTCCCTCTTTGAACATCTCGCCCGGAACCCCCGTAGAAGCACTGGGTATCCTCTACCAGCAGACGGCCCGTTATGTTATCGACAACCCCGAGGACGTCACCCCAGAAGAGCGAGAGAGCATCGATGAGATGTTCGACTACGACCGCATTACTGAGCGTTATTCTCCCCATACTGTCGATCCGCTTAAAGGCTTTGGCTACCTGGAGGGCGTTGAGGCCTGGCCTACCTCTGAGCAGATAGGGCGCTATCTTGGCACCTATGTGGCGCAGGGGTTTAGGCATCCGAACTCCTATCTGGCGGCGCTGGGCGCGCTGGAGGCCCCCTGGTTTTATCCGCACACCTATGCTCAGGCTGGAGTGTACTATTTGTCGGAGAACTGGATCGAACATGCCGCCTGGCCACCAGACACGGTGCCGCACTATGACCGCCCCGAGGAATGGGCACCGGTCACATCGGCTGCGGTCTGGCTGGGCAACGCACTGGGCTTTGTTCCGGGCGTGTTCGTACTGTATGCTCCGATGTTTTATGTGCTTTGTGTGCCGGCGCTTTTATGTTTGCTGCTTATCCAAGGCGAGAAGCGCTATCGGCCGCTTTTGGCAGTAGTTGCTGTGTCTTTTTTGATACTTTTGGCCTCGCCAATCTCGGGCAACGGTGTCGAGGCCATGCGCTATGTCATGCCCTTTGTCTACTCCGCGCCGCTTTTAGGCGGGTTGGGGATAACAGCTTTTTTGGAGCGGGCATCGTAGGGAATAATCGGGGCTCGCAAAGTCTGTGGCAATCCAGGCACCCGGACGTATAACTTGGCTCACCTCGCCTAACACGCAAAGCACACAAGCTACCTGGCGCTTATTAGCGCAATCGAGTAAGATAAACTCATGAGGATACATGTTTTAGCAAGTGGTAGCAGCGGCAACGCGACAGTCGTCGATGGCTCACACGGTGCCGTACTTATAGATTGCGGATTGAGCAAAAAGACCCTGCTGGCGCGCTTTGTGCAGGTAGGCTTTGACCCCGGCAGGCTCAGGGCGGTGTTTATCACCCACGAACACAGCGATCATGTAAGCGGTCTGGGAGTATGTTTGCGCGGGCTGACCAAGCTGGGGCTGGATCTTAAGGTGTTTGCCAATGAGCCTACCGTCGCAGCGGCGGCGGTATTTGAAGAGAAAGGCGTGCGCGGTAAACGGGAGGCTGTCCAAACGGGAGATACGATCAACGTGGCCGGCATGCGCATCTTGAGTTTTGCTACCTCACACAACGCGGCCAGTCCACAGGGCTTTCGCATTGAAGCAGACGGGCAAGCGCTGGGATACTTAACCGACAGCGGACACGTGCCCGCCGAGGCCAGCGAGCTGTTGCTCGACTGTAATCTACTGGCCCTGGAGTCCAATCATGACCGCGAAGCATTGCGCACAGGGCCGTATCCGCCGTTTCTCAAGGCACTCATCAGCTCAGATCAGGGACATTTGGCAAACGATCAGGCCGCCCAGACACTAGGCACCCTGCTCAACAATCGTTTGCAGGCTGTCGTTGGCATGCACCTCTCGCGCAACAACAACACACCAGACCTGGCCCGCGCTGCCCTTGTCAGTACACTGGCACAGCACGATCACCCCGCCCAGGTCTTTATCGCCGACCAATTTAAACCATTGACGATTGAGTTGTAATACTACCGGCTATCGCCCACATAGCGTCCCTCTATCATCTGTACCAGACAGATGCCCTCACCCAAAACTTGCTATACCGAGTGTATAGGTCACTACCTCGTTTTTGTAAGATAAGTTATCGGTATACTAGAAGCAAGGACACGTCTGGGAGGAGCCTTATTATAAAGTATCAGATCATTCAGGCCAGTTGCTCTCTAAGGGTTTGTGAGAAATAATCGCTGACTGAAACCTGTTTTTTTGCAGCAAGACTCTTGGCGATAGTCATGTCTTCGGGTGTCAAGACAACAATATTCGCATATGTTATGCTCAAGCTACCATTCTTGCTCATGTCGATCTCTGGTATCGTAACTGTCAGTTCATCATCTAAGCGGTTGTAATACTCATCATCTTTTATCATCTTTATCACCTCTTCCGAGTAAGCTCAATGAATTGTTTCCTGCACTTCATCACATGAAACACTATGTACGCTGTATCAGACACCTCATAAATCAGCTCCAAGACTTCCCCAGCAGCCGAAAATCCCAGTAACAACTCAATACCGTCACGTCTTGTTAGCGGTTTGTTCAGAAAATATGTATTGAAGACAGACTGGATGTCCCGCGCGGTGTAACCGTGCTTGTATGCTGAAGGTCGAATCTCAAGGCTCGGCTTTGGCAAGGTATCATTTTCCATACCAAGAATTATACCGCTTGTTGAATGAATAAAAGGATGTATTGCCGATTTCTGTCAGAGATTCGGGTGTCAGGGGCGTGTCAAGGGGCCATGTCGTGGGGACGCGTGTCATGGGGACAAGGTGACACAGGTCTTTATCGCCGACCAATTTAAACCATTGACGATTGAGTTGTAATACTACCGGCTATCGCCCACATAGCGTCCCTCTATCATCTGTGCCAGACAGATGCCCTCACCCAAAACTTGCTATACTGAGTGTATAGGTCACTACCTCGTTTTTGTAAGATAAGTCATCGGTATACTAGAAGCAAGGACACGTCTGGGAGGAGCCTTATTATGGCACACGACGTATTCATCAGTCACTCATCAGTTAATAAAACAGCAGCAGATGCTATCTGTCACGCACTGGAGCAAAACGGGGTAAAGTGTTGGATCGCACCGCGCGATATCTCACCAGGGAGTAACTACGGCTCAGAGATAATCAAAGGTATCAAAGAGTGCAAACTGTTTTTGCTTGTATTTTCCAATGAGGTAAATAACTCTCCTGCTGTTCAAAAAGAGGTAGAACGAGCAGTATTGGGATACCACAAGACCGTTATCCCCTTTCGTATTGAAGATGTTGCCATGAACGAAAACCTTGAGTTTTTCTTAACCGATGTTCACTGGTTAGATGCCTTTCCCGATGACACCGTGTTTGAAAACCTGATAGCTGCGATAAGAAACGCGCTGGGGATGGGGACAGCTCCTGTTTCTGTACCCGTGGCTGCTCACATTTCTGCCCCCGTGGCTGTCTCAGAACCGGCGCCTGTTTCTGACCCCGCACCAACTCAAACTCACAGACAAGATATGCATAGCGCAAACGAAGTAAAACCGCTAGACACTTCCACACCTGATACAACAAGCAGCCAGAGCTGCGCTGTTGGAGATATCATTCAGTTTGGCCCGTATGAATGGCGGGTGTTGGATGTGCAGGGTGACAGGGCGTTGATTATCACACAAGATATTATTGACAGAAAACCATTTGCCGAAAAAGGGATAATTGACCCTGCTTATAGCGATTTTCCTTATAGTGGCAGCAGTGTCAGAACCTATGTTGATCGTGAGTGTATCAAGAATTTTTCAGAGGAAGAACAAAATAGGATTCAGGCCACTACTATTGTTGCCGGTAGAAATAGAACGACCTTATACGATAAAGTTTTCCTGCTTTCAATGGAGGAGGCCGGAAGATATTTCAAAGATGATGCCGACCGTGCAGCAAAATATGAGGGGGATGCCTCAATGTGGTGGCTCCGAGATATTGGTACTAATCCAAAAGTCGCAGGAGCAATAAACTACAGCGGCGCGTTACATAATTTTGACGATACGTGGCACTCTCAGGGTATTCGTCCCGCCATGTGGATAAAGACGGATGCACCGGAGAATCCAGAGGATGCAAACACGCAAGCCGCCAGTCCTGCGACACCAACCGCAACGCCAGAATCAACCATAACGCCAAAATCTTCCTCACCAGCATCTGGTATTCCCAGCAAAATCCCCGAAGACACCGAGGTTTTTGTACCGAAAGGCTTGATTACGGTGGTAACAGATGAAGGGTCTGAAATAAAAGGCATCGCGAGTGGGGCATTTGTCGGCAGTGGTTTAAAAGAATTGGTATTTGGTGATTTGAATTTGGAGCTGCCTTTGGCGGAACTAAAATCTATCGCAGCCGACCCGTATGGCATGGGCGAAGCAAAAATCGTCATGATGTCGGACGAAGAACATGAGGTCGAGTTTGAAAGCTGGGACTCCCTTTCGTTTATATCCGCCGAAGAGCCATATCCTTTGGTGAAACTGAGCTGTCTTGAAATCAGGTCTTTAGTATGTGACCGCGAGGCGGCCCCGAACGTAAATTTAGGATATATAGCTATTGAATGTTACGGCAGAAAAACCATAGTCGTACCGAATTCCTTTTTTGAATTTAGTTACTTTGGCTGGAATCCTATTAAGGGAACGAAAAGCTATTCCGGACAACCGGTCACCTACTCCTATCCCAATCTTCTGCTCACCGAAAAAGCTGAGCTTCCTTTTGAAGAAGTCGAACTGCCTATTGAGGAAATCGCTTCGTATCACATCAAGGATATGGGCAATCGGTGGTATAAGGTTGTGGTCACAAAAAAATCAGGAGAGCTGATTCCGTTGAAAACGTACCGAGATGGCGCTATCGACGTGCACTTCATAACAAATACGGGCAAAGAGAAATTGAGCCTGAATGAAATCAAACGCATAACCTTTCTCCCTCTATCGTCTTAATTGAGGAGGACAACCAACATGAGCAGCAACCTTTCAATCCACGGTCACGCCTATACCCGCGTGTTCACCTATAGCGAAGGCGGGCTCTATCGTGAGTTCGAGGCAAGCGGGGGCGTGTATCTGTTGCGGGATATGCTCAGTCCTGGCGCGGCGAGTAGTCGCAACACCTCGGACGGGCTCGACAAGGTGTACTACGAACTGCAACGTTTTGAGGATAAGCAGGACGAGCAAGGCTACTGGGCCTGCGTCCGAGACCTGGGTCGTGTTGAAGGTTCGGGCGAGAAAACCGCAACACTCGGCTTTGGCAATGACCTTGTGATCTGGGATGAGGGGTTGGGCGGCCTTTCGGTGCTCGACGGGAACTCTGCGGCGTCTGACGAGAGCCTCGTAGTACCCGATAACCCCGTAGCGCCCGACGGAAGCCCCGCGTTGCCTGACGATAATCCTGCGGTGCTGTGGGCATCTGACAAGACTCTGCCCGATCGAGATCAGTTTGCCAAGATTGCCGCCAACTGCTTTGTGTTCCTCAACGCCGATGTACTGCGCACCGCAGGAGCCCTGATAAGCCGTCAGATCTCATGGGAGCGTACCGCCACAGAACTCATCTGGCAGCTGCAGAACAATCCCGCACTGTCCTATCTGCTCAAAGCCCCTCATGTGCTCGTCTCCTTTGCGGAGGACGGTGCCGTCCACATCCAACGGACAGGCGGCAGGGCCAAAGACGAAGCGGGTAACAAGGTAGACAGCAAGACAGGCAGCAAGTCAAGCGACACGGCAGGAAACACAGCGAGCGCGCTCAAGGCAGAATTGGTCTTGACCCATGGCGGCGGCGAGGGCACGCTGCGCAATAAAGCACGGGGCGGGACCGATGACACCTTCATCCTGATGACCGCAGGTTTGGCAAAGCAGTTCTCGTTTGTTTTACACAAGGAAAAACCCCTACAAATTCTGCCGGTTCTGAAAACCGCCGAAGCCCTGCTGACCTCTGGCTACACAGTCGAGAGCCTTCAAAACAGCGACTACCCCTCAAGCAACGAGAGCGACACCGCCGAAGTCGCTTTTGAGATCCCTGTCAAGCCCGGCCAGAGCGCTATTGACCCAGACAATTGGTGCATTTCCGACAGCGTGGATGGTAAACGGGTCTTCGATACTGCCTTTGAGTACGTCATCGAGGGCGCAAGGGCAATTAAGAACCTGCCTCAGCTTTCCTTTGGCGCGCTTACCACCGTTGACCGCTGGGAAATTGAGGCGTTTCAAAACATCCGCAACCTGATTGTGGGCTACGCCTCCTCGCCCAGTGTAAGGCCGCTCTCGCTTGCGGTGTTTGGCTCGCCCGGGAGCGGCAAATCCTTTGGCGTCACACAGATTGCCAAAAACGTCCTGCCGGGAAAGGTAGAGAAGCTGGAGTTCAACGTATCGCAGTTCATCAGTCTTTCCGATCTGAGCGCGGCGTTCCAAAAAGTACGTGACGTGATTTTAGAAGGCAAGCTCCCACTGGTATTCTTTGACGAGTTCGATTCCGACCGTGACGGCACGGCGCTTGGCTGGATCAAGAGCTTTCTTGCGCCTATGCAAGACGGCATGTTCAAGGATGCGAGCGGCGAACATCCGCTGGGCAAGTGCATCCTCGTGTTCGCCGGAGGAACGGCGGCCAGTTTTGAGGAATTTACCGCGCCTTTGTCCTCTGAGAGGCCAGAGGAGCAGCAGGCGTTTAAGAACATCAAGGGGCCGGATTTTGTGAGCCGCCTCAGGGGAACCATAAATGTGCTCGGTCCCAATCCCAAAGACAATGACGACACAAACTACATCCTGCGTCGTGCTCTTTTGCTCCGCAGCCTATGCGAGCGCAAACTGAACATCAAGAAGGACGTCGCCCCCATCAGCAAAAATATCATCTGGGCCATGCTGCTGGTGCCACAGTACAAGCACGGGGCGCGTTCCATGGAGGCCATCTTAGACATGAGTCGCCTGGAGGACAACGTATGGGAGCCAGTCTCGCTGCCGTTCTATTCTCAACTTTCTCTGCACGTAGATGCCGATGCCTTCATCAAGCTCGTGCTGCGCGAGGTAATCCTCAACAGCTATCTCGAACAGCTGGCGCAGGCTATCCACGCGGATTTCCGCAAGAAAGCAACGGAGCGTGACTATGCCGACGCTCCCTACAACATCTCATGGGAGCAACTGCCAGAGGACATCAAGGACTCCAACCGAGAACAGGCCGCCAGTTTCGCGGAAAAGCTAAGCGCCATAGGCTACAGCTATGACGCGGGCGACACACCGTTTGCATCCGTAGAGGCGTTTACAAACGCAGAAGTGCTCCTATTGGCACAAAACGAGCATGTACGCTGGATGAAAGACCGCGAAGAGCATGGTTGGATGCAAGGAAACGTCCGCGATAACAAGAAAAAAATCCATCCACTCCTGGTCCCGTGGGAAGAGCTCCCCAAAGCGGAGCAACAAAAGGACATCGACATCGCCGAGAACATCATACCGTTGCTTACCAGCATTGGTTTGAGGGTCTATAAGACGATTTGAGAAACAGGAGAAAGGAGAGACGG
Organism: Coriobacteriales bacterium; assembly: GCA_031282405.1. Classification (GTDB taxonomy): domain Bacteria; phylum Actinomycetota; class Coriobacteriia; order Coriobacteriales; family UBA8131; genus JAITDU01. Next base: position 12,097 of record JAITDU010000030.1, on the reverse strand, counting down.
GATGGGAACCGAGAAACTGTTGCGGAGACTGACTATCGGGATGCTTTTAGCCACCTTGGTGCTGAGCGCCTGCGTCGCGTCCACACCTCCAGCCGGTAGCTTTGATGATTCTTCTGCGTCAAACAGCACACACGCGAGCACAGCGGGCCAACTCACCTCATCAAGTGCCGCCGACTACTTTAAAGACAATCTTGCGGCGCTCGATAAGACCCTTTACGTCTATCGGGATTTCGCAGATGGCCTCAATACCTTTACACAGAAGGCCTGGATGGGCAGCAATTCCAGCAACGTCCCCGCGATGGACGAGGCGGCCGGGGCTTATTCGGGCATATCAAGCATAGCTGCCGAACTCGACCTTACCAACCATAGCTGGGGCGGTTATATGTTCTTGAACGGCTCGCTCGCAGCCGGTCACACACAACCTGTCGCCGACTTTGGCCAGACTGACTGCGGACTTGACCTGTCCGGCGCAACGAAGCTGGCCTTCTACGCCAAGGGCGAGACCGGAAAAGAACAGGTGGAGTTCTTTATGGGAGGCATGGGTTGGGATCGTAGCCTAAGAAATGCACAGTTCCCCGATTCCACACAGAAAGTAAGCCTTGGCACTGTTTCGCTTTCGGCCGAGTGGCAAAGATTCGAGATTGACTTAACGGGCAAAGACCTGAGCCGAATTGGATGCGGCTTTGGTTGGGTGACAAATGATGTGAACAACCCTGGCCTGTCGTTGGTGCGCTTCTATGTGGACGACATCCACTATGAGTTTGCCGAGCACAGGATCACTCCCCTGTTCTTACAGAGCTATGCCTCCGCCGCGCCGGGTACCGACGAGGCCATCATCAACAATTTTGCGTATCTGTACGACAACGCAGCCGCAGCACTGGCCCTCTCCTATGCCGAGGAGCATGAGCGAGCGCAGCAGATTACCGATGCAATAGTATACGCGCTGGAAAACGACCGTGCGTACTCAGACGGACGACTGCGCAATGCCTATTCTTCCGGCGATCCGCACAGCTTTAAGGGCTGGTTCTCGGTCAAGGGAGAAGAATTTGCCCGCATCCCTGGTTTTTATGACCCGATCGACCAGACGTGGTATGAGGATTACTTCGCCGTCTCTACCGCGACCGGCAATCTCGCCTGGGCCATGCTTGCGCTTTGCGAAGTGTACGAAAACGCCCCTGAGCGTACCGATTACCTTGACGCGGCGCGCACTATAGGCGACTTTATCCTGACGCTGAAGAGCGATACCGGTGGCTTTACCGCTGGTTACGAGGGCTGGGAAGGCAGCGAGGTCAAGGTCGGCTATAAGTCCACCGAGCACAATATTGACCTGATAAGTGCTTATGGTCAGCTCGCCAAGCTCACGGGTGAGTCGCAGTACACCGGTGCGGCAGCACATGCAAAGGCCTTCGTGCTGGCTATGTATGACGCAGACCGACACTGTTTTTATACCGGCACCGCAGAAGACGGCGTAACCATCAGCAAAGATGTCCTGCCGCTGGACTGCAATACCTGGGCTATCCTCGCACTGGGCAAGGAGTTTACAGACGGCACGGCGGTCATGGACTTTGTAGAACACAACATGCGAACGGATAATGGCTACGACTTTAATACCGACACGGACGGCGTGTGGTTTGAAGGTACAGCACAGGTTGCGCTGGCCTACAGGCAGATCGGTGATGCCGCTCGCGCTGCGGAGATATGTGCCTGGCTCAATACAAATGAACTGCCCGACGGCAGCATACCCGCCGCAGACCGAAACGCTGTGAGCACGGGCTTTATTGTCAGCGGCACAGGCATTCCCTGGAACTACGAGAATCGCCCGCATGTGGGGGCTACGGCATGGTTAGCCTTTGTTCAAATGGAACGAAACCCGTTTGAGGCAATATTATAATAGAATATTAAGATATTATGAACATAATTAATGTACCGAGAAAAACCGTCAGTCACAGGCGGCCAAAGTTAAAAGAAGCCGTCGATGCCAGATAGCCAGGACAGTTTCATCATCGGAATCACCGGACACCGTAAGCTGCCGTATGAGCAACTTCCTGCGTTGACAGAGAAGATTCGTGCATTTTACAAAGCAACGGCGCAGCGGCACACTACCAAGTCCATCACGGTCTTATCACCCCTTGCCGAGGGGGCCGACACTCTCTGCGCAAAGCTGGCACTGGACGCCGGGCTGCGACTGGTCGCTCCCCTGCCGATGCCCGTAGCGGAATATCGCAGCGATTTTACGTTGTCAGCGGCAGTGGAGTTTGACCGACTGCTTTCATTGGCAAGCGAAGTGTTCGTTGTCTCACCAAACGAACCCGTTGTCCCGTCATGTGAGTTTACAGTCCCGCCGAACGAACCCGTTGTCCCGTCGTCATACGAGTTTGCGATCCCGCCGAACGAACCCGTTGTCCCGCCGTGCAAGCCCTCCCCCACACAAACCATCATGGATATGAGCACGGGCACCGGGGCGAATCAAAAGAATCGCGTCTATACAAAGACCACCAGGGGCACAGAGGCCGGCAAAGGTGCGGTCGGCAGAAGTGTAGGGGGCGACAGGGGCTTTTGCTACCGCCAAGCAGGAATCTATGTGGCGCGCCACTGCGATATGCTATTGGCTGTGTGGGACGGCGTGAAAAAGAATACTCAGGACGGTGCCGGAACCTGGGAGACGATAAAGCTGGCGCAAGAAGAGGGGACGCCGCTCCATCACGTGATCGTGCCTCTCTGAGCAATGTGGCTGGTGCCCTTTCGCTTTTGAGGAGACCGACCTAACGCTTGACTGTGCCTTCTCGAAAAGTAATTGAAAGCGCTTGCTAAGGCTGCAGTTCTAGGATTGTGGCTCCTCTGAGGGCTCCTCTGAGGGCTTCGTCATCGTCAGTGACTGCATAGACACCGCTGACGCGGTGTAGTCTGGCTCCATACGCAGGCTTTTCGTAGGACAAATGCGCACACAGGTCGAACACTGCACGCAGGAGAACGGATTGATTGTCCAGGTGCGATTGGGTTTGTCAACGGTAAGTGCCGTAGCTGGGCATTTGCGCTCACAAATAGAACAGAGAATACACGTGTCGATGTCATTTACGACATGACCCTTGGTCATAGACGTATAAACCGGCGGCTCCAACGGGTAGAGCCGCGTAGCCGGCTTGCTCACGAGGTTGCGCAGCGCCATCTTTGTCAAATGAAACGAACCCATGTCCACTACTTCCTATACGTACCTAGTGTGTCTTCAACTTACCTGAAACCTACCTGAATGTGCTTAAATCTATCATAACCTGCCGAAGCTTACGAGATTGCATCATCGCTCGGTGCAGCTGATACAGGGGTCTATTGTCAAGATATTCAGCGGCACATCGGCCAGATCACAGCCCTGGAGGGTGTGCACCATGCCGGCTATGCTCTGGGCCGTGGGCGTGCGTATCCTAAAGCGTTCCAGGTAACGCGTGCCGTTACCCTTGGCGTAATAAAAACACTCGCCTCGTGGCTGCTCCAAGCGTGATACCGCCCGGGAACCTGCCTTGGGAGAGCCTTTGACCTTTACACTCAGCTCGCCGTCGGGTATTACGTCTACCAGCTCTTTGATGATATCGATGGACTGCACAACCTCCAACGCCCGCACCTTACAGCGTGCATAGCCGTCGCCCTCCTCGGCAGTGACAGGCTCAAAGTTGCTCAGATAGCCATAGCCGCCGTAACCAAAGCAACGGATGTCCTCGCTAAGGGCCGATGCCCGGGCAAAGGGGCCCACGATGCACAGCTCGCGTGCCTGCTGGGTAGACAGATAACCCACGCCCGAAAGCCGGCTTTTCACAGAGCGGTCATACAAAAAGGTCTTGAGAAGCTCACCGTATTCATCGCGCATGCCGTCGAGCACATGTACGATACCGCGCAGGTCCTCGTTTGCGATGTCCTGATTAACTCCACCGACGTTGCAGGCAGAAAGGATGACCCGGCCGCCCGTCGTACGTTCAAAGATATCCAGCACGCGTTCGCGTAAACGCCAGCATTGCATAAACAGGTTCTCAAAGCCAAAGGCATCGGCCAAAAGCCCCAGCCAAAGCAGATGGCTGTGCACACGAGAAAGCTCATGCCAGATGACCCGCAACACCTCGGCTCGAGGCGGAATCTCCACATCCATCAGTATTTCGATGGTCTGCGAATAGCCTAGACTGTGGCCAAAACTGCAGATACCACAGATGCGCTCAGTCACATTGACAAACGTCTGATAATCGCGTTTCTCCACAAGCTTTTCCAGGCCACGGTGAATGAAGCCCACCTGAGGGATGGCCTCGATGACTCGTTCGTCCTCAATGACCAGATCCAGGTGCACCGGCTCTGGCAGCACAGGATGCTGCGGTCCAAAGGGTATGATGGTTCGTTTAGCCACGGTCATCCTCCGCGAGGTCTTTCTGGCCGCCGTCAGTCGAGCAAGGCACGTCTTTTTCCAAGTGCTCTCGCTCAATATTCTCTGTTTGCGCTGGGTCGCTTTCTTCGTGAGAAGGAGCGGGCGCGAACTGGGCACGAGCCGCCGCCGAAGCCGGATTCATCGGTGTGGGCACCGAAGTCGGATAGAACGCACCACCAAAGTCCAGGCTGATGCCCTTGAAATCCACACCGAACAGGTCGTGGGTCTCGTTCTCGAAAAAGAAGCTGTTGGGATACAGGCCGCTGACGGCCGGCACACTCTGGTCGTTAGATACGAGGAGCCGTAAGTTTTCCAGTTCTTCGCCACTACTAAATGAATATAATAGCTCAACTTTGCCCTCAACACTGCTGCCACAGATATTGACAAAGCGCCAGCCACGACTGTGATAGTCTGTGACCAAGGGCAGAAGTTGATCGATGTCGGTCTCGATAAAAACTTGGGGATCCATCGTCACTCCTTATCCTCTGTAGACGCAGATGCGTTCTCGGTGCTCTCGGTAGTCTGGGCGGTCCGAGCAGATGCGCCCTTGGCAATTTTTTTGCCCCTGGCAGCCTGTACAGATGTGCCCGCGGGAGTTTGAGAGACCCCGGCGATTGCATCCAGCGTGGCCTGCTGAGCCTGGGAGCGCAGCGATGTGCCATTGAGCAGTTTGTCTGCCGCACTGACCCCTTCGGGCAAAAGAATGGGCTTTAGTTCGCCTGCGGCCAGAGCCTGGCGCTTTTGCTCCAGCACGCCCAGACCACGAACGACCGCATCGATTATCGCCTCTGGCCTGATGGCGCAACCCGGCGCGTAAACATCCACAGGGATGGCCACGTCCACACCGCCCAACGTGTTGTAACATTCCTTGAACACACCGCCCGTACAGGCACAGATACCGCAGGCGATGACGACCTTGGGCTCCAGCATCTGTTCGTAAATCTGTTGAAGCGTGGTGATATTACGCTCATTGACGCTGCCCGTAACCAGAAAAACGTCGGCGTGCTTGGGGTTTCCGGTATTGATGATGCCAAAGCGCTCTACATCAAACAGCGGTGTCAAGCTGGCCAGCACCTCAATGTCGCAGCCGTTACAACTGGAGGCGTCGTAGTGGATTACCCAGGGCGATTTGCTGGAATAGGACATCTTCCGGCCTCCTAGAGCAATCCCGTGTTGGTTATGACAGCCACAACCACCGATACTGAAACAACGAGCAAAGTCACAAGCCATGACCAGCTAAGCATGGCCTGCCATTTGACCCGGGCAAAACTGTTGTCGATGATGATCTCCAAAAAATAGACGAGCGCAACAGCCACGAGCGCGACAAGCACTGCCCAGAGACTGCCCCATACAAAGAACAGCGCGACATAACCCAAGAACAGCACACTCTCGTACCAGTGCATGATCTCGACCAGCGCCAACGTCTTGCCACTCATCTCGGTTGTAACCCCCTTGACCAACTCTTGATGGGCATGATGCGAAAAGCTGAGGTCAAAGGGCGATTTACGCAGTTTTGTCGTGAGTACAAACAAAAGCCCGATGAAAATCAGAGGTATCTGAGTAAGCAACGGCAGGTCCAAGCCCACGGTAGCCGCCACGTCGAATGAACCGCTCGCACTATAATAAAACACCGCCATCAGGATGATCATTGGTTCATAACTCATTACTTGGATTATCTCGCGCTGAGCGCCTATCTCGGCAAAGGGGCTCCGGGTACAATAGGCCGCAACAATAAACAGCAACGAGGCCAGGCCTATCAAGAATACGACCATCAAGAGGTTGCCACCGGAGAAAAAGAACGCACCGGAGAGTATCACGATAATGAGGGCCAAGAAGATATAAAAGGATTCAAAGCCGTTGAGCCAACGGTCCTCTTTGGCCAAGAGCTTGCCTACATCATAAAAAGGCTGGAGCAGCGGCGGCCCTACTCTACCCTGGAGTCGTGCCGTGATGATGCGGTCGACACCAGCCAACAGACCACCCAGGAACAGGGCTCCTATTCCAAAGCCAAAAAGTGCTATTACAAATAACAGTATTGTCATAGTACATTCGCCTCAACAATCAGTGCCAACACTAAAAAAGCACCGAGTACGACACTGGCCAGCAGGTTGCTCCTGAACTCCAGGACCTTCTCACCAAAAATCTGTTCCATATACCAATTGCGTTGGCTGGCCAAAGACGTCTGACTGAACGCATTCGTAAAACTGCGTTCGTCAGAGTCTTGCCCCACACCGCTGAGGTAGACACTGTCGTTGCCTTGCTTGGCCAAACGGGGCAAACGGATAGCCAAAACGGCTACCAGCGCTATCAACACGATAGCCATTATCAACAGATTATCCATACTCAGCTGTGGCGAGACATCTGCCCAGACACCCGTGTATCCTGACGGCAGAAGCTGCGTAATGCCGCTTAGATAGGGCACCACGACGTAGGCAGAGATGAGCGGCAGCAGTGCTGATGTTACTACCAGGAGCACAGCTAAAAATCCCAGGCCAAAACGCTCGCTTTTGTGGATGGATTGCTCAAGACTGGACTGGTTGGAGGCAATGGCAAGGACCTTACCCAGCCATTTAGCCCAAAACACGAAGGTCATAGCCGAGCCAAAGCCCAGGACTATCAAAAGTTCAAAGTGTCCGCTGTCCACGACCGATACCAAAGCAGCCCATTTGCTCACGAGCATACCAAAGGGGATTATGAACATGGCTATCATACCCAGAGCCATCAGCATGGCCAAGCGGGGCATACGCACGAACAGATTGTCCATGTCTTCGATATCGCGACTGTGGAGGCGGTGTTCTGCCGTACCAACGCAGCAAAACAACAGTGCCTTGGCCGCGGCATGGAATATAAGGATAAAGATGGCCGCCCAGACTGCCTCGGGGGTGCCTACGCCGGCCAAGCAGGCTATCAACCCCAGATTGGCTACCGTGGAATAGGCCAGAACACGTTTGGCATTGCTTTGCGAGATGGCCACAGCTGAACAATACAAAAAAGTGAGCGCGCCAACAAGTACAACGAACACTCCATTGATGCCCCAGCCAAAGGTGGGGGCCAGCTTGATGAGCAAGAACACCCCTGCTTTGACCATTGTCGAGGAATGTAAAAGCGCACTGACAGGCGTAGGCGCCACCATGGCTCCGAGCAGCCAGGATTGAAACGGCATCTGTGCGGCCTTGGTCAACCCGGCAAAAGCCAAAAGCGCAATAGGCAACACGACCGAGCCACCGGCACCCGCTACAATCAACTTATCCAGCTCAAGGATGGGGTTCTCGCCGCTGGCCAGCAGTATCAGTGCTGTACAAAACGCCAAACCACCTGCCAGGTTGATTGAAACCGCCTTAAAGGAATTGGCTGTGGCCTCGTCGGTACGGGTATAGCCAATCAGTATAAATGAACAGACGGTGGTCAGCTCCCAGCCGGCCAAAAGCCAGCCCAGGTTATTGGAAAAAATAATCATGAACATCGCCGCGAGAAACACAAACATGATGGCAAAAAACAGATGACGACGATCCGTGCCCAGTACAGCAGCCTCGGCAACGCGCGCCGGGTCGCCACCATGGATATGGCTCAGTACATGACGTTTTTGATGGCTTTGGGCATCGCGCATATACCCGAGGGCATATATACAGATACCGCCGCCGATGAAGGCGATAATCAGCGCCATGATGAGAGAGAGCTGGTCTACATATATATCGCTGATAGTATGCACATCCTGAGCTACCACAAGCTCAAACAGTACGAGCAGTGCCGCCTGCACTCCAGCCAGGAACACAGACAGACTATGCTTGTGACGTACACCCCGGTAGACAATATAGCCACAACAGATCAGATCCATAACCAACAGGATATAGTTGATGGCCTCGGCGTTGACCTTGAAGAACTGAGTTGGAGAGAAGAGCCCCGTTGTCGCCAAATACCCAGCCGCGAACATCAGCGCCACTGCCGCCGCAATCACGACGACAGACCTAAAGCGTTCGTCGCGAACTAGAGCGAGCAACAAGGCTGCCGCTAAAGGAACGAGTATCAAAAAAACAATCGGCAACAAGTGAGCCTCCGTTGACAAGCAGTGGTCAGCAAATAATCAGTTGGTCGGTTACTGACTGGTCATATGATTGCAGACTGCCGAACTTCAACCGTTTTTTCGCTACGGTAGACGCTCGGTAGATGCCAGTCAATACCCCTTGAAACCAGCCATCATACTATTAGAGAACGCGACGCGAAGTCGCTTTGGCTCCGGCAACTTAATGATAGGCTTCGGCGAATGGCTTCCTGTGCTCAATGTGGGTGATTATCTAGCGGTGAACGGTTTGCATCGCAAACCGCCCACCGGCCGCCGGTGGTCAGAGATGGTCAGAAACGTCCAGACATCTGCGAGGTCAGAAGAGGCAAGCAGGGCAGCGAACAGAACAGCGTGCGGAACAATAATTCACTATGCACCACAAGAAAAAACGCCAATTACCTATAGGTCAGATGTGCCTTGAATAATAAATATGGAGAGGGGCAGGTAACGATCGGCACCACCATAGCAGCAGGGCTTAGTTTGTAAGGTAGCGGTCCAGCGTGGTTATCATCTCATTGAAGTCCAGCGGTTTGCCCAGGTGTTCATTCATACCTACGGCCAGCGCACGTTCAACATCGTCTTTAAAGACGTTGGCGGTCAGAGCAATGATAGGGATAGACATTGCCTTGTCCGTGCCCATGGCACGAATGCTCCTGGTGGTGTCATAGCCGTCCATCTCCGGCATCTGAACATCCATAAGGATGATATCGTAGCTGTCGGCGGCAGCAGTAAAGCTCTTGAGCGCTTCGCGGCCGTTCTCGACACAATCGATCTCGATCAGCGTCGGTTCCAACAGAACCAAGACTATTTCGCGGTTTACTTCGACATCCTCAGCGAGCAACAAACGGCGACCTTCGTAGCGGCCTACGATAGCCTCAGACGTAAAATCCTCTGGACTGTCGGCAGGTAGCTGACTCGCGGCGCTGTCACGTATTGTGCTGTCGGTACTGAGTTTGCCGGAGTCGGTAAGATTATTCGCGCTGTCGATGTCGTCTACTCCATCTCCTACGTAAGCGCCCTTATTTACGCCGTCTGTTTCGTAGTTCTCAACAGCAAGGGCCAGGCGCACGGTAAAGCTGAAAACCGAACCTTCGCCCGGCTCGGACTCGACCCAAATAGTGCCGTCCATCATCTCGACAAGACGCTTGGATATGGCCAGGCCCAGGCCGGTTCCACCGTACTTGCGCGTTGTCGAACTCTCGGCCTGCTGGAAATTAACGAACAGCTTCTCCTTTTGCTCATCAGTGATGCCAATGCCGGTATCGACAATGTCCACTTGAATAGTGCGGCGTCCTTTGTCTATTCTCCCAGGTTGGGCATCGCCGTCTGAAGCAGGTGCTTGAGGCCGCGTCTCTGAGTCCCTGCCTGTCTCTTCAAGGTGGCCATTGCCATCTTCCGCTACGATATCTGCTCCGACAGACCCAACTTCATCACTGTTAGCAGGCCCAACGCCGCCTGCGTCGGATACATCATCAATCAGTCTGGCACGCATCACTACCGTGCCCCCTTCCGGCGTGAATTTGACCGCGTTAGACAGCAGATTGGCGACAATTTGTGCTATCCGCTGTTCATCGCCAATGACTAAAGACGGAAGCGCCGGGTCGATATCGCTTGTCAGCACCTGGCTCTTCTCCTCCACCTTGAAGCTGATGATGTCCGCAACCCGTTCCAGCATCCCGGCAAAGTCAAAGGGCTGTTGATAAAGCTCCAGCTTGTCAGCCTCTATCTTGGACATGTCGAGGATGTCGTTGATGACACCCAGCAGGTGCTGCGCGGCTTCATCTATCTTAGCCAGGCAATAATCCTTGCGCTCCAACTCCTCGGCAGACATTCCGATGGCGGTCATGCCGGTGATGGCATTGAGTGGTGTACGGATTTCATGGCTCATGTTAGAGAGAAAGTCGCCCTTGGCACGGCTGGCCTCCTCAGCGGCGTAACGCGCCTCGATAATCGGTGTGATATCGCTGATATCCACGAAGGTGCCCGCGGCATCACCACGCATCTTGTCGGCCACCACGCGGTAATGATGCACTTCGTCAGCGACAGTCAGTGAGCGAGTACCTTCAAAGAAACTATCGCCGGCGATAATCTCGTTAAACAACTCTTTGAGCTTGGGGCTGGCAAAGACCGCATCTATGCGCTGCCCACGCAGGCCGCTCTCCTGAGGCTCGGCCAGCTCGGCCAGGCTCTTACTGATGTAGGTTATCAGGCCGTCCTCGTCCAGTAGCACCGTGCCATTTGGCATGGTGTCGAACATCGTCTCAAAGGCAGCCTGATCGTGACTGGCACTGTCGTTTTTGTCCGATACAAAGCGCGTAAAGAAGTTAACGACCAACGAAAGACACAGCAACAGCACCCAATAAACGACCATTTCCATAAAGGGAATGTCCTCCGAAGGACGATCTGGGCTGCTCAGTGGTAAGCCGAATGCAATAAGGACAAGGCTCGCAACGTTCATGACAATAACGAGAATCAGCATCGCCTGTTTGTTCAAGTATAGGGCGCTGATAACCAGGATGGCAGCACAGAGCATGAAATAGTAGGTGAAGCTGCCCATGAAAAACGAGCCGATGACGCAGATTGCGTACATTACCAATGGCATATAGAAGGCCGGGTTACCCAGCGCTTTTATACGCGAGACGATTAAGACGATGCCGGCCAATACAATAACTGCCAGCGTTACGAACAGTGCCTGGCGGTATGAACCCAAGGAGATGGCGGCGGCGACCCGCGTAATACAAAATACGACAAGGACACCGATCATTAGCCAGTTGGCCAACGTGTGGAATCGCGAATTGTATTCCTTATGGTTGTAGCGGTTGCTTTTTGGCATTAATCACCCCAGACTCGGCTTATCAACAATCGCCGCCCCAGTATACCTCAGAAAGCTTGATATGAACAGTGCGGAGCGTCAACAGTGCACGGATGCTCTGTGCTCCTCATAAGGTCTACACTTTATTCTTAAAGGACACAGCAGTAACGCTGTGTGCTCATTTGGGTACCCGTTTTGCCTGAAGAGCTACTTCAAGGTAGTCGGTGACTATCTTGTATGAAGTGTTGTATCTGAATACCTCTGGTATGCCAGAAAGGAGGAGAAAAGAGAAGAGCATCATACAAAGCGGAAACTTTATCATCTGATCCGAAGGTTCTGGAATGAAGATGACTATAATGAAGGATAGCAACAGCACTATGGGCGTCAGCCAATAATTAGCAAACAGACTGTTTATGTAAGAGGAATACCTGCACTCGATTATAGTTTTTCCCTGTTCTGACCTGAGTTTTACCTTAAACATGTGAAAAGCGAGAGGGGGGCCTGCATCTAATGTTATTGTACCGTTTTTTTTCAGCCCTACTCCAAGCCCCAAGTTTCGGGATGTCTTATAATAAAAATGGGTATCACTTTTGCGCTGGCGCTCAAAGTACTCCGGAGTCATGATCTCCCTACAGGTTGCTATATCCAAATCGGTTTCATATTCAAACTTAAAAGGGTTTTCCATAGATACACTCCCAGTTCAAACAGACAGACTAGGCCACATTATCGCTTTGTGGCGGTAATCAGGCTTTGTCTTGGCCGCAAAGGTTACGCAATCAGACACACTAAGCCACCATATATATTCCATTTTCATACATCCACAGAT
>JAITDU010000027.1 GCA_031282405.1 Coriobacteriales bacterium | reverse complement strand
GCCAGACGGTGATGCCCCCCCCCCATGGCGTAATTTTCGACTTCATATCTCTTCCCTCTCCAATCTTGGTTTTACGTGCTTCCAACAGACGTATCGTGCTTTTGACAAGGCTAATGGTAACACAACCCCACTTGTACGTACGTGCTTTTTTACTCAGGTGGCACGCAGGATTGCTGTGCTGGCTTACAGGGTCAGACGATTTTGCGGAGCCATGAGCCTGACCCTGTAAGCCAGGTAGTCACTTTGGAACACAAAAACCACCGTCCCTTTTGTGTTTTTACTTTTGTGTTTATCCGGCGCCTATTTATCCAGAGCATTGATCTTATCGACCCGCACGCTATGGCGACCTTGGGCAAAGGGGGTATCTAAAAAGGCCGTCAGACTCTCGCAATTGGTCTTGAGATCCACAAAGCGGCCCGAAAGCGCCAGCACATTAGCATCGTTATGCTCACGCGCTAAAGCGGCAAACTGCGGCGTAGTCACATTGGCTGCCCGGATGCCGGGTATCTTGTTTGCGGCCATCGACATGCCAATGCCTGTGCCACAGACCAACACGCCTTTGTCCGCCATGCCATCGGCCACGGCCTGAGCCACGAGCACGGCATAATCCGCGTAATCTACCGTATCCGACGTTGCCGGGCCCAAATCCAAGACATCGTTGCCACCTGCACGGATGAATGCAGCCAACTGTTCCTTTTGGTCAAAGCCACCATGGTCTGAGGCTATAGCTATCAGCATCAATGCATCCTCTCGGGTCGTCTCCCATCCCACTGTTCTTCGATTTGATGCCTGTTGTAAGCATCATGAGCAAGATAGGTTATACCACGTCTTTGGGTATTCTATCAAAGTGCAAGGGCACCCGGACGCAACACTATTGGCTCAGGTCCCAGGCAGGATACCAGTGTCGAAGGTTGACCGCTGAGCACGCCGCCATCGATAATCAGCGCGACCTGGGTTGCCAAGCGGTTATCCAGCAGGGCAACGGTCGTGGTCGGCGCGGTACCACTGATGTTGGCACTACTCGTGGCGATGGGCGCGCCAGCCTGGCTTATCAGCCCCAGTGCAATGCGGCTTTGAGGTACTCGGAGGGCCACTGAGCCATCGAGAGCGCACAGCTGCCGAGGCAGTGTTGGCTTGGCGCGCAGTACAAGGGTTATAGCCCCCGGCCAATGGCGGGCAGCCAGATCACGCGCATAGTCGGCAATATCCACAGCATAGTCATCCAGGCAAGCGGATGGAGCGATTAGCAGTGGGATGGGCTTGTCAGCCGGACGCCGCTTGGCCACAAAAATGCTATCTAAATTAGCAGTTTCAATCGCCAGAAGGCCGACACCGTAGACGGTGTCAGTCGGGAACACCAGCATCCGACCAGCTTTGAGAGCTTGGGCTGCCACTTTGAGCAAGCCAGGCTGTGGTGCAGCTGGGTCGATTGTCAGTATCGGGGCATGCCCGCTATCGTCTTTCACGCACTTGCCCTGTTTTTTCTCTCTGCACTACCTGTCCTGACTATCTTGTCTGCCCTGAGTGCCCTGTCTACTCTACCTGCTTCGAACGTAGCGGTAAGAAAGCGGGGGCGTCCGTTCAGATCGTCATGTATCTCGATAGCACGATAGGGCAAACCTCTTACATAGTCCGCTGCCGCATCCAGACTGGTCTCATGCAGTTCTAACGCCAGAAGTCCGCCGGGCGCAAGCAACCCCACAGCTCGTGTGGCAATCGCGCGAAGGGCATCCAGACCATCCGACCCTCCATCCAGCGCCAAAAGTGGCTCGTGGTCCACTACTTCGGGCGGCAAGGTGGGCACAAGACCACTGGGAATGTAGGGTGGGTTGGACACAATGGCATCAAAAAACGGCATCATCTGCGACGTATCCTGCACAGGAGAATAATCCTGAATGCCAAACTCATCAGCATCTTTAATGAAGGAAGAATGCGTGTGACACAGAGAAGAGCACCCCTGACCACCAGGCTCACCGGCACCATCAAAGCTGATCATGAAGTCATCCAGCACAAACTCTACCGCGTCTGCCAAATCCAGTGCCATTGCGTTTGCTCGCGCCACACTGAGGGCGGCTGGCGAGATGTCGGTGGCCACAATATGGCAGCCTTCAAGCTCGCGAGCCAACGTGAGGGCGATGTTGCCACAGCCGGTTCCGAACTCCAACAGGCGCAGAGAGGGCACCGGTTCCTGCGAAAGGACCAGAGTGGCAACGCTGGAGGAATTTTTGACAGCACGGTCGGCGCTCTGAGCGGTATGGTCGGGATCGGCACTCTGAACGGTATGATCAACACTCTGAGTGTCGCAAGCAACACTCCGCGTATCACAAGCGACACTTTGGGCAAAATGCCCCAACACCAACTCTACGAGGCTTTCGGTCTCTGGGCGGGGTATCAACACATCCGGGGTCACGGCCAGATCGATGTGATAGAAAGGGGCCTTTCCCAAGATGTATTGCAGCGGCTCGCCGGCGACGCGACGTTGAATGGATGTTCGCAGTGCCTCACGCTCGGCCCTGCTCAGCGTCAAATCAAAGTTTGTGTAGAGTTCTATACGCTCCAGACCCGTGGCCTGCGCCATCAGCAATTGTGCCGACAGTCGGGCATTTTGCTCACCGTGCCTGGTCAAATGCTGCTCGGTCCATCTGAGGGCTGCGAGCAATGTCCAGCTATCCTGCGTCTGCTTTGCCTGTTTCATCGTGTCCATAGACCTATCGTCCGCTCGGCTTAGACAGCCTCTTCCAGGCGTTTTGCCCTGTCGGCGGTCATCAGCGCCGTAATCATCTCTTCCAGTCCAAAACCACTCGTACTCATAAGGATGCCGCTGTAGGTGCCGCTCAAACCGATGCGATGGTCGGTAACCCGGTCCTGGGGGCCATTGTAGGTACGAATCTTCTCACTGCGATCCCCCGAGCCTATCTGTGAACGACGCTGAGCGCCTAATGCGGCCTGCTGCTCGGCCAACATCCGGTCATAGAGCCGGGCACGCAGCACAGACATAGCCGCCTCGCGGTTTTGTATCTGCGACTTCTGATCTTGAGAACTTACGACCAGACCACTGGGCAGGTGGGTAATGCGCACGGCAGAGTCCGTGGTGTTGACACACTGCCCCCCTGGCCCGCCGGCCCTGAATACGTCGATACGCAGGTCGCCGGGGCCGATGGCTACATCGACTTCGTCCGCCTCAGGCAAAACGGCCACCGTAGCCGTTGAGGTGTGGATACGCCCCTGGCTCTCGGTCTTAGGGACCCGTTGCACGCGATGTACGCCGCTCTCGAACTTCATGACCGAGTAGACTTTGTTGCCACTGACCTTGAATTCAATCTGGGAGAAACCACCGGCTTCCGAGGGAGAGGAATCCAACTGCTCGACCTTCCATCCTTTGGCATCGGCAAAGCGGCTGTACATCCGATAGAGATCACCGGCAAAAATGGCCGCCTCGTCGCCACCGGCACCAGCGCGGATTTCCACGATGATGTCCTTGTCGTCGTTGGGGTCATCGGGCACCAACATCACCTTCAGCGACTCCTCCAACTCCTCCATACGAGCACCAGCCGCGGCAATCTCGGCCTGGGCGAGTTCCTTGATGTCCGAGTCGCTCTCGCTGCGCAACATTTCCTTGGCCACGTCCACATCATCGGCAGCCTGGATATAGGCGCGTGCCAGCTTGACCAACTCTGATTGAGCGGCATGTTCTTTGGCCAGTCGGGTGTACTCGCTTTGGTTGGCCAAGATCTCTGGATCACCTAATCGAGCTTCTAACTCCCTATAGGCCGCGATAATCTGCTGTAGTCTCTCATACATCGTATGCTCCCGATAGCCTCTTTACTGTCCGATAATTGCAGCTAATATAATAGCATAAATCAGCGCCGGCAGCATATTGCCGACCCTGAGTTTTTTGATACCCAGTATCTCGATACCCAAAGCGACGAGCATGGCACCACCCACAAGATTGATAGCCGCCATAATGGCGGGGGTTATCAGGGCCGAAAGCGCGCTGGCGCCCAAAGCAATGCCTCCCTGCACCACAAGAATCGTAACCGCAGAAAAACCCACACCGATGCCAAGTGCGGTAGAAAGCGCAATTGAAGAGATGCCGTCCAACGTGGATTTGAGATAAAGCGTGGACGGATCGCCCAATCCAGCCTGGATCGAACCCATGATAGTCATGGCGCCTGCGCAAAAAAAGATAGAGGCTGTCATGAAACCTTCGGCAAAGGTGGAGCTTGCAGAAGCGTCACTCGGGGCGTTTCCGCGGGCACCAATCTCAGTGCGTTTCTCAGAAGCCCTCGCCGTGCCGCTTCCAACCTTAGGCCCTCCCCGCGGCAATAGCCGGTGCATCAAGCTACCCAAACCTTCCAGGCGCTGTTCAATGCGCAACAATTCGCCGGTCAAAGAACCTAAGACCAGCGATAAGACCAAAACGATAGCTGCCAGCGAACCCACAGAAGTTGCGGAAAGATCGCTAAAGCCGCTTACCGCCATGATGGCACCAAAGGCGATGGTACACGAGCCGATGGCGTAAAACACCACCTGGCGAAAGCGCTCCGGAATGACCCGGCCAAACAGAACGCCAATGGCTGTTCCAATGATCACGGTAAGGATATTCAGGCCGACTCCGGTCACAAGAGCTATACCTAAGAGCGCAGCGTTGCGCCGAGAGAACCGGACAGCTTGCGCACAACCCTGGCCTGTAATTTTTCAACTTCTGAGAGCGTGAGCGTACGGTCCTGGGCTCGGTAGCTCAACGACAGAGCCAGCGATTTTTTATCTGGACCTATTTTCTCGATGTCCCGAAAGACATCAAACAGGTGGACTTCCTGCAAAAGTGCTCCGCCCGCCGCCTTGGTCACCGAGAGAGCCTCTTCGGCGCTGACCGACTCATCAACAACGATTGCCAGGTCCAGTTCCACGGCCGGAAACGCCGATACATCCTGATAGGCGCGCCTGTCACAGGCCGCGCTGAGCAGGGCTTCGACCTCTAATTCAAAGGCCAGCACCGCAGGCTCCGCGCCAAAGGCAGCAACTGCCAGAGGGTGGAGCTGACCCAGCCAGCCTAGCATGTTCGAACCGGCTTTGACACAAGCCGCCTGGCCTGCCTGCAGCCAGGGCGCCGCCTCTGCATCCAAAGGCTCAAACGCAAGCTTCGTAATACCCAACTCGCGCGCCAGATTCTCGATGAGTGCCTTCACATCAAAAAAATCCAGGAGAGAAGCGCTCATGTTCCAACCCGGGCGCGTCCAACTGCCGGCCAGAACAGTGGCCAGCACCTGACGTTCTGTAGGCAGTTTTTGGGTCGGCACGCCTAAAAAGACCGTACCCAATTCATAGAGGTGGACGTTAGCAACGCCACGATTCTGGTTATAGGCAACCGAGCGCAACAGGCCCGGGATGATACTGGCACGCATGACGGCCTGTTCACTGTTGATGGGATTGAGTAACTCTACGGGAACCGTACCTGTGGCCCACGGCATACCCAAGCGCTCCTGGTCATCCGTAGCCGCAAAGGCATAGGTCATCGTCTCGTTTAAACCCAAGGCTCTCAGGGTGGACCCGATGCGATCCAAGGTGCGCTGCTTGGCACTGCGCCTGCCCACACGCCCTTCGCCTCCGGGCAAGGTCGGTACGACACGCTCCATACCCCAGACACGCAACACTTCCTCATAGAGATCGATCTCGCGTTCCAGGTCAGGACGATAGCTCGGCGGCACAACCCAAAAAACCGTGTCCTTCTCCCCTGCTTTGGTCACAACACATCCCAGGCGTCTGAGAATGGCCACACTGTCCTCAGGAGCAATGTCCGCGCCGACAAAACGCTGTAGCCGTTCAGTATGCAGCCTCAGTCGCGGTATGACGCGTGGTGCCGGATACGTGTCCACAACGCCTGCGCAAACGCTGCCGTTCGACACCTCGGCCATCAAAGCAGCTGCCCGCGCCGAAAACTCGTCGCAGGTGGCGTCGTCCACACCGCGCTCATAGCGCGCACTGGCCTCGCTGAACAGTTGCAGGCTGCGGCTGGTGCGACTCGTATGACCGGAATCGAACGTGGCTGATTCAAGCAGGATGTCGACGGTTGTATCCGTCACCTCGCTGTCCAAGCCACCCATAACGCCGGCTAAGGCGATAGGAACGCCGGCTCCGTTGTTGGCGTTGCCATCGACAATGACGGTCATATCACTGCTCAGAGCGCGGTCGACTCCGTCCAAAGTAGTAAAAGCCTCGCCCTCCTCGGCGGCTCGCACCACAATATGAACGCGTCCCTGCTCATCTTTGACAAGCGTGTTCAGATCAAAGGCATGCAGCGGCTGGCCGAGCTCATACATGATGTAGTTCGTCACATCGACAATATTGTTGATGGAACGCGTGCCGGCGGCAGTGACCCGTTCAGCCAACCAAGGGGGAGAAGGGCCGATGCGCACACCCTTGATGACGCGCGCGGTATAGCGCCGGCAGCGTCCAGGATCGGCTATCGTGACCCTAACGTAATTCTCAACAGAGTCCGCGGTCGGGGGTGTAGTGATCTTACGACCCAAATGATACGGGCGTTCCAGAATCGCGCCCACCTCGCGGGCGATGCCCAGCATGCTCATACAGTCCGGTCGGTTGGGGGTTATCTCTAAATCAAGGATGGTGTCGCTCGTGCGCAGGTGCTGCGCCAGAGGCATGCCTACTTCGGCATCGTCAGGCAGTATCATGATGCCTGCTGCATCGGTGCCCAGGCCCAGTTCGCTCACCGAGCAATTCATGCCGCAGCTTTCCACACCCCGCAGCTTGGACTTTTTGATGCGCTGGCCCGTGGGCACTACACTACCCACCAGGGCCACCGGTACCTTGTCACCGGCTTTGAAGTTCTGGGCACCACAGACTATCTGCAGGGGTTGGTTTTGACCATCTTCATCTTGGTTGTGTCGGCCAACATCGACTGTCGTCACCCACAGTGTGTCGGCGTTGGGATGGCGTCGGCGTTCAAGGATATGACCCACAACGATGCCGTCCAGGCTGGCACCAATGCTGGAGAGGTCATCAACGGCCGTACCGGTCATATCCAAACGCTCGGCAAGGGTCTTGGCATTGGGGAGCACGTCCACCATCGTGGACAACCAGTTGTAGCTTACTTTCATCGTGTTCTGCCTTTTATCCGACTCGTTTGAGCCTTATCGGTATGTTTGGACCTTGTCAGCATTGTCATATATTCCTACCTCATATTTTCTGCATTTCTTGTGTGCTTTCCTGCGTGGCGGTGCTTGGATCAAGAAGCCAGTCTGGTGGCTGTGGGCGGCTAGAATTGACGCAAGAAACGCATATCTCCCGCTAAGAGCATCCTTAAATCCGGTATGTCATATTTGAGGCAGGCGATACGCTCCACACCCAGGCCAAAGGCAAAACCGCTGTAGACCTCAGGATCAATATCCACGTAGGCAAAAACATTGGGATCTACCATGCCGCAACCCAGTATTTCCAGCCATCCTGTGCCTCCGCAAAAACGACAACCGGCACCGTTACAGATGCCACAGCTGACATCTACCTCTGCACTTGGCTCGGTAAAGGGGAAGAAGTGCGGCCTGAAACGAGTGCGCCGGTCAGGGCCAAAAACCTCGCGGCAAAAATACTCCAGCGTACCTTTAAGGTCGCCGAAGGTGATACCGCTATCTACGACCAGACCTTCTATCTGTGTGAACTGCGGCAGATGAGACGGATCGGCCACATCGCGACGATATACCCTGCCGGGAGCCAGGATATAGATGGGCGGCTTTTCATTTTCCATCGTGTGCACCTGTACGCCCGAGGTCTGAGGGCGGAGCTGAGCATCGCTTTCGCCTGCGATCGATGCTGTATCACCAGAGAGGTCGCGCAGGTAAAACGTATCCTGCAGACCACGGGCAGGATGATCAGCGGGAGTGTTGAGCGCCGTAAAGTTGTAGTAGTCGGTGTCGGCTTCGCTGCCCTCGGCCACCCGATAACCGATGCCATGAAAAACTTCGATTATCTCGGCGGTTATACGGCTGATCAGGTGCTGACTGCCCAAGGGCAGAGTCCGTCCCGGCAAGCTGACATCTACGGCTTGGGCTTGGGTACGCTCAATCAACTCCGCAGCTTTGAGTGCCTGTGCCTTGTCCTCGAGGGTTTGTTCTACCGCAGCCTTGGTGGCGTTGATGGCTCGACCCACAGAGGCCTTCTCGCTGGCAGGTATAGCTGCCATGTTGCGCAAGAGTTGAGTGAGGGTACCTTTCTTGCCCAGCACCGCTACGCGCACGCTGTCTAATTCCGTACTGGAGGAGGCAGCGGCTATACGCTGTAAGGCCGCGTCCTTCTCACTCGCAATATCCTCTATCGATACCAAAGCCTGCTCTCCTGTAAGTTGTTCGAATAAGTCGTTCGAGTAAGTTGTTCTTTTTGGGTACGCCTGTAGGAAGTTCTTACAGGGGGACGCTTACCGTTTGTGTCTTGGCGCACGAAAGGACAAACCCTCTGAGCCAGGCCCAGAGGGTTCACCCTTGAACATACCGGTACTCGTTATGCAGTATACCGTAAGCCGGCCCTTTGTGTCAGATGACACACTCTTCGTGCCGCGCTCTATGTATGACACACTCTATGTGCGACGCGCTCGTCGCCACCGGCCTTCTGTATTACAAATTCGTACCGAGTTGCATGCCGGACGCCCGCGTCAGATGGCGACCTCGCCGCTTTCTTCCGTACGAATGCGTACAACTTCGTCTATCGGCAGTACAAATATCTTGCCGTCTCCCACCTCGCCGGTTTTAGCGGTCTTGATAATCAGCTTGACCAGTTCGTCTACCCGGTCATCGGTGGTAACGATCTCAAACTTAATTTTTGGGAGCATGTTGACAATAACCTCGCTGCCTCGGTAATACTCCGTCCAACCATGTTGGTTACCGCAGCCATGCACCTCGCTGATGGTCAGCCCCTTGATATCGACGGCCAAAAAGGCTTCTTTGAGCGGCTCAAGTTTGGAGGGACGGACAATGGCTTCAATCTTTTTCATAATTCTCCTCCTTCCTAATCCAAGCCGTTAAAGGCAGGATAGGCACTCTCGCCGTGGATGGCCGTGTCCAGACCTTCGTTCTCGGCCTGTTGTTCTACAGCCAGCTTGCCCTTGAATATCACTTTTACGATCAGACCGATGACAAGCGCCATTATACCTACGAAAACAATAGTTACAAGGATACCTAATATCTGTGCTACGAGCAGACTGGGGTCGCCGGTGTAGAACAGGCCGCCAAAGTCGGTCCAAGACAGCTCCGGCACACACAAAAGTCCCGTAAGGATGCCGCCTGTGATACCGCCGACAGCATGACAGCCAAAGGCATCCAGAGCATCGTCGTAGCCAAGTTTGCCCTTAAGATAAGATATGGCAAAATAGCAGATCGGCGAGACAATAATGCCCATGATAACCGCTGCCCAGGGCTCAACAAAGCCAGCCGCAGGGGTGATGGCCACAAGTCCGGCGACCAGGCCGGTTGCCGCGCCAACAAGCGTAGATTTACCGGTCTTGAGCTTCTCTACAGCCGACCAGGACAGCAGGGCGGCAGCCGAGGCAGCCAGCGTGTTAACGATAGCCAAGGCCGCGATACCATCGGCAGCAAAGGCGCTCCCGCCATTGAAACCAAACCAGCCAAACCACAAAAGCGCAGCGCCGAGTACGACAAACGGGACATTGTGTGGCCGGTAGCTCAACAGCCCATAGCCCCTGCGCTTGCCAAGTATCAAACAAAGGATGAGGCCGGTAAGACCGGAGGAGATATGCACGACATCGCCACCGGCAAAGTCCAAAGCCCCGATCATGTCACCAACCAGGGAGCCTTCTCCGCCCCAGACCATATGCGCCAGCGGAGCGTAGACCAAAAGCACCCAGATAGTCACGAACGTAACGACGGCACCAAACTTCATACGTCCGGCCACCGAGCCCGTGATAATAGCCGTGGTGATCATCGCAAACGCTGCCTGATAAGCCAAGTCGATCAGAGCCGGATAGCCACCTTCGATAACTTCACCGCTGACCGTGGAGATGAGCGCCTGCACCTGCTCGCCATCCACATCGACTGTGCTCAGGCGCACAGTTCCGTCGGCAAAGCCGTGCAAAAGCCCCAGGCCGTCCGGCGTCGACTCCGCTGTTGCCAACATGTCTGAGACCGCACCGGTAGAGCCCAAAAGATCAAATCCGCCAAAGAACGGAATCGACCCGTCGCCGCCATAAGCGAGCGAATGACCTGCAAGCACCCACACGACTCCGACAACTCCCAGGACTATCAACGACATGAACATCGTATTCACGACATTTTTCTTGCGGGCCAGGCCGCCATAGAAAAATGCCAGTCCCGGAGTCATCAAAAGCACAAGCATGATGCATACAAGCATAAACGCGGTGGTTCCTGTGTCAAACACTGTGCCCTCAACTCCTCCATAACTCATGCGCAACCCCTGTGGTCGCGCCCTGAGACAATCTTGCGCGAGATGCCGGTGGCACACAAGCAAAAAGGACCAGTGTTAACAACCCCGTGCCTTTGTTTTAACACATCAGAAATATTTGGAGAGAAGTACGGCGCCTTTGGCGCCTGTCAGTACCCGGTATGAGATTCTGTAGAATGCTTCCCGATAGCTGGACTTGAATAGTATTGACGAGGACTGTCTGAACGCAGCACAAGCACCTGTCTCAGTGCGCCTCGGCCCAGCTTGCTCCTGAGGAGATATCTACGGTGAGGGGTACACGCAACTCAACGACCGTGGTCATGACGTTTCTGGCCAGGGCGCTTAAACGCTCCAGCTCCTCAACGTCGCAGTTAAAGTCCAGTTCATCATGTACCTGTAGCACCATCTGCGAACGAAAACCACCCAGGGTCAGTTCCTTAGCAAGTCTGGACATCGCCAGTTTGATAATGTCGGCGGCAGTGCCTTGCATTGGGTGATTCATGGCCATGCGCTCGGCAAAGTTACGGCGGTTGGGATTGTGAGAGTTGATTTCCTGGATACGGCGCTTACGACCAAACAGCGTTTGCACAAAGCCGTCGTTGCGTGCCTGGACCTTTAATCCTTCAAGATATTCCTTGACCTGAGGATACGCCCGGAAGTAACGGTCTATCATCTCTTGGGCTTCGCCAAAGCCGATACGTAAGGACTGCGACAGGCCAAAGGCCTGCTGGCCATAGACAATACCAAAGTTGACGGCCTTGGCCCGCGTACGCAACTCTGGCGTTATTTGATCGGTGGATAGGCCAAATACCCGGGCAGCGGTCTCTGTGTGGAAATCTTCTCCCCCTCTAAATGCCCGAATCAGATGCTCGTCCTGAGAAAGGTGGGCCAGCAGCCTTAGTTCGATCTGGGAATAATCGGCCGAGACGAATACGGCCTGCTCAGCCCCAATGGCCGCAGCGTCGGCGACGAAGGCAGTGCGTATCTGGCGGCCTATGTCGCTGCGCACCGGGATATTTTGCAGATTGGGCTCGGAGGAGGACAGGCGACCGGTGGCGGCCACCGTCTGATTGAATGAGGTGTGGATATGACCGTCGGCGGCAATCAGCCGTGGCAAGGCTTCCAGATAGGTAGAGTTGAGCTTAGCCAGCTCGCGGTAGCGCAAGATAATGCCGGGCAAAGGGCTCAGGGATTCCAATTCCACCAATACCCCAGCATCGGTGGAGTAGCCGCGTTGAGTCTTTTTGCCCGGTGGCAGACCCAATTTTTCGAACAGCACCTCTCCTACCTGTTTGGGGGAGTCGAGGTTGAATTCCAAACCAGCCAGCGCATAAGCCTGAGCCCTGAGGTCATTTATCGTGTCTGTCAGAGCGGCGCTTTGATTTGCCAGGACATCGCTGGCTACCTTGATGCCATTGTGCTCCAGCTCTACCAATACCGGTACCAGGGGTGCTTCAACGTCCCTGAAGCAACGCAGGGAGCCGTCCTCAACAATTCGGCGCTCCAGTATCTCGTGCAGCGTCAAAGCCGCAACAGCAATGATGGCACCGGGCTCGCTATCCACAAAGTCCTCGACCAGGACTCCCGGCAGGTACTTGGTCATCAGAGCGGTAGGGCTGCGATGGGGATTATCGGAGTCTAATAGATAGTCAGCAATGCACAGATCGAAAAATCGAATATCCAGAAGCTGGATACCGGCAAGATCAATCAACGAAGCGCTCAGGCGTGGTACCAAAAGCTGTAACAACTCCTTGGCGTTTGTAGCCGCCGGCATGTGTATACGGTTACGCATACGGTTACGCATACGGTTAATTACTGCATCAACACCGCGTTCGGGGCCGCCATGATCGGTATCCGCACCAGTAGTATCATTGCTGCTATTATATTCATTACACTTTATATTATTATATTTGTCATTATCTATGCTACTATCCCCTCTGCCAACTTGCACCGGGGAGCCTGACGCCTGGGCAGTTACGACACGGTGCACTGCCACAGTGGCCAGCTCACCTTGGAGTCTGAGCACACGATCAGGAAGTGCGATATAGAGGGTATGGTCGTCCTTCTCGGAAAAGACCATGCTCTGCTGACTGCTTGTTGACTTGGGCAGACTGTCGGCACCATCCAGATGCAACGCCAGACAGCTACCGGCAAGCAAGGCATCATCGAGAGCAGAAAGTGCAGCATCATCCATAAGCACAGTAGCCAGAATGCGAGCCATATTCTGTGTTAGATCATGACCCACGTCCGCGATTTGTCCGTTGCTCTTTGATAGTTTCCAGGAATGTGACGGTACGCCAAAAGTCGTCGCTTTGCTACCACTTTGTGAGCCGTGTTTACTGTTGCTGACCAAAGCCTCGCTGTTCAAGCCAGTGCTGTTCGCGTCGGAGTCGCCCGGATCAAAGCCCTCCCTACTGCTCTTAGATAAGCTAGAATCGCCCAGAGAGTTGCACTTCTTGTTGTTGTCGTTCAGAGCACGACTTTGACCACTGTTGTCATAACCGTTGGCACCTTGAGCACCGCTGGACTCCATCAAACCCCTGTTAGTCTTGCCGGCCAGTGACAAAAATCGGCGCAGTTGGCTGTTCAGCGCCAGTTCACCAAAAGCCAACTTGACAGCACGCTCATCAAAAGCCGGGAAAACTACAGCATCCAAATCAATATCGATGTCGACATCGCGCACAATTGTGGCGACCTTGCGGGAGTCCAGAGCCATCTGGGAGTTAGCCTGGATCTTCTCGCCCAGTTTTCCCTTAATCTCAGCGGCGTGGGCAACTACCGACTCGATACTTCCATACTGTTCAAGCAACTTCATGGCGGTCTTTGGGCCGATGCCTGGCACGCCGGGGATGTTATCGGAACTGTCACCCGCAAGACCCAGGTAGTCTGGTATCTGTCGAGGGGCCACGCCAAAACGCTCGATAACCCCAGGTGGATCGTAGATAACGACATCGCTCATACCGGTTCGGTTGGCAACAACGACGGTGGAGTCCGTGGCCAGTTGCAGAGCGTCCTTATCGCCGGTTATCAACAGGGTCTTGATAGTGCCCTTGGCCTCGGCCTTGGTGGCCAGGGTGCCGATGATGTCGTCGCCTTCCCAGCCTTTTTGGCGCACAATTGAGATACCCATAGCATCCAAAAGCTTTTCTATCATGCTAAATTGCTGCTTGAGTTCAGGATCCGTAGGCGGACGTTGCGCCTTATAAAGCTCGATGGCCTCCAGCCTGAAGGCGGGAATACCATAGTCAAACGCGCAGATAATACCGTCTGGCTTGAAATCGGCAATCAGTTTGAGCAGCATCGATATAAAACCGAAGCACGCATTCGTAGGGCGACCGTCGGGGGCATACATCGGGGTCTGGATGGCATGAAAAGCCCGGTGGATAAGCGAGTTGCCGTCTATGACCGCGAGTGTCCTCATATGATTACTCCTACTCTTGTCGACTTGAGCTGTTTGAGGGCAGTGCCCATCGGACGCATCACAGTGCACATCACAGCGTCCATCGGGCACACCACAATGCACATCGCAACGCGCATCGGACACATCACGGCGCCCATCAGGCGCTCCAAAGGTAGCCAACCCCGCGTACAGTCTCCAGGCGCTGAGCCAATTCCGGACCAAGTTTGGAGCGCACACGCCGGACGTGCACGTCAACGGTGCGTGAGCCACCGTAGTATTCAAAACCCCAAACGCGACGCAGGAGGGCATCGCGAGAATAGGTGCGCCCGGGATGGGTTATCAAAAAAGCCAGCAGGGCGTACTCCAAATAGGTGAGGTCCAACACCACCCCGTCAACCTTGACCTGATAGGTAGCCAAATTGAGCGTGAGGTCGCCTACGCGGATAAAATCGGAACTGCCGGCCTCTTCGCCCGGCCAAAGCAACTGGTGCAGTCGCACATGCAATTCGGCATCGCCGACGCTGTCGAGTGCAAAGTCGAAGTTCAGTCGCGCGGGAAAACGCACATGAGACAACAGCGCCTCCGCTACGAGGATGAATAGCTTCGTAGAGCCATCGTTTGCCAGGTTTGACTCAATGTCGGGCATATCGGCAAAGGACTCCTTGGTGCCATCGAGTACCAACAGATCTAAATCAATCTTATCCAGTTCTTGCAAGGCCACAAGAAGGGGCGCCGAGAGGAAATGCGCCTGGACATCCATCTTGGCAAATACCGCGTCCAAACGCTTGACCATATCATTGTTTTTTGTGGACACTATGATACTCTTGTGGTGCATGATCTCCTCTTGTGTATACCTGACATGCAACGAACTTAACGACGGGCAATATCTGTGGTGCCGGTTCTGTGGTGCTGGTTCTGTGGTGCTGGTTCTGTGGTACGGGTGCCGCCCATGAAAAGTAATAACGGAGCCAACCGCTTGAGCGAACCACAGGCATACAGGCACCGCCCACGGAAGGTGACGACATGAAAGCTGATTTTAACAGAGAATCGGGCTGATATTTAATAGTATCGAAACAATAATAGGTTACTGTTAGCTTATTACTGTAAATAGGCCGGATCGACAGGGCAGTCAACAACGCCGATGTGGCCCAAAGCGAAGGAGTGCTCGAAATGTCAAAAATAAGCGATGAGTACGGAAGTCTGGTGTTTAACGACCAGGTGATGCAAGAGCGCCTGCCCAAGGCAACCTATAGGGTGTTATCCCAGACCGTCAAGGAGGGTAAGCCCCTTAACCTGGAAGTTGCCAATATCGTCGCCCATGCCATGAAGGAATGGGCCATTGAGTTAGGTGCTACCCACTACACCCACTGGTTCCAGCCGCTCACGGGGATAACTTCCGAGAAACACGACAGCTTCATCAGCCCACAAGGCTCTGGTCGTATACTGCTGTCGTTTTCGGGTAAGGAGTTAATCCAGGGCGAGCCGGATGCCTCGAGCTTTCCCAGTGGTGGACTGCGCGCTACGTTTGAAGCCCGTGGCTACACAGCGTGGGACCCTACCAGTTATGCTTTCATCAAAGATGAGGTCTTGTGCATCCCCACAGCTTTTGTGTCTTATACCGGCGAAGCGCTCGATAAAAAAACACCGCTCTTGCGTTCCATGGATGCCATCAGCCGCGAGGCCAAACGAGTTTTGGCACTTTTCAACAAACAGGTAACCACCGTATCTACAACCGTCGGACCCGAGCAGGAATACTTCCTTATCAAGGAGTCTGACTACCAAGAACGCTTGGATCTGATACTTACCGGCCGTACGTTGTTCGGTGCCGACCCCTGCAAGGGCCAGGAACTGGAGGAGCACTATTTCGGAGCCATTCGTCCCACCGTCAACCGCTTCATGCAGGAACTGGATGATGAACTGTGGAAGTTGGGCATCCCTGCCAAGACGAAACACAACGAAGTAGCGCCCTCCCAACACGAGTTGGCCCCGGTTTTTCTCACCACCAATGCCGCGGTGGATGCCAACCTCTTAACCATGGAACTGATGCGCAAGTTGGCCTCGCACCATGGTCTTGTCTGTCTGCAACACGAAAAACCCTTTGCCGGCATCAACGGAAACGGCAAGCATAATAACTGGTCTATCTCGGCTGACGATGCCAACTTGCTCGACCCTGGCAGCACCCCGGACGAGAACCTTCAGTTCCTCGTGTTTTTGACCGCCGTGATAAAAGCAGTGGACGAATACCAGGGCCTACTCAGGATGAGTGTTGCCAGCGCGGGAAATGACCACCGTTTAGGAGCTAACGAGGCCCCGCCGGCCATTATCTCGATATTTTTGGGGGACGAACTGGAGGCCATCGTACGCTCCATCATTGATGCCACCCCCTATGCCTCAGACGGTGCCAAGACCATGGACTTGGGCTCACCGGTACTCCCCACCTTCATTAAAGACAACACCGACCGTAACCGTACCTCGCCCTTTGCCTTCACCGGCAATAAGTTCGAATTCAGGATGCCCGGTGGCGAGATTAACCTCTCTGATGCCAACATGGTACTCAATACCATCGTTGCCAAGGCGCTGGCCGACTTTGCCGATGCTCTGGAAGGCTCCAAAAACTTTGAGGTCGATGCCAAAGCCTATATGAAACAGGTGCTTACCGACCACCAACGCATCATCTTCAATGGCAACAACTATGGCGAGGAATGGCTAAGCGAGGCGGCTAAGCGCGGACTGCTCAACCTGGAGAGTACCCCAGAGGCCCTGCCGCAGTACATCGCCGCCGAGAGTATTGAGTTGTTTGAGAATTTTGGAGTATTGAATCGTATTGAGGTCCAGAGTCGCTATGAGGTCAAACTGGAGCACTACTCTAAAAAAATCAACATCGAAGGTTTGGTAACGGCACGAATGGCCCGAGCCCGCTTCATTCCGGCGATTGTTGAATTCAGCGCCACGGTTGCTTCATCCATAGCTACCAAGTTGTCGATATCTGAGGACATGGACGTCTCGGCCGAAGAGGACCTGCTGGCTAAACTGAACTCCGGGCTTGTGACTATTACCAAAGGTGTCGAGGCTCTGCAAAAGGCCATTGAAGTGGCGGCAGCTCTTGAAGATTCATTGGAAAATGCCCGAGCTTATCGTACCAAGGTAATCCCGGCAATGAACGCTGTGCGCGCCGCTGTAGATGAGATGGAGATTATCGTAGGACACGACTACTGGCCCGTACCTACCTATAATCACATCCTGTTCTACACCTGATACCAGCCAATCACGCCCCCGCATTGCCCTTGCAGAGGCATGATTCGGGCGCTCTGGAAGCCCAGCTTATGTTCAAGCCCTGTGCGCGACATAAGCCGGGCTTCTATTTTTAAGTCCTGTCTGTTGAGCTGTTATCTGCTGAGTTCTCTTCGTGTTCTATCTATCGGGTGTATCAGACAGGCCTTTGTCTTGGGGTGTCTGCACCAAATGTCGTTGTAGAACATCGGGTGCAGATACTTTTGTTGTGATGGCACCGGTTAGCGTTGCTAGGTCATGTGTGTCGTCTAAGTCGACCAGATCATCTATCTCTGCCAAAGCGATATGATATTTTTTTAGGTAGTGGTATTTTATGAACTGCGTAAATCCTCCAAAACTATACGCTAGCAACCAAGCCCAACAAACAGTAGATAATGTCCAGAGCACCTCTGCTCCAAAGCTTTCATGAATGTACCTGATAAAAAACGGTAATCCGACGGCACAAAGAAACATCAACACGCTGACAATCTTTTCAAGCGGCCTGTTTTTCCTGCTTTTATAGTTGCCCCTCGTTATTTTGAACCTTAGCATCACTATCTTTATAAGAGTCAGAACCACCATCAGACCCAAAAGGAGCAGAATGTAGAGGTAATTGAGTTCGAAATATCCAACCAGAGCGCTGTAGAGAAGAATGAGGCAAAACGAGTCATACATCTGAGAAATACCCAGCCCGATGTAGCGCACAGGGGTCAGATAGATTTTCTTTAAGAAGAATACTAGAACGAAAACAAGGTATAAAGGGAGCGATGCCAGACAAACATAAGAGGCAATAAGTGGCAGAGAATAAACTCCGTAAGAAAAATGGCCGCTGTAGAGCAGATAAACGACCAGCAGCACAAGAGCGCACAGCAGTCCAGCCCCCACAAGCAGTAGCTTGACAAAGCTTCTTGGCCTTTTGCTCTCCTGTTCGTATCTAATGAATCGTATGACAGTATCACGCTGGGGTGTATTCACGATAAGCCTCCAAATGCAGCAGTAAACCTGTGTTTGGCGTGTTGGTCTATGGTCTTGCCATTGATGACGTTTTTGTTTTTATTTTTTGCTTTGGTAGGTACAAGTCACTATAAATCTTCAAGACGCGCATATGCAGCCATTCACAGCCTCTGTATGTGTTTCTGTAAATTTCACTGTAACTTATCTACAGGGTTAGAAGAACTCAATCAATCGTCTTGGCCTACATAATACCAGCCATTTCCATAAGAATCTAGCACTGTAAACCTGTGATACCCGACATATAACTTGCTACCTTTCTCAAGATTATTAAGGTCACCGGGAAACGACTCGTAATACATCACTCCAACTGACACATCGGTCAGTCCCCATTTGATGAAATAGAAACAGTCATATTCGTTTTCTTCCGAATAGTTTTGCAAGTGTCCAGTGATGATAACGTCAGGAATTTCTTCTGAAGTATTGTAATCGCTAACACTGCCATTCGTACTCACAATCGTCTGATCTTTAAAATGATCTATGGCAGCTATGTATTTATCTTCGTTTAAGGAAAACTCAATATACCTGTTCACATCTCTTAAAGGACAAAAAACAATAATCACCAGTGAGGCTAACAGTATAAGTAACGGCAAAAACGATAGGCGTGAAAAATGCAGATTTTTAAAGAGGTATCTTATACTGCAAATGATAAGTATTATATAAATAACTACAATAGACACCACAGGGAAAATAACCAGGAAGACACTTAATGAAGCTATTAAATCATCTAAAAAGAATACCAATGCGATTGCCCCTGTGCCACAGCAGCAGCAAAAAACAAATAGTTTATTCAATAAAAATCGGCCCTGCCAGTTAATTTGATGTGCTTCAGATTCTTTCTTAGTATGCATTGACGATAGAGTCCAGCTAGTGTGTACGATTATAATAATTTATACCTACTTCAATATAATATTGGTCAACTGGATCATCAAAGTTTGAGCCAATATAATCCCAGCTTGAGGTGCCGTCGGCAATTTGCGCTATGCCTGGTCCTATGTATAATAGTGGCTCGGGAACACCAAATGTTTTCCCGACATATCCATACAAAATGTTAGCCGGAGCATCACCACGTACAATCTCGCTGTCAAAACTATATGTCATGTAAACATCAGACCCAGGGGCAATGAACACCGGCCATTCACCATTATCTTTCTTCAAGTCATATTCACCACCACCCTTTACTAACGAAATGAAATATCCAATGCTCATGATCCATGGTGGAACCCAAGTAAGCGCACTGTCAAAATAGTGAGAAATCTCATCGTGTTTTCCCTCAGCATCTTTCATAAATGCAATTAATTTTGCAGTAATGTCCTCCGGGCTTGCCGATCCACCAGCAAGTGCAACAGCTGCTTCCAGTATCTGTGCCAATGCCACAAGCCTCGCCTGCTCTTCTACCCAGGCATTGTGTTGTGTTTGTTTGTTAGCCTTAACAGAAGAGATCTGTGCATTAACAGAGTTTTTAGTCGCATTAACATCTGAGGCAAACGTAGCAACAGCTTGATTGGTTAGTGCACCGGGGCTGCATCCCCAAGATGAGCCTACAGACAGTGCAGCGTTTGTCCCTCTTTGGATATAGGCATTGGCGGTAGCTTGAGAGATACCTACTATGGAGTTTATGGCAGCTTGTGAGGTATAGTCTGCGCCATAGGCATACGACAGTCTTGAAT
>JAITDU010000026.1 GCA_031282405.1 Coriobacteriales bacterium | reverse complement strand
TAAGCTCTCAGGACATGCTCTTGATATCTATGGGGGCGCTGCCTATAGTGGTGCGTCTGTAGTACAGTGGACACATCACGGTGCTGACAATCAAAAGTGGGCCCTAAAGCTACTTTCTGAGCCCGACGCACTAGATGACTTTGTAGTAAGCATACTCTCCAAGCAAGGAAACTACTCCTTTGATGTCTGGGGTGCTTCTGATACACAGGGCGCTTCTATAACTACCTATCCTTATCATGGAGGAGCTAACCAGCAGTTTAAGTTGGTGAGAGTCGTAAGCGATACGCCTGAATCCACGGAGGCAAGCGCCGATGAAGACACTCTCCTCAATAACCAGTCCTCTGCTAATGGAACTGAAAGCGATGCCAGCCTGGATGCCTTGAGTCTGCTTGGGCAAGCTCCCAATACCGGCGCTTCCCTTGTACCGGGAACCTATACCATCAAACCTAAAAGCTCCTTTTTCCGCGTGTTGGACGTTTGGGGTGCATCTTCTGCCGATGGTGCCGCTGTTGTCCAATATGATTATTCCGGCAGCAGCAACCAACGCTTTGTTGTCAGTCAAGACGAACAGGGCTTTTACACCTTTACCCATGAAGGCGCAGACAAGGTTTTGGATGTTTGGGGCGCTTCTACGCTGCCGGGTACCCCTGTTTTGCAGTATACCCGTCATGAGGCCGTTAATCAAAAGTGGTATGTAACCCAAGGCGAGCCTAATGGTCCTTATGCTATCCACTCCGCGTTAGGACTACAGAGCGGTGCTGGCGGTGTTGATCTTTCTCTGGATATCTGGGGCGGCGGAGACACGAATGCGGCTGCTCTGACCATATATCAGCATCATGACGGTGCTAACCAACAATTCGAATTTTTGGAGGTTGGTACCAGTCCAGATCTTATAGACCAATCGATCAACGCACAAATCAGTCCCAGTACGTACTATCGTCTGGTTCCCGCGTGTGCCCCGTACAACACTCTGGACATCTGGGGTGGTTATGCCACACCTGGCTCTGCTCTTACTTCTTTTAGCACTACGCCGGACACAGGAGCGCTGAATCAACTGTTTTATTTTGAGACAGACCAAGACGGCTACTATACTATCCGTTCGGTTAATTCAACGCTTGCGTTGGATATCTATGGTGGGTCTGCCTACAGTGGCGCTTCTGTCGTTCAATGGACGGCGCACAATGGTGATAATCAAAAGTGGGCCGTGCGTCTTGCCCCTGGTCACAATCTTAACGAGCAGCAGCTTACGGTGAGCATCTTATCAAAAAAAGGCTATCTGTCCTTAGATATCTGGGGAGCCTCAACTGCAGCGGGAGCCAAGGCTACAACCTACTCCTATCATGGTGCTGCTAACCAGCAATTTACCTTGGTTCCTGTGCAAGATCTGCCCAGTGCACCGGTATTGCAGCAGGGCGTGATATATAACATAGTTTCTAATACGAACGCATCTTTTGTTTTAGACATCAATGGTGCCAGTGTTTCTCCCGGCGCTACTGTGGTCGGCTACCAATCGCACGGCGGTTTTAACCAGATATTTACGGCAGAGGCGGTTCCTTCAAGCCCAAGCACGTATATTTTGAAGGGATACAGCTCGCAACTGCCTTTAGCGGACTCTGGTGGAACGGTTATCCAAGCCTCCTATACCGGTGGCACAGATCAGCAGTGGCGCTATATTCCCGGTGTGGGTGGTTATAAGTTACAAAACGTAGCTACGCAAGGGTATATGACTTTCTCGGCAGCGCAGTCAATGACCCAGCTTGTTACTCAGGCAAATGCGCCCAATTCTCTCCAGGGCTTTCATTTTATAAAAGCAACCTTGCCGATAAAAAACGGCATCGATGTGTCCTCCTGGCAACCGGCCGACATTGGCTGGTGGGTCGATTATGACTTCATGATAGTCAAGGCAACCGGCGGCTCATGGTACAAGAACCCTAATATGGAAGCCCAGGCCAATGCCGCTTTGGCCAGAGGCAAAAAACTCGGTTTGTATCACTATGCTATTGAGCCAACCAGGGCCAGTAACAACAGTGCTATTGCCGAGGCTAACTGGTTCATTGATAACGTTGGCAGCTACCTTGGCAATGCGGTGCTGTTCTTGGATTATGAGGAGGAACTACCCGGGTACGATCGCGATTGGATTACCCAATTTTGCCAGCACATAAAGGCCCGTACGGGTATTTCTTGTCAGATATATACCTCAGGATCCTGGGCCAATAATTACATCAGTGGACTCTGGGACAATCTGGGAGTTTGGCTCTGGCAGGCCAATTATTGGTACAGTTATACGCCGTTTTATGGCTATAACACCGGTATTACTCCTATGGTTGACTGCAAAATTTACCAGTACACCTCCTCTGGCTACTTGCCCGGCTACGGCAGCGCCCTTGATTTGAATGTCTTTTATGGCACCTATGATGACTGGTATTATAAGCAGCACAATTAAAGGCAGTATGAATGAGCGCTGTAGCCCGATGCTGTTGCCGGGTGACTATTGTTGAGTAAGATAAACGCTGCCGAGTGAAGCAGATGTCAAAAAAAGGAGAGTGTGTGTCGTCCGGTAAAATTGGAGTGAAGACGGTTGCAAAAGATGATATTGCGTATTTGCAGGATAGTTTCAAGAAAAATGATATATTCTCCAACAGCGTCATTGTGATAACCGGGTTTGCCGGATTTCTCGGATATTATTTTTGCCACTACTTCCTTTCATTGGATATCAAACGACTGGTATTGATCGATAACTTCATTATCAGGATGCCCGCGTGGGTGGCGCATGTCAAGCAGGATGCTCGAGTAAGCGTCATTGATGCCGATATAGCTAAACTTCGCTATGAGGATTACACAGAATTCTCTGAGGCAGACTACGTCATTCATATGGCATCCATTGCCTCGCCGGTATTCTATCGCCGGTATCCTATAGAAACCATCAATGCTAACGTGTTGGGCCTGCGTGGCTTGCTGGAGTTTTACAAGGATTATCAATCTTTGCAAGGGCTTTTGTTCTTTTCCAGCAGCGAAATATATGGTGATCCGGATCCAGACTTCATCCCTACAGAGGAGGACTATAGAGGCAACGTCAGCTGCGTTGGACCGCGAGCCTGTTATGATGAGAGCAAACGCATTGGCGAGACACTTTGTTATTGTTATGCTCAGCAATACGGAATGCCCATCGGGGTAGCCAGACCGTTTAACAACTATGGCCCCGGTATGGACATCAATGACAAACGAGCGCCTGCTGATTTTGCTCGGGCGGTCATTGCCGGTGAGGATATCGTGCTCTTCTCTGACGGTTCACCAAAACGCACGTTTTGTTATGTGACCGATGCCATCGACGGTTATTTGCGAGTGCTGATACATGGCAGCTACGATTACTTTAATATCGGTATGGATAATCCGGAGATAACGATCAGAGAGCTTGCCGAGATTTTTAGGGAATCTGCGGCGAATTTGCTGGGATACTCAGGCCAGGTGCGCCTTGAGGAGCCAGACGACACCGACTATCTGACGCATAACCCTAACAGACGATGCCCCGACATCAACAAGGCCAAGCGGTTGTTGGGCTATAATCCAAGGATTTTGGTCCAAGACGGCGTTGGCAACTACCTACGTTTTTTGAATGATACTATGTTATAGGCAGGGTCTGACACCACGGCCCGAGTCGTGGCAGAGTGGCGTGCTGGGCTTCAATGCGTGCATTAACAGAGGAGAGATGTGGCAAACATTAAAACTGACAATAATATGATAGCAGTATTAGGGCTGGGATTCGTAGGGCTTACCACTGCCATAGGCCTTGCAGAGAAAACCGGCCGCAAAGTTATTGGTTTTGATATTGATGCGGCCCGTTCGCGTACGCTCCAAGAGGGTAAGCTGCCTTTCCATGAGCCCGATTTAGGAGATTATTTGCAAAAACATCTGAAACAGGGCAGCTTCAAGCTGGCCTCTTCGCTTGCGGATGCCGTTGTTTTGGCCGATACGATTTTCTTCTGTGTGGGCACTCCCAGCAACGATGACGGTAGGGCAAATTTGACCTATCTGACAGATGCCATTGAAGCTACTCTGGATGTTGATGACACAAAGCGCTTGCTTGTGGTTAAGTCTACAGTTCCTCCGCATACTTCCTGTGAAGTTATCCTGCCTTTGCTGGAAAGGCGGGGTTTGGTCGTCGGCCATGATACTGGCCTGGCCTCTAACCCGGAATTTCTGCGCGAGGGCCACTGCTGGGCTGATTTTATGAATCCCGATAGGATCGTGATAGGGGCCGATGATGATTACAGCGCCCAGACACTGAGTCGACTGTATTCTGTATTTAACGCACCCATCATTTTAACTTCGCGCTCTACGGCCGAGTACATAAAGTACCTCTCTAATACGCTACTTGCAACGATGATCAGCTTTTCAAATGAGATGGCTATGATCGCCGACCGCCTGGGAGACGTAGATGTGGGCGATGCATTCAAGGCGCTCCATATGGACCGACGCTGGACACTGCCAGAAGTTCCAGACACGCCTGATGGGGGAGATAAGGAGGCAACAGGCTCGACACAGCCGGTTGACATGGCTAGCTATGTCTTACCCGGGAGTGGTTTTGGTGGGTATTGTCTTCCCAAAGATACCAAGGCCATGGCCCATTTGGCACAGCAATGTGGTATTGATGCTCTGATGCTCCACGGCACACTCGAAACCAATGAACTCATTAAGCGACATCGCGCCGATCTGATAGCCAGTCGTTGTACGAGCAAGGATACCCGGATTGGAATCATTGGGCTTTCATTCAAGCCCGGAAGCGACGATGTGCGCGATACGCCCGCCGCTGCAATCATCAGTCATCTTTTGCAGGCTGGGTATCATAACATCACGGTATACGATCCTTTTGCCATGGAAACATTTGCTCAGAGCTATGCTTTGCCAATAAACTATGCCCATGACAGAGATGCCCTGCTGGCATCTTGCGAGATAATCGAAGTTATCAAGGATGTCTAGGGGCGTGCCCCGGCCTTGGTCGCGCCCACTGGGGGACGGGTACGCTCCCCATCACTCTGAGGTGCGAAGCGACGTGGCAATCCAGGCGCCTCGGCCAGTGGCTGCGAGGTAAGTGCTTTGGCATACAAGCACTCTGCAGTATGCCGTTGGGCGGATGCCGTTTTGGTCTTCACGGTTGCGTCCGGAGTTTTCTGTATAATACCTCAAGCGCTCGACGTGAGCGCATTCATCCCATCGGGAGCTGTCATACGGCTGAGAGGCGATTCGTTCGCGACCGAAAGGAGTGTTCCGGTAATGCGGGGCACCAACGCGGGTCTTGTCATCCGCACTTTTAAGGTAGCCGTGGGAGCTCTCTCGTATTTGAGAGGAGTTAGACTGTGCGTGATTATCGAGTAAGGGGGATAGTGGAGGTTGCGCTTTGCGTGGCCTTGTCGGCAGTGTTGAACATGGTAGCGATGCGCCTTCCCATCAACATTGCCGGAGGTTCGATCTCGCTGACGATGCTCCCCATAGCGGTTTTAGCACTGCGTCGTGGTGCTCTAGCGGGGGCTGTTGGCGGGACGGTGTTTGGTTTATTGGATCTGTTGATGGAGCCGTTCATACTGTTCCCCGCTCAGGTAGCGTTGGACTATCCGGTTCCGTACCTGCTGTTCGGAACGGGAGTCGGACTGTTTTCCGGCATCTATAACCGCGCGTTTACCAAGACGTTTAGCAACAAGACAACCGCTGGTTTTAAACCGCCAGCCACTGCGGCCGCTGTGACTGCGGACGCCAACGAGGCCGCTACAGGCACTGCGCCTGGTGGTTTTGCGCAGAACGTGGGCTCGGATACCTCAGGCAATCTCGGTAAAGGTTCGCTGGTCATTGTTGCGGCACTTTTGACGGGCGGCATCCTGCGCTATCTTATCCACGTCATCT
The DNA here is from genome assembly GCA_031282405.1 of Coriobacteriales bacterium. GTDB lineage: Bacteria > Actinomycetota > Coriobacteriia > Coriobacteriales > UBA8131 > JAITDU01. The sequence continues at coordinate 7,055 of JAITDU010000026.1, read as the reverse complement.
CGGGTGTGCTCTTCTTTGCCGAATATGCGGGGGGAGAAAACGTCTGGGCCTACTCGCTTATCTATAACCTGAGTTATCTGGGGCCGTCGCTTCTGGCATCGTTGATAGGCACCTTGATTATCCTGCCGGTGCTCTCTCAGGCTCTGCCCGTGCATGGCAAAGTCAGGGCTCAGAGTCAGGCCTGAATCAGACCTGGGTAAAATCAGACCCCGCTCGCTTACGCTCGCTTCGCCGCCAAGATATGAACAAAGTTAGACTTGAATCAGACCTTCGACATGTCGATTGTGTCAAAACTATCAGTGTCCTGATAAACTGGCGGCGAAGTCGCGACCAAAGCCCGCTGCCGCTTCAAGGTCGGCATCGGTGGGGACGAAACGCACTTTGAATTTTTGCTCAAACACCCGGGCCTTCAAGTCCTCAAACCGTTGGGCCAGATGGGGCACGGCCTCACCGCTCCAGCCATAAGAGCCAAATAACGCTACCGGACGTTTGATGATGTTGATTGCGTCGATACCGGCCAAGAGTTCCCAGACGACCGGCAAAGCATCGCGATTAATGGTGGGTGAGCCAATGAGCAGAGCATCGGCATCATTAAGTTTTGCCGTCAGGATGTCCGGTTCAGTTTCGACCAGGTTATAGCTGTCCACCTGAGCAGCGGGCAGTGCCTCGGTAACCCCACGAGTTATCTGCTGCGCCAGTTTGGCCGTGTTGCCGTAGGCGCTGCAATAAAACAGTGCTATGTGTGGTGCGTCCGGTGTGTCTTTTTGCGCCGGCATGGCCCACTCTCGGTAGCGCTGCAGGCTATTTTCCAACTCACAGCCTTTCGTGAGAATAGGGCCGTGGCTTGGACAGATAAAGTCGATGTCCAGATCGTTCAGCTTGTCCAGGCCCTTGAGGACAAAAGGCTTAAACGGCCCCATGATGCTATCAAAATAGTTCTTTATTTCAGCGGTAAAAGCACGACGGTAGACTACCGCGTGATCGAACAGTCGAGGCTCGCAAAAGTGCGCGCCGAGAAAGTCGCAGCTGAACAGGACCTTGCGCTCGGGTAGCCAGGTGAACATCGTGTCGGGCCAGTGCAGAAGCGGTGCCATCATAAAATGCAGAGTCAATCCACCCAGGTCCAGGCTGTCTGTGTCTTTGACCACCGTGAGCTTGAGATCCGTACGATTGGTAATGTGCCTAAGGTTGATGGCCCCAGCCGCGCTGATGACGATTTCGACATCGGGATAGTGCTCCAAAAGCGCCACCACCGCTCCGCTGTGATCGGGCTCGTTGTGGTTCATCACGAGGTAATCGGGAGCAGAACCCGCCAAGACGGCCTCGACTTTTTCTAGCCAATCCGTGGCGAAAGTGGCATGTGAGGTTTCGATCAGCGCCGTTTTTGTGGTTCCCGAAACCAGGTAAGAATTGTAACTGGTACCGTATTTTGTGCCCATTACCACGTCAAAGACGCGCATACTGGGATTAAGTACGCTGGTGACAAAAACGTCTGGTGCCACAAAACTGATCTGCGGTGTAGACTTTTTCATGGCTTGTCCCTTTCTGTTGTGGTCGCGCTTGGTGATCATTGTTTTGTTCTCGTGTGTTGCCGATGCCGCTGTGTACAGCTGTGTATATACAGTCGTTTACGTACGACCGCTTATCTGCAGTCGCTTATGGCACGTTTTCATCCGTCAGACCAGCTTGCGACTTCCCAGGATTTTTCGCGAGCAAGGGCCTCAAGGCGTCGGTCGGGGTCGACGGCTACAGGATGCAGCGCGCTTGCCATCAGTGGCACATCAGAAAAATGATCGCCGTAGGCATGGGTCAGCACCCAGTTGCCCGAACCGTAGGTGGCGTTTGCCCATTGCTCAAACTGCAGCAACTTCTGTTCGCCCTCGGGTGGCTCGCCAATGGTCTCTCCGGTGTAGGAACCGTCCACTACCTCCATGCGCGTGCAGATATAAGCCTGAGCACCCAGATCTTTGGCCAATTCGGCGATTATGGGTTCAAACGAGGCCGAAACTACGACGAGTGTACGTCCGGCGCGTCGGTGCTCCTCAACACACTGTAGCCCTGGTGGCAGCAGGCGTGGGCGCAACTCTTCGAGGTAGAGATTTTTCATGATGGCGTTAGCATCGCTGGCCGAGAAGTTCTTAAATGAGGAGAAGATATAGCGTCGGGGCTTGGCCTGGTTAAGCTCCTTGCCCAGTTTGTAGCGAGCACCCCACAGGGCGCTTTTGGCTATAGCCTTCTTGGGCATGATGTGATCGCGGTTAAGGCGAGCGATGAGCCGTACCGGCGAAGAGACATCTATCAGAGTACCGTCGAAATCGAAGGCGACGATCTCGGTCTTTTTCATAGTGTCGCCCGCAGTATTGGGTATGCCGGGCGTGTGAGATGTGCTGGTCGTTTCCGATGTATCCGTCGCGCTACTGGGTGCGGCGATCGAGCAAGTTGTGGGGGAGACGAGTTGGGACTTGAGATGCGCTAAGGCCCGGGCTCGATGCGAGATGACGTTTTTCTCCTCGGCGGCGATCTGTGCCAATGTACGTTGGCCACCAAAGGCATCTGGCAAGAACAACGGATCGTAGCCAAAGCCGCCCTTGCCATGAGGCTCAAAGGCGATGCGGCCATCGAACCTGCCCTCGGCCAGGCGCTCTGTGCTGTCCTCATCTACGAAGGCGACACTACAGACGAAGTGCGCGGTCCGCTCAGTCGCTGGCACACGTACCAGTTCGCTCAGGAGTTTGGCGTTGTTGGCTGGATCGTTGGTTGGTTCACCGGCAAAGCGAGACGAACACACCCCCGGCGCTCCGCCAAGGGCATCGACCACCAAGCCCGAATCATCAGCCAGGGCTGCCTTTCCGGTCTTTTTGTGAGCAAAACGAGCCTTTATCAGGGCATTGCCCGCAAAGGTATCGGCATCTTCGATGGGCTGTTCGGTCACACCCAGTTCATCTGGACTGACAAATTCCCAGCCTTCGATATTCAGTATCGCGCGTATCTCGGCCAGTTTGTGTCGGTTGTGTGTGGCAACGACGACAGTCTTGGGAGCTGTGCCTATCGGTGTGTCTCCCGTGGTCTTATCTATTAGCGGCGTGTCCGGTGCAGGAGTCACTTGTTTCAAGTCGGCCACCGCTAAGCCTTTCTTTGCAGTTCCAAGAGTTTTTGTATGCCATCTGTGGCCAAGTCCAACATCTCGTCTAACTGTCCCCGGTCAAAGGTACTGCGTTCGCCTGTGCCCTGAATCTCGATAAATTCTCCGCTGCCGGCGACCACGAGGTTCATGTCCACCTCGGCTCGCGAGTCCTCATGGTAGTCCAAATCGAGCAAGAGCCGCCCGTCCACCATGCCCATGCTGATTGCCGCTACCTGGTCGAACACGGGGTTTGCCTTGATTTTTCCCGCTTGTTTCCAGGTGTCAAAGCCATCGCGCATGGCTATCCAGGCACCGGTTATGGCTGCAGTCCGCGTACCGCCGTCGGCCTGGATAACATCGCAGTCGACAGTCATGGTGCGCTCACCTAAGGCCCACAGATCAACGACGCTGCGCAGCGAACGCCCAATAAGACGCTGAATCTCCTGAGTGCGACCCTTAAGGCCAAACACCTCTCGTTTGGTGCGCGACGGAGTCGATGCCGGCAGCATCGAGTATTCGGCGGTCAACCAGCCCTTGCCGCCGCCCCTGAGCCAACCCGCTACGCTTTCTTCAATACTGGCCGCACAGAGCACCTTGGTATCGCCAAATTCTACCAAGCATGACCCCAGAGCACCTTTGAGGTAGCCACGGGTAAAGCGTACGGCGCGCAACTCACTGGCTTTGCGGCTACCGTTGCGTCGGTTGATAGCATTATTTGCTAACATGCTAGCGCTCCTGTTCTTTTTCTGTCATTATCCTTCACCAGTGCTTAAAGTGGCGATATTCACCAGTGATACATCTATTAAGGGGCATCTGAAAATCATTTCGCCCAGGTTGATAAACTCGCTGGTATCGGCACTGGTGGTGACAAAAGCATAATGGGGAGAGGCGCCGCTCGTATTTAGCTGGCGGCGACGCGTGAGCGTTTCGGCAACGTCAGAAGCAGTTTCCTCTGCCGAGGAGATGATGGTGACATTCGGCCCCATGATGCTCTTTATCAAGGGAGTGAGGAGGGGATAGTGAGTGCAGCCCAACACCAGCGTGTCGATATGGCAGCGTTTAAGTGGCTTAAGGTAGTCGCGGGCAATCTGGGCGAAGGCTGGGCGAATATAGATATCTGCGGCTCGGGCCATGATGTCTTCGAGCGGACTTTTGTCCAGGCGCAGGCCCTGCTCTACTATCTCTACGAAACGCGGCGTTGCGGCACTGAAGACCGTAATGCCGGCATCGAGCGCCCGGATAGCTCGCGTATAGGCACCACTTTCAATCGTTGCGACCGTTCCTATCACTCCGACGCGACGGGCGGTGGTTGCCTGCACGGCAGCTCGCGCCCCAGGTTCGATCACTCCTATTACGGGCACGCTTACGAGGCGCTGGACGGTCTCCAGTCCGGCCGCAGTCGCCGAGTTACAGGCGATTACTATGAGTTTGACCTGACGCGCGACCAGCCAACGAGAGATTTCCACGGCAAAACGCCTGACCTCGTCCAAGCTGCGGGGGCCATAGGGGCAGCGTAGGGTGTCGCCAAAGTAGAGTATTGATTCCTGGGGCAGGCGTGTGGCAATAGCGCGCGCCACCGTCAGACCACCCACGCCGGAGTCAAACACCCCTATAGGCAGATTACTTGATGTGGAAAGGGCCGCTGGATGTTCCATACTTAGATTATACCAGCCTTGACCGCGTTGCGCGCCTAGTTGCTCGTTACTTTCTAGTGGCGCATCTCTGCGTAACGCTCAAACATTTCCATTAAAGCGGGCTTCATAGCCTCCAATTGCTGCTTGTCAAGCAAGTTGCCCAGTCGGGCGGCAAACACCTTGGCAGTCTGCGAGGTGCGCATCTCTTCATAAAGTTGCGAGATATAACCGATCTTGATACCTTGACGGCTGTAGATGCCCCGGGCCACCTTGCGTATCGATTCTGGCGGGTCGAGTTTATTGATCTTTTGGGCGGGAGGTAGGGTAGCAAGCGTATTCTCATCAGATTCTACCGGTGTCTTATTTTCGGGTCCGATGGTAGACTGGCGAATTATCTCGACATCGGGATGTTCGGTGAGCCAGTAGTCGATGGCCGCAAAATAGCCCTTATCGTCCGAGATTATGTAGAACTTCTTCTCTCCTGTCGCGCCAATCAAATGACCCAGATAAGAGACCAGTTGAAAGTCAAGGTAATTCTTTGCGGTCTTACGGCATTTATGGAATATCACACGGGCCTTGCTTTTATTGACGCCGGCATCCAGAATAGCTTGTGGCACCTGACTGGTCTTGCCCAAAAAGACGACCACGGTGTCGCCAAAAGACAATTCCTCAATGCCAACCAGGCCGTTGTCGCCTCGTTTCTTGCCGCGATTCTCGTAATCTACCAGATATGTTGCCATCTATGTACTCCTGTCGTTGGTATGTATGATGTCGATACCTGCGCCCCTGGTGGTCACTGGCATCAAGATACGTGATCTGAACGGTAGGCGAGGTTCTCTCATTTGCTGCGGTCATGATGAGCGAGACAAGCGCTCATTGTTGTGTAATTGTAGCAAAATGGGCAGAAGGGCCTCTTTTTGGGTTTGCGCGCCTGTGCAATTAGTATTAGGTTCGCCATTTTGCACGGCCGGCTTCGTTCACGTTACTATCAAACGGCAACTGGATATATACAGGTGCGTCTCCTCTGATCCTCTACGCTCAGTGGGAAGCTGTCGAGACCACCCTCACGCTTAACGCTAACGGTGGCAATGCAGACGGCTTAGGAACCGCTACCTACGGCAGCTCCGCGCCGGTCATTACCCAAGTTCCCACACGAGAAGGCTATCACATTACGGGCTATTCGGCCGATGATAATGACACCATCCACCTCATAAGAGTTGACTTCACAGAGGGCACTCTGACTCTGAGCTTCTTTCCAAATGCTGAGGCCTACACCAGCCAAACTGGCACGTGGATGTATACGTCTGAGTCTTCCTTAATCTTGTACGCTCAGTGGGAAGAAGACGGCCGAATTGAGAATCCGGTGGTAGAATAAGACTAGATGGATGACACGTAAGACAGAGTGGGCCCGATACTACGCCCACACTGGCCCCCAGCACTACCACGCACTACCCGTCATTACCAAGCTCCACCAGCACCCGCGCTACATCCTGCAACGCGAGTGCTGTTTGTGTGCCCGGGCATGCGCGATGAGCCTGGTGGTGAAAGTTCGCTACAGGTTTGGCAGTCTAGTGCGCTGGCATACTGAGTGCATGGAAGTTTGCGCTCAGGATTTCATTCGAGGCTTTTCAGCTAAACTCAGACTCTCCAAACAGCACAGTTGTTGTCGTGTTGCAATCATGCTACAATAACACTAGCGTACTGGTTTCCTTGAATGTTTTTATCACCATTAGGCACCTGAACAGAAAGGGGGCGACTGGTTTCGACATATTGGTTTTAAGAAGGGAAGCAGGCCGTGGTCTCCTCGCCACGTTAAACAGGGGTACCGTCAAATTTAATTGACAACAAGCAGTATGCTCTCGCTGCCTGATAGTGCAGCGACGTCGACTTGATGTGGTTCCCCGCCATCAACGAGACGCGACTCAGGGGAATGCTCCGCGTCCCACTGTTGACTAAGATGCGGATAAGATAAGCCAACTGGAACCGGGGCCGCCTGTCTGCGAGCCACCCCATGTTCGAGATTCGATTGCAGACTGAGCCTGGAGATGCCTTTTAAGAAGCCCGTATGGACCGGAGTTCGATTCTCCGCGCCTCCACCATATTACCTACCATCTATTGATACAATAACTTGTAGCAGTTGGTGGTTTTTTGCTATAGGAGATTGAACGAATGGCGACACTCAAAGACCTCCTCATAGCGGAGGCAACGGAATACGAATTCAAGGAGATGCTCGAGACGGGCAGGCCGAAGAGTTGGCTGAAAAGCGTGAGCGCCTTCGCTAACTGCCAAGGCGGCAG
>JAITDU010000019.1 GCA_031282405.1 Coriobacteriales bacterium | reverse complement strand
AGAGTTGCTTATGCAAAAAGTGAAACACAAACCCGCAAAGGTTTTACGCTCGTTGAACTCATTGTTGTTATTGTCATACTTGGCATCCTTGCCGCTATTGCCATACCGGCACTTACGGGCTATATCGACAAGGCTCAGTACGAAGGCTGGAAGCAGGAAGGTCGTCAGTACACTATGGGTGCCCAGACGGTGATAAGCGAGTATTGGGGCAACCATACTGTGTATACCGGGACGCTCTCTGTTAATGAGAATGGACTTGGCTACTACAATGGCCAAGACGCTGTATTGGCCCGCGACTCCAGTGGTACTTTGATGTTCAAGGGCGACCCGCTCAACCCGGAGTTCCCCAGATTTCCCGCTGGTACGCATGATATACAATTCTCACCGGGTGACCCTGACGAAGGCGGTGCTTACTATGATGACAGTGGCTATCATCCTCCCACGGTGGCGTGCGGTCTTGCGGAGTTGTATCGCTATACCGATTTACCAGCTATGATATTTAGTGGTTCGCCCAGGTATGTTTGCTGGGTAAACAGCAGTGGCTCTATCATTGCATGGGGTTACTGTGTTTCAATGGAGTTGGACTCAGATAGCGGTCGAGCCAGTGGTGACTTCGTGTACTATGATTCTTTTATAGAGAATGAGGAGATTTTTTACGATCCAGGCTCAGGCTTCAGTGTTTGGCATGCTGACACTACCGCTGACCCAGTGTTTCAAAAAGTAGGCTAGATGCGGATGTGTGCGTTGATGAGATTGCATGGAAAAGCGCTCAGCACATGATTAAGGTCGCGGAATTGGTCGCAATTGTTTCCGCGGAATACCTCCATCTAATTGACAAATATATGTAAAATACATACAATTATATTTGTTTAGTGAGAGGAGCTATGATGAGCAACACAGCACTGGTACAGGCCCGCGTGGAGCCTGACATGCGAGACGCTGTGAACAGCGTCCTGGCTGATAATGGTCTGGACATTCCTACAGCTATCCGCATCTACTTCGCAAAGATACTGCGTGTTGGCGGCATCCCGTTTGACGTGCGCACCTATAACGCCGAGACGATAGCTGCGATGGAGGAGGCCAACAGGGTGTCGCGTGATCCGCATGCCAAGTCCTACGCTAGCTTTGCCGAGTTGGTGGCCGACTTGGACAACGACGACGATGGATGAGCCATACCAGGTCAGGCGCACCAAGGCGTTCAAAAAAGACCTCAGACGCATTATCAGGCAAGGAAAGGACCTCTCCGAGATGGAGAATGTTGTTGATGACATTGCTGCCGGGAAGGTGCTTGATGCCAAATACCAGGACCACGCCCTGACGGGCAACTGGAATGGCTTTCGCGACTGCCACATAGCCCCGGACTGGATGCTTATCTACAAACTAGAGAAGCAGGTTCTCACGTTGACGTTGACCCGCACCGGCAGTCACGCGGAACTGGAGCTATAGAAAAGCTGTTTGAATGCAGTTCACGTGCACACCTGACCTTGTGCAACCTTCCGTCATTGCGAGGAACTGTAGGCGGCTCGCAATGACGGGGGCACTTACCGGCTAGACATAGTGACTGCCTTTTCTACGCAGCAAACGTTTGCACTGGTGCGAGTTTGTGCTACTATTGGCCCTGTCATAAACATCACAGGTCTGTTGGAAGCACTACAACTAAGATTGGAGAGGGAAACATGTTGAGAATGAAGTCGAAAATTACGCCACGGGGGGGGGGCATCACCGCTTAGTGTTAGCGCTGGCTCTAGCTTAAATGCTCGCTCTGGCTTAGGAGCCGCCCCTTCTCACACCCCGAAGCACGACCACGCCGCCGCCGCTGTTCACTCTGAACAGGCGGTTTTTTCATGTCCTGTGCCGGGGGAGAAAAACAGGCGCGCCGGCTTCACCCTCGTCGAACTCATCGTCGTCATCGTAATTCTCGGCATACTTGCCGCTATTGCCATACCGGCGCTCACGGGCTATATAAGCAAAGCAGAGGATAAAGAGTGGGAGATGCGCGCCCGCGATGCAAACATAGCCGTGCATGCCGTACTCGATGAGGCGTGGGCCAATGACGAGTTCAACAACGGCTCCGCCGCAGATGCATTCACAAGAGGCACAGTATTTAATACTCTGAACTGCAAGCTCTTTCCGATCGGAACCCTGTCCTATTATGCTTATGGTGACTCCTCTGAAACCTGTCGCAGGGCTGCCGCCTTACTGGGCGAGGAATATTCCTGGCCACCTACCGAAGTCGGTTACTGGACCATCGCGCTTTCTGCTATCAAGGCCTCTGATGCCACAGCTGCTACAGCCGACGGATTTTGGTTTCAGGCATTTCCTGAGGGTGATACCTCCGGAAAGCCAGCCGTCTACGTCACCTACAAGCTGACACGTTCAGAAGCGACATCAAGAAGTGGTTTTTCTAATGACCTGTTCAATAATGGTATCGTTGTCTACGACCCCAACGCCGGCTATGAAGTCTACCATCTCACCTTAGACTGAGCGCAGTGTGGCCTCTGCGATAGCGTCACGTTACAAGGTGATTGTCCTATAAAACCCATGAGGATAGTCATTTCCGTGGTATCATAGATGCATGAATTACACGCTCACGCATAAAAAACTGCCGGTGCTTGAACTGGAGATTGACGAGGAGACCTCGGCCATCACACAGATTGGCGAGGTGTTTCACGCTGAGCACATCCCGGTGGGCATAGAGACAATCGAGGGCAGGCCTGTGCGCTCGGCGCTTAACGCCTGGTGGATGGGTCGGGCGATTCCGGCAAGCCGCTCGGGACTGCGCGAAGCCCTTCAACTGATGAACGTGTCTTCAACGAACCTGCTATTGCTCAAATGCTTTGGACTGAGCCTGTCGGATCAGTACTGGATAAACTCACACGCCAAGCCTTTGAATTGGGATAACGTCAACTTCTTTGACAATGAGTTTTCTGAAGATGTGGGCAACGCTTTGTTTGGACATACCACACAGGGCGCCGAACTCAGCCTCGTGTCTCCCGATAATACCTCGGACGGCTGGCTGAAGAAGAAATGGATAGTAGACGGCGCTCAACGCCTGCTGGTCAAAGGTGGCAGCAACCCGTACTACCAAGAGCCCCTCAACGAAGTCCTGGCCTCATCCATCCTCAGGCGCCTGGGTGTGCCCCATGCGCACTACGATCTTGCCTGGGATAAAGATCGCCCCTTGAGCGTCTGCGCGGACTTCATCACCACCTCAACTGAGCTTATCAGCGCCTGGCACATCTATAGCACGGCAAAAAAGCCAAACAATCGCTCCGCCTACCAGCACTACCTCGCCTGCTGCGAGCGCCTTGGAATTCCCAACGTGCAGGAGGGTCTTGACCATATGCTCACGCTTGACTACCTGATAGTAAACAGCGACCGGCATTTTAGCAACTTCGGCGTGGTGCGCAACGCCGAAAGCCTTGAGTGGCTCGGCCCCGCTCCCATCTTTGATAGCGGCACCGCGATGTGGCATAACTCGGTAGCGTATCGGATACATCCAAACGAAGATATGCCGAGCAAGCCCTTCAACACGAAACACTCAGTGCAGATACGGCATGTCTCCTGCTTTGATTGGCTCGACTTCTCGGCACTTCAAGGTATCGAGGAGGAATACGCAACGCTGCTCGATCAGAGTGTTTTTATCGACAATGACCGCCGCGACGTTCTTTGCAACGCGCTCACACGACGCCTGGAGATGCTTGAGAAACTGGCCACACGGCACAGATAAGCACAGATACACGGGGATCGATGTATTGAGCGGCGCTTTATCAGGCCCGTAAAAATTGCAGATAGTTACTACAACTCTATATTCCTTCAGGGTCAGTCCGTTGGTTGTAGCGGTTTTGAGCGGCGAGGAGCCCTTCGGTCAAGACGGCCCATGTGGCATCGGCAGCGCGAGCAGCATCAAGCCTCAGTTCCTCCAGCGTTTCGCCCTTAAGGGGACGCAGCACATAGTCGTGGGCATCCATCCGCCCCGGCGGTGTACCTATACCCAGCTTGACTCGCGTAAAATCCGGCCCTACAGCAGCGATAATGTCTTTGATACCGTTGTGGCCGCCTGAGCCGCCCCCGTGCTTGATACGCAACGCACCACAGGGTAGATCGAGGTCATCTTGGATTACGAGCAGGTACTTTGGCTCCAGGTTATAGTACGTAAACAGGCCCTTTACGGCCCGCCCCGACGCGTTCATCATCGTTTGAGGTTGAGCCAGTATGAGACTGCTAAGGCCGCCTGGGTCGCTGAAGCCACTGGGGTTGCTAAGCCCGCCGACCGTAACAGGAACATCCTTTGGCGCTGCATCCCTTGGCATTGTCGTGCGTTCTGGCCCGCGTAGTCCGCTCTCCCCGTCTTGCACAAGCGCCGATGCTTTGCTTTGTATCGGAGATGGCTCGCCTTGTACAAACGGCCCCGCTTTCTCGGCCACTAAGGCACTGCAGCGCGGCCACCACTCCTGTATCCCCAGTCTTTGGGCCAGTGCCTGCACGGCTATGAAACCAGCGTTGTGGCGAGTGGCGGCATAGTTTTGTCCGGGATTGCCCAGACCCACGACCAGCATTGGAGTAGCTGCTACCTCGTTTGTGCCCACGCCTATACCACGCCTATCCTATAGTTCTGGTCACACATTTTGATAAAACCGGCTAGATGGCAAAATCCGGGTCGAACAGCTCGCTGACCGAGACCTCGTTAAAGACATTTGAGATGGCCTGCGCCAGAAGCGGCGCTACGCTCACCATCTTGATCTTGCCGGTTTGACGCTCCTGGGGCACCGGCACCGTGTCGCCAACTACAACCTCGGTTATCTCTGCGGCCTCCAGTCGTTCGTAGGCCGGTCCGGAGAAGAGGGCATGGGTGGCGCAGACATAGATGTCTTGTGCGCCCTGGCGCTTCAGTGCCTGTACGCCGGCCACTATCGACCCGGCAGTGTCGATGATGTCATCGTTGATGATGCAGGTCTTACCATCGACATCGCCAATGACGTTGGAGATCTCGGCCTCGCTATGCGCGGGGCGCGACTTGTGCATGATGGCCAGGTCGCTGTCCAGCAGGTCGGCCAGTTTCTTGGCAGCCTTTGCCCGACCTACATCGGGCGATACAACACAGACATTCTCGAGTCCTAAATTGCTAAAATAATTAGCAAATATTGGCAGAGCGGTGAGGTGATTCACCGGGATGTCAAAAAAGCCCTGTATCTGTCCCTGATGCAAATCTATGGTGATGACGCGGTTGACACCGGATATCGAGAGCATGTCGGCCACTAATTTGCCGGTGATGGGCTCGCGGGCAGCCGATTTTTTGTCTTGACGCGAGTAGCCAAAGTTCGTAATGACTGCCGTGACGGAATGGGCCGAGGCGCGTTTAGCCGCGTCGACCATAATAAGTAACTCCATCAGCGCGTCATTGACACTGCCCTTTGCGGTGGAAGCCACCGACTGAATGATGAACAGATCGCTTCCGCGCACGCTTTGCTTATAGCGGGTGTAAATTTCGCCGTTGGCAAAGGTCTTAATCTTGATACCACTGAGCTCCAGTTTGAGAATTTGAGCTATGTCCTCGGACAATTGCGGATTGCTGCGTCCAGAAAACAACATGATGTTTTTTGTTACCTCGGTCATCGCCGCTCCTTTTCCTGCGTATCTGTTCGTTCGTTACTCTCTTTATGTGTCTGCGCGAGTTCTGCTTCGTGTCGCTTTGTCCAACCTTCGACATTTCGTTGTTCTGGTCGGCTTATCGCCAAAGCGCCATCGGGCACGTCGGTGGTAATCACGCTGCCGGCCCCCGTGACGACATGTTCACCTACGATGACCGGTGCTACCAACATGGTATCACTGCCAATGAAGCTATGGGCACCAATAACGGTGGGGTGTTTGCCAAAGCCGTCGTAATTACAGGTTATCGATCCGGCACCTATGTTAACATCTGACCCCAGCGTGGCATCGCCAATGTAGGAGAGGTGCGGTACCTTGGCATCGGCGCCGATGTCGGAATTCTTAATCTCCACATGAGTGCCGGCCCGCGAGCCAGAGCGCATCACGGTTCCCGGTCGCAAAAAGGCCATCGGCCCTATGCTCACGCGATCCTCCAGACGCACGTCAACAAGCACACTGGCATCTACGACACAGCTTTGGCCGATAGTCGAGTTGTTGACGCGGCTACCTGGTCCGATGACACTGCCCCAGGCTACGGTGGTCTTACCACTGAGCACCGTAAAAGGCAGTATCTCGACATCGTTCTCCAACTGCACATCTGGACCAATCCACACACTGTGCGGCTCGTGGATAGTCACCCCGGCTCGCATATGCTGCTCGTTGATGCGTCGCCTGGCCACGTTGGCGGCCTCGGCCAGTTGCACGCGGTCGTTAATGCCCATAAGCTCGCTCGCGTCCGCCGATTCTACGACGATGACCTTCTCCCCAGCGGCCCGCATCAGCGCCAAAACATCGGTAAGGTAGTATTCCTGTTGAGCATTTTTGGCTTCCAGCCGGTCCAAGTGAGAGAAAAGCGCCGCACAGTCAAAGCAGTAGATACCGCTGTTGACCTCGCGAATGCGCTTTTGAGCTGCCGTTGCGTCTTTCTCCTCGACTATGCGCTCAAAGTCGCCCAGGGACGCAAGGGCTGGGGCGGCTGCCTCTGAGATGACTCCGTTTGCCAATGTGTTGTCGAGGTAGGATTCACCCGCCGTTGTGTTGTCTGCTCCGTCGGGGGGCTCGGGGAGGCTGCTGCGGATTATGCGGCCGTAACCGTGAGGGTCGGGTGCCTGAAACGTCAAGACACCGGCTGCGGCGTTGCTTTGCGTCCGGTGAGCTACGAGTTTGGCAAGGGTGGATGGTTTGAGCAGGGGAGTGTCGCCCGAGACAACCACAAGTTCGGTGATGCCTTGGGCCTCAACGGCGCTTCGTGCCATCATCACAGCGTGACCGGTACCCAAAAGCTCGTCCTGGTAGACGATTTTTGTGTCCGGCACCAGCGGCTCGGTTTGTTCCCTGCCGTGACCAAGAAGCACAAACATGTTATCTGAACCGGCGGCATAGGCTGCGTCCACCACCCAGCGCACCAGCGGTTTGCCCAGTATCTCATGGGCGACCTTGGGTTTTTGGGAGCGCATGCGTGTGCCGGCTCCGGCTGCTAAGACCAATGTTGAGAAAGCCATCGCTGATCCTTTCGACCATCGCGGTTTGCAAGCACATGCCATTTTATCGCAAAAGCACGCAAATGGGCCGCAGGCAAAAAAACGAGCAAGAAAGGCTGCGCAAAGGCCGCGCAATGACAAACTCTCATAGATTCTCGCTGGCGAGCCACATCAATTGTGTTATCCTGAACAGCAGTTCGAAAAATTGTCATCACGGGGCAGGTGTCAACGGCAAAGCAAAAGTTTTGAGTGGATAACGACCCCGGTGGATGAATATGACTCGCACGGGGTCAGAATGGAAGGGTTTGTTCTTCAAGAAACATCATAGCGAAGATCCTGGGGAGAAGGCAACCGACGCATCTGCCGTGGTCGTCCCTGCATCCGCAGCGCCCGTCCCAGCGCCCGCCCTGTCTGATGCTTTTGTCCCCGCCCATGCTGTCATACCGCAAAAGCGCTCACTGAAGTGGCTTAAAGTGCTGCTCATCGTGTTTGTGGCGGCGCTTGCAGTAACCTACGGCGGTTTTGCCGTGTTCTTTCTTGGTCACTTTGGCTTCAATTCTACGGTCAATGGCGTAGATGTCAGCTTTAAGACTGTCGAGGAGGCCGAGGCGATTATCGCAAGCCAGGTGGACGACTACAGCCTGAGCATTGTTGCTCGTGCTGGCCAGACGGCCGGCATTCAAGGCTCCCAGGTTGATTTGGAGTATGTACCCGACGGCCAGGTTCCCGAGCTTTTAGAAGGACAGAACGTACTTTTATGGCCGGCCCGGTTGTTCAGCCGAGATGACGGCTTTACCCATGCCAGTGTCACATTGGACAACGATAAGCTCAACGCGGTAGTAGACGGCCTGCCACTTTTGGACGTCACTCAAATGAAGCCGCCGATAGATGCCTGTCTGATATTTACAGAGGGTGCCTATCGCATCCAACCCGAGGACCCCGGCACAACCCTGGATGTCCCCCGGACCAAACAGCTCATCATCGAAGCTGTACTGGCTACTACGCCTCAACTTGACCTGGATGCCGCGGGCGCATATCTTGTCCCCAAGGTTGGCACGAACGATTCGGTACTGGCGCAAAACAGAGATCGATTCAACACATACGTTCCGTTTTCTATCACGTATGTGTTGGGTAATGATCGGGTGGTCTTGGATGGCAACACCACCATCAACTGGGTAGATACCTCCGGCGCAGGTCCGGGCCAACTCGACTATGACAGCGTTGCGGCCTGGGTGGCCTCGTTTGCCGCTCAGCACGATACGGTGGGCGCAACTCGCGTGTTCACGAATGGCTATGGAGATCAAAAGACGGTAAGTGGTGGCACCTATGGCTGGCTCGTCGACCAAGACGCCGAGATTGATGCCATTTTTGATGCCGCGGCCAACCGACGAGGGGAGGAACGTGAGCCTTATCTGCTTAGGAGCGCTGCCTCTTTAGGTGTACCGGACTGGGGTACGACCTATGCTGAGGTGGATATGAGCGAGCAGCATATGTGGTATTTCGTTAATGGCGAGTTGGTGCTGGACTGCGATGTTGTTACCGGTTTACCCTCGGGCGGCAACAATACGCCTGAGGGGGTCTACACGATCATCGACAGGAAAAGCCCCACCGTGTTGCGCGGCCCCAAACTGCCCAGTGGTGAATACGAGTGGGAATCGCCCGTGACCTACTGGATGGCCATTACGGTAGAGGGTGTTGGCTTTCATGATGCCACCTGGCAGCCGGCCTTTGGCGGACAACTCTATCTGTATCGAGGTTCGCATGGCTGTGTCAATATGCCCTATGCGGTAGCACAGGAGCTGTATTCTCTTATAGAGATGGGCACGCCGGTCGTACTGCACTACTAGGTAAGCACCCCTGTTACGTCTTATGCTGCCCGAGGAGCGCCGGGCCGTTTGGAACAGGCGATTGTGTGGAGCAGCAGTGCTTTTTTGGCGTTGCGGGGACGAGGACTGTTCGAGGGCAGCGCTTACTTTGGCACAGACAAACGGAGCGGTCAATCTATTTTGTTGTATAACAGGACAGATAAACGCTTTTATCTTATGTGTGCCAAAATAAGTGCTGCCCGAGTTCCGCAGTTGCAACGCTTAAAAAGCACTGTGGGTGCGGAATATGAGCCTGTTCCAAACGGCCCGGCGCTTGCTTAAGTGGTCAGACGCTTATGCGAGCAGTCTGTCTGTCAGTAGCGGTTATCAAAGATACGCTGAGACTTCTTCTCAGAACGGGGCAACTCGCCAATATCCACGGCTTTGGCCACCACCGAGAGCGACAATTTTGCTTTGACGATGCCGTTCAGCTCGCGCTCGGCATGCCGCCGCCGCTCGCCCGTGGCAGCCGTCTCAAAGAATACCGTCATAATATCCTTGCCATCAAGGTGGTCAATCATGACCTGGTATTCGCTGGAGGCATCGGTCGTGGCAGTGAGCGCTTCTTCAATATGCGCCGGAAAGACATTGATACCCTTAACTTTGACCATGTCGTCACTGCGGCCGATCAGGCGCTCAATACGCGGATACGTACTGCCACAGGCACACTGTCCCACGACGAAGCGGGTCAAATCGTGAGTGCGATAACGCACGAGTGGCGCGCCTTCCTTGACCAGTGTGGTAATCACAAGTTCGCCGCTTGTACCGTCGGGCACAACCATGCCGGTTTCGGGATCAATTATCTCAAAATAACAGTAATCATCCCAAACGTGCATGGCATCCTGGGCCTCGCAGTTGATACCGATGCCCGGCCCGTAGATCTCGGTGAGTCCGTAGATGTCATGCAACTGCACCCCGAGTTCGTGCGCAATGCGCAGGCGCATCTTTTCTCCCCATCGCTCGGAGCCGATGACCCCTTTGCGCAGCTTGATCTTGTCGCCAATGCCTTTTTTGGCAATGGTCTCGGCCAACAACAGCGCGTAGCTGGAGGTTGCGCCTAAGACGGTAGAACCCAGATCGATCATCATCTGCAATTGTTTGTCGGTGTTGCCCGGGCCCATGGGTATGGCCATGGCACCCATGCGTTCAGCCCCCAATTGAAAGCCGATGCCGGCCGTCCACAGGCCATAACCTGGTGTGATGTGGATACGGTCTGCGGCTGTGATGCCGGCCATCGTATAGCAGCGGGCGAACATGATAGCCCAATCCTCGACATCTTTGGCGGTATAGGGGATGATTACCGGTGTGCCTGTAGTGCCGCTTGAGGAGTGGATGCGTACAATGTGCTCGACGGGCACCGCCGCCAATCCCAGCGGATAGGCATCGCGCAGGTCATCTTTGGTCGTGAACGGCAGCCGTTCGAAAGCTATCTGTGAGTCTACGGCCGTCAGGTTCACATCGGCGAATTTGCGAGCATAAAACGGGCTTTTTTCCCGGATGGTACCAAGCAACGTCCGGATTTTTTTCAGGCTGTCGTCTGTCATCTGCATAACCTTACCCACTCCCTATGCGTCGTGTTCATGGTATGGCCCATGATAGCCCATCATCAGAGCCTGGAGGTTGGCGTCTACAAATTGTGCTTTGACGGTGCGCTCAATGCTGGTACGCATGATTTCCAAGGTGAGAGGAGCGCCGATGTCTGTGTTGGCCAGCAATCTGAGTGCCGCTCCCAAAAGGACGACGTTTTGCACCTTGGGCATATAGGCAGGCGTATCGGTATCCGGCGCGTCCATGCGGTCCATCCGGCCTATCAACTGCAGATTGCCAATTCTGCTATTGTGTCTAGCAGTTTTAAGGTGGGAAAGTTGAGCACTGCCATCGTAGTCTGAATGTTCCAGCACAGCGCCGGGCGGCGTAAGGGCAGTCGTTGCGCTTACAACCAAGCCACCGTATTTAAGGTAGGGAAGCGCCCTGAGAGTCTCGCCCGGTTCAAAGCCGATAAGTAAATCGGCGCAGGCCAGCGGCACCAGCGGACTGTGCGGACCGAGTTGGCCGTCTGAGTCGTTGAGGCTGCGCTCGCCTTTTGTGGGCCAGGCAATGCGTACATGACCGAGGACACTTCCGCCCCGTTGCGCCATGCCGATGGTCTCGGCCGAACGCACTGCAGCGCCGGCGATAAGGGCACTGGTTGCTAACAGCCGCGAGGCCAGTACACTTCCCTGTCCACCCACGCCGGCAATCACAATGTTCAGGATAGGAGCGCTCATCTATGTTCTGTGTCCATCCAAACTGTCTAGTGTCTTTGGTTCGGCGCTGGGCTGTCGCAGCGCGTCAAAGGGGCAGACCTCAACGCACAGGCCGCAGCCGTTGCAAAGGGTATCATCAATGACGATACGCATATCACCGCCGGCATCAGTTTTTGTACAATTGCTCACAGGTGTTTTTATGTTGCTGTCTGTAGCCGCCCTGATGCCATCTTCTGTATGCGCTTCTGTACCCTTGCCCAGGCTCGCGTCCTTTGTCAGTAAAGCAGGACAACCCAAACTGTTTATGCACAGTCGACAGTACGTACAAACATCCGTATCCACGAGGGGCGCTGCTCGGCGTGTGGCAATGTTGATACAGGGCGACTTGAATACCACGGCACTTACCCCATCAAAGGCAACCGCCGCGCGTACGACAGCTATGGCCTGTTTCAGGTCTAGCGGATCTTGCTCCACAACATGCTCTACGCCCAGGGCTTTGAGCACGCGCGTAATCGGAATAGCGGTTTGAGCATCCGCGGCACTGGCATCATAGCTTACGCGCAGTCCGGTTCCCGGATGCGGCTGTGAGCCGGTCATGGCTGTAAGCGAATTGTCCAACACGATTAAAGTCACAGGAGCCCGATTGTATACAGCGTTGATCACGCCGGGCAAGCCGCTGGCAAAAAACGTTGAGTCTCCCACAAAACCGAGATGCGGTACATCGGGCTGCGCCCAATACATACCCTGTGGCACGGTAAAGCCCGCACCCATGCACACGCAACTGTCCACAATGTCCAGTGGTTGGGCATTGCCCAGTGTGTAACAACCGATGTCACCGCTGTAGGTTGCCCGTTGCCCGGCCATAGCTCGTTTGATCGCCACGAACGACGCTCGGTGTGGGCAGCCGGCGCAGAGCACCGGTGGGCGTGACACCACAAGCTGTGAGGGTAGTGCCTCGGATGGTATTTTTGTGCAGATCTTATCTGGGGAGAAAGCCAGCGAGTTCGGCTTAAAATCTGCGTCCGTGTTCGTGTTCGTATCTGTGTTCGTGTTCGTGTTCGTATCTGTGCCCGTGTTCGTGTTCGTATCTGTGTCCGTGTCCGCTTTCGCTACGCCACCCTTATGATCTTCTGTTCCTGCCACTGCCCTCGCGCCACCCACTTGTTCAGTCGCCTCTGACGTACCAATTGCGTCTGTTGCGCCAGTCACACCAATCGTACTGGCCATACCTGCTTCATCGGTCGCTTGGACTGCCCGACTCACATGCTCCGCCTGAACCGTCTGACTCACATGCTCTGTCGTCGTGCCCAGCAAGAAGTGGCGTATTTGTTCTGCCAGTAGTGCCACCGAATTCTCGCCGGCTACGTTTGTGTGACCGCTGAGTTTACCGAATATCCGTACACCCAAATTTGCGCTGCCATTAACACGCAAAAGTTCCCGTTCGATGACCGCCTCCAGCTCCTCACATACCAAAATTGCGTCAAGTCCATCCATAAAACGGATAGCCAATTCGTCAATAAAGGGAAAGGGAGTACCCACTTTGAGCAGGCGCAGGCAAGCGAAACGCTCGACATTTGCGGGCTCGCTGCTTTCAATCAGGGCCAGGGCATCGAGAAGATAGGCCCAGGATACCCCGCCGGCCGCTATACCCAGCCGTCGTATTGGCGCAGAATTAAAGCGTGTGTCTGAACCGGTGGGCTGGTCGGGAATCACCATCTCGTGTAACGGCTGTTGAGTGTGCTGTTTTGAGTATATATCAGCTTGGGTTTGCAGAGGAATCAGCCGCGTACCATCGTAGTGCGCAATCGCATTACACGAAAAAGTGCTAAATAAATTAGCAATTAAGGGGAGACGAGCGACGATTTCGCGATGTGCCTGGTGAGCCAGAGCCGGGAACGTTACCCAATGGCTGCTGCGCTCAAAGCCGGCGATAACATGGGGCATATAGGGCCGATCTACGCTCGTTACCTCGCTCGTATCGTTACGTGCGCTTCTGCTCACACTCGTGCTCCGATTTGTGCTCCGAGCCACATCTGCGCTCATCTTGCCATCGCTCGCTGTGCCCTTACGCCTGTCATCAGCGCCAGCACCTGCGCCAAAGTCGGCCATGCCCCTAAGGCTTTCCGAGTCAAGGGTGGTGGTGGCGTGGCAGATACGTGTGGTGGCGCGTACAATGACCGGGGTTGCAAATCGCTCAGAGAGGGTAAAGCCCTGACCTATGAGCGCGTACAACTCCTCGGGACTGCTGGCATCCAGCACGGGGACATGAGCGAACTGCGCAAACTGACGACTGTCCTGCTCGGTTTGCGACGAGATCGGACCGGGATCATCGGCCACATAGATTACGAGCCCGCCTTTGCACCCCAGATATGCCAGGCTCAGCAAAGGGTCGCCGGCTACGTTCAAGCCTACTTGCTTCATGGTCACAAGCGCCCGGGCTCCGCACATCGAAGCACCGGCGGCTACTTCCAGGGCTACCTTCTCATTTACCGACCACTCGACATGCGGTGCATCTGCGGCTGCCAGCACACCATCGTCCACCCAGGTGCGTACCTGGGTGGCTATTGTTTCAAGTGCTTCGCTCGACGGGGTGCCGGGATAACCGGCCACGAGGTTGACTCCGGCAGCCAAGGCACCCAGGCCGGCTGCGGCATTACCCATCAGCAGGCGAGCTGCCATAGTCTGTCTCTATCTCGTATGCCAGTGGTTATCGACTTGACCGCGCCCTTAACCGGCAGGTGTAGCCGACAGTAGCTCAATCTCAAATATCAGCGTAGAGTTGGGTGGGATGTTTCCCGTCCCATTTGCGCCATAGCCCAGGTCGGGCGGGATGGTCAGCAATCGCTTACCACCTACCTTCATACCCACGACACCGGCATCCCAACCTTTGATAACACGGGCTTGTCCCAGCGTAAATTCAAAGGGCTCATTATTGCGGTTGGCAGTGGTGTCGAATATGGTACCGTCCTCCAGCTTGCCGGTGTACAGCACACTGACCGTGCTACCATCGACGGCCTCCTCGCCGTCGCCTCCTACGACATCCTCGATAATCAGGCCGGCCGCTTTGGCCGCCTCAACAGCCTCGGGGGTAGAGGTGGTGCCTGTGGTGGATGGTGACTCGCTATCTCCCTCGCTTGTAGAGCCTGTTGAAGAAGAAGAATCTTCTGCCAGGCTCATGTCCACGTTGTAGGGCACATTATCCGGCATCGGATTGATGATGACATCGGCCGCCTCAACCAACTCTTCCACATAGGCTTGGAACTTGGTACTTTTGTTGGTCTGTACCCACTGTTCCTTTAGCTGCTCCACGACATCGGCCGGTACATCGGCATAGACCACGCCGTCTTCAGGAGCGGTATATCCCTCCACGTTGACGGCGTTGGCGACGACATATTGCTCCAACTCCTCGGCAGTGGGCTCAGGTGTGTAAGCCTCATACATCTGCTTGGACAGATCATCTGTAACGAGCGTATCCCGGTAAGCCTGCTCGTTCTTAAAACCGTAACGTTGCAGGGTGTCTATCCAGTTCTTCTCATCGCCGCCTACGGTTGCCTTTACCTGTTCTACTTGTGCATCAATGGCCGCCTGGTCAACAACATATCCATCGGACTCGGCCTGTTGCACTATGACAATTTCGCGGACTTTAGTATCGATGACCGACTCTCGCAGCGACTCGGGTGTCATGCTTGAGCCGGCCAGGGCTTTGGCCCAGGTTACAGGTTCTTGGAACTCTGTCGACTGCTGGCGCATAGCCTCAATGGAGTCGGTTATCTCCTGTTCAGGTATTGCTGTACCGTTGACCGTTGCGGCTACAGCAGGCGCACAGGCTCCCAATGTTGCGAGTGCTGTCAGTGTCGCGCCGGCCACCAGGCACATCAACAGCACGTTCATCTTTCCTATCAGCTTCATGCTCCCTCATTTCGTAGCGCACCAGGCATGTCCTGGCGCTGGTTTCGATAAGATGTAAAGCCCTATTCTGGCACAAAACCGTCCACAATGGGGGCTGCACCACCTAAAACCCGGCGGAATCAGGTGTAAGATGTAGCAGGATGCCGGGGGAGAGGTAAGTCGGCTGTGTGTCTTGGTGTTTTGAGCTCATTTAGGTTTGGCACGATCCTGTGAACTCATCAGTATTCACGTGGTGGACACCAATATCAAGAGTTGCGCCGCACATTGCGCGCTTGTCATCGCACCCATCGCACGCCCGTCGTATGGTGCGAACGCTATGGACCTGCGGGCTCGGCAAAGTTTTGTTGCCCTTTGCCATTCGCCCACCATAATACTACCGTTCATGTTAACTGATTGCCCATGCACCCGCGATTCTTGTCTTTGCCCCCATTGACAGCGATGGCATTAATGTCCACTATTGCACGAAACGCGATGACGGAGAGAAGGATGCCGTATCCCGGTTTGGGTTTTGGCCTGTGTGCCTCAAGCCCACAAGAGAGTCCGCGGTTGCTGCAAGCGGATACCGGAGCGGTATGTATATACACTCCCGAGCGGATTGCCCAAAAGCCCTGTTGGTGCGCTTGATGCGCCGGACAGTAAAACAGGGGAGAAGAGGAGCGAACTACCCACCTTTTTTCTCCAAGGTACAATTCCAGGTACTGCATCCGGGTGAGTAGGGCACTACGGTTGCCCCCGTTATCGGGCTAGGATTAGGAGCCACACCCAGTGGTGGCACCGGTTGATTGTTCAAAACGCAAGAATTGAGCGAGGTATGCCTGGCAGGTGTGCGTGGCTTATATGGTTTGAACACCAAGCGGGGTTTCCAAAGGCTTTGATCCAAAGAGAGGCGGCATAGGGTCGCAACCGGGGTGGTACCGCGGAAGCACGAGCTTTCGTCCCCGGGCAAACAGTTTGCCCGGAGATGAGAGCTCTTTTCTTTTCTCCCGGCCCGTGACGTGGAGAAAGGAAGGTACGAACATGGAAACAGTCACGTTCAGAAGCGGCGCGTATGTGCCTTTGGAAATGCACAAGGCGCGTATCGTCCAACGAGTCAACCTGGAGCCGGTGGAGCGTCGTCGCGATGCCATGGCCGAAGCCGGCTTCAACACATTCCTGTTAAAAAATCGCGAAGTCTTTCTGGACATGCTCACCGACAGTGGCGTCAACGCCATGAGCATCGAGCAACAGGCGGCCATGCTCCGGGCCGACGACAGCTACGCCGGTTCCGAGACGTTCTTCAGGCTGGAGCAAGCGTTGCAAGATTTCTTTGGTACGCGTTTCTTTTTGCCGACGCACCAGGGTCGCGCCGCCGAAAACGTCCTGGCCAACACTTTCGTAAGTCCGGGCAGCGTCGCCTTGATGAACTTCCATTTTACGACGACTAAGGCCCTTATCACCCTGTTGGGCGGCTCGGTGCTGGAGTTGGTGTCTGAGGCTGGCCTTGAAATAGAGAGCGACCTTGCGTTCAAAGGAGACTTTGACCTTACTCGTCTGGATGCGGAGATTGCTCGGCTTGGACCTGAGAAAATCTCGTTTGTGCGTGTGGAGGCCGGCACGAATCTGATCGGCGGACAGCCCGTGTCGATGGCCAACATGCGCGCGGTCGCGGCTCGCTGTAAAGAAGCAGGCATCCTGTCGGTGTTAGACGCTAGCTTACTAGCAGATAATCTCTACTTCATCAAGACGAGGGAGGCAGAGTGTGCCGAGCGTGCGCTGGTCGACATAACCCGTGAGTTGGGGCAGCTCTTTGATGTCATCTACTTCAGTGCTCGCAAGCTGGGTTGTGTGCGTGGTGGCGGCATAGTCACAAACGACGAAGAACTCTATCGGCGCATGCGCGGATTCGTGCCGCTGTTTGAGGGCTTTTTGACCTACGGCGGCATGTCGGTGCGCGAAATGGAGGCACTGGCCGTGGGAATACAGGAGACGCTGGACTTTGATGTCATCAGTCAGACACCGATTTTCGTACGCGCGCTTACCGAGGAGCTGACCAGTCTGGGCGTGCCTGTGGTCACGCCGGCCGGTGGTCTGGGCTGCCACCTTAACGCCTTCAAATTTTTGGAGCATATTCCGCAAGACGAGTATCCGGCCGGTGCCCTGGCGGCGGCTGTATTCATCGCCGGTGGCATCCGGGGTATGGAGCGTGGCACGCTCTCCGAGCAGCGCAATCCCGACGGAAGCGAGCAATTGGCCGAGATGGAGCTTGTGCGCCTGGCCTTTCCCAAACGGGTGTTTACACTCTCACACGTCAAATACATAGCCGATCGCGTATCCTGGTTGTTCGAGAATCGTGCTTTGGTAGGCGGCCTGCGTTTTGTGGAGGAGCCCGAAACCTTGCGCTTTTTCTTCGGTCGCCTGGTGCCGGTGAACGACTGGCCTGATCGGCTCGTGGCCGCCTTCCGACGTGACTTTGGCGATAGCCTCTAAACACAAGTGGTTCGTAGTAGTCGGCTGGCTGACTGTTTGGTTGACCGACTGGTTGAATGGTCGACTGACCAACTGGGCAGTATGGCGATTTTGTGGAGCAGCAGAGCCCCTAAAACGCTGTGTTAGTGAGGACTGTCTGAGGACAGCACTTGCTTTGACGCACATAAGACAGAAGTGTTCATCTGTCTTGGTATAAAACACAATAAAATAACCGTTCCTTTTATCATTGCGAAAGTAAGTGCTGTCCGAGTTCCGCAGCTGCAGCGTTTTAGGGGCTCTGTGAGTGCGAAACCATGAGCCATGCTGTCTAGTTGGTCAGTCGATACTCACATAAAACTGTCGTATCCCTTATCAGTCGTTTATTTGGCGGCGACGCCTCAGGAGCATGCCGGCAACACAGGCACTGCCACCACAGGCGGCCAACACGACAGCCAGCAGCAGCAGGGGCAGTCCGGCACCATCGTCGGTCTTTGGTATCTCGTCGTCTGGGGTACCCGGCGTGTCGGGTACGACCGGCTTGGGCAAGATGGTATTCGTAAAGCTTACATTGTGTCCGGCAACCTGTGGGCTAAGTATGGCCTCAGCCTCGAAGCCAGGCTCAGGGTCATAGCTGTCCAACTGATGAACCGCCGTGTAGCCATCAACGCTTGTCTGCTCGCTTATGCGGTAGTTTCCCAGCGGCAGGTTATAGATATGTGCGGTATCGTCGCAGGCCAGCGAGAAGACACCATCGGGACTCGCGTTGACCAGGCCCGATGCGCCCGTGATATTGCCCGAGGGATCTGCGGTCGAGTCAGTCGGTATCAGCGGCACCCGTACCCATTTGCCCAGGTTATTATCGTAAACCTCAAGCGTCAACACGAAACTGCCGGCATCCACGAGGTCGGTCGCGCCCAGCACAAGTTTGTTCACATCGATTGTTGCCGCAGCGTCACTTCCATTGATGAACAGATGGCCCTGACCATAGAGGCTGGCCTGCATATTGTTCACAAAGCCGATGAACGCCTGCACATAACTCCAGCTTTGTTCTCCCGTAGCAGACGCGGGGTTTTGGTAGGCCATAATGGCCGGCGTGTCGCTGTAAGTTACGTCTGCGGCCTTACCCAGGCCATGCAGGGCGATGTAGCGAAAGTTTACATTTGGCTGTCCGGCATCTATGAGCGCCTTGCTATCGGCGGGGATCTTAAGGTAGAACGAATCACCACTGGCAACGTAGGGTTCTTTATCGGTGGAACCGTATGCTTCGGCTTCTGGCAGGGCCACAGCGGTAGGACCGGCCGCGTTAACGAACGTGATGTCTGAAGCATATTGGCCGCTGATGCTGAGGTAGATGTTATCGGGGGTTCCCGTAGAGCCGCCCGCGTTGGATACCACGTCGGTTGCGGTGATGGGGCCATAATAATAGGAGCCATACTCCTCAGTAAACGCGGCCTCTTTATCGTAGAATACCACCTCAAGCGTTGTGGCCGTGAGCGTCGGTCCGCCGGTACGTGCGTCATTAACGAGCGCGCGCATCAGCGCGATCATCAACTGATAACGCGCATGCTCAGTGGGCGTGGGATTTTCTGGGTCGGCGGTCAGGCTCGTGGAAAGCAAAGCAAAGGTCGGGTCGGTATAGCGCCAGATGGCGGCTTTTGTGGCCATGATGGCTATGGTCTCGTCAATCTGTGTGCCGTACTGAGACTCCAGGTTTGCGTAAGCCGCCTGGATGTCGGCCAGATTATTATTGGTGGTGCCGCGCTCACCACGAAAGCCGTTGACAGCCAACCAGTACAGGCTGGGCAAATTAGCGCGCACACTGTCCGAGACCGCCAAAGGCGAGACGACGACATAGCCCGGCGCGGTGTCGGTGGTCACGCCCGCGGGCCAGGTGGTTGAAGTATCGTCGGAGGAGTGAAAGGCCACGGTCGCGTCAACGCAGTACGCCTGGTCGATGAGTTGCACACCGGGTTGGCTGGGGTCGGTAAACCCACCTATGGGGATGTCGCCAGTAGTGGTCCACCACTCGTCGATACCGTGTTGGACGATATACTTCATCTGGATGTTGTCGTAGTATTTTACAACGGCGGTATAGCTGTCGGTATCAGGGTCTGCTGCCAGAGCCCTGGGGGGGGGGTTGACCGCATAGGATGCCACTGCGAGCAACAGTGCGAGCATTGTTACCAAAACAATGCGGGGCGCGCTACCCCGGGTAATGCGGGTACACTTTGAACCGCCGGACAGCCGTTGAGCCCTCTTGGTGTATGTCTGCGTCTGGTGCGTCTGTGTCTGTAAAACCATCTCCTGTCCTCTCCCATGTTTTTTTAATTATACCAGTCATACGAGATTTCTGTCGAGAAACGCGGTTTTGCCGAGAAACGTAGTTTTTTGCCGACCGTTGCCGTCTGGTAAGGGGCGCACGCAGATGTATGCTTGCTAAACATCTTTGCAATAAAGGATAATTGCATCGTGCGACTCTCGCCGCTACTCGGGCGGCTGTTCCACGTCGCAGAAGGTTACGCACAAAATCGCCATCTGCGCAGCCGTATGTTGTTACCTCTCCTCTGTAGAAAGCGAGAACATGGACGATACGCAAAAGCTCTATGGGCTAAGGACTGATCAGTACAAACACGATGACGAGTTGATGATCAGTGTTGAGTCGGCCCTGGAGCAGACTTTGAGCCTGGTCGAGCCCCTACCGGCAGAGCAGGTAGCCATGATAGACGCTCTGGGCAGGGTAGTAGCTGTTGATGTCTCCAGTGACATCGACATCGCTCCTTTTGACAACTCGGCCATGGATGGCTATGCCGTTCGTGCCAGCGATTTGACCAGTGCTAACCCGGAAAACCCGTGTATTTTGGAAGTGGTTGGTCTGATAGGTGCCGGCCAGGTATACGAGGGCAGCCTTGAAGTGGGCCAAGCTCTGCGGATCATGACCGGCGCTCCTGTGCCGCGTGGGGCAGACACGGTAGTCAAGGTTGAAGATACCGAGCTATGCGTAGCCGATACTGCCCGGGAAAGCCCTGTCCAGGCAAACGCGCATCACGTCAGGTTCTTTGCAGCGCCCAAACCGGGGGCAAATGTACGCTTGCATGGCGAGGAGGTCCGCGCCGGCGAGGTCATTCTCCCCAAGGGCTCTGTCCTTACTCCGGCAGGGGTGGGCCTGTTAGCTTCTACGGGCACTACGGCGGTGTTGGTGCATCGTCGACCCGAGGTGGCTATCCTTGCCACGGGCGATGAACTCGTAAGTCCGGATGTTGTGCCGCAGCCGGGGCAGATTCGCGATTCCAATTGTTATTCTTTGGCTGCCGCAGTCCGGCAGGCGGGGGGCACTCCCACTGTCTTTGGCGAGGTACGTGACACCAAAGCAGCTGTGATTGAGGCGCTTAAAGCAGCCGTGGGCCACGATTTTATTATCCTCAGTGGCGGTGCTGCCGAGGGAGATTTTGACTATACGTCTCAGGTTGTACGCGAGCTGGGGCAACTGCACTTCAATAAGGTGCGTATGCGTCCGGGCAAGGCCCAGACCTTAGGCGAGATCGACGGGACTGTGGTCTTTGGTCTTCCGGGTAATCCGGCCGCCGCTCTCGTGGGGTTTGAGGTGTTGATTCGTCCGGCACTGCTGAAGATGCAGGGCTTTACTAAAATCAGGCGTTCGGTGACTACAGCGCGTCTGACACAGGAGTTTAACAAGCGCGACGCTCGTCGGCTGTATGTACGCGCGTGTCTGGCGCGCGATATGACGAGTGGCGAATATACGGTAACGCCGGAGAAAAACCAGTCCTCGGCTTCGTTTTTGGTCATGCATCGTTCGAATTGTCTTGTGGTGTTACCCGAGGGCACGATGACTTTGTCTCGGGGTGAGATGGTGGCCTGTATGCGTCTGGATGTTCCTGAAGGTACGCTCTGAGGGTGCCTTGCTTGGGCGCATGAGGTAATCGGCTAAGAACTGATATGATAATGTGGACAGAGTAGAGCCGATAGTGCACAGCAGATACGACGGGATACGACGGAGTAGATATGGCCTTTGACCAACATGGTCGCCACATAGACTACTTGCGGGTGTCGGTGACTGACCGCTGCAATTTGCGCTGTCTGTACTGTATGCCGGAGGAGGGCGTGGCCTGGCGCCCGCATGAGGCCATGCTTACGTTAGAGGAGATAGCCCGTTTCATTGCGGTGGCGGCTACCGAGGGTATCAAGCGCATCCGACTGACCGGTGGCGAGCCTTTGGTGCGCAGAGGTATTGACGATTTGGTGCGCTCAGCGGTACGTACGCCCGGCATTGAATCGGTGGCCATGACCACAAACGGCATACTGCTTCCTAAAATGGCTGATTCTTTGCGCCAAGCCGGGTTAAGCCGTGTAAACATTTCCCTGGACACGTTAGATCCCGAACAGTACCGCTACATCACTCGATGGGGCACCATCGACGATGCGTTCAAAGGCATAGATACAGCTCTGGCCACGGGCTTTAAGCCCGTTAAGATTAACGTTGTGGTCGTACGCAGCTTACACCAGGACCTTTTAGCCTTTGCCCGTATGTCGATGGACCGGCCCCTGCACGTGCGCTTTATCGAGTATATGCCTGTGGGAGAATCCTGCGGCGGCGCGGGTCTGGGTTGGACTGCCGCAGACACGATACCTAACGAGGAACTGATTGATCTTATCAGTCAAAGCGCTGCCGCCGCCGGTTTGGGACAGCTCACGGCTCTCTCCAAGCCCAGCGAAGCGCCTGACGGCTGGGGTCCGGCCCGTTATTATCACCTTGAGGGTGCCCAGGGCACGCTTGGCTTCATCTCTGCTTTGAGTCGACATTTTTGCGGACAGTGTAACCGTCTGCGTCTGACCGCCGAGGGCGAGCTGTTGCCCTGCCTGTTCAGCGACCTTAAGTTCGATGCCAAAGCCGCGCTGCGTGAGGGCACTGACGAAGATGTGCGCGCCGTCTTGCTCGATGCTCTGGGCTCCAAGCCGTCCTCGCACCATAACCGGGTCGGCACCGAGCGGCTGATGCATCAGATAGGTGGCTAGTGCTTTGCATATCCTCATGTGTTCGTGATGCCTATAAGCGTCCGTAAGTGTTCGTGAGCACCCGTAAATGTTCGTGAGCGCCCACGGAATCTACGTTTGTACCAAAGGAGAAACGATGTCAGAACTTACCCATATCGACAGCAAGGGTCAGGCACGGATGGTTGACGTCGGCGCCAAGGACAGCACCAGGCGCCATGCCCGAGCCAGCGGCTTTATATCCATG
The DNA here is from genome assembly GCA_031282405.1 of Coriobacteriales bacterium. Classification (GTDB taxonomy): domain Bacteria; phylum Actinomycetota; class Coriobacteriia; order Coriobacteriales; family UBA8131; genus JAITDU01. The sequence goes on along the minus strand of JAITDU010000019.1, from coordinate 39,108 downwards.
CAGCCAGACACCCTGACTCGCATAGTCGAGGGCACAACCGCCAAAGGCGACGTTTTGGCCACAGCGCGCATAGCCGGCATTATGGCGTCCAAGCGCACTTCTGATCTTATCCCCCTGTGCCACCCGCTTAACATCACGAACAGCGCGGTGGAACTCAGCCCTGTCGACACAGGTCAGCGCAGCGATGGCAAAGTCGGCATCTACGTGGAAGCCACGCTGGGTGTGACAGGGCAAACCGGCATCGAGATGGAGGCCCTGACGGCGGTCAGTGTGGCCTGCCTGACCATCTACGATATGTGCAAGGCCATAGATCGAAGCATGGAGATCGACGAGATCATGCTGCTCAAAAAGGAAGGCGGTAAGTCTGGCCTTTGGATACGCGACGGCATCGAGGTCAGTGAGAATAGCACTAAAGGCACTGAGCACGCAAACAGTGCGGTGGGCTCATCGGGCTCCAATGTAATAGTAAGCTAATATAATAGTAAACTAGAACAGGAATTGTCCGCTCCCAGGACCGCACCTGTTGCTTGCAATCACAGACGAAAAGGGGAGAAACACCATGCTCAGACTCGCGATAATCACGGCCTCCAGCACACGTACCCTGGCTGAGGACAGTGCCGGCACCGAGCTTGCTCAACGGATAGGCGCCCAGGGTTGGCAGGTGGTAAGCCATGTGGTGGTCAAAGACCAGCGTGAACTGATAGCTCGGGCCATCGTCGCCGCTGCTGCAGATTGCGACATCGTTTTGACCTGTGGTGGCAGCGGCCTGTCTTTGGCCGACGTTACTCCCGAGGCGACGGCTGATGTCTGTGAGCGCATGGTGCCGGGTATCGCCGAGGCCATGCGCGCTGCTTCGATGACGAAAACGCGCCGGGCCATGCTCTCGCGGGCTGTATGCATGCAGCGCGGCCGCACCCTTGTTATCAATCTGCCCGGCAGCTTAAAAGCGGCCACGGAGTGCTTTGATGCTATCTACGATCAGTTTGAGCACGCGGTACAGATGAGCGCCGGCGCCGGCCATTAGGACGCTGCTTCGTCAGTACCACGCCGGGCAGTACTCACATACAGGCCCATGCTCCGGATACCGGTGAGCTTCGTCAATACCACGCCGGGCAGTACTCACATAAACTTTCATTGTGGGGGCGGCACCTACTATGTGCAAAAAGCGATTGTTGGCAGACAATATGACCCGAGCCCAGCCCCTCCAGGGCAAAGGGACGGTATGATTGTCAACAGCGCCGGTCTTTCTCGGCGCGCGTTCGGCGAACCCTACGTCTGTTCGCCAACACTCGCTCGCCAACACCTATTCACATCCGTTCGCCGGCGTTTTCTCCCGAATGTGGTGCTCATCCCTCGATTCTTGTACCCTCGATCGACCCTCGATCGCTCGTTTACGGTCATTCTCCCCCCTAAAATCGACAAAAAAATCAAAAATATGTAATATTGTGTTGTAAATTGTTAAGTTGTGGGATAAAATGGGCAACGCACGTTCTTCAGGAAGTAATAAACACACCAGGGAGGTGAGGCATGTCCGGACTCAAAGGCAGAGCTCAAGGCACTATAGACAGCAAGGGCCGGATATCGCTTCCCGCCAAATACCGCAAATTGCTTCCTGAAGAACTTGTTCTTGCAAAATCCCCTAACGCAGAATTCCCGGCGCTCGTGCTCTATACCGAGGAGGGCTTCGATACCTGGCTCGACAGCGTCATGGAGTCCAAAGGTGGCTACGCGGCCAATAATCAGGCGCTGGACGACATTACCGAGGAATACTACGAAAATTCCGAGGACGTTCATGTAGATGGTATTGGTCGGATTGCCATAGCCGCACATCTGCGCGAATATGCTGGTATTGACAAGGAAGTTGTCATCTCCGGCGCTAAAGATCATCTGGTGTTGCGCAGTGCCCAGATCTGGGAGGCCAACCGGCAGCGTCGGGCACAGGCATCTGTGTACGACAAGCCTGTGTGATAAGGCAGCTACTTGACAGGAGAATATCGGCATAGACCCGTGATGCTCGAACAGAGCAGAGAGGCTCTGGCCATGACCAGCGGCGAGGTATTCTGTGACTGTACCTTAGGCGGCGGCGGACATGCACTGACGATAGCGCCTGATATCAGTCCAGGCGGACTGCTCATAGGCATCGACCAGGATGTTGAGGCGTTAAACTTTGCGCACGCGCGCCTGAAAGCTGCACTAAGTGCGCTAAGTGACCCATCGCCCGCCCGCCTTGCAATCATCAAAGGTAATTTTGCGGATCTCGATGAACTTTTAATTCAGGTCCCCGTTCCCGGCATCGATGGCTTTCTGTTCGATTTGGGAGTTTCTTCTCACCAGCTTGATATACCCAGCAGGGGTTTTTCCTATGCGCGTGATGCCCCTCTTGACATGCGGATGGATCCAGGTACACAAACCACAACCGCAGCAGAGATCATCAACAACACAACCGCAGCCGATCTCGCCTGGATCCTCCGTAATTTTGGGGAGGAACGCCATGCTGTCCAGATTGCTCATCGCATCGTCAAGGCGCGCGTTCAGGCCCCGATAACGTCTACATCTGAGTTGGTGCGGATCGTCAAATCGGCGATTCCGGCGCGATATCGACGCAGCGGAGGCAATCCTGCCAAACGCACCTTCCAGGCCTTGCGTATCGCTGTCAATCGAGAATTGGATGTTCTTGAAGCAGGGCTTAACGCCGCGGTACGGTGGCTCAATCCCGCAGGGCGTCTCGTAGTCATCAGCTATCACTCGCTGGAGGATCGGATCGTTAAAAACCTGTTCAACGAGTTATCTAAAAGCTGTATCTGCCCACCCGAGGCACCCATATGCACCTGTGGTATCAAACCGATATTCTCGCGCATCTCTAAAAGAGCGCTGGTCGCTACCAGCGAACAGAGAGAGGACAACCCGCGTAGCAAAAGCGCTAAGTTGCGCTGGGCGATCAAGTCACCTGAGGAGGATCCCAGCCCCGGAGGGGATCTCGATCCAGGAGTGGCGCGCCACAGGCAGTAGCCAAAAGCAAGTAACCGAATAGTAGATAACCGGAAACAGTAACCACAAGTAGTAAGCACACGCAGCAACCACAGTAAACGTAGCTTAAACGGAGTAGTCAGAGCAGTGGCACGAACAAACCTAGCTTATAATCGAGATGCGTTGGCACGTGTGCCAACACAAGATGCTGTCGCCCCACAAGCGCGCCCGGCGCCGCAACTCAAAGCCCTGCCCGGCAAAGGCCTGGGGGCTCGAACCAGACCGGATATCCAGCCTTGGGCAACGACGGCGGCCGTTATGGCCGCAGTGGTCATAGCGGTGCTGGCCAGCGTCTGTGTTGCACGTATTGCCCTTTCAAATCTCACCGTGCAGATGATGTTAAACGGCGAGCAGATCGCCAATGAGATTACAACTGCCCGTTCCATGGGTCTTGAGCTTGAGGTCAGGCACTCGGTGGCTACCAATCCCAATCGGGTGCAGGATGCCGCCACTAAACTGGGGATGCTGCCCGATAATCAAGTTGCTACTCTAGCCGCGCGTCAGGGTTTTTCTCCCGAAGTAAAAAGCCTGCTGGCACAGGCTGCCGGCGATCATATGGCTGCTGCGGTTGCTCAGGCTGAGGCCGAGCAGGAGGCTGCTCGCGTTGTTCAGGAGGCCACCCGTGCCGCTCAGGAAGCAGAAGCAGTACAGGCCGCCCAGGAAGCCGACCAGGCTGCCATTCAAGCTGCGAGTGTGCCGGTAGCAAAGGACACTGCGCCCTTACAAAGCGCTGTTGCTTTACAAAGCATTCCGGCTTTGCAGAGTGCCCCGACTCTCTGCAGTTCAACTGTCCACGTTTCTTAAACAGGCAGGACAGGTATGTCAAAAAACAACAAGAATGCCACACCCGGTAAGAACTCAAAGGTCAGTACGGCCACCGTTGATGTTTTTAACCGTTTGTTGGGGAGTCGCGAAGGTCTGGTTGTTGCGCTGTTTGTCATCATCGTACTGATAATCTTTGTAAAACTCCTCATGTTGACCATTGTCGATGCCCAGGCGCTGGCCGCCGAGGGCCAGGAGAAGCGTACCTTGGAATATACGTTGGAGGCCCGCCGGGGTACCATCTTCGATCGCAATGGCAGTGTGTTAGCCGCCAGCGTTGAAGCCACGACGATCTACGCTGACCCTTCAAAGATAGTAGATCCTCCAAAGACGGCCCAGGTACTCTCTGAGGTACTGGGTGGCACGGCCCAGCAGTATTTTGAAGCGCTCACGAACGATCGTGAGTCAACGTTTGTCTATATCGCCAAGAAAGCCAGTCCCGAGACCGCCCAGAAACTTAAAGACAGTGCTCAGCAATACCGCGATGCTGAGGTTCAGGCTATCAAAGCCCGCGGAAACGATGTACCGGTCGAGATTGTCACTCCGCTCACGGGTATCGGTTATCTCCCCGACACAAAGCGCGAATACCCCTATGGGCACATCGGCGCTCAGATAATCGGTGCGGTCAACGATGAGAATGCGGGCATCAGTGGTCTGGAACAGACCTATGACAGCATTTTGCGTGGGGTTGACGGCAAAATGGTCATCCAAAAAGGCAAGGCCATGGACCAAAGCCAGAATCCTCTGCCGATCATCGGGGGTATACAGGAGCAGGTATTGGCGATCGACGGCCAGGACATCATTATCTCTGTGGACATCGAATTGCAACAGTATCTGGAATACAACCTCAAAGCCGTTGCCGACCAGCGCAACTGCCAGAATGCCAACGCGCTTTTGCTGGACGGTGCAACCGGCGAGATTATCGCCGGGGCCTCGCTGCCACTCTACGATCGCGAAAAAGTCAGCGTCGAGGATGTTGCTGCCGGTGCCACAACGCTCAAGGCGATAACATCACCTTACGAGCCGGGCTCGACCTTTAAGGTCTGCATTGCGGCCACAGCTTTGGAAAACAGCATCATGACCCCAGAAGACAGCCTGTATTGTCCGGCCGAATTAGATATATATGATTATACTATTAAAGATGCAGTTAAGCGTTCTGATGAGGAGATGACGCTCAGTCAGATAATTGCGCGATCCTCTAACGTCGGCGCTTCTTTAATGCAACAAAAAGTGGGAGACGAGCTGTTCAACAACTACCTGCAACGTTTTGGCATGGGAGCGTTTACACATGTGGATTATCCGGGCGAGACCAATGGTATGCTGGCCGCGCTGGAGGATTGGAATCCAGTGCAGGCCGCAAACATCTCTTTTGGCCAGGGTTTGCAGGTATCCTCTTTGCAGATGGCCGGTCTCTATGGAGCCATCGCCAATGACGGTCTGCTCATCCAGCCGCATTTCCTCATAGCTCGGCCTCAGTATGACAGTGAGTTAGTGTTCGATTCGCGCCAGGTACTGGAGCCTGTGACTGCGCGGGTTGTTGAGGATATTTTGCGTGGCGTGGTCACCGACGGTACGGGCAAGGCCGCCGATTTACCGGGGCTTGACGTCGTGGGCAAGACCGGCACAGCCGAGATAGCGTCGCCTCAGGGTGGCTATCTTGCCAGTGAGTTCATTACCTCTTTTGTCGGCTATATTGATAATTCGAATAGCAAATTAGTATTTATCAGCTCATTTGATCGACCGGCTAACTATAACAATGCTCCCTCCACACCGTTTTTTTCCATAATTATGTCCTTTGTGGCCAATCGCTATATGATAACGCCGGTAGTTGAACCTGATCCCCAATCGCACTGGGCTGACGAGTCTGGGCTTGCCAACACCAGTGAGTCTGGGTCTGGAACCGACGAGAACGCTGGGCAGACAGATCCCACGTCGGGCGATCCTGCTTTAGCGGGTAGTGCCGATGCGCCGCAGGCCACGGTCAAAGAAGATAGTTGGCGCATAGATACGGGCGGCTGAGCCAGGGCGCGCGCGATTGGCGCGTACGATTAAGGTGTACGATCGAAGCATATGATTAAGGTGCGCGATCGAAGCGCATGAACTCAATCCGCGCACAGGAAGGCCGCGCGGGATAGTTTTTCTCTCCGGGCCAACGGGCTTTTGTTACTACGATAGAATGGCAGATATGAACCTGAGTGTAGATGATATCATCGCGTTTTCCGCTTCTGAGGTGGTGGTTGCTCCCACTACGGGCACAACGCAGGCTACGGAGCTGGTGTGGGACTCGCGCCTGGCGGGGCCGGCCAGCCTGTTTGTGGCCGTCAAGGGTGAGCGCGCAGATGGCAATGACTACATCATTGAGGCTTTAAGGCTTGGGGCGGTAGCGGCTATTGCTTCCAAAAAGCCAAGCGCGGATGTTATGGCTGTTGCCACCCAGACGGGAGCCGCGCTGTTGCATGCCCCTGACGACGACATATTTGCCGCTCTGCAATCCTTGGCGGCCGCCTACAGGCAAAAACTGCCGGCCACGGTTGTGGGCATCACGGGTTCCTCGGGCAAGACGACGACGAAGGATCTTATCGCCGGTGTTCTCGCGGCCGGCTTTAACACCCATGCTACTCCCGGCAACCGCAACAACGAGATTGGTCTGCCGGCCACTATTCTGGACGCTGACCCCAAACATGAGATGATTGTAGCCGAGATGGGCATGCAGGCTCTGGGCGAGATAGCGGCACTGTGCAGGGTCGCCCTGCCCAAGATTGGCGTGATAACCAATGTGGGCGTGGCTCACTGCGAGCTTTTGGGTTCGCGGGAGAATATCGCCCGGGCCAAGTCCGAGCTGTTTGCCAGCTTGCCCGACACGACCGGCATCGCCATTCTCAACGGAGATGACCCCTATAGCCAACGTCTGCGTGAGCTTGCTCGGTTAGACGAACGCACTGTTACGGTGGTCTCCTATGGTCTTGGAGCCAACAACGATCTGAGGGCTACCGGCATCAGCTACGATGCCGGTGGTCATCCGTCTTTTGTTTTGTGGCTGCCGGATGGTCGCGAGTATCCGGCTCGCGTGGGCCTGCCGGGTGAGCACAACGTCTACAACGCCTTAGCGGCGGTGGCCGTGGGCATTGCCGCTGGAGTTCCGGTCCCCAAGATTCTTGCGGCCCTTACCGAGGCCAAGCCTGCTGCGTTGCGCCAGGAGATAATTCGCACCCGTTTTGGTGCCATCATCAACGATACCTATAACGCCAATCCTGATTCCATGCGTGCGGCCTTGCAACTGCTGGGTCAGTTTAGCGCCCGGGGCCGCCATATCGCGGTTTTGGGTGATATGTACGAACTGGGATCGGAAGAGCAGGCTTTTCACCGCGAAATCGGCGCCTTTGCCTTTGTGAGTGGTGTAGATATTCTGGTTACTGTGGGAGAACTCGGTGCCTCTATCGCCGAGGGCGCTCTGGCGGTGGGCATGCCTGCCGAACGCGTATTTTCCTGCGCCAACAGTGCCACGGCCGTTGAGGTCCTTACGTCTCTTTTGTGCGAAGGGCAGAGTGTTTATACGAGCGAAAAAGATTCTAGCGACTCCACGAGCGCCAACGACCCCGCCAACGACCCCGCCAACGACTCCGCCACTGCCAACGATTTCGCTTCCGCCACCGCCTCAAACAATGCTGCACCGGTCAAAGACGTGGTGCTGGTCAAAGCCTCGCGTGGCATGCAACTGGAGAAGTTGGTAGCCAAACTGGAACAGATCGGCTCAAAGGTGTGAGAGACGTGTGTAATTTTATGACGAACAGCATCTTCGGCACTGCGTTGCCCAAAGGCTCTCAGGCGAAAGGTGGCGCTGATGTTTGGTGAGACCGTATTGGCCCAATACCCCACGTTCCTGGTATTTCTGGCAATTTTTATCGCCATGGCGTTGACCATGCTCATTTTGCCGTTGTGGATAAGACTGCTCAAAGTGCGTCAGATAGGTCAGCAGATTCGTGCTGACGGTCCGCAACACCATCTTGTCAAACAGGGTACCCCTACAATGGGCGGCGTGGTCTTGCTCGTGGCGGTCGTGATAACCGTGATGCTGTTTGGTCAGTATAACGAGCCGTCTGGCATGGTGCCGCTCCTGCTGGTAACGCTGGTGACCGTACTCACCGGCGCTATGGGTCTCGTTGACGATATGTCCAAGGTTATCAAGGAACGTTCGCTGGGGCTCAGACCCAACGCCAAGATGATCTGCCTTACGCTGATCTCTGTAGTGTTTTGCCTGGCGGCTGTGAATCTGGCCGGCATTGAACCAACGATCACCATACCCTTTTTTGAGCCGATTGATCTGGGTGTGCTTACGACGAGCATCGATTTTGGCCAGGGAATCGTGTTGCGCATTCCCTGGGTGTATATGTTCTTTGTGTTTATGTTGATGGCCGGAATGTCCAATGCTGTCAACCTTGTTGATGGTCTGGATGGTCTGGCCGGTGGCGCGGTGATGTTGGCCATGCTTGTGATGGCGGCTATTGCTTACCGTACCGACCAACTCAATCTCGCACTGTTCGCGGCAGCCGTAACCGGAGCCTGTGTGGGTTTTTTGTGGTTCAATGCCTTTCCGGCCAGTATCTTTATGGGAGACACCGGCTCGTTGGCACTCGGTGCGGCTTTTGCCGCCTTGGCCGTATTGACCAAAACCGAGGTTGTATCTTTGGTCGTGGGCGGTCTGTTTGTGGTTGAGGCCCTCAGCGTCATCGCCCAGGTGGCCTACTATAAACTAACTCGAAAGCGTATATTTTTGATGGCACCGCTGCATCATCACTTTGAGCAAAAGGGCTGGAGCGAAATTAAAGTAGTCATTCGTTTCTGGATCATTACTGCCATTCTGGCCGCACTCGGATTCGCCCTGTTCTTCGCCCAAAGTCTGTAGCAATGAAAGAGACGGTGAAATAGACGGGGACGGTTCCTTGTCTGCTTGAACATCGCGTCAGTGTGAGCCCTCGAAAGGGGACGTGACAATAGACGGGGAATTATAGAAACTTCCCATCTATTGATGCTAGCTTGGATAGCCTATTTTCACGATCCCGCCGCGAGCGGAGTCGGTCCTGACGTTTATGTAATAGCTATACGGCCTGCCAAAATTCGTAGCCAACTCGCCTGTGGCCGGATACTCGTTAGTCATATCGACGCGTGTGTTCGCTGTGTTTTTATGTAATACTTGGTGTACGGCCCGTGCCAAATTCTCCACCCTTTGACATGGGTTTTCAGTACCTGCCGCTGTGCATTCTCAACTCTTTTAACCTGCGATAAAAGGTCGATTTACTCACTTTGCAGGCTTTGAGTACGTCGTCAAGCCGGATGTGCTTTTTCTCCCATTGGTGCACCATATCGACAAAGTCATTCGACAGCTCTTTCGCCGGTCTGCCAAAGCGCACGTTGCGCAGGTGGGCGGCGGCAATACCCTCTGCCTGGCGCTCATGGATACTGTCACGTTCGCTGTGGGCAACAAAGGACAGTATCTGCAACACCAAATCGGCAATGAACGTCCCCATCAGATCCTTGCCATTTCGCGTATCTAACAGTGGCATGTCGATAACGGAAATGTCGGCCCCTATCTCTTTAGTCACGTGACGCCACTGATTTTGTATTTCGTTGTAGTTGCGCCCCAAACGGTCGATGCTTTTGACGCAGAGTAAATCGCCCTTTTCCAGTGCCTTGACAAGCGCTCGATACGAAGGACGGACAAAATCCTTACCTGATTGTTTGTCGATATAGATATTCTCTTGTATGATGCCAGCTGCAGCCAACGCCACCATCTGTCGGTCTTCGTTCTGTTCGGTACTTGATACACGCACATAGCCATAAGCGGCCACACGTCACCTCGTTTCTCCATAAAAATGATAAGGATACAAAAAGGAGAGAAAAAAGGTGGTGGACGCAGGGTAAGTCGTTTCGGGTCTTATGGAGAGCATCCTGAGGAGCGCCTTGCCCTTGCCCTTGTTTTGTAGCTAACCTTGACTTTTTTGGGCGCTTCGCACGATTAACTCCGCTACGGCAGCTGTGGCCGACATCGCCCCTAATCCCGCTGCGGCTGTGCGCATCTGTCGACGTACGTCGACATCATCCATCAGGGCAAATAACTGTTGGGCAAAACGTGGGCTGTCCAGCATACTGTCCAGCACCATGACAGCAGCGCCGACCTGCACCAGTGCGGCGGCATTCTTTTCCTGGTGATTGTTCGTGGCATAAGGATAGGGGATGAGTAAAGCCGGCAGTTGTGCTGCTGCAATCTCGGCCAACGAGCTGGCCCCGGCCCGCGCCAGTACCAGTTCGGCCGTAGCGAAAGCCGCCGGCATCTGATCGCAGTAATCCAACAGCTTCCACCGTTTACGGTCTTGAGTGTTGTCTCCTAACTGCTCATCAAGCTGAGATTTGACGGTGTCGAATTCGTTTTTACCGGTGAGGTGAATGACGTACCAATTACTGCGCGCAACTATCGCGCGTGCCAGCCCCACCATGGCTGTATTGATGTGTCGGGCACCTTGCGAGCCACCAAATACGAGCAGCACGGTTGCTTCGGCAGGTATCGATAAATCCCGGATGAAGCGCGTACGCAGTTCGCGGGCGTAGTCTGGATTGGCGATGCGAGCAAACTCGGCACGTACGGGATTTCCCGTAATGTTGATTCGAGCTGGGTCAACAGAGTGTAGTTCGTCCGAACTCAAACGATAGCTCAGTGCTACGGCGCTGGCATGCTTAGCCAGATAACGATTGGCCCAGCCCAACGCAGAATTCTGTTCGTGCACTACGAGCGGTATGCTCTTGCGGATTGCTGCTCGGCCTACCGGAACTGAAACATAACCACCAAAGGCGGCCACCGCCTGTGGACGTACTGTGTTCAGCCAAGACGTGGCCGCTCGCGTTGATTTGGCCAGCAGCATCGTGGAAGTAAGGAGTGTCAGCGGGTTTTGGCGGCTGAAACCTCGGGCTTCAAAGGCAACATACTCCAAGTCTGTCTGGGCAACCAGCTTTGCTTCCATGCCACTCGTGCTGCCGGCGAAAACCACCTCGTGTCCAGCTCGGGACAAATAATCTGCTACCGCCAGTGCCGGATAGACGTGGCCAGCGGTGCCACCCGAGGTTACAACCAGCTTCATGACAGGTGAGCTTTCGCGCTGAGGTCGTCACTTTGGCCCTTCTCGCCTATAAAGCTTACGACCGTAATTTTCATGGCACGCGGACTTTCCTGTAAAGGGTGGCGGTTCGGCTGTTTTGTTCCGAGCTTTGCTTTTCCGACATTCCAACGGCTGCTGCGGTGGGGGCATTATCCTGAAGCATACGGTAGCGGTCTGCCAGTCCACTGCGGTTCTTGCGTAACGCTGACATTGAGATGGGTATGACCCGAGCCGACCGTACCGCGTTACTGCCATTTGCCGGAATGGGAGCCTTACTCGCCTTTCGAGAAGCAACGACCTCGATTGCGCTGCTACTGCTCGCAGGGATGTCCAAAGCGCCCTGTTGCCGCCCTCCGCCACCGTTGAGTATGACTAACTGCTCGCGGCGCAGATCATGGACGGACGGTTCTTTTGATTCGAATGACACCGAAAGAATCAACCCTACAAGAATCATCGTTGAGATCATCGAAGAACCACCGGCGCTAAAGAACGGCAACGGTTTTCCGGTGACGGGCATGGCACCAACGACGCAGAGCATGTTCAAGAAAGCTTGGCTGCCAATCAACACCGCCGAGGACGCCGCTAAGATGGAACCGGTGCGAGAGGGGGCATGCCTGGCTATCTGGAATGCTGAGAGCACAAGGCCCATAAACAGGGCCACCACGACCAAAGCGCCGACGAGCCCCAGTTCCTCACCGACAATCGCAAAGATGAAATCGTTATGAGCCTCGGGCAGATAAGTGAATTTCTGGCGTGACAGTCCTATGCCTACGCCAAACAAACCGCCATCGCCAAAGGCGTAGTAGGAGTTAAGGATCTGGTAGCCGTTGCCCAAAGGATCGGCCCATGGGTCGAGAAAGGCCCCCCAGCGCCCCTGTCGAAAGTCCACGGCAAACATCATGATGAGCCCCAAAGCGAGGGTTGCGGCGACGATGATCGCCAGCACTCGCTTAGGTATGCCTCCAAACCAGAGCACCGAAAGAATGCCGATAACCGCGATGATCGTCGTGCCCAAATCAGGCTCAGCGGCTATCAGGCCTATCGGCACCAGGGCGGCCACGACCATAACAGCGACCAACTGGCGGCTGGTACCTGTCTTGTGAATCCGCTCAACGAGGTGCGTCAGTACCAAGATCATGGCAATCTTGGCTAACTCACTGGGCTGAAACGACATGAACCCCAGTTCGAACTCACGTTTAGAGCCCAACATCAGGCTGCCTATCGCCAGTGTGCCTACCAAAAACGCCACAGTTATAAACCAGCCCGGATAAGAGATACGATCGATTATCCGTTCAAAGGGGAAGATGGCAACCGCAAGGGCCAACACACAACCCACCACAACGAACACCACCTGCTTGGTAAACATCGCCGCGGTGTTATCGTTGGCGTAATAACTGAACACGCTCGAGGCGCTGAACAGCATCACGAGCCCAAACAATAAAAGACAGCCGACGATGCTGATAAAGACGATTCGTGGAGCCAAGATAGCATTCGATGTCACACCTTCGAAACTGCGTTTGGCGCTGGACTTTACGCTGGACTTTACGTCCGGCTTGGTGCTGGAACTCGCGCTCGGCTTCGGTTTGGCACCTGACTTGGTACCTGACTTTGTGCCGAAACCCAAGCCGGCATTAGTGCCGGGGCCCACGCTACGTCTGGTGCCGGAACTCACGCTTTGCCTAGCACCGGGCTTGGTGTCGACACGCGCCATACGGCCGATGTTTCCACCGATGCCTCCACCTTTGCTACCTGCGTGGCTCACTTCTCACCGATCCTACGATTTTGCTGTTCCCACGTGGCCACCAGGCGTTTGAATGCTGCACCTCTGGCCTCAAAGGAAGCAAACTCGTCAAAAGAAGCGCAGGCAGGGGAGAGGAGCACCACGTCGCCGCTCTGAGCCAGCGTTACGGCCTGGGCAAAGGCATCGTCGAGGTTACGGGCCAGCTTGGTGGGAACCGCCGGACTTAAAGCTGCATAGAAGCGTGCTGCGGCCTCGCCAAAGCAGACGGCATATTTGCACAGGCCCTGGCAGGCACAGACGAGGTCATCCAACGCAGTGCCTTTGTCTGAGCCACCAAACAAGACGATAAGAGCGGCATTGTCTGCTGTATTGATTACCGAGTTATATGTCTTGCTGGTTTTTGTGCCGGTTGCGCTGTTTGTACCAGCGCTTACAGTATCGCTCGCTGCGGTTGTCTGTGTCTTTATTCCAGGCGCGTCGTCGCCAAAAGCAATAATTGCCCGTATGGCCGCGTCGGTGTTCGTTGCTTTGGAATCGTTGATAAAGTTTACGCCGGCTACCTCGCCGCAGGGTTCCAGGCGATGCTCCAGAGGCTTGAAGCTGGTCAGACCAGCGCTGAGGGCACCCGGCGTTGCTCCCACGCACAGTGCCGCTGTAGCTGCGGCCAGGGCATTACTGAGGTTATGGGTGCCTTTGATATTCAGGCTGCTTGTTGGGGCCAATTCCAGTTGCTCGCCGTTAAGGACAACATTCAGACGCTGTGTGCGCTCATCCACATAGGCGGCCTCGGGTGCACCGCAACGCTCGATCATGCTCTCGTAGATGCCTTCGGTGGCACCCAGCGGGATGACCCTTCTCCCCTCATTTCTGAGCTTGCGTACAAGACTGCGGGTATTTTCGAGCGTGGCATCGATTATCACGGGGTTTTGCGCGTCCACATTGGCCAAAAGTTTTAGCTTGTCTGCGGCGTAGTTTTCAAACCCGTCGTGCCAGTTGAGATGATCGGGGGTGATATTGAGCAAGACGGCTACATCCGGCGCAAAATCTACGGTCGAATGCAGCTGATAAGATGACAGCTCGGCCACGATGAAACTACCAGGGGGACGGTGGGATACCGCCTGGATGCAGGGAATGCCAATATTGCCCGCCACGAAAGCTTTTGTGCCCGCTGCGTTCAGCAGATGCGCTGTGAGCTCCGTTACTGTCGTTTTGCCGTTAGTGCCGGTAATGGCTATCCAATCTTCTGGCGACACACGCCAGGCCAACTCCGGCTCGCTGATCAGCTCTACGGAACAGGTCAGAGCACTTTGGTAAAGCGGGGCCTGGGGAGAAATACCCGGGCTGGCAACTGTGGTGTCGTAGTGGCCGACTACAGTGGCGCAGTCCAGATTAACTGCTATATTTTTTGGCAATTTTGCGGCAAAGGCCTGGACCTCGGGGGTGGGGCAGCTTGCATAAATTGTGAGAGACGTAAGACTTAGGGGATGCTCAAGGAAATACGTAACTACTGCTTGGCCGGTCAGCTCCAAGCCCAACAGACAGACATCACCAAAAAACGGTTTTTTGTCTGCGGCGCGTTTAGTGTTTAAGGCTGCATGTGCGCACATAAACAAAGTATACACGATTTTGCTACGGTAAAGGGCAGATTAGGTAATCTAAAGGACTTGCGTTACAATATTGGGTACATACGGAATACGGAGCAGGCATGTATACTTTGCTTCGCTCGTAACAAGCTGTGTGTGGTGTCGCCGTGTGTCTACGAACCAAGGAGCCCCGATGGGCATTGCCATAGCCAAATTTAAGTTCGACTCCACGAGTAGCGGACACGTCAGTGTCAAAGACGATTTTGCTACGGATGCGAACGGTCGCCTTTTGCCTGCTGCTCACGAGACCTTTGAGTACATGCCTTTGGGCAGTTTGGATGTGCTGGCGTTCACCAGCATCGGTTCTCGCTACAATCAAAATCCTTACACTATGCCGGGCATGCGTTGGGAGACTGGGTTTTCTGATGATCGAGTCGTGTTTTTCTCTCCACAAACCAACGCCATCCTCGGTGGGATAAAAGAACGCTCGGGGCAGTCCACCATGGGCTTTTACTACTATAACGAGTTGCGTTCGCTGTCTTTGGCTGCTGCTCGAGACGTGGGTGGCCCTTATGCCAGTATGGTATTTATCATCCAGGCTACGAAGGTTGCGGTGTTGCCCATCGGTGTGCGGGTACATGGTACAGCCACGAACCTGCGGGCGTTCACGACGATGCTCGTGGCGCGGTTTACGGCTTGCTTTGAGCGCTTACGCGCGACAATCGGCCTGGATACCGGTGCCATCGAGCCACTGTTTGAGCAGGTCAACGGGTTTGACTTTGGTAACGGTATCCAGACGGATTTCTTCATCACCGCTACCGAGAATACCATGGGCCTTAAGATTCGTTACCTCCAGGATGGTGAATCCGAGTAATGCGTCAGCCTCTACTCTATGGCCCGTAGAGCTCTTGTGGTCTTCTGTGACCCCCTGTGCTTTTTTGTGATTCCACCAGCGGGCTAACCCTCAACAGCCGGTAAATTCCAACGAGAGATTGGATGTGCACTATGAAGAAAGTCTACGAGTTCCTCAAAAAAGTCCAGACCTATTATCTGGCCACGACCGCCGGCGACCAGCCGCATGTCAGGCCGTTTGGCACTATTGATCTGTTTGAGGACAGGCTCTATATCCAGACCGGCAAAAGTAAGGATGTCTTTGCTCAGATAAGTGCCAATCCCAAGGTGGAGATATGCGCTTTTGACCCCGAGGATGGCTCCTGGATCAGGGTAGCCGGCAGCCTCGTCGTCGATGAGCGCACTGAGGCCGAACAACACCTGCTTGACGCCTATCCGCAACTGGCCGAGCGCTATCAGGCTGGCGACGGCAACAACCGGGTCCTCTATCTCAAAGACGCTACGGCCACGTTCTTCTCGTTCACAAGCGAACCTGAGACGATCAGCTTCTAAAAAAGTGTTCTAGTACCCACAACGCTTGCCCATGACCACCAGCTTTTTTGAAAGGTGCTCTACTCCTAGATTCGACCATGTCAGCCAAGGTTACAGCGATGTCTATCTGGAAAGCCGGCGCTTGAACAGTCTTGTTATGTAGGCGGTTATGAGACGCATCTCGGGTATACGCAGGGCGTAGCAAAGCGCACCTATCATGACGAGGGCCGCGCCGCCGTAGAGCAAAACCATGCCCACACCGCCGCCGATGCCGCTCCCCAGCGGCAGGTAATGCACGGCAAGCCATACGAGCAGTGCGCCCAGCACAGTTGCCCCCAGTGCCTTAAGCGCGCCAGAAGCGGTGCGTTTGGCGCCAATGTGTCCCACGTAGCGGCGTAGTATAACCAGCAGCACTGCCGAGGAAACCGCGTAAAAGACGATATCGGCCACTGCTATACCCACGAGGCCGAGCAGATCAGGGCTTGTGAGCAGGGCGTACAGGGCGCATTGTCCCGCGCAGAGTGCTGTGCAGACAAGTGAGAATGTCGTAAAGCGCCGGATGGCAGCGTAGACGTTGAACAGGTAGAGCTGCAGCGAGTAAAACGGCAATGCCAGCACCCACACACTTAGCATCGCGCCCACGTAGGCCACATCGTCCGAGTTGAACGCGCCGGCACGGAAGATCTGCATCAGCGGTTCGGAGAGCACACACATCAACCCGGCCAACGGTATGACGATAAGCAGCGTGCCCGAGATACCATCTTGCATGAAGCGTTTAAACGCCGGTGTGTCGCCCTGGGCGGCGGCGGCGCTCATTTCGGTAAACAATGCCCGTGACAGCGACGCGGCTATTATCCCGTGCGGCAGTTGGAACCACGTCCAGGCGTAGATCAGCGTGGCCGGGCCGTTGTCGCCGCTGACCAGCGAAAACGCGTTGCGGAAGGAAAAAGCCACGAGCGTGCCCACAAGATAAATGATCATCGGAATACCGGTTTTGATGGTCTCGATCAAGCCGGGATCCTTAAAATCGATGCGTGGCACATATTTGAAGCCCTGTTTGTAGAGTGCCGGCAGTTGCACCACGAATTGAGCCACGACTCCCAGTGTTGTACCCACGGCCAACAGTATCAACGCCAAATCGCCGTCGAAGGGGGCAACAAACAGGTAGGCGATAAAGGCAGCTATGACTACGAGGTTGTTAAAGGCCGGAGCCACAGCCGGCAAAAAAAACACTCGATTGGCATTAAGCACACAGGTGACAACACCGCCGATTCCGTAAAATAGCAGCTGAAAGGCGAATATCCTAAAAAAGCCCACGGCCAGCGTGTTGACCTCGGCCGTGCTGGATTGAGTGAAGGTCTGGGTGGCTATTATCTGCGGGGCGAACAACGTGGCTGCCACCGAGAGCAACCCCAGCACTATAATGACGATATTGAGTAGGTTGGAGGCATAACGGTTGCCGCCCTCGGGGCCGTGCTTTTCGCTCTGCAAGAGGTAGAGGGGGACAAAAGCAGCATTGAGCAGACCTCCGGCTACAAGATCGAAGATCATGTTAGGCATATTGTTGGCTACCTGATAGGCTGAGGTCACGAGCGTGTTACCAATGGCGATGGCCATGACCCAGGTACGTGCCAGACCTGTGGCCCGCGAGGCCAGTGTAGCCATGGACATCAGGGCGGTAGAGCGGGCCACAGTGGGGCTGTCAGCCGCAGGGGCGCTCGGATGCTCAGTCATGAATGGCCTCGCGGGAGGCTTCTGGACGTGCGTGCGACGGGGTTTGGCCAGAATGTGGCCCGTCCTTCTCTCCGACTTCATCTATAAAAAACCGCTTATGCCAGGTGAGGAAGGTAAAGACCGTCCAGATCTTGCGGGCGTTGTTGGCGCGTCCGTAGTAGTGGTCGTCAAGCAGCGTATGCAGCTGGTCTTGGTCAAAGAACTCAGCCGCGGCGCTGCTGGCAAAGCTGCTACCCACCGTAGCGTAAAAATCCTTGCGGCGCAGCCAGTTGCGCACAGGGGTCAAAAAACCCAATTTGACGCGGTTGGCCCATTGGGGCGGTATCGTCTTGGCCGCAGCTTGGCGTAAGATGTACTTTGTGGTGTCGGCCTTAATTTTGTAATCGGCCGGGATTGTGGCGGCTTCGTCAAACACCACGCGATCCAGGAAGGGCACGCGCAGTTCCAACGAGTGCGCCATACTCATTTTGTCGGCCTTGAGCAGGATGTCGCCGGGCTGCCATAAGTTGAGGTCCAGATATTGCTTTTTGGTAAGTTCATCGCCATCCTGGACGCGAGCATAGATCGGCGCGGTGACGCTACGGGGCGAGGGGCCGTTTTGGTAGGCTGGCTTGAGGAGGGCGCGGGCATCCTTTTCCTCAAACACCACAGCCTGGCCGTAAAAATAGTCCTCCGGTCTGCCCGAGGAGCGCAACAGCACGCCCTGTCCCTTGAAGTACGGCAGCCGACCTGCCACCGCCGCTACTGCTCGCCGCAGCCAGCTGGGCAGGCGCTTGTATCCGCGGGCCCGGGGTGGGTCGGCGTACCAGTCATAGCCAGCAAACAGCTCGTCTCCGCCTTCGCCGGAAAGTACGACGGTTACCTCTCGGGCGGCCAGCTTGGCCAGGAAGTAAAGGGGCACCACCGAGGGATTGGAGTCCGGTTCGTCCAAGTGGTAGACAATTTGTGGGAACACCTCCAGTGCCTCAGTTGGGTCAATGAGTTCGGAGTAGTTTGTTATTCTCAAAATGTCCGAGAGTTCCTTGGCATAGCTGACCTCGCTAAAGCCCTCGTCAACAAAGCCCACGCTAAACGTCTTTTGCGGCCGCATGGCCGAGGTTATGTAAGAAGAATCGATGCCACCAGACAAGAAGGTGCCCACGGGTACGTCGGCGATTCTATGGGCATCGACGGATTCGTTGATTGCTTGGTCAAGCGACGTTACGGCCTTGTCAAAGGGGCGGTGCTCCGGTTTGAAGCGAGCATCCCAAAACCGCTCGATACTCATCTTGCCGCTTGGTATGTCGTAGCAGAAGCGATGGGCCTGAGGCAGTTTAAAAACACCTTTGAAAAATGTCTCCGGTAAGGCCGAATATTGAAAGGTCAGGTAGGGGACAAGAGCCTGCTCGTTTACCTGGGGCACAAACAACGGATGGTCCAAAAACGCTTTGATTTCCGAGCCAAAGAGCAGACTGCCGTCGCACAGTCGGGTGTAGTAGAACGGCTTAATGCCAAAGAAGTCGCGAGCACCAAATAGGCGCTGAGCCTGCCGGTCGTAGATGACGAAAGCAAACATCCCGCGCAGATGGTCGGTCAATCCTGTGCCGTAGTGCTCGTAGCCGTGCAGTAAGACCTCGGTGTCTGTATTGCTTGCAAAGCGGTGCCCAGCCTGTTCCAATGTGCCGCGCAGGGCCGCAAAGTTGTATATCTCGCCATTGAACACCACGACGACACTGCTGTCTTCGACACTGTTGGTCATCGGCTGTAGGCCGGCTTCGGAAAGATCGATGATCGAAAGCCGCCTGAACCCCAAAGCCAGACTCTCGTCACTATACGTTGAACCCATGTCGGGGCCGCGGTGGACGATGCGCTGCATCATCTTCTCCAAAATGGAGTCTTTATCTGTAATGTCGCTGGTAAAGCCTACGAAACCGCACACACTGACGCTGCCTTAGGTTGGATGGTTCGGTGTTGTGACGACATGTGCCTCGTCGCGCATAAGTATAGCAGTGGCGATGTCCAGGTCGGAGCGCACAGCAACGTATCGGTCACCGCGCTTTTGGCGGGTCTCGCGCCCTTTGCCTGTAAGCATCACGACGGTATTAACGTCGGCTTCGGCCAGGGCGGTGGCTATGGCCTGTTCGCGGTCGGGGATGATACGCCCCTCGCCGCCTGCCGCTGCCACATGCTCGGCTATCTGTGCGCAGATCTGCTCTACGGGTTCGGTGCCGGCATCTTCTTCGGTCAGGTAGCTCAGAGCACAAAAGCGTCCGGCCGTCTCACCCAACTCGCGTCTGCGTCCCAGCGCCTTAGCGCCCGGACAACCAAAGACTATCGTGCGTCGCGTGTGGGGATACGTGGCCGCCACAGAGGCAAACAACTGCTCAAAGCTCATGCGGTTATGCGCATAATCAACGATGACCACGGGTTTGTTTGGATATGCCAGCACTTCCATGCGCCCGGGAACCCGGGCTGTGAGCAACCCTTGGCGAATGAAGTCTGTGGGTATACCCAAGGTACGGGCACAGCACAGGGCCGCCAGGGCATTTTCGACGTTGAACAGGCCGGTCATGCCTAATTCAAAGCGTTCTGTGTCAACAAAAAACTCGATGCCGCTGGTGAGCGGTCGAATGCGTGTTGCCTTGACGTTGGCTGCTGTTTTTTGTGCGGTGAGTGTGTTGGTGGAGCCTGTGGTATCGGCGAGGAAGGTAGTCATGCGGGCTTCTCCCACACTTGTCCGTGCTGCGGCCATGAGCTCAGGGGCATGATCGCTCCCGGCATTGACGACGGCGTGCTGGCACTGCTTGAACAGGAGCAGCTTGCTGGTGAGGTAGTCGCGCTCGTCGCTGTGCTCCAAAGGGCTGATGTGGTCAGCGCCAATATTCAAAAAGCAACCTACGGTAAATTCAATACCGGCGGTTCGTCCAAACTTGAGCCCTTGACTGCTGACCTCCATCACGAGATGCGTGACGGAGGCGGCTACCGCGTGGGCAAAATGCTCATGCAGCTCAAATACATCGGGAGTAGTGATGTGGCTTTCAAAGCAGGTGGTGCCGTCGTAGGTGTCGATGCTGGAGATATAGGCGCACGGTGGTTGGTCCGTGGCCGCTGCCCATTCGTCGAGGATCTGGCGCAAATAGTAAGTGGTTGTGGATTTACCCTTTGTGCCGGTAATGCCGACGATGCGCAGGCGGCGCCAAATGCTATTATAATAGCAATTTGCGATGACCGGAAGCGCGGCACGGACATCGCGCACGGCAATGCCCACAAGGCCCTGTGCGGCCAGCAGGTCGACTATCGTGCTCTCAAGGGAGCTTTTGTGTTCAAAGACCGCCACAATCGCTCCGGCGGCAATGGCGCTTTTGAGGTAATTTAGGGAGAAGTTTTGCCCCTTGCAGACAAAAAGGCCGCTTTGCTGCTCCTGGCGCGAGTCGTAGGAGATATGTAGAACCGGCTGCGCGAGGCGCGCGTCTTTTGTGTTTGTAGTGGTGGGGTTGTTGTCTGACTGGTCAGCATAACCCTGACATGAAAAGTCTGTTGTATCTGAGGCGCCAGGGTTGTCGATCAGCGGATCAATTCCGGTCAAATCAGGTACTGAGTGCTTAGCCACTGTGTTTAAGGTACCAGGTTTTGGGCGCTTGGCTGCTGTACCTGGAGTGCCTGGTGTCAGGTCAGCCTTCTGATAGAGAGCGGCCAATAAGCCGGCCTCACTTAGAGCCGCGATATAATCTGCGATGCTGTGTGCGTGTAAAGGCTGCATGGCTCCATTTTAGCGCAGAGCGTTATATCGGCGCTGCCATAGCGCTTGCGCGACTCTCGCCTCGCCCCTAACGTGGGGCGAGGCGTGGTAAGTAAAAGGTCATCCCCGCAAAGGCGGGGCCGGTAAATCCGACAATCCGAACACAATCCTTCAAAGACAATCGGATCAACCTTGCTTAATGCAAGGAATAGAGGCAAGTTTAAACTAAAAATGTCTCCATGTCAAAAAAAATATTGTATTTGAAGAAATTGTTCTGATTTTGTTATTTTATACTTAACGTTAACTTGACAACAACAGGGATAAGATGTAGTGTGTATACATCTACCATCAACAGATGTCTGACAAAGTGAGAGTATTGAATGGAATTTTTTAAATCACGGCACACTAATTTATCAGGCTCAAATGATAGAGAACTCTATCATAAGGCGCGGGCTATTCAGCAGGCTATGACAGCAGGATCACGCAGGAGACCGTACGTACGTAGCAAGTTTTTCAATCGCCAGAAAGTCTTTCTCGATATATTCTGGACGCATTTGTTTGCAAAAAACCCTGGCGAACGTCGCCGCAGGATCGCACTTTTTGCTTGCGTAGTCGATTTGGTTCAAAACACCACATATCAGCCAGAGATTTATGTGCGGGGCAATGAAAGGTTCTACCGCTTTTTCGGTGTATCAAAAAATGGCGTTCGGTTTGCGGTTCAGATCAAGCAGGACAGAAAGAAGGCATTGTACTTATTGTCAGTGTTTCAATGCAAGAAAATATAGAAAGGAGCCCCGCATGTGAGGTTCAGTGACACTCGGCGCCGGGCTCTATACGTAGTGTAGCAAAGAAGCAGAAGGAAGGCAAGCGATGGTCGACAGTAACGTCGCAAGCAGGTTTATCGTACTTGACATTGAGACAACCGGATTGCGCTGTTGCCCCGTCAATAGAAGATCACGGCAAAACGCTTTGGGCAGGTATGACGAGATTCTTCAGTTGGCTCTTGTCGACGCAACAGGCTGCGTGTTGTTTTATGACAGCTTTAAGCCGACTGAGAAAAAAAGCTGGCCACAGGCTCAACGCGTGCACAGCATAGCACCCCGCGATGTCAAAGGTAAGGCTCCTTTCCAAAGCAGGAGAGCCGAAATCCAGGGCATCATTGATGCCGGCGCACTGATTGTCGCCTATAACGCTGAGTTTGATCTGGGCTTTCTGAGTGCGCAGGGAATCAAATTGCAGGAAAAACCTTATCTTTGTCTTATGAAAGAATTTGCCTGCGTCTATGGGAGAAAAAAGGTGCATGGTCACGCCTATACTTATCAATCACTAGAGGTTTGTGCCCAGTACTATGGGGTTCAAAACCCAGAAGCGCATAACGCGCTGGCTGATGCTCAAACCACATTGTACTGTTACCAGGCGTTTATGCAGGAAGGCAAATATCGCCCACGTCGCGAGAAATGGAGCATGCCTTGACTATCGATTCAAATCGTGCATCAACAGCAGAGCTATCTGAGTGCGCTCGAATCCTCTGGGGCAAATCTGGCCCTGCCAACACGGATCTGTGGCTTCCGCTGTATGTCCACCTTGCCGACACAGCCGCAATTGCCGCGATCCTCTGGAACGAATGGGTTCCGCCCGGCACAAAGCAGGCCATTTCCGAAGGTGTGCTTACTCATCCAACACAAAAACAGGATGGCTCGGTTCTAGATAAGCAAGGCGAGAGACAAAAAGCGCATCAAGCCGAAGAGCGAGAAGATAGTTCCGCTACACCCATTGACCTTGCTGAGCTTGTCGAGAACATAGTGATCCTACAAGCCCTGTTTCATGACATCGGCAAAGCGACCCCTGTCTTTCAGATGGCACCTACCAGCCGCTTTCGAAAAAATAATGGGTGCCAGCTGGCCGCCTATGTTGCCTCTGCGGGCTTCTCACTATCTCAAAGGATCCACCTGACACACGCTGTGCGCCACCCCCTTGCTTCTTTCAGCATTCTAAGGCGCAACGGCTGGGACAATTGCTTCACGGTAATTGCGGGCGCTCATCATGGAAAACCTCCTTCAAAAAACGATGTTTTTGCGATTATGGAGAATGCTTGGAAAAGCCATCTGGGCTTTAATGATCCTCTTTGGGTTACCGTTCAAGATGAGTTGGTGGCGTGGGCGGAGCAACATATAAGGCCAGATCTTTTCAGACAGATTAAAGCCTGTCGTATCTCAAAACAAACGCAGGTCCTCCTTACCGGGTTAGTAATTATGGCTGACTGGATTGCCAGCGACGAAAACCTATTTCCTCTTATCCCAACAGGAATGCAACCGAATTCATCCCAGGAACGGGCTCTTGATGCCTGGGAGCACCTTGAGTTGGCTCCTTATCAGGAATTCTCAACGCTCTGTGAGCTAGAAAGCCTGGACGATCTTTACCAGCTGCGATTCTCGCTGGATATGCCTCGGCCGGTACAACGCGCGATACCCGAGTTATTGACAGAAGTGTCAGAGCCAGGCATAGTGGTTATTGAGGCACCCATGGGAGAGGGAAAGACAGAAGCCGCCCTAGTTGCCGCAGAAGTGCTTGCCGGAAAAACCGGTCGCAGCGGTATCTTCTTTGCTCTGCCCACTCAGGCGACATCGGACGGTATATTCGAGCGCATACTAGCTTGGGTCAAAAAACTTCCGGGCATGCACACCATTACACTTGCACATGGCAAAGCGCACTTCAATGAGAGATTTAGCGGGTTGAAATTTACAGCGGCGAATGTAAATGACGGAGAAGATGCGGTGATTGTCAGTGATTGGGCACATGGACGCAAACGTGCTATCCTCAATGATTATGTGGTGGGTACAATCGATCAGGTGCTTATGGGTGGCTTGAAGCAAAAGCATCTGATGCTTCGCCATCTGGGTCTGGCAAACAAAGTCGTAATCCTCGATGAATGTCATGCTTACGACACGTACATGAGCCAGTACCTCTATAAGACTCTCAATTGGCTCGGCTCTTACAAGGTTCCTGTCGTGGTGCTTTCTGCTACGCTTCCGATTAGCCGACGGCAAAAACTTGTTGACGCCTATTTGAACACTGTGTCAAAAGCGGCATCGGACACCCCATCTTTGCTTGCCCTCGCCAAAACAGACAGGCATTCTGAGTGGGCACACACGTCTGAATACCCGCTCATCACATATACTTCCGACTCCCACATCTTGGCTGCTGCCCCAAAAACATCCGGCAGAAAACTGACCGTTGGGATTGAGCGGCTCGCCGAACAAGACGTTATCTCCTGTCTTGAAAACAACCTTGACTCCGGGGGCTGCGCTGGGGTTATCGTGAACACGGTGACACGAGCGCAACAACTCGCTCGGGATCTTTCCAAAACCTTTGGGGAGAAGTCCGTGCTCTTACTTCATTCACGGTTTATCGCGCCCGATCGGGTAGAGCGCGAAAAACACCTGCGCGCACAGCTTGGCCCCGGCAGTGTACACCGCCCTGAAAAACTCATTGTCGTAGGTACTCAAGTGTTGGAACAATCCCTTGATATCGATTTCGATATCCTTATATCCGATATTTGCCCCATGGATCTTTTGATACAGCGCATCGGCAGGTTGCACAGGCATGCGGGGCGCATCAGACCACCATCACTTGAAGATGCGAAGTGCTATGTGACCGGTGTAGAAGGAGACGCACAGTTCCATACTGGTTCTGAGCGAATCTATGGTACCTATCTGCTTATGAACACACAGGCACTTCTGCCCGAGCAGATAGTTTTGCCCGATGACATCTCCCGACTGGTACAAGCAGCTTATGATGAGGGCGGTTTACAAGTTGCCAAGGATGTGCAAGCAGAGTATCGCAAGGCAAGAACTGAATACGAGCGCTTGATCGAAGATGCCGCTGTTAAGGCAAAGCAGTTCCAAATAGGCCGACCGACAGGTGGGACCAGTGGGCCTTCCGCAACCATTATTGATTGGTTAGACACTGACCTGTCGAATGATCCGAGCGGTAAGCGAGCCGAGGCGACCGTCAGAGACACGACGGATTCTATCCAAGTGCTTATCATCCGGGAAAAACCCAACGGCAGATTCTACACTCTTCCTTGGCTCAAAGACTTTGAGGACAGAGAGCTTCCTTCGGATTTTTCTGGCAATGAAAAGTTGGCCCAAACTGTGGCAAGCAGTACGGTGAACCTTCCAAGGAACATGTGTGCTTCGTGGATAATTGACAAGACGATTGCCGCCCTTGAAAAGGACTGTTGCGAGAAGCTTCCTGTTGCGTGGCAACAGTCCCCGTGGTTACAAGGCGAGCTTTTTCTTATTCTGGATGATACTATGTATGCCGAAGTTCTGAATTTCAAACTGCATTATGATCGTGAATACGGCTTGTGTGTTGAAAGGATGGTGATCCATGAGTAGCGCTGAATTCAACCTCGTTCATGAACCGTGGGTGACGGTGATGACTTTGCGAGGGGAGGTCAAGGATGTTTCGCTTTTGGAGGTATTTGAGCGCGCGCATGAATATCAGTCATTAGCAGGAGAGCTGCCAACACAAGACGTTGCTGTTCTTCGCCTGCTCCTGGCGATCTTGTACGCGACTTTTGCTCGTGTTGATGTGCGCGGGTATCATAGCACAATAGCCTCTGATGAGGAAGCGCTTGATCGGTGGGAGCAGTTATGGAGTGCAGGCTCGTTTCCTTTTGAGCCGATAGTTACGTATTTGAAATCCTACGAGGATCGGTTCTATCTCTTTCATCCTGAGCGGCCTTTTTATCAGGTTGCTGGGCTCACGAAGGGAACAGAGTATCAGGCAGCAAAACTGTTGGGTGACCTTTCGGAGAGCAACAACAAACTGCGCTTTTTTCCAACCAGGTCGGGCAAGGCAAAAGAACGGTTGTCAAACGCTGAGGCGGCGCGCTGGCTACTGTATCTGAATGGTTACGATGACACATCCGCAAAACCATCGGTCCGCGGAGCAGGGCTGCCTTCGGTAGGTGCCGGATGGCTCGGCAAACTTGGACTAGTCCTTGTGAAGGGCGATACGCTCTTTGAGACACTGTTACTGAATTTTGCCCTGCTCGACAGCAACGACGAGCCATTTACTATTACCCAGGCGACTTGGGAACTTGACGAGGTCCATCAATCAGAGCGTGAGAAGATCCCCATTCCAACCGACCCGCTTGAGTTACTCACCTTGCAGTCGAGACGAATCCTTCTGAAACGCAAAGACGGCCTTGTCTCGGGCTATCTTCTCTTGGGTGGGGATTTCTTCGATAGAGAAAACGCCTTTATCGAGCAAATGACCATGTGGCGCAAAGACAGCAACAGTCAAACGGATGTCTATACACCCAGGCGCCACAGTGAATCGCGCCACGTGTGGAGGGAATTCCCCTCGTTGCTTGCCAGAACAGCTGGGCAACGCCAGCCGGGAGTGGTTTCGTGGATAGCAACTTTACGGATTGCAGAGCGTTTGAAGAAGGCGACACTTCGTCTGCAGGTTGCGGGCATCCAATACGCTGACAAAGATTTTTATGTTGACGGCATCATCAGCGACAGCCTCACCATGAGTACGAGTCTGCTGGATACCTTAGGTGCCGACTGGATAGTTGAGATAGTCGACCTGCTAAACACCACTGATCAGTGTGTGCGGCAGTTGGGATTTTTTGCGCTCGACATCTCCGAATCCTTAGGCAATGATAATGACCGCAACAGGGAAGGGGTAAAAGCTGCAGCACGCGAACGGGCATTTTTTGCGCTCGACATTCCTTTTCGAATATGGCTTTCAGGGCTTGATCCGACCCAGGACGATCATATCGAAAAGCAGCTTGAATGGATTGACCGCATGCAAAGAATCATTCTAAGCATTGCTGAGGACCTTATTGATGAGGCAGGCGAAAAGGCTAAAGTTGGGATCTACAAAGTCAATGAGAGTACGGCGAAAAGCATGAGTGTCAACGTATTTCGCGCGTATAGAAAGTTCAAAAACAAAGTGTTTCGGTTGTGTGAGGTTTCGGAAAGGAGTGCAGATGAGTAATCAGGAGCAAACAGAAAGCAAAACGAAGGCGGATGAAGTCTATGGAGTTGTAGCGAAGAAAGTCAACCAGCTTTCAGGTGATGGGCCACAGCAGCGAGCGAATCGGGCAAAACTGAGGAAAGGTATCGGTAGAGAGCCTGATGAAGTGCCGGAAATCTGGGACATTACCTTAGCGGACATACCTGAAGATCTAAAAAGTTGGAACGGTATCGTAACCCCCGCAGAACAGGCGATTCATACCACGCTAACCCTATTTGCTCTCCATCAACAAGGGAAGACCGAGGCTGTCAATCGCTCTCATATTTCCTTTGGATCGGCTGCCAGAAGACTTGTTAGCCCCGACAATGAAAACGAGCAGACCATTAAACGGCGTTTTGACGCGGTGCTTACCGCAAAAGATTTCGTCGAACTTTCGCGGCACGCCCGTGGTCTCATTCAACTGATGAAAGCGAAGGATGTCTGCCTGGACTATCCATGGTTTGCAAAAGATCTGTATCGTCATCAAAATCCCGAGACGAAAGACAGGGTGATGTATAAATGGGGCGAGGATTTTTGGACGCCCATAAAAAATAAGCAGGATGATCAAAACGGCGATCAGGATAGTAACCGAAAAAACAATAAGCACGTCAACCCGGAAGAAGGAGTGTAATCATGACAGCTACGAACAGATTTTTCATCGATTTCCATGTTATCCAGACTATGCCGCCCAGCTGTGTGAACCGTGATGATACGGGCAGCCCTAAAACGGCACGTTACGGCGGTGTCCAAAGGGCCAGAGTCTCGTCACAGAGTTGGAAGCATGCTATGCGTCTGATGTTTCGTGAGTATTTTGATGAGGCCGATCTCGGCGTACGCACTAAGAAGATCGTGGATATGGTTGCAGCGACAATAATGAGTCTCGACGAAGACAAAAGTGACGAAGAAGCAAAGAAACTTGCCGAAAAAGTTATCAACGCCGCGAAAGTGTCTACGAAAGACGCCGAGGCAAAGGCATTGTTCTTTATGAGTGTGCGGCAGGCCGAAAACCTGGCAAAACTCATATTGGATAACGAGACCCCTTCTACCAAAGAAGCGCAAGAAGCCCTTAAGCGCGGCTTTGGTGTAGATATTGCACTGTTCGGACGTATGGTCGCAGATGACCCAGCGCTTAATACTGATGCCGCAGCGCAGGTTGCTCACAGCATATCGACCCACAGAGTCGATAATGAGTTTGACTACTATACCGCCGTTGATGACCGTGCTCCCGAAGATAACGTTGGGGCGGGCATGATTGGCACCATAGAATATAATTCGTCAACGCTGTATCGCTATGCTACCGTTGCGATTCATGAGCTTACCAAACAGATCGACGACTCCTCGATAGTCGCTAAGGTCATCCAAGAGTTCGCCCGAGCTTTTATCACTTCTATGCCAACAGGCAAGCAGAATACTTTTGCAAATCGCACACTGCCCGACGCGGTGCTTGTCAGCATACGCATTGACCAACCCATCAACCTTGTCGGTGCCTTTGAAAAACCAGTCAAGAGCACTGGAGAAGGCGGGTTCAGTAGAGCCTCGTGTGCGGCGTTAGTTGAGCATTCAACGACAGTTTATAAGGATTTTGCAGGTGATCCCGAGCGAGCCTTCGTTGTCGGCCAGGAGCTTGTAGACCTGGGCGAGTTGGTCAGTCTGCCAGAGTTGTTAGAACTTCTCTATGCTGAGACCTTACATCGTCTGGATACTGCGGCCGAGTTGAGTGAGGCATGACATGAGCACCTTACTGCTGAGGCTTGCAGCCCCTATGCAGTCGTGGGGCTTATCAAGCAGATTCAAGTACCTTACGACCGAACGAGAGCCAACGAAAAGTGGCGTAGTCGGTATGTTAGCGGCCGCCTTGGGCAGGGAGCGTGATGCTGATTTGTCGGATTTGACACAGTTAGGCTTTGGTGTTCGTATTGACCAACCTGGTGAGTTTTTGCAGGATTTCCATACGGCACATTCGTTTGATAGCAAGCAGGCATTTATCTCATACCGTCATTACCTCTGCGATGCGGTTTTTATTGTGGGCCTTGAATCGGATGACAAGGTTTTACTCAGCCGGATAGAGGAGGCTTTGCGCCACCCTCGCTTTCCTCTATACCTGGGGAGAAGGGCATGTCCACCTGCAGGGCAGCTTGTATTAAGCCTGGAGGAACTGCCGCTTGAGGAAGCACTGCGGCAGGTGCCGTGGCAAGCGGCAAAGTGGTATCAGAGAAAGCTGCGTCGTGAGAAGAAACCCGAGTTAGACCTAATCATAGATGCCCCGTTTGGCACGCAAGGTTCCTTTACGCGTCGGGATCTTCCGTTGAGTTTTGATCCGGAGCACCGCAGGTATGGATTCAGAAGTCTGTGCGCCAGCATTAATGCGATACCCGTTAAGAATCCTCAGTGGAGGGATTCAGACAGTTCGTCTGCAGTCGGTCGAGAAACCGAGCAAGATCCCCTTAGTGCTTTGGAGGTGGACTGATGTATCTATCACGGGTCGAAATCAACCCACGCCTGCGGGCGACCATGCTTGCTTTGAATTCTCCCCAAAGGCTTCATGCTATTGTGGCCGCAAGCTTTCCGAGTTCTTATGTCTTGGGATCTGTGGTGGAAGTACCAGAGCAGCAACCTGCTCAGCAGCCATTTGCACAACAACTCACACGACCGTCTAAAGAACAGGAAACACAACAGCGACAGCCTGTCCAACGACATCTTTGGCGCCTTGACAGGCTCGGGCATTCCCTATATGTATTGGTTGTGAGTCCGGTTAGACCGGATTTTACCCATCTCATTGAGCAATTGGGTTGGGTTAGCTCACAACAAACCTGGGAAACAAAGCCCTATGAACCGTTCCTTGAACGACTAAGGCCAGGACAGAGATGGCAGTTTCGATTGCGGGCAAATCCGACTCGCAGTGTCAAACGGCCAGATGCTCCCCGAAAAAGAGGCATCGTTCAGGCCTGCGTAACGATTGATGAGCAAAAACAATGGTTAGCTGAGCGGGTACACAAGCATGGCTTTTCTCTCCAAGGCTTTGAGTTGGTAGATCGCAGTGTCGGTAGCTTTAAGCGACAGGAAGAGAAGATCACTGTGCATGTCGCGACATTCGAGGGGCTGTTAAAGGTTGAAGACCCAGCCCTGTTGCGCAAGGCGTTGACTGAGGGAATTGGTCGCGCCAAAGCCTATGGTTGTGGCTTGTTAACACTGGCGAGACCTCATGTCGGGGCTTGAGGGTGCCGAGCGGGCGGAGCTGCAGGAACTGCCGCAGATCAAAGAGCGTGTGTCGTTTCTGTATCTTGAACGTTGTTTGGTCAGTCGACAGGATAGCGCCATCACAATAACTGACGAGCGCGGAACCGTTCATATGCCCGCCGCGTCTCTTGGAGTGGTCATGCTAGGCCCGGGCACGAATATTTCGCATCGTGCGATAGAGCTTATCAGCGACACGGGCACAAGTGTAATCTGGGTGGGAGAGAGGGGCGTGCGGTATTATGCTCATGGACGTCCTCTGACACATTCGTCGCGCCTCTTAATAGCGCAGGCTTCTTTGGTCTCAAATACACGGAGTCGTTTGGCGGTTGCGCGAGCCATGTATCAGATGCGATTTCCGGGTGAGAACGTAGCAAAATTGACAATGCAACAGTTGCGAGGCAGAGAAGGATCCCGAATTCGTTCGGTTTATCGAAAAGCCTCAAAAGAGTCAGGAGTTACCTGGAGCGGTCGCGACTATGACCCCGATGACTTTTCTGCCGGGACTCCGGTGAACAAAGCGCTTTCTGCCGCACATGCCTGTCTATATGGAGTGGCACATTGCGTGATTGTTGCCCTTGGATGCTCGCCGGGCCTTGGGTTTGTACACACAGGGCACGAGCGTTCCTTTGTCTATGATGTTGCAGATTTGTACAAGGCAGATATAACTATTCCCCTCGCATTTAAGATTGCCGCCGAAGAACCCGATGATATCGGCGCCGTGACCCGTCGAGCGGTACGAGATGCCATAGCAGATGGTCATATTCTTGAACGAATGGCACATGATATTCGTTTTCTCCTACTGAAGAACCAGGAAGATGCTGAACAAAACTCTGAAGAAGGTGGTTTTGAGGGGACGTTTTTGAATTTGTGGGATGAAAAGGACGGGCTGGTACGTAGCGGAGTTTCATATGGGCAGGGGTATCGAGAGACTGATTACGACGACTCAAGTGAGTGGGATCCTGTAGTTTTGGGCGTTGGCTATGGTGCATTTGTAGGTGATAACTAATGGTCGTCATAACGCTGACAGACTGTCCCTTGGCCCTACGAGGAGATTTGACGAAATGGCTCTTAGAGATAAGTCCGGGAGTATATGTTGGTCAGGTTAGCGCTCGTGTTCGAGATAATCTGTGGGAGCGGGTCCGTAGCCTTTCGAAGCGTGGTAAGGCGACTATGGTATTCAGCGCACGTAATGAGCAGCATCTGGATTTTAGAGTACATGGCAGCGAATGGGAACCGATTGACTTCGACGGCATCAAACTCATCATGCGTCCGAGTCCTGCTCGGGTAAAGAAGTTAGGAGGGCTTCGTCTTGGATACAGCAAGGCAAGTAAGATAAGAAAAGCAAAACGTATGCGCAAGTCTTAGCACAGTCTTAGCATGGTGCAAAAAACCTCTAGTTCCAGGGAATCGAAGATCATTGGTGCTATTCGAGTTTTAGACACTACAAAGTTATGCGCACCTTGAGAATTGAATAAAATTGAAAGACGCGACGAATCGAAACTGAATAAAAAAGAGAGAGTATTCTCTCAATTAAACTCACTAGCAGGAATAATTTAGTGTCTGCCCCGCACCTGCGGGGGTTATCCCATATCGCTTGCAGCTGTGGCAGTCAGTACCGCGTCTGCCCCGCACCTGCGGGGGTTATCCGGAGGCAACCATGATTAAAGATGAGACGGGTATGTCTGCCCCGCACCTGCGGGGGTTATCCTTTCTATCTCACGACAATTTTTGATTCCAGGGCGTCTGCCCCGCACCTGCGGGGGTTATCCGAGGGCAGGGGCTATATCACGGTGCAGACCTCAGTCTGCCCCGCACCTGCGGGGGTTATCCTTGGTGCCCTCGCCAATCATCCCATACTCATTGGTCTGCCCCGCACCTGCGGGGGTTATCCCTAAAGCTTATACTGCCCTTGACCTCTATGACCAGTCTGCCCCGCACCTGCGGGGGTTATCCTTATTGCAAATGGTCAGCTCGTAGTTGGATACAGTCTGCCCCGCACCTGCGGGGGTTATCCTCGGGACTAATGTCGGTTGGGGAGACTTCTCCGGTCTGCCCCGCACCTGCGGGGGTTATCCGGTGCTCAGTCACTTTAATTTTGCTAACGTACTGTCTGCCCCGCACCTGCGGGGGTTATCCTGTTTATGTCTCGTATGGCCTTACCCTTAGCCAGTCTGCCCCGCACCTGCGGGGGTTATCCTGGCAAGGAGATTTTTGGTCATCTGGTTGTGCGTCTGTGAGGCGGCAGAGATCTTGTCGCCACGCTGGCCCCCACCGTTGTCGTATTTAACAACCACCCCCTCAATTTCCATTTGGCGCTCAAGTTCTTTGGTGGTGACAGCTAAAAAGGCAGCACGCTCAATGAGTGAGTTGTTAGCTTTAAGCACTTTGTCTGGTACATCAGCAAGCATCGACTTAATGCGTATAACCTCCTCTTTTATGAGTGTGTCTTTCGTTTTTCTTCCCATGTTCGTCCCTTCACTACCTACCCCTCAAAACATCACCCGCATGGAATTTAAGGCTGGGCGCCGGTGTTGGCAGGGTCAGCGTTTCGCGGGCGATGGGGGGCTATAGTTCCGTCGCTTTTGAAGTGGATGGTAGCGCGATTGTTAACAAGTGAGTGCGCTTTATGCGCTTTTGCGTGACACTCAGCACAAAGATACTGGAGGTTGCCCCATGCAAGGGTTATGTCAGGGTTAGCTATGGTATGTGGGATTAAGTGCTGTTTGTGATGAACTACAGCACCGGGCTCTTTGCAAATCTCGCAAAGATAGTGTTGCGAGGCTGCGTACGCTTGCCTGGTCTTGTGCCAGGCTTTTGAGTTGTAGAACTTTTTTGCAAATGTGCGCACAATAAATAATCCCGTCTACGTGGTGTAGCGGGATTATCTAATGAGTGTTTATGTATGGACTGGTGGTGGTCTTGTTACTTACCTTTTGTTAACCTCACGACTAACACAGATAGCAACGGCAAGAAACGCCCCTTCTACTATAAAGAAAAGGGGTGGCCAACCAATCATAAAGGCAAAGATAAGAAGGCCGACAGGCAAAAAAAGCATAAGCCAAAGCAGCGCGAATCCGTTAAGAGCGAAAAATGCGTATATACCAAGTCTTATGTCGTATTTGCGCTTTACTTCATTCATGTGTCTTTCCTCTCGCTACCCTAGAACTTAGTGACCTTACTTCTCGCTCTAGCCTTTGTTCCAGAAGCTCATCCTCTTTTTGCCTTATCTGCCAGCGTCTGTAGCATATAAGGCATAGCTCTAACTCTTTTGCCTGTATGCTCTTATCATACACCGGACGCTGTCTACATTCAATACATGTATTTGTAACGATCATAGGTACTTTGCCAAGGGTGATACCCTTTCTGTATGCGAGCATCCTTACTGCATCAGAGCTAACACCGAAGTGAGCAGCTATTACCTGCGAGCCCTCTGAGGCATGCTCTGCTACATACCGTATATCTGTCTTTGTCCACCGGTGATACATTTTAAGGTAACGGTTTGGTGGCAATGTTACTGAGTAACAAATTTCTTCTGTCTGACGCTCCCGAGGCTATCTTCTTTGGCATTCATACCCTCCTATTCCAAGCGTCCCTGGCCATCTCTATAGCCTCGTCTGTGTTGTATGTGCGAAACTGTTCTCCCCGCGCATTGCAATCTTTGCAGCATACATCGCAGCAATGCATATTTTTTTTTACGGAATAGAACTCGACTTCGGCCTCTCCGCCACAAAATGGGCAGGGCAACAAACTAGTCATTTTGTCTCCTCCTTTGACCTATTGCGTAATATGCACTCGATATGTGCGACAGCAACAGCCGCCACCTGGATAAGTTCGCCGAGTATGTTATCGTCTGCCCCGCACCTGCGGGGGTTATCCTGCTGAGACGGCGTCTTTAGCCGCTTTCAGATAGTCTGCCCCGCACCTGCGGGGGTTATCCCGGCAGCAAGCCCATTGACCGCAGAATACGCGGGTCTGCCCCGCACCTGCGGGGGTTATCCGGAGCCATCATGGCTACCACACGCAAGACCACAGTCTGCCCCGCACCTGCGGGGGTTATCCGTACCCGTGCTTGTGGCAGATGACCTTACTGAATTGCAATCCAAAGCATACAGGCTCGCGGACAACAAGACCGCCGAACTGGCAAATTGGGATTTTTCTCTACTTAACTTCGAACTTGATGCAATCTTGGAATCTCACACCTTAAACATGGAGGATTTTGGGTTTGAATTTGATATTGATACTACTGATTCAAAAAACGAGCGGCTGCGTACCGACAACTCGTACAACCTAAGACACATCAGCAAAGACGATTGTTCGGGGGAATGGGAAATGCCCACTATCGAATGCCAAGGGCATACGCCAAAAGACCTGATTCCCTTTAACTGCGCTAAGACATCAAATGAATATTCATCAGGCATCCACTTTTTTATCGATGACTACCAGTTTGAGCGGGTATGGAACGATTTGCCCGGATACGTTGACATCCTCAAAAAGTTCGACTGTGTAATGTCTCCCGATTTTTCGCTTTATCTGGATATGCCCCTGCCGATGAAGATATGGAATGTCTATCGCTCCAGAGCAGTAGGTCACTTCTGGCAAAAATCTGGCCTTACGGTGATACCCACGCTTTCATGGGCGGGTCCGGAGACATTTGTGTTTTGCTTTGAAGGCATACCACAAGGCTCGATTGTGGCGGTATCTACCATAGGGATAAAAAACAGCGCAAGGACAAAAGCCATCTGGCACGACGGCATGGCAGAGGCTATCCGGCAGCTAGAGCCTGAGACCGTACTTGTCTATGGTAGTAGTACGGGCTTTGATTTTGGCAATACCAAGACAATCGAATATCCAACCTTTACGGAGGTGAGACATGGGCGGTAGAGGAGCAATGAGCGCGACCGGTGGCATTGGGCTAGACGGAATGAAAGACGTAAACCCAACGCTTTTTGAGGCCGCCTTTCGGGGCGGTCTTTTGCTTTACGCAACGGTAACGCAACGGTAAGGAGCTAATGATGACAAGGCGCGGTGCCCCCAAAAATCTCCTTAGTAGGCCACCCAGGGGGGCTGCTTCAAAGGGAGCTAGGGCTACCAATGCAAAGCGCAGCGAGAAAAAAGCCATGCGCGAGGTCTTTGAGGCTATCTTAGATATGCCCTTAGACGACGGCAAGCTAGACAACATTAAAAACCTGCGTGAGGTCAATGGCAAAAATGTAACTGTTTCGCAAGCTATAGCACTCGCCATGGCAACCAAGGCGTTAAAAGGCGATGTACAAGCTGCGGCGTTTATAAGAGACACATCAGGGCAAAAGCCTAAAGACGAGCTAGAGGTTATCCACAACGATTCACAAACCATAATAGAAATTGACGCATACCTAAGAAAGTGAGGCTAACATGGGTGGGCGAGGCGCGTCCAGCGCTAGCAGCCGCCAACGCGAGCGTGGACACGTTGAAAGCGTTTTTCACAGAGACGGCTTAGGTATGGCAGAGTTTATCTCTAAAGACCTAGGGGTACCAATGGACACAGCCGATTTGTACGTTGACGCTATGTTCGCCTGGGCGATGGATGGCAACTGGGATATCCGTGCTTATCAACAAGGAAAAGGCACATCAGACGGCCTGACCAGCAAAGAAGCTAAGAAATACGCTGAGGGGCTGGAGAGCTTTATCAGTTCCTCACCGCGTTGGAACGGTGGTGTTACCTACCGAGGTGTGAACATAAGCGATGTATCCGAGTATAAGCCTGGAAAAATTATCGACCAAAAAGGGCTGTCCTCCTGGTCGTCCAGCCTTGACGTTGCCAAGGGCTTCACACTGCCTACCGGCGGCAAAAGAGGCGCAAGCGCTCAAAAGGTGATTTTCGTATCGCCGACACAAAACAAAGGCACATCCATAAATCACCTGTCGCCCTTTGGTCAAAGTGGTCAGATACTACCGCCCCAAGATGAAGTGCTTGTATCATCAAGCGCGAGTTATGCGGTTGGCAAAACCCAGAGGAAAGACGGCTATCTTTTCGTGTATTTAGAGGAGACATAGCGCGTTGAATGTGGTATAATAAGAAGATGAAAAAGGAGGTAATCGTGGCAAAATCAAAATACTGGCCAATAACTAAAGAGCGACTAGAAAGATACGCAAAAGGCAATCACGGAGACAGGGCTTGTCAAGTAATA
The DNA here is from genome assembly GCA_031282405.1 of Coriobacteriales bacterium. Lineage (GTDB taxonomy): Bacteria > Actinomycetota > Coriobacteriia > Coriobacteriales > UBA8131 > JAITDU01. Next base: position 2,515 of record JAITDU010000019.1, on the reverse strand, counting down.
GGCTCTAAGCCTGTTTCCAAATCAAAAAAGAAGTCTACTACAAAGAAATGACCACCTTAAAAGACGCTATCTACGGTTTTGCCGTAGGCGACGCTATAGGTGTGCCCTACGAGTTCAAAGAGCGCGGCACATTCAAGGCCAAAGGCATGGTTGGTTATGGCACACATGACCAACCAGCGGGCACATGGTCAGACGATACGGCCACGGTGCTTGCCACCTGTGCTAGTATCAAGGATTGCAAGGGTATCAACACCCAAGACATGACAGAGCGTTTTAGGAAGTGGCTTTATGACGGTGCCTATACCATTGACGGAACTTTTGATGTTGGAAACACCACCAAAAAGGCACTGGAGCAAAACAAAGGCTGTAACGGTGAGCAAGATAGCGGCAACGGGTCGCTAATGCGAATCTTACCACTGGCATTTACAAACGCAAGCACCGAACAGATACAGGCAGTTTCTGCAATAACCCATGCTAACGAAATCTCAACTAAGGCCTGCGTCGTCTATGTTAGATATGCCCAGGCACTAATAGCTAAAGCCCGCCCCGTTGAATCACTAAAAGCTATGGGGATAAAAGACAAGGAGTTTTCTCGCCTAAAGTCTATCAAGCGGCTTGTGAGAAGCGATATCAAGTCATCTGGATATGCGCTAGACACTCTTGAAGCTGCTATATGGTGCGTGGTCACTACAAGCAGCTATAGTGCTTGTGTACTCAGAGCGATTAACCTCGGTGGCGACACAGACACCATAGGAGCGCTTGCAGGCGCGCTTGCGGGTATCACATATGGCTACTGCGGGATTCCTGCTGAGTGGATTGACATACTCAGAGGTAAAGACATCATAGAAAACAGCCTCTTTTGAGCTGAAAGGACAAACAACCTAAAAAGGCCGCCGCAGGGCGGCTTTTTATTTGGACAGACTATGGATGAAGCAGTACTAGACCTTATCCGCAGCGAACCCCACAAGATAGGTCTGCCCCGCACCTGCGGGGGTTATCCCCTTGATGCGCAATCTCTCAAGCGGGGTGGTAAGTCTGCCCCGCACCTGCGGGGGTTATCCCGGTCGTGTGGGATTGGGGTTATAGACGATAGGCACTAAAGCGCATATTCCATCAGATGTTATATCTGGTGCCTCTAAGAGTCCGCCTGTACTCCCAAAAACGGGCGACACAGAGACTACCGGTCGGAGCTGTCCCATGATACTTGTTTGGATAAGGGCCGTACTTAGCATCCCATCCGTACGCATGTATCCTGTGGCCTCGTACGAAGAAAATGGAACAAGTCTTACCCCTTGCGGCGTGGTCTCAACATACAAAAAACTACATCCGGTGATGAGCGCATCTTTTATAGCGTAGTTCATCGCGCGATTGGTCAGAAGTCCTGAAATATCAGCCCTGCCCACTATATGGCTTGGGCTGATTTTCGCTCGTGTAGTATCAATGAGCCCTTTAATTATTCCTAAAGGCTCCGTAAGCTCAGATTTTTTCCGGCGGTCATCTTGGACTTGGAAGCGACGTGTCGCGTCGTAGTAAGCATACTTAGCTTGATTACGCACACGGTGATGCTGTAAACGTGTATAGAGATATGCCGGAGAGACTTGCATTACTTGTTAATCGCCGCTTTGATGGCCGATACCCCGATGAGTGCGCCAATGAGACCTTCGACGACGGCTGTTGTTTCCAAAACTTGGCTGCCGTAGGGCAGTCCCCAGACAGATGCGAGCCCGTTATAGGCAAGTCCTATTGCCGGTAGCACCACAAGGGCTATCCATTTGAGAGCCTTATAGGCTTTATCGGGCAAGAGATATGGGTTATCGCTCATGCTGCTCCCTCAATCTTTCCGTCATAGATAGCGGCCATGCGTCTATCTATGGCTTTTATTTGGTCGTCTAAGTCAGCCAAAAAATCAACGACGATGTGCAGTTCTTGACCTACGCGATCACGGTCGTTTCCGCTTGCGTAGGCGGTAGCAAAGAGGATTAAAAAGCGGTCGAGCCTTATATCGCGATGCTCCTTCAGTTCCTCTTTTTCGAGACGCAGTTTTCCGATGGTGGAAGTTTGCTGTGTCGAGCGATTAATGGTTTTTATGACGCGATTTCCTGTCATGGCGATAATGGCCGTAATAAGTCTGCCCCGCACCTGCGGGGGTTATCCGACCACACCACGCAAGACCCCTGAGACAGACCCGTCTGCCCCGCACCTGCGGGGGTTATCCGGGAGCCTCTGGTTGCTCTTAGACGGTAGTACCGTCTGCCCCGCACCTGCGGGGGTTATCCTCAGCCACAACTGCGGCAAAACCGCTTAGGTTAGTCTGCCCCGCACCTGCGGGGGTTATCCTTTGACCTCATAAAATCTATCTGGGAAAGGGAGGTCTGCCCCGCACCTGCGGGGGTTATCCCTTCTCTCTGTAGGGCGGGGTTGCTTCATGTTTTTTTGCCTCATATCTCTATCTTTCGACGCCAGAAACAAAAACATTGCCCGAAGAGGTTAAGTTGCAACCATGCCTCTGCATAGC
>JAITDU010000017.1 GCA_031282405.1 Coriobacteriales bacterium | reverse complement strand
CCCGTCAGCGCCGGGATGGCAATAGCGGCGAGAATTCCAAGGATTACAATGACGACAATGAGTTCAACGAGCGTAAAACCGGCTCGGTGTTGTGTGGCACCGCACACAAGGGGTGTCCGGCGAGTTCCGCAGGCCGAGGAGCCCTGTTTGCGAGTGAGATAGGAATTGCTGTTGCAGTCCTTGTGTGATGATGGAATAAAGGGAGTGCTCAAGAGGCGACGAGGACGAGGACTGTTTGAGCCGGCACTCCCTGTGTGCGGTGCCTGTTCACAAACATTTCTTGTACAAGGTGCCTGCACACGAACACTCTTTACAGCAGAGGGCCCGCTTTTCTCCCCAAGACACAACAAAACCGCTGGCTCGTGTGGTTTACAAGCGGCGGCAATGTGGTCGTGCTTTAGGGTGTTGGGGTGGGAGGCTGAAAAGCCAGAGCGAGCGTTTAGGCTAGAGCCAGCACAAGCATTTAAGCGAGAGCTTAAGCCAGCGCGAACACTAAACGGTGATGCCCCCCCCCCACGGCGTAATTTGTGACTTCATTCTCAACATGTTTCCCTCTCCAATCTTAGTTTTCGTGCTTCCAACAGACGTGTCATGCTTGTAACAAGGCTCATGATAGCACAAACCCGGTACGCACGCATATGCTTTTTATATGGGGGATAGTCGGAGTTGCTGCACGGGCTGGGCCCGTAAAGCTCATGCAACATCCAGCGCCTACAGAGCCTCTTCGGCATCTTGTAAGGCAATGCTCAATTCCGAGGGTACATAGCTCGGTACCTGGGCGGCCAGACAGGCCTTAACGTCTTGGCACTGATGGGGTCTGAGGAGGCATTCTCTTAGGTTCTCGATTTTTTGGGACACCTCGGCTTTGCCCAAGGGCTCGTTTGTTGAAACCAGAATGTCGGCAACGTCGGTGGGTTGCGTAGTTTCGGATTCCATCGAAAGCTCCTCGTAGAGCTTTTCTCCCGGCCTGAGGCCAACGTACTTGACCATGATGTCCTTTTCCGGCTCCAGGCCCGAGAGCCTAATGAGCTTGCGAGCCAGGTCATCAATCTTGACCGGCTCGCCCATGTTGAGGATGAATATCTCGCCACCGCGGGCCAGGCCGCCAGCTGTAACCACAAGGCGCGAGGCTTCGGGGATGGTCATGAAGTAACGAGAGATGTCCGGGTGGGTAATCGTGACGGGGCCACCCTCGGCAATCTGGCGTTTGAACATCGGGATAACCGAGCCGTGCGAGCCCAGCACATTGCCAAAACGCACCGCGCTGAAACAGGTCTGAGAACCTGCGGCGATGCTTTGGACTATCAGCTCGCCCAGTCGCTTCGTGGCGCCCATGACCGAGGAGGGATTGACCGCTTTATCGGTGGAGATGAATATGAACTTGTCCACGGCAAAGGCATCGGCGGCCTGTACGAGGTTGAGCGTGCCAAAAACATTGTTGAATATAGCCTCGCGCGGGTTTGCTTCCATCAGGGGCACATGTTTGTGGGCAGCGGCATGAAACACCACGTCGGGGCGGTACTGTTCAAACAGCGCTTCAAGCCGGGCCGCATCGCGGATAGAACCGATCTCCACCCGGATGTCGACGTCGTCGTATTTTTCTCCTAATTCCAATGCCAGTTCATAGGCCGTATTTTCATAGATGTCAAAGATAATCAGTTGTCGCGGTGCCACAAGGCATATCTGGCGGGCCAGCTCTGAGCCGATGGAGCCACCGCCGCCCGTGATAAGCACACGTTTGCCCGACAGATAACCGCTGACGAGACGGGTGTTCAAGACTATCTCCTCGCGCGAGAGCAAATCGGTGAGATCCACTTCGCGCAGATGCACGTCATCCAGCTCATCCATGCGCAAATCACGAACGTTGGGCAGCGTGAGCAGGTTGCAGGATGTTTGCATGCAGATGTCGAATATACGCTTTTTCTCGGCCACTGTAGCCGAGGGAATGGCCATAACTATCTGCTGGATGTTCAGACGCTGCACCATGGCCAAGATGTCGTCTATGCGGCCCTCAACTTTGACGTTGTTGATGCGCGTGCCGATTTTATCGGGGTCATCGTCGACCGCCACAATGGGCAGACCCTGCATGGCGTAATCGCCCGAAGTCATTCGTTTGATGGTGAGCGAGCCTGTCTCGCCCGCCCCGACTATGAGCGTACGCGGTCTAAAGGCAATAGACGGCCGACGCTCCCTGAGCCTGCGGCCATGATAGATGTACCTGAAGGCAAAGCGAGCCACACCGGCAAAGAACAAAAAGAGCACCCAGGCCACAAAATAGACGCTGATGGGAAAGCGAAAACCTATCATGTAGTGGATCAGGGCACCGATAAACGCGGCGCTGGCCGTGGCCGCTGCCAGGCGCATTATCTCGCGGTAGGAGGCATACTCCCAGAGGTTGTTATAGAGCCTGAATGCCAGCATAGCAGCGATGTTGATGACAGCTGAGATGCCAAAATTGAACCAGGTATCGCTGGAAACGAAGACATCGCTGACAAGCTGGGTGCCGAACGAGGCCAAGGTCAAGGCCAGATAGGTCGCCAGGAAGTCCCAGACGACCAAAAACACCACCCTGCCTGTAATCTTGATACTTATGCCCGGCCTTTCTCTTGGGATCCTTTTCCTTTGGGTCGTGACGATACGCTGCGCGGGTTTACCGCTTGTCTGTACCTGTCTGCGCAAGTCTGCGCGTCTTTTGTACACCTCTTATTATAGCCTGTGGATGAACAGGCCGCTCGCGGGCTTGGGTTCAAACCAGGTAGATTTAGGGGGCATCAGTCGTCCGGCATCTGCCACCGTAAACAATTCGGTCATGGAGCAAGGATACAGCGCAAAGGCCGCCCCTCCTGCTGCATCTGCCCGCCGAGCAAGTTCTTCAAGGCCGCGAGAGCCACCCACATAGGCTATGTGCGGGTCAGAGCGCGGATCGGTGATGCCCAGCAGTGGTGCCAATAAATTGCTATGCAAAATAGCAATATCAAGACTATCTACCGAGTCCGTGGAGCGGGTAGCGGGATCGATGCTCAGTTTATACCAACAGCCGTCCAGGTACAGGGCAATCGTACCGCGGCGATCAGGTCGGTAGGGATCTGTGCCTTGTTTTTCCAGATTGAAGCGCGCGGCCACAAGCTCCAGCAGGCGCGCTGGCGTGTGCCCTCCCAACGTGGAGACAACGCGATTATAGTCAAGTATCCGCATCTGATCGTCGCCAAACAACACCGCCAGAAAATGCGACGCTCCCGTGGATGCTCCGAGAGAAGCTCCGGCTAAGGCTCCCGTGGATGCTCTGGTCAAGGCCTCGGCAGATGCCTCGAAAGACGCCCTTCTCTGTGCGGCAATCAGAGCTGCTGCTGCTGCCCGATGGTGGCCGTCGGCGATATAGAGGCTGTCAAGATTGGCAAAAGCCGCCTGGATGCCGGCTTGTAGTGAACGGTCGGCCACACGCCAAACCTGATGACGCACACCATCGAAAGCCGCGAAGTCAAAGAGCGGCGGCGCGGCGGCACAGACGACCTGCAAGGCCGCGTCAACGTCAACACACGATCGGTACGTAAGCAGCACCGGCCCCGTATGAGCACCAAGCGCGTTTATATGGTCTACCCGGTCCTGTTGTTTGTGGGCACGCGTGTTCTCGTGACGTTTGATGATGGCACTATCGTAATCGGTGGCCGCAACGCAGGCCACCAAACCGGTCTGAACATGATCATCTTGGATCAAACGATAGACATAGTAGTAGGCTGGGGCAGAGGTGGTCTTTATCCCCAAAGCGTCTCGCAAGGTGTCTTTCTCTGAGGTGGCCTGGCCATCCGTGCTTTCCTGTGCAGCGCTCCTCTCGGCAGCGTTCCTCTCGGCAGCTGCCTGCTCAGCGGTATCTCGCTCAGCGGTATCTCGCTCAGCGGAAACGTCATCCAACACAAAAACGCCGGCCGCAAAATCACCATCGAGCTGCTGGCGTGCCAGGGCATAGACCTCGGGCGCGTATTCGTCCACACTGTCCGGCAGCAGAGCGGCAGGCTTGTCGATACGCAAGAACGAAAGCGGGTGCTTGTGTATCTCCGCAGCTGCTTCCCGGCGCGAATACGTGTCATAGGGGGCGGCGGCCACACGCGCGGCCAAATGCGCAGCAGGCCTAAAGTTCGTGAAGGGGATGACATCTGCCAATGCGGTTCAAACTCCTAAAATCGCGGGTGATCGCGGACGAAAAAATCATATTTTAGCATCTTAAGGGCCCAAGCGAACGGGCTGCGAACTGCGACCGGTTTTGCAGGGATTTGTGGGGTTATTGTGAGAGTGCCCGATGATTGTGCCGTCGGCCTCAGAAAACACGGTATAACAGCAACAGACATCGAGGGGTTTTATGATCATACTCAGCCAAATAAGAGACGCCGTAGAGCAGATTGAGAAATCTGACACAAAAACAATGCTATGCATAACTCCAGCAGAGTCGTAATGGTGCAATGTCAAAGCCAGTGCAAGTTGGGCAGACCAAGCGCAAGCAGAGTCGTAATGCAAGGGCAGGTAATCGGCTTAATGACAAGTCAGCGACATTAGTGGTATCATTACCAACTGCAAATAGAATAAGGTGAGAAGCCCGAACAATACACAAGGCACTACTGGCACACAGCACGACACGCGAGTTTCTCACAAAGGAGACACGGTGCACATGACACACACACACAACAGGCACCTTTCTGTAAGGCATCTGTTAATCATACTGTTGGCCCTGGTTCTGGCGACACCGCTTGGAATTTGGGGTTTTGGATTAGGCGAATTAGGCACAGGCACTCCGCAGATGGCCTACGCTGTTACCTCAGCACAAAAGCAGGCCGAAGTGGATGCTGCCCTTGATCGTCTGGACAGCCTGCAAACCGAGCTCAATCAGCTTGCCGCAGACTACGACAGCGCGGTGAGAGCCCATGCCGATGCCGAGCGTCGCATGAAGGACGCTCAGGCCAGGGAAGCGGCGGCGGCGGCTCGGATTGCCGAGTTGCAAGAGCAACTGGGCGCAAGAGCGCAGCAGATGTACCGCAACGGTAATGCCTCGTTTTTAGACGTACTCTTTGGCGCTCAGTCTTTCAGCGACTTCATAACGGCAATGGATATGATGAATCGGGTCAACGGTCAGGATGCTCGCCTCGTGGAGGAGACCAAGGTGGTAAGGGCCGAGGCCGAGGCGGCCCGTGTAGAATATACCGAACAGGAGCGTATAGCCAAAGAGAAGCAAGAGCAAATAGGCACACTCAAGATTGAGCGCGAAGTGGCCGCAGAAGCACTGGCGGCCGAGATTGAGCAACTCAAAGCCGAGGCCGCTGAGCTTTTGGCTCAGGAGGAACTGGCTGCCGAGGCTGCCAGACAGGCCGCAGCCAATACCGGCGTGGGAGCGGCCGGACCGGTCAGCGACGAGCAGTTGGCCCGAGTCTATGCTCTGGGGTTGCGCTTTCCGCTGCCTTCGCGTTACCCGATCTCCAGCCCCTTTGGTTGGCGCTCTTTTGATAATGCCTTTCATCTGGGCACCGATTTCTCGGCCCCAGGCGGAACCCCAATTCTGGCTGCTGCTGCGGGTACAGTCACTGCGGCCGGATACAATTGGTCAATGGGTAACTACGTCATCATCAATCATGGCAATGGGATACGGACAATCTACATGCATGCGGTATCGCTTAATGTAAGCGCCGGACAAACGGTAAACGCGGGCGACACCATATCATATGTAGGTACCACCGGTACATCAACAGGCAATCACCTGCACTTCCAGGTTGAAGTAGACATGATTGCGGTTAACCCGATGCTGTTTATCTAAAAGGCGGGGGTCATTTCACGCTGGCTCAGACCTGTCCGCTTGCGCAACAAAGGGCTGGGGGTCGCACGTAGCCAGATCAGGGCACAGTTCACAATCACGGGCGATAGGTCCGGCAATTTTCTCCCATTCTAACGGCACAAAGCCACAACGGGGATAAAAGCCGCGCGAGTCGCGACAAGCCACAAGGCGCAACTCGCCAAAATCCAGCAGAGCCTGCTTGATCAGGGCCTTGCCCACGCCGTGCTTGCGCCACTGCTCAAACACTATGACCGGATAGACGTAAGCTCCCGATGCCTGCGGGTTCGTCTCGTCACCCAACTCAAGCACGCGGATAAACCCGACCGGCTCATCAACGTCGTTGACGGCTACACGGCCATTGAGCAGGTCGGATTCGGGTGGGTGGGGCATACCGTCCTGCTCAAACAGCAGATGTAACCAAGGCAAATCTCTCTTATGGGCAGAGCGAATGGTGAAGAGCGTTGCTTCTCTGGCTTCTTTTGTTTCCTTGGTTTTTTTAACTTTCCTGATTTTTTTAGCTTGCATAGTGAGTCATCCTGTGTCGATACTTACACCATGGGCGGCAGATAGATTTTAGCGCGAGACTGGCGTATGGCTTTTTTGTCCAGCTCCTTAAGGCCGGCGATGACCGTATCCATCTGTGCCAGGGGTATGCCCACAAACATCAGATCATCACCGACGTCGCTGGATGCCCGGCAACCGTAGCACCCCAAAGAGACGTTGAGTTTACCGGTGGTGTACGGCAAGAGTGTGGTCTCAACACACTGGGCATTGTACCCAGAGGCGTGCAGTTCGTGGCGATGCCCACTGTAGTAAGACGAGCCCATAAGCAACCACATGATCTGCTCGGGCTGGGCGATCACAGCGATGACCTGTGGTGTGACTGCGGCACGTGCCAGAGGCGTGACAACTGTTGCATCTATCGTCCGGGCCTCAAGACAGGGGCGCTCCCCTACCATACGCTGGGCTGCCTCGATATTGTCTAACTTATGGAAGAGGAGATAAAGTTCACCGGAGGCCAGTTTGGCCGGCATGGCCGTCAACCCCAGTATCGAGGTGCCATCCGGACAGGCATGGCGATTGGCCGGCATCATGAGCGAGCGCCCCCGGCGGGCGGCCATGAGACTCTGGCAATAACGCAATCGCTCCTCGGGGATGGGCACGTCGGGCAGTGGGTCGCCGGCAGGGATAAGCGAAATGGCCACGGGCTCCCAACGCAAACCCAGCACCTCTTTCAGAATCTGGGACCATTCTTGATACTGGTGTAGTTCTTCAGTCGTCAGTGGTGGCGCCATCGGACGGTTCTTGAACGGATCGCGGCCAGCCAGAGCAATGACCTTGATGGCACCCTGTGGGCACTGACCAGCACAGGTCTCGCAACCCCAGCAAAGCTCTGGCGCCACAGCCTCCGGACGAGGCCTGGTATCAGAATCGGCACCCTGTGGCGGCTCACACATCCTTATGACCTCCACCGGGCAAAAAGCCGCACACAGGCCACAGCGCACACAGCGGCTGCGGTCAAAGTCGATGCGATAGCGGACTGCCTCCGGTGTTGAGCCGCTACCCTGGGCGCTCTGGTCGATATTCTCTCCGGATCCTCGTTGCGGCTTCTCGACATTATTAACTAATATACTACTATATTCGCTATTTGTAGGCTCTGTCTCAGACACCTCCCTGCTTGTAGGCTCCGGCGTGGGCTTTTCTCCTAAAGTTTTAGTGTTCATTCCAGTCAACCCCGCTTTCAGCACCCGGGATGCACCAAGGAGCGTAGAGCCTCTGCCCCGCACAGTTCGTCAATTGATAGGAACAAAACGGAAGAAGGGCTCCGTTGGGCATGGTCACGAACATCGAACATTCCTCCATGCGTTCCAAGTCGACCGTGTAGGCATCCATGTAGTTCATGATAATGACCGAGATGCCGTCTTGGTAAGACAGACCCTTCTTGGCCATGATGTCTAAGAACACTGAGCCTTGTGGCGAGGTGGGGTCGTATAGCTCCAGATATTCCTTACGGGTCAAATCGCGGGTGACAGGCACAAAACGCCCCTCGTGTTTTGCCAGAAAGGTGCCCGTATCGCAGAGCGGATGACTGCAACCCAAAGGCCAAATATCATCAGCTTTGATGAGTCCGTTGGTCTGGTCTGCCAGCATGAAGATGACATCGCCCATAGTCAGCGCGACGACACGCTCGGCATCAAAACGACCACTGGTAAAAGCTGGCTGCAGCGCCACGCCGGCAACGATGTCACTATTGTCCAAAGCGTACTCTATGACCGCGCCGATCTGGTCATCGTTTACGCCACTGACGATGGTCATAGCCAGCACCACCTGCACACCCGCCGCCCGACAGTTTTGTACCGCCCCGAGTTTGGTATCCAACAAATCCACCCCGCGAATCTGCTCATACACAGCGCTTGACATACCGTCGAATTGCAGATAGATGCCCGTGAGGCCAGACTGAACCAGTCCTTGGAGATAAGCAAGGTCGCGGGCAATGACTACACCGTTCGTGTTGACCTCCACGCCCCAAAAACCGCGAGCTCGAACCTTGGCGACAATCTGCGCCAGATCTGAACGCATCGTGGGCTCGCCACCCGTAAGTTGAACGCCGGTATCAGTGCCGGCAGTGGTGGCGATGGCCTCAATGAAGTCATCGAGTTTATCCAGAGGCACATCGCTTGAGTTGCTCTCGGCACTCATGAAACAGACCGGACAGTGCAAATTGCAGCGTTGAGTCACCTCGATCTCGACCAACGTGGGGCGACGCTGGTGGCGTTGGCAGATGCCACAGCCGCTGGGACAAGACTTGACAGACGGCCTCGTAGCGTTCCGATCAGGCAAAACCTTAGGAAAGGCCAACGAGCTGATCCAGCGATAGTGATTTGCGTTGGGCCAGATCCGCGTGGCCACCTGCCCGTGCTCCGGACAGGTGCGTGTCATCCAGACCTGGTTCTGAGTATCGGCGCTGATTGTAGCCGACAGTGGCCTGAGGCACTGCGGGCAAAGCGCCCGGGTCTCGTGCAAGAGCTCAGCGTGCTGCTCAGGAGCGTCCGGTTCGGCATGTTGCGCGAAGGCACTCAGCTCGGCGTGTTGTGTGGGGGCACCCTTCGTGAGGGTACGGGGAGTATTGAACTCAGGCGTCGATACCTTCACGGCTGTCCCTGTCTTCATTAGGTGGTGTGCCAACTTTGAGCCCGCGCCAATCCACCCACTCCAAAAACCGCCGCGGAACATAAAAATCGCTTTGGAACTGCTGGGTGTAGCGGGCGCTGCGAGCCAGCGAGATGGCATGGGCCAGGTCTTGGACATCGTCGACATCGGCCACAGGTGTGAGCGAGGCCATCGGCACGTTATTCTCTCCACATTTTTGCACATAGGCATCCAGTGCCGGCCGGCCGGTCATGTTGTAATAGACCTCCTGATGGTCCATAGGGGCAGTGCGCGTCCAGCCAATCAGGCTCACGCCGCATTCCTGGCAGGGCGCCTGTACCAGTCCGCCGGTCTCGCTGTGTTCCAGGAAATACTGCAGCCACCTGAATCCATTAATAATATGCGAATAAGGTAGCATAGGTATGTCTCCGCCCACACTGAGGACGGAATCAAAACCAAGGGAGAATATCTGGCTGAAAGCATCATCAAAATGGTCATCAAAGTTTGCGCCGGAATCCATAATATAGGTGAACTCCCGTGGCCAGTCGCCGGCATCCTCAAAGGTTTTGCGCATGATTTCGACGTTGCTGTGTGGGGTGGTAGAGATAAAGAAATGATACTCGTGGCGGGGCGCAGATGGATCGGCGGCAAGGGCAAGCGCATCTTCGGCTTCCAGCTCATCTACGGCTTTGAGACACAACTCCATGACGTCGAACAGCGAACGATGGAATAGTTCGGCCGCCTCCTCCTCGGAGAATATGCCACCGTTGGCGCGGGTCAGGCGAGTCTTGACCAACCCGGGTAACGGCGGTTTGCTGAACATCAGAAGCGCGTGTTTGTAAGTCGTAGGCGCAGAGGAGGTGCTTTTTTGCTCGGACATGGCAACCCCGAGGTTCGTGGCCTGCACAGCGCTGATCGCCGGCGGCTCAGCCGTCTTTGCGGTTTGGTCGGATATCAACTGAGTGTCTACGCTCATTTTTGCTCCTTGCAGTAAAGGCTCGTAATTGGCGGTTTAATAACCGGCCTGTCGCGCGTGGCCCCAATGCCAGATGTTTGGCGCAACGTGATATTCACGTCACAACAGCCCTATCGCGCACGGTTCCAAAACACATGGTTCCGGCAAACTCCATACGAGCGTGTCAAGTTTATGTCCCCATGACACGCATCCGCATGTTGTCCCATATGCTGTCGGGCACGGTCGCACGACTGCATAGTATACACCCTATCAGCCAGCCGTTGCCATTTGGTAGGAGGCATTGTGTGTTAGACGACGGGGCGGCAGAGAACACGCCTTTAAAACCGCCTACCCCGCCCACCAATCGGCGTTTTGTTACCAATTTGTTAAAATAATCACACCGCTACCTGCCCTCTATCCGTGGTACTGTGTTTACACAGCATATAATCACAGTCTAAACGCCACTAACCAGTATGCTGACGATGTGGGCGTGGGACTGGGAGTTGGTTTTATGTTTTTGGTGTACGTAATAGCCTTTGTGATTTTGGCACTTGCTGTCGGTGCTGGCTTGGTTGCCCTGTTCAAAAACAAAGCTGGTGCTACAGATGACCAAAAGAGCCCTGGCGACCACACCAACAAGCCTTCTTTGGGGTCGCCTTCTCAGACATCATTTCTCTCAAAACCTCGCAGAGCAGTCTTTGCGGCCTCTGTTGCCCT
>JAITDU010000015.1 GCA_031282405.1 Coriobacteriales bacterium | reverse complement strand
AAGCCAATCTGTCCGCCTGCACAAAGCAGGGTTGCTTATGCAAAAAGTGAAACACAAACCCGCAAAGGTTTTACCCTCGTCGAACTCATCGTCGTCATCGTAATTCTCGGCATACTTGCTGCTATTGCCATACCGGCGCTTACGGGCTATATCTCAAAAGCAGAAGACGAACAATACATAATGCGGGCACGTGATGTAAACATAGCCGTGCATGCGGTCATTGATGAGGCTTGGGCCAAAGGAGAGTTTAACACAGAGTATAAAATGAGTGCCTTTACAGGGTCAATGTATCATCGTCCTGACTCCAACACAGAGGTTTTTTTTCTCTGGGGGCTAGGCGACAACATCGATGAAAGAGCTGCTGCTTTACTGGGTGAGAACTATGCAGACTACCTCGTACCCGGCGGGTGGCTACTAGACCTTTGTGCCGCCAGCGACTCTGGGGCTACAGCTGCTACAGCTGACGGTTTTTACTTCGCACTGTTCCCCGAAGCTGTAACAGCAGATGATGATAATAGTCCAGTTATTCTTGTTACCTACAGAGTGTCTCCCATTGATCCACAGACCACATACTATGATTTTAGCGAAGGTTTGTATACTGGCGAAAGAAGCCCTTACGACGCAAACGCTGGCTATGAGGTCTATCATCTCAGTTTGGGAGACTACATATAGTCGGCGTGCATGGGACGCGGTTCTTTGAATACGAGTGAGTAAGTGTGTCAAGAAGTGATAAGGGGGATCAATAGTGGCCCTTGCACTGGATGATAATCAATACCCTGTCCTCTCCACTATTCGCAATGTGATATACGAGTCTGTTGTGCGCGTCAATCCTTACGCTTGCATATCCCGACAAGTCACCTTTGAGCAATTCTGCCTTTCCGATTGATTCTTCGCTCCCTCTCTCAATTGACTTGATGAGAGCGTTAATCTTCCTCAAGGTTTTTTTGTCCTGACCCTGCCAGTAAAGATAATCATCCCAAGCGCTGTCCTCCCATATCTTTCGCATCAATCGACCTCGATGAGCTCATGCTCATGGCAGTTGCGCCCCGCCGCTATATTTGCCGCGCGACGTTTTAGTTCATTCATGTTCTGAGACGAGTAAAACGGGTCAATTTCTACGTCGAAGGGAATCCTTTGTTCTTGTGCCACCTTAGCTGCAAACATCTTTATAAGCGCGGATGTATTCAGGCCTACGCTGCGGCTAAACTCATCGAGTCGGTTTTTAGTAGAGTCGTCAATTCTCACACTGACTGTCGCCATCTTTATCACCTCTTGGTATCATGTAGTGCATTTGTATCTATTTGCAATACAACTATAGAATAAGGCTTGGTGCGTGTCAATAAAATGATACCGATTCTCGTATCAATGGGGGTGTGCCTGAGTATTGCTTGCGCAACAAGGCACGCGTGTAGAGGTGGGTTTGTGTTACCATTAGCCTTGTCATGAGTACCATACGTCTGTCGGAAGCACGAAAACTAAGATTGGAGAGGGAACAAATGAAGTTACAAATTCCGCCGTGGGGGGGGGGCATCACCGTCTAGTACGTGCGCTGGCTTAAGTTCTCACTTAAACGCTTGCGCTGGCTCTAACCTAAACGCTCGCTCTGGCTTTTTAGCCTCCCACCCCAACACCCTAAAGCACGACCACGCCGCCGCTGTTCACTCTGAACAGGCGGTTTTTTTGTATCCGGGTTTGTACAAGCGAGCAGATTGGCATAAAAGAAAGGCGTGCCCGAAGCGAGCGTATATAACATACGTGAGTGAGGGCACGCCGCGCTTGAAAGCCAAGACGTCGCTTTCACAAACCCGGGCGGGCTTTACGCTCGTTGAACTCATCGTTGTTATTGTCATACTTGGCATTCTTGCCGCTATTGCCATACCGGCGCTTACGGGCTATATCTCAAAGGCTGAGGACAAAGAGTACGAGATGCAGGCCCGCGAACACATGGTGGCCGTCCGGGCGGTCTTGGACGAGGCCTATGCGAATGGCGAGTTTGCCGAAGGGAGGGCCAAGACCTCGTTTGAGAACAACGAGTATCAGGGCAACACCAAGGCGAGGATCTTTAACCTCGTCAGGCTTGGGACAATAGGGACAACAGCTACTTACACGAATTATTTTTATTTTCAAAAAAAAGCCTCTCAACTGATCGGCGAGCCGTTTCTCATCAATCAGCAAAATGGCGACACGACTACCGAATATTGGGATTTTTACCTCGTAGGCCCGCCGGGCTCATCCGGCAATGCGCTGAGTGCTGACGGATTCATCTATACCTGGTTTCCGAATGGCTGGAAAGGCGATACTAAGCCTGCAATTGTGGTGACCTACAAAGTCAAGCGCATCGAGCCGTTTGCATTCACTGCAGTTCAAATGAATGCGCAAGAACTGAACAAGAACATCTTCGAGTACGATGCCGAAGCCGGCTACGAGGTCTACCATACATTCGGAGCAGCATCCGCATCCCAATGGCCCTCGGCAGGCTGGATTTACAATTAGGAACAAAAATTGAATGCAATTGCGTGATAAAACCACGCCTTCTGGGGGCTGGCGTTTGGGGAAGCAGCGGTAAGTCCCGAAAATGGGGAGTTACCGCTGCAATGAGTCGGGGGTGTTCCCCTCCGCTGGTGTGCGTGTGCTGTTGCGCTCTGCTCTGCCCCCGTTTTTTCTCTATAGTGTAAAATCCCTCTATAGAGGCACCGGTACAACATGAGCACAACCAAGGAGCAGGGAGCAGCAATGGCCGATTTAGCAAAGAGCGAATTCATCTGGAAAAACGGCGAGAAAATCGCCTGGGCAAATGCCACCACTCATGTTCTCAGCCACGCGCTGCACTACGGCACGGCTGTGTTTGAGGGCATGCGTTGCTACAAGACCCCTACCGGCCCGGCCGTGTTCAGGCTCATCGACCATATGGAGCGCTTGGAGCGCAGCGCTAAAATCATCATGATGGAGCTGCCCTACAGCGCAGCCGAGCTCGTGGAGGCCACTGCCGACTTGATACAGGCCAACAATCTGGAATCCTGCTACGTGCGCCCCATTGCGTACCGGGGCTACGGGGCGATTGGCGTAAATCCGCGCCCGGCCCCTGTGGATGTGGTCATCGCAGTGTGGCCTTGGGGAGAATATTTGGGCGCCGGTACGGCCGAGGCCGGCATCAAGGCCGGTATCAGCTCCTGGCGTCAGCGCTCGGCAAACGCTCTGCCCGGCGCAGTCAAATCCTCGGCCTCATACTTGAACTCCGGTCTGGCACACATGGAGGCGCTGGATCACGGCTACGGCGAGGCCATCCTGCTCAACGAGAGCGGCCTGGTAGCCGAGGGTTCTGGCGAGAACATCTTTGTTGTGCGTGAGTCCGTCATCACGACCCCGCCTTTAAGCGACGGCATCCTGGCCGGCATCACTCGCGATTCCATCATCGAGCTGGCCCGCTACCTGGGCCTTGAGGTGCGCGAGGCCTCGCTGGTGCGTACGGACCTTTACACAGCCGACGAGGTGTTCTTTACGGGCTCGGCCGCCGAGGTAGTGCCTATTATCTCAATAGATAACCGCGCGGTGGGCACCGGCCAGCGCGGCCCCGTAACCAAGAAGCTCCAACAGGGCTTCTTTGACGTAGTCAACGGTGCCATTGTGGAGTTTGCTCCGTGGCTCTACAGTGTATAGAGCATTGTGTCTGCGTACTACCTAGAGCATTGTGTCTGCGTACTACCCACAACACCCGACACCTGCCACGCAGTATCAACAGCGCGTGGCACCTGCCTATATCGGAACATGACCAAAGGGGGATAAGACTGTGACTGAACATATCAAGACCTATGACACCACTCTGCGCGACGGCAGCCAGCGCGAAGGCGCGAGCCTGTCCGTTGAGGATAAGTGGCGCATCGCGCGGCGCCTGGATGAGTTTGGCATCGATTACATTGAGGGTGGTTTTGTGGGTTCCAACCACCGGGACGCGGCCTTTTTTGCGGCCTTTGCCTCGGGCGCGCAAAAGCTCACACATGCCAAACTGGTGGCTTTTGGACTGCCGGTGCGCAAAGGCCTTATTGCCGCTGACGATCCGGCGTTGACCGAGCTAGCTTCCTCGCCGGCCGAGATAGTTACCATCGTGGGCAAGGCCTCAAAATTGCAGGCTACTGCCGCCCTGTGTGTAAGCACAGACGAAAACCTGCGGATGATATACGATTCCGTACGTTTTTTGCGTCTGAGCGGCAAGCAGGTGTTTTTTGATGCCGAGCACTATTTTGATGCCTATAAAGAGGACGCTGGCTACGTCTTTGAGGTTATCGCCGCTGCGATTGAGGCCGGTGCTCACAGCGTGGTCTTAGCCGACACGAACGGCGGCGGTCTGCCTCACGAGATTTACGAAATCACCCATCAGACGGCCCAGGCTCTGGCTATATCCAATCCGGATGTCATGCTGGGTATCCACACTCACGATGACAGTGGCTGTGCCGTGGCCAACAGTATTGAGGCCCTGCGTGCCGGTGCTGGCCTGGTCCAAGGCACAGTCAACGGCTATGGCGAGCGGGTCGGCAACGCTAATTTGCTAACTGTAATAGCAAATTTGGAATTGAGGCTGGGCACGCCCGTTGTAGGAGATGCGCGCCTGCGCAAGCTCAGCTCGCTTTCGCACTTTGTAGCAGATGTATTCAACATTGCCCCCGATACCCACGCACCCTACGTGGGACAGGCCGCCTTTACCCACAAAGGTGGTCTGCACGTGAGTGCCGAGACTCGTCTGGCAGGTGCCTATCAGCACGTTGACCCGGCGGCCGTGGGCAACTTTACTCACATCGTGCTCAGCGATTTGGCCGGTCGGGCGGCGTTGGCAGCCAAGGCCCAGGAGTTGGGCATTGCCGCTGCCACGGAAGAAGAGCGCGACCGTCTGTTGGTACTTATCAAGCAGCGCGAAGCCCAGGGCTACTCCTATGAGGCCGCCGATGCCTCACTGGCTCTGCTTTTGCAAACCCGGCTTGATGGACCAATCAGCTTCTTCAGATTGGAGTCATTCAGGGTTATCACCGACAGGCGCTCGGACGGCCACACGAGCACCGAAGCTACGATCAAAATTCATGTGGGTGCCGAGCGTTTCATTGCCACGGCTGAGGGTAATGGTCCGGTCAATGCCCTGGACGCGGCGTTGCGCAAAGCCATCACGCGCTTTTATCCCCAGATAGAAGGCTTGGAGCTGCGCGACTTCAAGGTGCGTGTGCTCGACGGCAGCGTGGGTACCGGTGCTGTGACGCGGGTGTTTATCGAGACACAAGGACCGCGGGGCACGTGGGGTACCGTAGGCGTCAATCACAATATCATTGAGGCTTCCTGGGATGCCCTCGTAGATGCCATTACCTACGGGCTGCTCCAGGATGGTCAGCCCAAAGACTCGCAGGCCGTGGCTGCAGACGAACCGGCTGCAGACGCTGTGGATAAACCGGCTATGGGCGAACCGGCTGCAGACGCTGTGGGCCGCCTGGCTCAGGACGTCGCAGATGAGCTGGCTATAGACGAGCCGACTGCGGGCATTGCGGACGAACTAACTGCAAACGGATCAGGTACGAGCGAGCCTGTGGATTAAGCATGCCCGGCGAAAGGAGCAGGATTTGAAAGCTGTAAAACGTGCCGGCAGCGCCGAATTGGAGCGCTTGTATAAAGCCTTAGCCAAAATGGATGCGCCGGCCGACATTGCCGCGTTGTTAGAGGATATGTGTACTATCCGAGAAATCGACGAGATGGCACAGCGGCTTAACGTCGCCCGCCTGCTTTTAGATGACATGCCCTATACGGCAATTACCGAAAAAACCGGTGTCTCGGCCACGACCATCGCCCGCGTAGCCAAGGCACTGAACTACGGCGCCGGCGGCTATCGTCAAGTTTTAACAGATCAATGATCGGCAGCTTGAACAGCACAACACGACAGGCGGCTATTCCGGTTATCGTCGGGTCTTCGCAGATCAATGATTGACAGATCGATAAGACTTAACAATTCAACAGTTTCTTGTAAATTGCAGCCACCAAAGCGCACCAAAAAGAGTATCATCTGAGTATGGCATTCGTACACCTGCACAACCACACAGAATACTCGCTGCTCGACGGCCAAACCAAGGTCAAGGATATGGCACGACTGGCCAAAGAGATGGGCCAGGAAGCCATCGCGATAACCGATCATGGTTATCTTTACGGCGTCCCGGCTTTTGTGGATGCCTGCAAAAAGGCGGGGATAAAGCCGATAATCGGCTGTGAGATATATTTCACACCGGACGCTGAGTTGCGTCGCGACCAAAAACCCGAGCTCTACCATATGATTCTGTTGGCCAAAGACCTTGTTGGCTACAAAAATCTGGTCAAACTCTGTTCTTGGGCTGCGACCGAAGGCTTCTATTACAAGCCGCGGGTTAATCTGGAAATGCTGAGTAAGTACAGCCAGGGGCTTATTGCTACTACGGCTTGTCTGTTGGGTATTGTCCCCCAAAAGTTAATCAATAACCAAGAGCAGGATGCCCGGCAGTGGGCCGGCAGGTTGGCAGAGTTGTTTGCGCCGGGCGATTTTTATATCGAGCTGCAAAATCAGGGCATACTGGTCGACCGAGGCCACTCCCTCACCCAGAACAAACTTAATAGTATGCTAGCTAAATTAGCGGCCGAAATGGGCTTTAAAACCGTTGCCGCTAACGACATCCATTATTTGCGCCACGAAGATCATATCGCCCAGGACTATATGCTCTGCATCCAGACGGGTTCCAAGGTCGACGAGCCCAATCGAATGCGTTTTAGTTCAGACCAGTTCTATATGAAAACCGAGGCCGAGATGCGCCAGGCATTGGCGGATTATCCCGAGGCATGCGACAACACGGTTGAGATCGCCGCCAAATGCAATGTTGAGTTACCGAGCGGTTATATTCTCCCCGAGATAGCCTTGCCCGAGGGCGAGACCAACGATGGTGTGCTGGCCAAACATGCCTTGGACGGCTTATATAAGAAGTACGGTACACCGCTGCCTGAGCCGGTGCGCGAGCGTTTTGAATATGAACACCGGATAATCTGCGAGCAGGGCTTTCCCGCTTATTTCCTGGTCGTCGAGGAATTTGTCAAGTGGGCACGCCAAAACGGAGTGGGGGTCGGGCCTGGCCGCGGCAGCGCCGCCGGCTCCATTATTAGCTATGCCTTAGGTATAACCGGCTTGGATCCCTTGGACAATGGACTTTTGTTTGAGCGCTTTCTTTCACTGGAGCGCCCCGAGATGCCCGACATCGACATTGACTTTGACGAGGACGGACGCCCCAGAGTCATCGAACATCTGCGCGAGCTGTATGGTCCCGAGAAGGTTGCTCACGTCATTACCTACTCCAAGCTCAAAGCCAAAGCCGCCATCAACGATGCCGCGCGCATTCTGGACGAGCCCATTGCTCTGGGTCAGCGTATCTCTAAAACCATCCAGGGCGGCCCTGTGGCCAAGCTGGCAGCCAACTTGGATATCAACACCGAAGACGCGCAGAGCACAGACCAAAAGAGTCCCGACCTGATAGAGTTTTTCAACAATGACCCTGCGGCCAAAAAGGTCATTCAGGCGGCGATGATGTTGGAGGGCACCATCCGTGGCGAGGGCGTACATGCCTCGGCGGTCATCATCTGTCGCGATCCGATAGACGACCATGTGCCTGTCAAGCTGGATACCAAAGGCGGTATGAATATTACCCAGTATGATGGGGAGAATAACGCCAAGCTCGGTCTGTTGAAGATGGATTTCTTAGGTCTACGCACCCTGAATGTATTGATGAGGGCCCGGGATTACGTGCGTGCCAATCACGGCGTTGACGTGGATATTGATGCCATACCCTTAAATGACCAGCGCGTATTCGAGCTCTTGCAGCGTGGCGATACTGCCGGGGTGTTCCAAGTCGAGTCGTCTGGTATGACGGCTCTGATTCGCTCTATGAATGTGGATCGGTACTCGGACATCGTAGCGGCTATAGCCCTGTTTCGACCTGGCCCGCTTAACTCCGGCATGCTCTCGGATTTTGTGGACTGCAAAATCGGTAAAAAGGCGGTGACCTATTACGATGATCGCCTGGAGCCCATCCTCAAAGAGACTTATGGCGCTATTGTCTACCAGGAACAGGTTATGCAGATCTCGATGCTGATGAGTGGCTTCAGCGCCGGCGAGAGCGACATTTTGCGCAAGGCCATGGCCAAAAAAGACATCAAGTTGATGAAAGAAGATGTACGTACCTGGCGCGACGGCAGGACCGAGACGATGCAGGAACACTGGATGGGCGGTGCCGAGCGCAATGGCTATAGGCGCAGTCTGGCTCAGCATATCTGGGTCGATGTGGAAAAATTTGCTGAATATGCGTTCAACAAGTCTCATTCAGCGGCCTATGCGGTACTGGTTTTGCAGACAGCCTGGTTCAAGACCTATTATCCGATTGAGTATATGGCTGCTGTGCTTTCATCATTTCTGGGCAAGGCCGATTCGCTGACGCGCTACATTACGGCCTGTCGTAAAAGTGGCATTGAGGTATTGCCACCGGATGTCAACTCCTCCGGACGAGAGTTTACCCCCATCAAGGGTGCCATTCGCTTTGGTTTGGCCGGTATCCGGGGAGTAGGTGAGCAGGCCGCACAGGCCATAATCGATGAGCGGGAGTCTTGCGGGCCATTCAGCTCGTTGCACGATTTTGCGTTCAGGGTATCTAATACGGTTTGCAACAAGCGCGCTGTAGAGGCGCTGATCAAGTCAGGGGCCTTTGATTCTACCGGTTATACGCGGCGTCAGATGTTCCGCTCGCTCGACATTGACAGGCTGTTGGATCTTGCCGCCAAAAGACGCAAAGAGCAGGCTGATGGACAGGTATCGATGTTCGAGCTTTTGGGTGACGATGCGGCTGACAGTGGTTTTGCCGATAAAATACCGCCCCCCGATGGTGTGGAGTGGGATCAGCGCGAGAAACTGCGCTTTGAGAAGGATACCTTAAAGATGTACGTTTCTGACCATCCGCTCAGGCCCTTTAGTGTCGCCCTTAAACAGGCTGCCGAATTTTCTCTGGGCGACCTCATGGCTACGGCCAGCGACGCTCAAGACGAACTGGAGGACGTCGATGGCAACTCCGGTCCGGGTGTTCAGGTCAAGGTACCGCAAAACCGCATGATTACCGTGGCCGGTATCATCAGTGCCATGCAGCCGATGGTTTCGCGCAGAGGCGACAGGATGGCCAAATTTGTGCTGGAAGATATGGAGGGGAGCATAGAGATGATCGCCTTTCCCCAAATTTTTTCAAATGCGTCCCATTTGATTGTAGAGGATAAGGTCGTATCAGTACGAGGCAGATTGGACATTACCGACCGGGGAGCGCAGGTCATTGTCAACGATATTGCCGAGCTTCATCTTAAAAGCTCTGATGCCGAGCGCGTGCCCTGTTTGCGAGAACTGCGCATAGCGGCGGCCCACTTCAACCAAAGCGTATCTGATAAACTCACCCGACTACTGGAAGACCATCAAGGCATCGATCCGGTGGTCATAGTGCTTGAACAGAGCAACGGCAAGATGCTCAGAGCAGAACTCCCGTTGACGATTGATGGGTTAAATGATAGCTTACTAGCACAATTACGTAACTTGTTGGGTGAGCCGGCACTGCGCATCTAAAGGAACGAAGACACGCGCTCAGCCGAACAGTTTTGAATGATGGCTTTTGCACGACGGATTTTGGATAATGGCATCCGCCCGGTACCGAGCTTTAAGATGCTTTGCGCACTCCACAACAGCCCTTTAGTTTTAGGTAATGGTATCTGCCCCTGTATAAAAGTCATAGGTAGCCAGGGTGCAGGTAGCGTAGACACTGGTGCCCGAGAGCTTCTGGGCCTTGTAGATCTCGCCAAATGGGCAGGCGGCCACTTTGAAGTACACAACAGCATCGCCTATGGCCTTGGTGCCCTGTACGACCGTGTTGCCTCGGCTGTCGTTGCCCCTGGCTGTCACGCTCACACTGTCGCCGGTAAGCTCCTGCAGGGCCATAAGTCGGGTTATTTCGTCGTCAACGCTCGTGGCACTGAGGTTAACGTACTTGAGTTTGTCCCAGTTGCCTAAATCGCCACGGGCCATATCCAAGCTATAGGCACCGTTGAAATGCTGCTCTAATTCGGCGGGACTATAGGCGTTGTATGACCCTTCGTAAAAGCCCACTATCTGCTCCTCGGTCATCTGAACAGGCGTGCTGATGACCTCTTTGCCCTGAGCGCTGGGGTCAGGTGAATCCGGACGATAACGGTCGTTGGCATAGAGTGCCTGTCCACTACCCTGTAGTCCGGCAATGGTTTCGTCAAAGTTGGTGTAGATAATATTCGATAAGAGCGGTATACGCGTGTCGATGGCTTCGCGGGTCTGGCTGGGGGTGAGCTTGATGCCCGTGCCGCCGCCGCTACCAAAGGCACTGATAAGCTGGAACAGGCCAAAACTCATGATAACCAGGCCGGCAACAACAACAAGCGCGGCGACGAGTGTGCCCAGCGGCGATTTTTTGCGCGCTGTTCCACCACCACGAATCCTATAGGTTGATCTATGGATGTCGATAGGCCGGTATGGGCTTTGACCGCGGATATCGCTGTTGTCCAGTGGGTTTGAGACCCTGCGCGTCTCGGTATTATTAAAGACCCGAGAGACCTTATTGGCGGCACTGTTGAGGCTGGAGCCCAGCCTCTGCGTTTGCTTGGCATTGGCGATGCGTTCGTTTAAGCGGGCAGATCTGCTGCCGGCACTTTGTCGGGGTGTACCAGCGGTGCCCTCGGATTTCCTTCGTGTTTTTGAGGTGGGTGTGTCCGTTGCGGCACGTAGAGCTGTTGCAGTAGACAAACCTGTCCTGGTGGGTACGCCATTGTCAGCGCCATCGCGCGTACCAGCAAAGGGCAGTTCCGGATAAGACTCGCCAGCTGTTGCATATTCGACTGTTGCGTTGGGGTCGAATTTGTCTGTTGACCGAGCTGTGCGAGGAACCCCAGATGCCCCAGATGATGCTTCGGCTGAGCGCGATGCTGCGACTGAGCGAGGCGCCCCGGATACTTCAGAAGATTCAACTGCTCCAAATGGGCGAGACGCGGCAGACGAGCGAGAAAATCGGGATGCTTCGGATCCGCGAGCCGCGGTTGATGACCGAGAAGATCGGGACGCGCCGCGCTTCTCGCCAGAGTCCAATGATTTGATAATAGCATCCAAATCCAACTCCTGACTCAACGAGCCGTCCTTCGATCCACTGCTGTCACTCGCTGAAAGTGGCCGTCTCTTTATCGGAACATCGCCTGCTGTATCTTTTTGGTTATCGCCGTTGTTCATAAACGTAGACCCTGCTTCTCGGGGTTATCGGGATAATTGTATCCGATTAGCGGTTTTCTCGTGCGCATCCGGCTCCGCTGACCGAGCCGGTGCCCGCCACCATTATGCCACGACCGCCGATAAGCTGGTAGCTCCAGTGCATCCACCGTATCGTAACTGTACAAACCCACCACGGGTTTCATACACTGAACTCTGCAACCACGCGCATGCGAATCATGCAAGACAAAGGAGGCATCATGTCCAACACCTTGTTCATGGCGGGTCTGGGAGGCAGGATATTCAACTGTACGCTCAGGGCTTTGGCCAACCAAGGCAAGCTGAGTCAGTTGGTCGGGGTCAGTGCCAGCGGTCCTAAAAACCTTGTTGAGATCGCCGAGAAAATCGAGCATGACTCCACGCATCGGTTCTTTCCCTTGGATGTGTATTCGCGTGGCATTGAGCCGGGCGAGAACCGAGGAGAAGGGCATATCGGCTTTCTCGTATTCGTTGATGAGGGCTCGGTGTTGAGCAAACGCCCCAGTGAATTCACACACGAGATACCCGTGTTCGCCCAGGGCGACCCAGCGCGATTGCCGCTGACTGAGCTGGGTATAGACGTGGCTATCGACTCCACCGGCAAGTTCCTGACCCGAGAAAAAGCGCAACTCTTCTTACAGGCCGGTGCCAAGAAGGTGATCATGAGCGCTCCGGCCAAAGATGATACACCACTGGTAATTTACGGTATCAACGATGATGCCGACCCCGGCCTGGATATTGTCTCTCGGGCCAGTTGCACGACGACCTGCGCAGCTCCGATTGTCAAAGCCTTGGGCGATGTGTTTGGCATGCCTAAAAATATATTCTTGAATACGACCCATGCCGTGACCAACTCCCAACTGTCTCTGGACGGCAACGCTTCCAAGTTTGCAAACGGCTTTGGTTGCATGGACAATATTGTGGTCACCGATACGGGTGCTACGAAAAGCCTGCAAAGGATATTCCCGCAAATAGAGAACACCTTTGGTATCTCGTGCAGAGTACCGGTTACCGACGGTTCGATACTCTCGCTGGTCATGGAGTTCGATGAGCCCAAAACTGGGGAGAAAATCACGCGCGAAAACGTGTTAGCGGCTCTTGTCGCCTTTGAGCGGGAGCATCCTCTTAATCTACGTGTGAGCCACCGCAAGGCCATGGTGTCTACGTATGTCATCGGTCGGGGCATCGGCTCTATCGTCGCTCCGGGGCAGATAGAAGTATTAGGTAACAACGTACATGTTGTGGCCGGCTACGACAACGAATATGGTTATGCTTTCCTGCTGGCGTTATCGGCGCTGAACGCGCCTTTGCCCCAATAAGGCTCCGGTACGGCCCCGATATGGGACAAGCGCTCAACAAGCTTGGAACAAAGGAGCACATAAATGAGTGAGAAAGTTGTAATTAAGGTCGAAGGCATGAGCTGCGGGCACTGCACGGCGGCCGTGGAAGCGGCACTGACAGAATTGCCTGACGTTACATCGGCCAGCGCGGATTTAGACAGCGGCAACGTTACGATACTGCACAACGGCAGCGTAGCTCCTGAAGCAATCCAGGATGCAATCGAAGAAGCCGGCTTCGCGCTGGGCTAAAACTCCCATTATTGCGAGGGGCCGGCACGAGGCCAATGCAGGCACCGCGGCCACGTGACGGGAGCAGGGCGACAAACCGTCCCTGCTACGTGTACCCGTTTATTGCGCGTTTTACTCCCAGCGAAAGACCTTAAAGGCAACAATATAGGCGATAAGGCCCCAAGCGCCAATGAGGCCAAGCTGGGGTGCTACATCGACGAGGCCGGCACCTTCGGTTGTGATGTAGCGGATGCCGTCACCCACCGGAGTCAGCGGAATCCACCACGTCAGATTCTGGAGCCAATCAGGCATTATGTAGCGCGGGAAGAACACGCCGGATAAAAACATCATCGGAAAGGCAATCAACTGACTGGCCATGGTGGCCTGATTCCCGTTGCGCGCTGCGCCGGCTACAATGGAGCCAAATCCAATCATAGCAAGGGCGCTGATAATCGAGAACACGGCCAGCACCACCCAATCGCCGCGCATCTGGAAATTAAACGCAAAAACGCCAACAGCAATCATCAAAGCCGCCGACAGCACCGTCAAAATCAAATAAACCAGCGCCGAGCTTACAATCAGTTGCCAGGGCCTGAATGGCGTGGCTTTTATCCGCCTGAGCGCGCCGGTCTTTTTCTCGCTGGGGAACTGCTGGCTCAGCGTATAAATCCCCATAATCATCAATGTGTACGAGAGAAGCCCCGAGAACGTATAATCAAACTGACTGAGCCCTGATGTATCAGTAGAGACCGATTGAACAGTCAACGCCGGCTTAACACCGGTCATCTCGGCATTCATACCATCAACAATGCCACCGACTATACTGGCAACGGTTTGTCCGGCTTGCGGACTACCCTCGTCGTAGTAGACACTGAGCTGGCCGGATGGCAGAGGCAGAGCGGCTGTTGTGCCAACCGCACCAAAATCCGCTGGCAACTCAATGATACTGGAAATCGCGCCACGCTTCATCGCCAGTTTGGCACTATCAAGGTCGTCAATAGTTGTATCAACGGTAAAAGCCGTGTTGTCAGCGCTGTCAAAGTACTCCACAAAAGTCTTTGAGAATTCAGTCTCGGAGTTGTTTATTAACGCAATGTTGAAGTTGATGTTATCGCTGTTGCCAAAAATCGTACCGAAAATAAACAGGAAAATCAGAGGGAAGGCAAATATGAAGAATAGATATATCGGGTCGCGCAAAAAACGCCTCAGCATCATCAGCACGTAGGTAAGGCACGCCCTCATGTACGCACCACCTTGTTGTTTGTACACCGCGACGGTGCGCCTATTGAGGCGAGACGCGCTCTCATTCTCGCAACTCCTTGCCGGTAAGGTCGATAAAAACATCTTCCAGATTGGCTTGCTCGACGAAGCGGTCTTTTTTAAAACCACGCTCTAGCAGATTCTGCACGAGATTAACCGGCGAATCCAGTGCAATAATATGACCATCATCCATAATTGCCAACCTGTCGCACAGTCGCTCCGCCTCTTCCATATAGTGAGTAGTCAGCACCACCGTGACGTTACGGCTGCGGATGTTCTCAATTAAGTCCCACATATGTCGCCGCGCCTGCGGGTCAAGACCGGTGGTCGGCTCGTCCAAAAACAGTACCTTTGGCTCGTTTACCAGCGCTGTAGCGATTGAAAAGCGTTGCTTTTGTCCGCCACTTAACTTTTCTGGGTATTTTTTGGCCTGGTCGGCCAGTTCAACATCGCCCAACAACTGCAACGGATCGATACGTCGGCCATAGAATGCCGCAAACATCTGCAGTTGTTCGGACAGAGTTGACTTGTCATAAAATGCCGAGTCTTGCAGCTGAACACCAATCAGGGCCTTGATCTTGTTTGGACGCTTGGCTACATCTATACCGTCAATCTGCACCCTGCCCTCGTCTATCGGGCGCATCGCCTCCATCATCTCAAGGGTGCTGGTCTTGCCGGCACCATTGGGCCCCAATATCCCAAAAATTTCGCCTCGGCGTACGGTAAAACTGATGCTATTCACTGCTATTTTGTGAGCATAGCGCTTGGTTAGCCCGCTCACTTCAATAATAGGCGATTCTTCCATAGCGCGTAGTATACCCCTTTTTTCGCCGCGTTGTTTTGCTCCTCAAAGTGACGGGAGCGCCGGCTATGAGGTCTATCATCTGACTCTTACCTAATGAAGTAAGTCGCACGCCTCTCACAGCAGCGCAGCAAACATTACCGGCCAACACCAACAAGCGGAGTCAGGCAGCTACTCTGCTGCAAACACTCTCCCATCCTCTATTCGGCCGGCTCCCGCGCCGCGATGTATGAGTTGATATCTCCGACTATGTAATCGGGACTCGTCGTATGTAACGCGCCGTAAAATTTGCGGAGGTACTCCAATATTTCGTACTTATTGAACGGCACTATCACCTCTTTGCCGGATTTTTCTCCGCGTATTTGTATTCTTCAATGCAGAAAACTCGTATATAATCCGGCTTCATATGCGACAATAAAGATGTAGTAAGCATAAAATCAAAATAATAAGTGCTCGAAACACCACTCGTTGCCTCAAAAAATAAAGGCACTCGAACTATTGACCGAGTGGTCAAAACACGATATACTCCTTTGTTAACAGATTGACCAGTTGGTCAACAACAAAGGAGGAATGCGGTCGTGCACGAGAGTAACGAGAATAACAAGGGTAACGCGAATAACAAGAATAGTGGAAGCGGCGAAAACGATACAAATGCGACGGACCTACCGCCCTTAGTACCACCCTTGCAGCAAAACGCCGTAAACGAAACGGGTGCGGCGGTCTTTGACTCGTTTGTCGCCATCCTCAGCGAGGAACGTTATGCGCACTTCCGCGCCGTCGGCCCCGACAAACAGCAGCGTATTCTGCGCGCCGCCCTGGAAGAATTTGCCACACACGATTACGCGACCACCTCCACAAATGCCATCGTCGAGCAGGCGCGTATCAGCAAAGGCCTGCTGTTTTATTATTTTGGCGACAAGGCGGGGCTATACCGCTGCCTGTTTTCCCATGTAATCGTGCTGCTTGTCAAGGAGGCGCTTGCCTGGCAACTGGTGTCTGAGGGCGACGTATTCGAGATAATGAAGCAGATGGTCCGGGCAAAACTCGAAACAACCGCCCGGTATATGACAGAGGCGGATTTCATGCTGCGCGCAATGCGCGACACCTTGCCGCCTGAGTTGGACGATCTGGTAAAACGATCCATCAGTCAGGCATTCAGTTGGCAGAGCGTCATCATCAACACGCTCGACGGTGAGCTGTTGCGCCCGGGCATCGATCACGATCAAGCTACACAGGTTATACAGTGGGTTTGCGAAGGACTGGCCAACGAATATCTGGCGGTCGCTCCTTCCAAAGTTGACCTTGCATATTGGGAAAAGGCGACTAAGCGCGTTGATTCCTACCTCGACCTTTTGCGTGATCTGTTTTACCAGAAACCGCAGACATCCAAGGCAGCCGGCACCTTGCAAAAGAGAGGAGAGCGACATGAGCGTACTTGAGACCGTGGGACTTACGAAGCGCTTTGGTAAAGCGCAGGCACTGGCGGGCGTTGATTTAAGCATGGAAACAGGCGAAATCTACGGCTTCATCGGACCGAACGGGGCGGGCAAATCGACGACCATTCGCGTTCTTCTCGGCATCATCAGGGCCAGCAGGGGAGTGGCGCGCATCTTTGGGAAGGATGCCTGGTCAGATGCCGTACAGATACACGAACGCATTGCCTATGTGCCGGGCGATGTGAATCTGTGGAACAACCTGTCCGGCGGCGAGGTTATCGATCTGTTCTTGCGTCTGCGCAAGGGACACGACCGGCACTATCGCAATGAGCTCATCGAACGCTTTGACTTGGACCCTACGAAAAAGTGTGGGACCTACTCCAAGGGCAACCGCCAAAAGGTCGCGCTTGTTGCAGCCTTTTCTGCGGATGCCGACCTCTATATTCTCGACGAGCCGACCTCCGGGCTTGATCCGCTCATGGAGTTGATATTTCGACAATGTGTTGCCGAGGCCAAGGCGGCGGGCGCATCCGTGTTTCTCTCCAGCCATATCCTCAGCGAAGTGGAACACCTTTGTGATCGTATCAGCATCATCCGCCAGGGCAGGATCATCGACAGCGGTTCACTCGCCGAGATGCGCCACCTTACGCGCAACAAGGTCACGCTGGAAGCTGCTGCCCCGCTCGACGGCCTTGCGCTGCTGCCCGGCGTGCATGATCTTGTGATGACAAACGAGGCGGCCGCAAACACAGCAGGGCGCGGCGCAACGACAGGCAACACGGTCAGCTTCAGTCTTGACAATACCCAGACATCGGCGCTGCTGGCCTTTTTAGCGGATAGGGACGTTCGGCACTTTGTCTCCACGCCGCCTACGCTTGAAGAGTTGTTCATGAGCCATTATGAGGGCAGGTGAGCAGCATGGTTATCCCCCGCGCCGCAACTCACAACGATTACCATCATTTACGCCAGGCTTCGAGCGGCAGCGCCCTATCCGCCCTGCGCTCCTCAACTCACAATATCACAAGACTGATGGCATTTATGCTGCGCTGTGACCGTTTGTGGCTGCCGCTGTGGATACTCGCTTGCCTGATGCTCGCGACCGTTTTTGCGCCGATGCTGCCAAGCATGATAGGAAGTGCGCAGGACATCGCCATCCTGCGCGAGGCAATGTCAAACCCTGCCATGGTTGCGATGTGTGGCATTATCTACGGTGAGAGCTATACCT
Source organism: Coriobacteriales bacterium (assembly GCA_031282405.1). Classification (GTDB taxonomy): domain Bacteria; phylum Actinomycetota; class Coriobacteriia; order Coriobacteriales; family UBA8131; genus JAITDU01. The sequence continues at coordinate 34,581 of JAITDU010000015.1, read as the reverse complement.
ACGGCGTCATGTACGCGCAGTTCATGCTGGTTTTCAGTGCGCTGCTCGTTGCGGCCATGAACATTCTGTTTGTTGTGCGCCACACACGCAAGGACGAAGAAGAAGGTCGCCTTGAGATGCTTGTGGCGCTGCCGGTGGGTAAAAATGCCAACCTGCTTGCCACCCTCACGCTCAGTTTTGCCGGTAATCTGCTCATCGCGCTGATTTCTGGCACAATCATCGCCGCCTTTGGTGTCGAGGGCATGGGTGCTTTCGGCTCGCTGCTTTTTGGCGCAGCGCTCGGTGTCTCAGGCTTCATCTTTGCCGCGATAACGGCGCTCATCACCCAGGTTGCGGCAAGCTCTCGGGCGACGCTTGGTATCGCGTTTGCGCTGCTCGGCGCAACATATCTGCTGCGTGCCGTGGGAGACGTTGCCGCAGGGAACGTGTCTGTGGACGCGGGCGTGGACGCGGAGTTGTTTGCGTTGATCTCTCCGTTTGGCCTCATTGAACGTTGCCATCTTTTTGTGGATAACCACTCCTGGCCTCTGCTCGTATTGTTCGCGGCAAGCCTCGTCTTAGCCGCCCTCGCCTTTATCCTCAATGCCTGGCGCGACAGCGGTGCCGGCCTGATAGCTCCCTGCGCCGGTCGCGCCCACGCTTCAGCGCTGCTACGTGGTCCCTGGAGTTTGGCCTGGCGTCTCGTGCGCGGCACACTTATCGCCTGGGTGCTTATCGTATTCATTATCGCGGTTGCCTATGGCTCGGTGTTTGGCGACATGAGCCTGTTTTACGAGAGCAACGACCTGTACCGTCTGATGATCGGCACGGCGGGTGTCAGCGGTGCTGCTGACCTCATGGACCCTGTCGTTGCCCTGTTGATGCTGATCATGGCCGTTATCTCTGCTGTGCCGGTTGTTCTTGTGGTGGTTCGTCTCAAAAGCGAAGAGAAGCGTAAACGTCTGGAACTGTTCTATAGCGGTGCGGTTTCGCGCGTCTATACGCTTGGCGGCTATGCGCTCATCGCCCTACTGCTCGCCTTTGTGTTGCAGCTGACAACGGCGCTTGGCATGTGGGCCGCGGCCTGGATGTCGATGGATAATCCCATCACGCTTGGACTTATGCTAAAAACCGCCCTCAACTATCTGCCGGCGGTGCTGTTCATGGTTGGCCTGGCGGTCTTTCTCGTTGGCGCGCTGCCCCAGGCCACCGTGCTTACCTGGCTGCTGCTCGCCTACACCTTCTTTGCAGTTTATATGGGCTCGCTTCTCGGTCTGCCCGAATGGACGACAAAACTCACCCCCTTCGGCATCCTGCCGCGCTATCCGGTCGATGATTTTGAGCCCACTTTGGCAGGTGTTTTGTGCATAGTAGCAATAGCCCTTGCGGCCATAGGCCTTGTTGCTTACCGGAGAAGGGATCTGGAGTAGGGACGACGGCGGGCGGCTTTCTCCCCTGTTACAATGCCGGCAAGATAGTACATGAGCCAGGACGAAGAGGTCGCAACATGATAGAAGTAAGCCCGGTCTTGTCGTTAGACGGCACCTGCGAAGCGGCATTTGAGCATTATGGTTCAACTGCAATATCGGGAGAAAAGCCGTCGTCTAAGAGAACCGAGCCAAAAGGCAACCGGTTACGGTTGTCGGATAACGCAGTCATGCTTTTAAGACAGAGAGGCGATTATCTCCGCGCGCACAACTTAATGACAGCTCAGGGCTCATACAACGCGAGGCTGATGATCGGACCCGCGCTCATAGCTCGATAAGTTCTGTGTCCTTCACCGAGTCATCTTCGACGGTTACCACGGCAACACTCGGCTTGTCGCCTTCTCAAGGATGCGTGGATATAGTAGTATTTCGTTGACTAGGCAGATATGTTGGCAATGTGATACCATATGCCATAGCAGCATTAAGGAGCATTTTGATGCCACACAAATCCAACTGCTGTGTCCGAAGAGCAAGCATAAAAATTGTGGGAAGCACCATAAATCAGATTGGAGTGGGAAAACGATGTTACACATTACGCCGTGGGGGGGGGCATCACTGTCTAGTGCTTGCGCTGGCTCCGTAGCCTCTTCTTTTGTCCACATCTCAAAGCATGATTATGCCGCCGCAAGGGCTACCACACAAAAGCCAGCGGTTTTTTTACGCCCTGTGCCTGGGGAGAAGGCCGTCACCCTGAGGAGCGCAGCGACGCGGCAATCCAGTCTGGTTGTGGAAAGTCGTTACCCCAATACGCCCCAACGTAACGTACTACGAAATTGTAACTCAAAGCCCAAAGTAACTGCCTCCTCAGACACGTACACCCCGGCCTTTGGCCGCGGTGCCTGGATTGCCACGCCGCCTACGGCGGCCCGTAATGACGGGGGTACGAATCCGCGTGGGCGCAATGACGGCCGCAGTGGCTTTACCCTCGTAGAACTCATCGTCGTCATCGTAATTCTCGGAATTCTTGCCGCCATTGCCATACCGGCGCTGACGGGCTACATAAGCAGAGCCGACCATACCAAGATAACGTCCGACGCGCGTACCGCAACAGAAGCAATTCAGACGTGGGCGCTTTTGCAGTATGCTAACGGAGTAGTAGGCAACGATGCGCTGTTAAACGAGATCGGAAGCACGCCCGGCTTTGATGGCGTATCCCCAGCGGTGCCGGAGACGGCTTCGTATACAAGCGTTAAGTATGTTCGCGCGTTTATCACCTCAGTTTCTGCAGACAACTATACGCTCAGACTCGAATATAATAGGTTTGGAGGCGGCGGTACCACTCAAACAGCACCGAATCCGGGCCTCCACGTAAAGGTGTGGATAGATGGTGCGCAGAATAGTACGACGAGTGTCGCTGATATAGGAAATAACGCAGGTACTTCCAAAAATCTGCTGACAGACCTTGTGTTTCCCATAGGCTCAACGCATGAGGTCCTTGTGGTCTGCGGCGACAGCTCGATCAGTGGCATGAGCTACGAAACAGCCAAGGCTCACGGCGCTTTTATGACGCTTACGCTTTCGACAGGGTTGTCGACAGGATATGTGTCAGGGCAACTTGGTGCAGTCCCGACCACTACCCCAGTCGTCAGCTACAATGCCTCTGCGGCTACCCCGGGCTCCGGCCCTGAGTGGAAGCCCATCGTTGACGAGTTGGCTGCAACAGTTTGGACGCCCGACGACGACATTGAAATCATCGACGTAACCTTTGACGCGGCAAACAAAGTGCAAACCATGACCATCAAGGTTGGCAATCAGATCTGCACCTATATGGATGGTGTCTACACCATGTCATAGAAGACCGTCCTTCTGGCTCATCGCGCGCTCATAGCTCGATAAGTTCTGTGTCCTTCACCGAGCCATCTTCGACGGTTACCACGGCAACACTCGGCTTGTCGCCTTCTCGAGGATGCGTGGGTGAGCCGGGGCATAAGACGGTGAGTCTCCCTGTTTTTTGAATATGCGCACGATGTGTATGTCCGTGAATGCCCACGCATTCCGGCGCAGAAGCCACAGACTGCAGGATGCCTTTGCTACGCAGGGTGGCCATCAGATCCTTTGGTTTATGCGCTATGAGAAAGCAAACGCCGCTCTTCTCAAATTGAGCCCAAGTTGCCACCGAGCCGGTCTGCGTAACGTACTCGGGGTAGTCGCAGTTGCCCAGTACGGCCGTAACGGGCGCAATCGTCTCCAATTCATCAATGACGTGCTGGGCCCCTATGTCGCCCGCATGCACGAGGTAATCACAATTCGCGAGTGCGGCATACGCGCCTTGCGGCAGACTTCCGTGTGTGTCGGCAAGGATGCCTATTTTCTGCGTATTTTTTGTCACCATGGTGTGCCTCAGTCCAGTCCATCCCAGTGCGCCTCAGTTTTTCAGTCTGTCTCAATCCAATCCGATTAAGCCCATCGATCCTCATATGATACAACACGTTGACACTCCCTGCTATTCTGTGCTACTCTATACCAGTAATAAGTGTTACAGAGTACTTCTCCATACATAACCGGCCCTACAAGCGAGGAGGTGTTGCCTTGGATAAGCTTACAGAACTACTGAAAGGAGTCCTGGAAGGCTGTGTCCTTGAAATCATCAATCGAGGCGAAACCTACGGGTATGAAATCACACGACGGCTGAACGCGCTTGGGTTTACTGACGTTGTGGACGGCACAACTTATACCATTTTGGTGCGCCTTGAAAAGAACAGGCTCGTCACCATCGAGAAAAAACCATCCGATATAGGGCCACCGAGGAAGTTCTTTACGCTCAACGACGCGGGGCGCAGAGAACTACAGATGTTTTGGGCAAGGTGGGACTTCGTCGTGTCAAGACTTGGTGAACTACGGGAGCCCGCAGAGCTTCTCTCAAAGGAGGAAAAACATTATGTCTGATTTGTCTGATTTCTTTAACAACTACTTCAACATCAAAAAGATAGCTGCAGAAAAGCGGGAATACAAACGAAGCATGGCGCGTGTGGAGGCTTTGCCCGAGGACTATCGCTATGTATTCAAAAAAATCCAAAACCATATGTGGAAGTTTGCTTCGGGCTCAGGCATGGACATGATAACGATCCAGTCTGACCTGATTGAGCTTTTTGAGGAAGGCGCGGCGGACGGGAAACGCGTGCTGGAAGTTACCGGCGAGGATGTGGCGGCGTTTTGTGACGAACTTTTGCGCAACGCCCGGACTTACACCGAAGACTGGCGCGCGGCATTGAACCGCGACATTAAAAACAAGCTTGGCACGGGAACCGAGAAGGCCAGGTGACATGCTGTGACCGATGTCGCAATCCAAGTAAAGGACCTGCGAAAGTCTTTCAAAGACGCGGAGGTCTTGAAAGGTGTTAACTTTGAAGTAAAGCAAGGCGAGATATGTGCCCTGCTTGGCTCTAACGGCGCGGGAAAGACTACCATTATCAAAATACTCTCGACACTCTTGAGCGCAGACGACGGCATTGCGAGCGTGTGCGGTCTTGACATCTCGCGTCAATTATTTTTGCGAGACGGGCGTACCGACGGGTCGCGTAGACTATGTTGCATCGTGTTTTAAGAATTCGATGGCGAGGAATATCTCTAATACTCTGATTACGTAGCGCACAGATTACGGCTTTCTCACAAAAGGGGTACTTACCGTTATGCTAAAATGAGCCTCGGCGGCATTTTGAAGTATTCTGTTGCTATGGAAACCCAACTGCTGTGTCTGAAGTGTAGATATAACAACTTGCGCGAAGTACTATAAACCAGAATGGAGAGGGAAACGATGTTACAAACTACGCCGGGGGGGGGGCATCACCGTCTAATGCTTGTGCTGGCTTTGTAACCGCCCATTCTCGCAATCTAAAGCACGACCACGTTACTGTCACTGCTCAGTTTGAACAGACGACTCGCAGCGACGGAGGCACGAATCTGCGTAGGCGCAATGGTGCCGGCTTTACCCTCGTTGAACTCATCGTCGTTATCGTCATTCTCGGAATCTTGGCGGCTATTGCCATCCCGGCGCTCACGGGCTATATCTCCAAAGGCGACCAGACCAAGATAACGTCTGACGCGCGCACGGCAACAGAAGCGATTCAGGCATGGGCGATCTTACAATACGCCAAAGGAGTGATAGGCAACGACGCGCTACTCGGTACAGTCGAAAGCACGGCCGGCTTTGATGGGGTATCCGAAGCGACGGCGACCTCGTACACATACCAGAAGTATGTTGAACTAGATGTCACTGCGGTGTCCCCGCAGGATGTCACGCTCACCGTTTTGGTTTGGCTAGGGACAGCAAATCCGGGCCTCTACGCAAGGGTGTGGTTAGGTGGAGTGCCGGTTACCGGTGCGGTAGATGTCGGCTCGGTAGCAGGTGGTAACCCGAAGTTTACTTTAGCATCAGGGGTCACACTTCCTAAGGACACCCCTGAACTCCTTGTGGTTTTCGGCGATGACTCGATTGGCGCTATGAGCTACGAAACGGCCAAAAAGCATGGCGCGATTCTTATCCCAGGCAACGTGAATGGGGCGACAACCGACTCTTCGTGGTCTTGGTTAATTAAGACCACTGATACTAAAGCCCTTCATTACGACGCGTCCCAAGTTACACCAGGCAGCACACAGTGGAAGCCCATCGTTGACGAGTTGGCCTCAACGGCTTGGACCCCTGATGATACTATTGAGATTAGTAATGTGACTTTTGACACGGCGAATAAAGTGCAGACTATGACCATCAAAGTCGGCGACCAGACCTGCACCTACGCAAATGGCGCCTACACGGTGTCGTAGAAAACTCACGCCTGCCTTGTTTTAGGGTTCGAATCCTCCCCGTATAGCTGCAACAAACGACTGGCGGAGAAGTGTCCGGCGCTAACTCAATACACTTTCGCGGGACACATGGCAGGATTGATCGCAAGCCGTTTATTTGTCATTAGCGCGACTTTCGCTATGACCGCTATTTCAGTTTTTCACAAAGGCTTACGACAGACTGCATAATTTTCTCCCAATCGATGTCGGAGGCATAACTGAATTGCCGCTGATATTTTTGCCACATCGCTTGTAAATCTTTGTTCTCGAAAATCGCATGGAGCAATCCGGGTATATCGGAAATCTGCTCCGTCGTTCCACGGTGCGCCGCGGTGGCCGCCATCGCTTCCGCAAGCAGTTTTGTATCGAACGTCAGCGTCGCGGCAAGAATATATATGTCATAAAAATCCCGAGGTCTGGTATTGAGAACATTTCTGCGAAGAATCGTTTCAAGTTTTTCAGCTATGACGGTTTCGATGTTATACGCCCACAATTCAATTCGCTTTTCATCATCGAACATTCCAGTCAGGAAAAATCTGACCGCTTCCGGCGTGATGACATCCCCCGTCGAAACATCGATGGAGAGTGGCGTTTCGATGGTATCAAACAGCGCGGTCAACGCCACGCGATACCCTCCATAAATATCATCTGCCCGGATTGGTTGGATAACGCCAATGTGAAACTCAACATCATCATCGGCGGGCATGGCGCATATCGATTCCACCGCAGAGCGGATATTTTCTTCGGTCAACGCGAGCTGTCGAAGTGTCGTGTCCAGGTCCATCGTTGAACGGTTGTCCAGACCGACGATAGCCGCAATCAATAGGCCACCTTTGAGAACAAATTTGTCCTTGTACTCGGATTGCGAAAGTCTATACAGAAAACTTTCAAACATATAGTTTTGCAGAAGCACTTGCGCCGTGACGTTTTTCTCCTTGGCCAAATTTCTGATCCGCGCTTTCAAGCTCATGGCGTTGGAACTCACAGTAGCATCTCCAAGTATTGCCGCAAAATTTTAGTCTGGCGAAACATCGTAGCGTACTGCCCCAATTTGTTCATATCCTTGTCGGGTCGAGCGGCGTAGTTCTTCATAGCTGCGACAACGGTCTGGTCATCAATTTTGTTCCGGCTCCGAAGTATGTCACAAATAGTGCGCTCCATATCATAGGCGCGAACCGAGTGGCCCATTTTAGTAGGCAAAGAGATAAGACCGACTTCAAAGAACTCCGGCTTTGTCATGTAGACTTTGACATCGCCGGGGAATGTGGATGAAAGCCGTCGATCACTTGGCAACGTTACGGTGTGTCTTGACGGAGTGCGTTCAGCCATATCGTGAAGGAAAAGAGCCGTTTCATGCGAGTAAACCAGAATCGGCATACGTTTTTGCCAGAGATACAATTCATCGGGTAGTTCATCCGGTAACACATACTGCCCCCTCGCCACCCGGACAAGCTCACCCGCCCGTTCGAGTTTTGCAAGAGTGGTCCGTGACAAACCTGCTGCCAAAACATCAGACGTATGGAGGACTCCATTATGCACTTCAATCAGTTCTTGAATCAAATCAACTGCAGACGTAGTCATCACCTCGTTTACTAAACTATCAATATTATAATCAAAACGTATATGTTCGTCAATTAATAATCTGCAAAAGCCGCACATAGCGTCGGATTTGTCGCCAATGAGCAGCTGGACGCCTAAAAGGCCTCTGCCAAAAAGCCACATGAAGAAGTCCTTCCAGGACTGGGTGTCCTCACGGTAGCCCTCTGCGCAGCCGATGATCTCGCGATACCCCTCGTCGTTGACACCGATGGCCTCCAGCACAGCCACATGGCCGGCGCACCTCCCCAGCAGCGCTTGAGGTGTAGATTCCATCGACATAGACCACGGGGTAGCTGCCCTGAAGCTGCCTGGAGCGCCACTTTTCGATCTGGCCGTAGGCCTTCTGATTGAGGGTGGATACCGTGGACGAGGAGACCTCAGTTCCCCACAGTATCTCCGAGATGTCCTCGATGCGTCTGGTGGACACGCCAGCCAGATACATCTCGATCATGGCCTCCTCTACGCTGGTCTCGCGTCTGCGGTAGCGCTCGATAATGGCGCTTTGGAAGGTGGCACCCCGAAGCTTGGGTATCGACAGCTCGATTGGGCCTGTGGCGGTTGTCAGGTTGCGCTTGTAGTGGCCGGAGCGGTAGGCCTTCCTGTCAGCCGTGCGCTCGTAACGCTCAGCGTTGACCAGAGCGTCTGCCTCCTCGTCGAGTAGCACGTTGAGGACATCTTGGACCGTGTTTTTGACCAGAGTGCCGATTTCGTCACGTATTGCCTCGTTTGCCAGTGTTACCATCTTGGTTGACATGGTCTACCTCCCTTTTGGTTGTGTTTGTCTGTTGGCGCATACAAATCTTAACCAAAAGACGGGTGCAGGCCATGTCAGATTTCCTGCATATATGGGGTTGTCAAATTTTGCGAAAGAAATTGTAGGTTATCAACAAAGAGGACATCGCTTAGATTTTAGACAATGCCCTCACAATAATCGGAGTCAATACACTTAACATAAAAGTGTATTGATGAGTTGGCGGAGAGAGGGAGAGAGGGAGAGAGGGATTCGCGCGTATTGCTTCGTCGCTAAAGCTCCTTGCAATCCGCAGGCTTACGCTCGCCTATGCTCGCTTCGCCGTCAACAGTCCGCTGGACTGTTGACCCCTTGCGGGTTCGAATCCTCCCCGTATAGCTGCAACAAACGACTGGCGGAGAGGGAGGGATTCGAACCCTCGATACCTTGCGGTATACATGATTTCCAATCATGCGCCCTCGGCCGGACTAGGCGACCTCTCCTTTTGAGCCAGTAGTTAGGGCAATGCACCTGATGGTGCGCCTTGGGAGTATACACCAACTCGGCGCTAGTTGGTATACTTGCGGTGCTTTGTTTTCAAGCAATTTTGGAAAAGTGTCCGACTCAGGCTCGCGTAAGCGACCAACCGATTGGATGGCGCATGCCTAACGATGACCCCAATACCAGCACCGGCCAGGCCACACAGTCGCAGAGTATATCGTATAAAGATTCCGGCGTGGATATCGATGCCGGCGCCGCGGCCGTTGCGGCCATCAAGGCGGCTGTCTATCGTACCTACACTTCTGACGTAATCGGCGACTTGGGTGGTTTTGGCGGGCTTTTCAGTGCTGCTAGTTTGCAGCATATGCAAGACCCTGTACTGGTCAGTGGCACTGACGGTGTAGGCACCAAGCTGGAACTGGCCCGACGCGTTGGTCGTTTAGATACGGTAGGCATCGACCTTGTGGCGATGTGTGTCAACGACATCATATGCAGCGGTGCTCGTCCGCTGTTCTTTTTGGATTATGTGGCTCTAGGTATCTTAGAACCAGCCAGGGTAGCAACGGTTGTTGGAGGTATAGCGAAAGGCTGCGAGCAAGCCGGATGCGCGCTGATCGGCGGTGAGATGGCAGAGCACCCCGGCGTGATGGCAGCCGATGCCTTGGATCTCAGCGGTTTTTGTGTGGGCGTCGTGGATCGACCGAAGATGCTTGGATCACACCTGGTTCAAGAGGACGACGTTATCATCGGTCTCGCGTCGACCGGCCTGCACTCCAACGGCTACTCATTGGTACGCAAGGCACTCACCGACGAGCTCGATGATGCGGAACTTCTCACCAAAAAAATGGCTAATGATAAGCCTTTGCTGGATGCTTTGCTAGAGCCTACAGCGATATATGCAAAGCCGTTAGAGGCAGCGTTGGCAGCCGGTTTGCCCATTCATGCAGCGGCTCATATCACGGGTGGAGGCATCACTCATAACCTGGATCGTGTGCTGCCTGCTGGCCTTGACGCTCAGATTCGGCTGGGTTCGTGGGTGATCCCCCCTGTCATCCAACAGGTGGCCTTTGCGACCAACCTGGCTATTGATGAACTACTGACCACATTTAACATGGGTATCGGCATGGCGCTGATTGTGCCCGCTGAAGCCTTAGCCGATGTAATCAAGCACTTTAGACTGCCGGGCGCTCAGACACGCGATCGCCATGGTGGTGTCTTTGAGATAGGCCGAATTGTCAAGGCTGCCGATAAGCAGGCGGACGGTACCGTCGTTTATCTGGACAGGCATCAGACTGGTTGACAATCGGTGACAAAGCATCAGACTGACTGACGGCCGATTCTGAAAAGTCAGATTGGCTCAGTAGACACAGAACCGTCCCCCGTCTGCTCACTCAGTCTGCTCCCTGACGGTTGGCAGCGAGGTCGTCCACTTGCCCGGTAATTGGGTGAGCGGTCAGCGACATCAACATAAGCGTAACATCTGTCCAATGTTTTCTGACCAGTTAGTTGCAAGCTACATCAAGGGCTTGCGGAATCGAATCAGGAGAGTAACATGATAAAACTGGGAGTGCTGATATCCGGAAGCGGGACCAACCTGCAGGCCATCATCGATGCCATAGCCAGAGGTAGCCTGGATGCCAGTATAGAGTTGGTTATCTCCAGCAAACCAGACGCCTATGGGATTAAACGTGCTAAGGATGTCAGCATTCCAACAATCGCCCTGAGTAAGGCCGTTTACAACGAGCCTCTGGCTGCCGATCTGCTGATTGCTACCGAAATGCAAAACGCTGGCGCGGATCACAGTGGCGTTGACTACATAGTCATGGCGGGATATATGCGCATGGTGCGCCGTCCGATTTTGGAAGCTTTTCCGAATCGAGTCGTGAATATCCACCCTGCTCTGTTGCCCGCTTTTATAGGCGCCCACGGTATTGCCGATGCCTTTGAATACGGAGTTAAGATAACCGGTGTGACGGTGCATTTTGCCAATGACGCCTATGACAGGGGGCCGATAATCGCCCAAAGAGCCCTTGCCGTTGCTGCAGACGATACGTTAGAAAGCTTGGAGGAGCGTATCCATGCCATTGAGCACGAACTTTATCCCGAGGTTCTGCAGCTTTTGGCCGAAGGACGAGTATCCGTTGATAACAGGGGAAAGGTACACATAGAGTGAACAACGATCCACATGAACAACAACAGTACGCACAAAAGCACAAGAGTTCCGATGCACCGGAGGGTAAATTTCCTGACGAATCTTGCAAATTAACTAATAAAAATACAAATATACAAGCTAATATAAAACTAAATAAAAGTTCGGACGAACAATCAATTGCGAATTCAGACGAACGGCCCGACGCGGATCCCAACGAGCAATCCAGCACAACATCAAGCCCTGACAGTAAGCCGCGTAAGGTTTCCAGCGCCGACAAGATAAAATTCGCTGGCCTGTTACTGTTCTTGGTTTTGGTACTTATTGTCGGAATAGTACTGTTTCCCTACTTCGGCCACCTGACGTCGGACGAAGGCCGAATGCGCATCATCACGATGATCCAAGATGCCGGCGCCGGCGGTATCCTTGTGTGCCTGGGTCTGCAATTTGTACAGATAGTCGTGGCCTTTATCCCCGGCGAGGTTACCCAATTGGCCATCGGCGCCATCTACGGCCCGTTTTGGGGTACGCTGGTAACCGCTCTGGGTGCCCTCATCTCGTCAATATTCGTGTTTTATGTGGTCAGAAAACTGGGCGCGCCGTTCGTCAGCTCCATGATTGGTTCAAAACAAGCCAAACGCTTGAGATTCCTGCGCGAAACCAAAAGTCTGGACACCATCATATTTGTGCTGTTTTTGATTCCCGGGCTGCCTAAGGACGTGTTCACCTATCTGGTGCCCCTTACGGCTGTCCGACCCATAAATTTCTTCATCTTTTCAACGTTGGGGAGAATACCGGGGATTTTTGCCTCGGCCTACATTGGCAACGCAACTGTGCAAGGCGACTACCTTGGCGCGATAATTGTAGGGGTGATAGCTGGTGGTTTGGGGCTTTTGGGTATTATCTTCAATAAGCAGATACTGGCAGTGGTTGATGCCGTCGAGACCAAGTTTCGCAGGCACAGATAGGTAGTAGTGCTTTGTGCGGGTCTTAACGTGGCGAGAACTTAAAGTGCATGACATCTCCGTCGCTGACGATGTAGTCCTTACCTTCCTGTCGGAGTTTACCGGCGGCGCGCAGGCCGACCTCCCCACCATATTCAATATAGCTAGAAAAACTAGCAGTTTCCGCTTTGATAAAACCGTGCTCGAAGTCGCTGTGGATAACGCCGGCAGCCTGGGGGGTTTTGGTCCCGACAGGAATAGTCCAGGCGCGTACCTCCAGTGGCCCGGCAGTAAAAAACGACTGAAGGCCCAAAAGTTTGTAGGCCGCTTGCGCGAGCCGTGACAGGCCACTTTCGCTCAGACCCAGGCTTTTTTGGAATTCGGCCGCCTCAGCGGGATTGTTTGTCGCCAACTCAGCTATGTCTGCCTCAATCTTGGCACTTATCACCAAGGGTTCCTGTCCATCGATGGGGGCGAGTAACAGGGCAGCAAGAGAGTCGCTGTTATCGGCAGAAGAGAGCGCACCGGCAAAGGACGACGTCTGTCCGTCGGCCGGGGTGGATGTGGAAGGACACAGGCGGGCCAGGTCATTTTCTTCGACATTGGCAACGTATAAGATGGGCTTGATCGTCAGCAGGTGTAAATCGCGGATAAGCGCGCGCTCCTCAGCATCACCAAAGGCAAACTTGGCGGCGCGTTTCCCCTCGTTGAGCCAGCTCTGCAAGCGCTTGGCCACCTCCAGGGTAGTCACTGCCGCCTTATCGCGGCGTGCCTCTTTTTCCAGGCGGGGCAGCGCTCGCTCCAAGGTACCTAAGTCGGCCAATATCAGTTCTGTGCTGATGGTCTCTATGTCGCGCTTAGGGTCAACATCGCCCTCGACGTGGGTAACGTCGCCGTCGTGGAAATAACGCACTACCTCGACAATGGCATCCGTCTCGCGGATGTTGGCCAGAAACTGGTTGCCCAGTCCTTCTCCCGCGTTTGCTCCTTTGACCAGACCGGCAATATCCACAAACTCCACAGTGGCTGGCACGATACGCTGGGGTTTGACGATTTTGGCCAGCGCGTCCAGCCGCGCGTCCGGTACCGGCACGATGCCCACGTTGGGCTCGATTGTGGCAAACGGGTAGTTTGCGGCCAGGCCACCCTGTTTGGTCAGGGCGGTGAACAATGTGGACTTGCCTACGTTGGGCAGCCCTACAATTCCTATTGATAACGCCATGTGTTCTCCTTAGTTGTGAGGGCCGGCGGCCCTTTCTTTTGTAGCTGTGGCCCTACACGATAGTTCAATAGAGTCTGGCTACTCGCTTCCAGGCCCCGAGGATGTGTCCTGCGTGATACTCTGGATACTCTGGGTCTGCACATCGCGCATAACGGCAGCACTGAGACGCGTATTGCGCGCGCGGCCGTGCGTGATGACTCGATCGCACAAGACAGTCCGGACAGACTGCTCTCCTGCGATGATTTTTGCAGCATGAGGTATGATAGCAGCATGGAGCCAGACAAGCCGGGGCTGATACACAGCCCAACGCAGAAAATCGTCGTGATGCACGCCAGCGTGGGCAGCGGTCACAAAATGGCCGCAGAGGCGGTGGCTGCCGCTGTTGAGCACTTGAGCGAGGCCTGCCAGGAGCGTTTTCCGCATTTTAAGGCCGACGTGGCGGTAGAACTGTTCGATGTGCTGGATTTTGGCCGTATACGCTTTGATGGCGACAAGACTGCGTCGATGTTTGTAGGGCCCACCCGTCCGATTTACGACATAACCTGGCGTTACTGGCTCACGGGCCGACTCATCTGGGGTGGGGGTACGATTTGGTCGCACCTGATGTTCCCGGCGTTTACCCAGTGGGTGCGTGCGAACCGTCCGGTGGCGGTAATCTGTACGCACATCGTTGCTGCGAATGTAGCCGTAGGCGCGCGGATGATAACCCACCAGGACTTCTCGATTATCTGTGTGCCTACGGATTATGAGGTCGAGGGCATGTGGCCGCATCGCTACACCGACATCTTTTGTGTGGCTACCGAGTCCATGGCCGAGACCCTCCGTGCTCGCAAGGTCGAAGAGGAGCGCATCCTGCTCACGGGCATACCGGCCCGACGCGACTTTACTCTCGACTATGACCGTGCGACCATACGGCAGGTCTGGAACATCCCCGATAACAAGCGGATTGCCCTTGTGCTGGCCGGCGCCGCGCTACCCAGACCCTATGTGCGCTTCAGGGCCATTTTGGACAAGGCGCTGCCGCTGCTCAAGAACCTGGACGGCCTCCATCTGGTGTTCATGGCCGGTCGCGACAGCGAGTACGCCAATACTCTGCATGCCCGCTTTGCCGAGTTGGGCATGACCAACGCCATGGTCATCGGCTATACGGAAGATGTTGCTCGGCTGATGGTAGCCAGCGACTTTGCGATATGCAAGCCCGGCGGCCTGACTGTGACCGAGTGCATCTGTGCCGAGACCCCCATGTTACTTGTGGGCCGGGCCTATGGTCAGGAAAAGGCCAACGCCCGACTACTCACTTCACTCGGCGCCGCCTTGCATGTGCAAACAGCACGCGAGTTGGCGCAGACAGCGGAGTATCTCTCCCGCCCCTTTGGCAGTACGCTGGACGCTCTTGTGGCCACCGAGGATTATCTGCGTCGCCCTAACGCCGCTATGGAGATAGCCCTCAGCGGTCTGGACGCTGCCTTAAGCCCCAAGGACCCCGACCACACCCTGCGTCATTCGCAACGGCCCTTTATGAGTTTTTATTGGGGAGAAAAACCGGCGCACACACGCTAGCGCCACTACATCTCACGGCGCGACTCGATGGCCCTGCCCAAGGTGATCTCGTCGGCAAATTCCAAGTCGCCGCCCACGGGCAGGCCGCTGGCCAGACGTGTCGTCTTTATCCCCAGGGTCTTGATCAGGCGGGCCAGGTAGACGGCTGTGGTTTCGCCTTCGACGTTGGGGTTCGTCGCCAACAGCACCTCGTACACGTTGGCGTTGCTCAGACGCTCTAAAAGTTCGCGGATGCGCAACTGGTCGGGGCCAACGCCATCAAGAGGCGAAATGACACCACCCAGCACGTGATAGACCCCATTGAACTCGTTGGTGCGCTCAATGGCCGTGATGTCACGCGGTTCGGAGACAACGCAGATAAGCCCGCTGTCGCGCTGGCCCGTCTCGGCTTTGGTGCAGATGGGGCAAAGCGTGTCCTCTGCATAATTGAAGCAACGGGCGCAAAAATGCACAGACTGCTTGACTTCGACAATGGCATGTGCCAGACGCTGCGCGTCGGCAAGCTCGTTATTGAGCAGCCAATAGGATATGCGCTGGGCGCTTTTGGGGCCGATGCCCGGCAGCCGCTCCAACTCATCTAACAGTCTCTGTATCGAAACCGACTGGGACATTCGTCCTCCTTTAAAATCCTGCGATAGTCTTCTGTGGCTCTGATAATCCTGCGATAGCCCTCAGAGTAGTCCTCCGACAGCCTTCTTGGCCTTTTGGCAACGTGAGGACAGCCCTAGAAGCCCGGCAGGTCAAAACCGCCGGTTACAGCGTCCATTCGCGCCTGAGACAGCTCGTTTACCTGCTGCAAGGCTTCGTTTGTGGCAGCTACAATCAGATCCTCAAGCATCTCTGTATCATCGGGATCAACGACATCTGGCCTGATGCTGACACGTTTTATACTGCCATTGCCGGCCGCCACGACCTTGACCACGCCGCCGCCGGCCGAGGCCTCGGCCTCCAGTAACGCAACCTCCTCCTGGGCCTTGGCCATTTCCTCTTGCATCTGCCGTGCCTGCTTAAGCATCTTTTGCATATTCATCTTTGCCATCGTATAGTGTCCTCCAGTTTCTTAACTGCCTGCTACGCTGGCGCGTCCAGGCTTTTCTAAACGCTCTTTCAGGCTTCTTCAAATCTTATTTTGCTATTTAAACTAGCACTTATTATATCCTCCAGGTCGTCCTTGCTGGGTTCTGGAATAGAGGCGGTTTCTGGGAATAGGGCGGGCTCCTCCACAGAGGGTTCAGAGGAAGCGGTGGGTTCTAAGGCCGGTTTTGACTCTGAGGCAAGAGCAGGCTCAGGAAAGACAAATTGTTCGTTTGGAGGCTCGGCGGAAAAAGACTGGCCGCCGGCAGACTCAGGAGAGAAAACCCGTTCACTCGCAGGCTCAATATTCGGTGCTCCTGGTGATGCTGCGGGTTGGTCACCCAGACTGAAATTGACGACCTTGATTTCTGCGGTGTCCTTGAAGATATCGTGTACCACACTCGTGATCAACTCGTGGGTATTCGGCTTTTCCAGGGCGGTTTTTGACATGCTTGCTGTTGAGGGAAGTTCAACCGTGAGTGTTTGCGCCGTTGTATCCACATGTGGTATCGAACCACCAAGATTAGCTGCAACACCTGGGCGCTGTGCTTTGAGAGAATCAATTACCTGGTCCCACAGCCGTAGAATATCTCTGCTTTGCTGCGAGTTTGCAGGACTCCCCGTAGTCCTGTTTGCGTCTGTGCTCGGCACGTCTGTGCTCGGCACGTCTGTGCTCGGTGCGTCTGTGCTATCGGCACCATCAGCGGTGCTCACACCGTTTGTTCTGCTCGTTGGATGTATCGTGTCCACCCCCGTATCGAATACCAACGAAGACGCATTGGCAACAAGCTCGCGTTCTAATCGTTCCAAGCGCACGGCCAGAGCTTCAAGCGTGAGGCTGCTGTTGGGCCGTAGCATTTTTGTCAGGGCGATTTCCAGAGCCAGGCGAGCGTTAGCCGCGTCTTTGAGCCCTGTTGCCAAATCACCCAGAAGCGTCAGCACATACGCCAGTCGATCGACCGAGCCAAAGGCCCGGGCCTGTTGTTTGAAGCGATTGAACGCATCGGGCTCAATGTCCAGCGCCTGGGCCAGGAGTCGGTCAGAGTTGCTGTTCGCGTTGTCCTCACCGGGTAGCTCTGGCTCATCTAAGGCACCAGAGACTGCCATCACGTAGAGATTGCGAACGTGAGCCGCTAAATCGTTAACTAAAATAGCAATATCCGAGCCGCCCTGGACAAAACCGGCCACCCATTCAAAACAATCCGGTGCGTTGTTAGCAGCAATCAGATTGCACAGCGAGAATAACTGTCCGGCGTTTATCTCTCCTAAAAGGCTTTCTGCTGCCCGATAGCTTACCTCGCCGCCCCCGTAGACTGCAATCTGTTCAAGAGCGCTGATGGCATCGCGCATGCCGCCTTGCGAGCGCTGGGCAATTAATTCCAGAGCGCTATCCTCTGCGGTGAACTGTTCCGTCCGACAGATGTAGCGCAGGCGTTCAGCAATCTCAGAAGCGCTCAGCCGGTGGAAATCAAAACGCTGGCAGCGCGATTGCACTGTCTTGGGAACTTTATTGGCATCGGTCGTACACAGCACAAACACCACATGCTTGGGTGGTTCTTCGAGCGTTTTGAGCAAAGCATTGAATGCCGCCGTAGACAGCATGTGTACCTCGTCGATGATGTAGATCTTGTACGCTCCGTGGGTGGGCGCAAAATGCACACGTCCGATGATTTCTTCGCGGACATTATCCACGCCGGTCCGCGAGGCTGCGTCTAGCTCGTACACGTCTGGATGGACCCCCTCAGAGATCTCGCGGCATTGCTCGCACGTGCCGTCCGGAGTGGGTGTAGGCGCGTGCACACAGAGCAGGGCCTTGGCCAGGATACGGGCTGTAGTGGTCTTGCCGGTGCCGCGTGGGCCACAAAAAAGATAAGCGGGGAAAATCGACGCAGTGGCAACGGCATTAGCCAAGGTCTTTTCTACGTGCTCCTGGCCAACGACATCTACAAAAGTCTGAGGTCGATACTTGTTATAGAGTGATAAGGACATGGTGTAGTCGCTAGGCTTCGTTAACAAACGTAAACGTCAACAGGTCGCCGTCTTGTGCCACTATATCCGAGACACTGTACTGAGCCGCCTGTCCGTTGATGTAGAATAACCAGCCGCTGGTCGCGCCCGTCGCGCCGGAACCCAGGCCCTGGATGCTGTCCACGAACACACCGTTGGCAAAATCCTTCGTAATTACCTCAAGGCCAGTCGCCTTAAGTGCCTCATACAGGCTTTGGCCCTCGGGGATCGCCACCTGGCCGACAAACAGTTTACCGTCGGGGGCAATCGCGCGGGCCGTCTCGTTGCCGGCCTCTACCGCCTCGCTACAGTCGATATCGACCTCTACCACAACCTGGGCAGCCACGCCTATCTTTTCTGGAGAAGAGCTACCTGTGTTGCCGGTACTTTGGGCTGAATCTGCGGCAAGGCCAGAGGTGCCAGAAGTGCTGGCGGGGTTTGTGGGGCTGCAGCCCGCGATCAATAGGGTGCTGCTCAAACCTACAGCCAGGACGAACGCTACAAGCAGGCCGATTGCACTGTTTGCGTGCGGGTTTCTCTTCTGACTTTTGCCGGATATGCGCGATGTGACTTTAGATGATGGGCTACCTGCCGTCGGCGGCGTTGCCGGAGGCCTTCTCCCGGGCTTTCCTTGTACTAGCATATTAGTATCTATGTCCATGGTGACAGAAGCTCCTTTGTACATCGGTTGCCGATTGCATTTTTAGTGGCACGGGATAGCCACGTTCCTATATACTACCATTACGAGCGATATTTTAGGAGAAGCCCATACAATGGTTGAGGTGTCGATATTCTCAGTGGTAATTGTCGGGTCGGCGTTGCCGTCGGTCGTTGTGCTGACGCCCAAAAAGACTGCTGTTGCCAGCCAGCCGAACCAGTCGAACTTGTCAAACCAGCTGAGCCAGCCGAGGCAGCCAAAAAGCCCAAAGCGTCAAAGCCAGTTGGTGTTACCTATCTGGATTGGTCGCTCGGAAGCTACAGCCATATATACCGTGCTGGAAAAACAGGCTTACGCCCGTCCCATGGCTCACGACCTGCTGGCTAACACGATACGTGCTCTGGGTGCCCATGTTATCCGCGTCGTTATCGACCGTGTTAAGGACGCGGCGTTTTTTGCCACGATATATCTGAACCGAGACGGTCGAACCATCAATCTGGATGCCCGTCCCAGCGATTCCATCGCTTTAGCACTAAGGCTCCAAGCGCCTATTTTTGTGGATGAGGATGTGATAAACGCCGCCGGCCGACAATTCACGGCCAAAATCAGCGACGGCGGGGATTTGCTGGAGGACTCTGAGGAGGCTATGGAGGAGTTTCGCGACTTTCTCGGCTCTATATCACCGGAGGATTTTGTCGCCAACGAGTAGTATGTCATCGTAGTGATACGTACGACATAAACTCTGGTGCCGGACGACTCTGTAGTTCATGGGCACTGCGCGTCGTTGCTCTCGCGATCAATCGGTCAGTTGACCGGCTTGCTCGTCGGGGATAATCATGGGCAACGCGACAATTTTTTTTCGGTAGCCGTAGAGCGCCTGTACGGAGTTCTCCAAAAAATAATAGTGTCTGATATAGAAAATATCCACGATGATGAATATCAGCAACAGGGCTATGAGGCCGATGCCGGTGTGGGGCGACAAAGGCGAATCGACGGCCAGGAATACCGGGGTAATGGCGACAATAGAGAAAAACAACGCCAGGGTTGCGCCGGCAAAGAACAGAGTGATAATCAGATGGATCAGGCGCTCGTGTTGGAAATCGGCCAACCTGCGTTCGAAGTTCTCCAGCAGCGCTTCACTATCTTTGGCATGTGTTGAGGCACGCGTCGACCTTGGTGCATCATTATCGGCAACCAGACGGGCTAGCTCTTTGTCGAGCTCGGCCCTATAGATCAAAATCTCTTTCCTCACCGCGTATCCTACCTCTCTGTATCGCTTTTATCGCCCCGTGCCATCTTCTCCAGAGCCTTCCTGGTCTGAGCATCCAGGCGGCTGCCCAGAGTGTTTTTGATAGCCGGGATAGTGCCGCCGCGGGCACCTGGTGTAGAGAGTTCTGCAGTCATTTGTCTGATAGCCAAAACCTCCCGACAAAAACCAGCCGCCGACATCCGCGTGACCTGTTTCCCAAATACCGTCCATTGCACCGTGGCGTCAGAGGTTACTACGAGAACCTCGCGGCCTGCGCGTACGGCTGTATGTGTCATCTCCTCGATGATTGTGTCGGCCGACACACCACGGGGCGAGAACAGGTAGCTAATAGTGCCAAAGGTTTTGGGCGTACCCTCGGAAAGCGGGTTGTCGGCACCGTCAAATACCACAGTCGCAGCGTAATTGTCAGCGGCAAAACTGCATACATCGCTTAGCAAGGCTTCGCGGGCAGTGTTAAAAGTGTCGTCGCTGTGGTCGGGCGTATCGGTGTTCAGATGCTGGTAGAGACTGCCGGCGCGAATCACGTTGTAACCATCGACCACAAGCAGTTTGGCCTCTTTGGTATTCCTGGGTTTTTTGGTCTGCATAGCCATGTTGTTTCGTATAGGTCAGACGCGTCAGCCTGAAAGCTCAACTCAAAAGTACAGCTCAAACGCGCCGGCTCGAACGCATCAACTCAAAAGTACAGTTCAAACGCGCCGGCTCGAAAGCTCAACGTTGTGCCAAGGTGCCTATTCGTCGTACGGCCTCCAATAATTGATCGTCGGGGGTGGTGAGCGAGATGCGGATGTAGCCTTCGCCATCGGGGCCGTAACCGCTGCCCGGCGTGACGATAACATGAGCCTCTTCAAGCAATTTTGTGGCAAAGCTCTCGGAGCTAAAGCCGTCGGGAACCTGTGCCCATACGTAGACGGTAGCCTTGGGACTCTGACAGCGGATGCCGATCTGTTCCAGCGCTTGGATTATCAGGTCGCGACGACGCTGATAAAGTTTACACATCGCTCCTACAGCATCCTGTGGACCGAGAAGCGCCGCAATTGCAGCATCTTGGATGGCCGTGAACTGTCCGCTGTCCAGGTTGTTCTTAACGGTGCCCAGAGCGCGGATAGCGCGGGCGTTTCCCACCGCAAAACCAATACGCCAACCGGTCATATTGTAGCTTTTAGAAAGCGAGAACATCTCCACAGCCACATCCTTTGCGCCGGGGCGCTCCAGCACCGAGGGCGCGACGTAGCCGTCAAAGCAAATCTCTGAATAAGCGTTGTCATGTACCAGAAGGATGCCGTGCCGCTGGCAAAAATCTATGGCTGCGTCCAGATAATCCGTCGAAGCGACAGCTCCGGTGGGGTTGTTGGGATAGCCCAGGAACATCAGGCGGGTTTTGTCCAAAACGGCTGCGGGCACAGTGGAAAAATCAGCCAGCCACCCACCGGTGGCGTTCATCGGCATAAAATAGGTATGAGCATGTGTCAGCACTGCTCCGCCACTGTAAACCGGGTAGCCTACCGACGGTGCCAGCACATAATCACCCGGGTCGAGAAAGGCCATGTGAATATGGGCAATACCCTCCTTGGAACCAATAAGCGCCAGGCATTCGCTGGACGCGTCCAGCTTAACGCCAAAGCGCTGGAGCATCCAATCGCAACATGCTTGACGATAAGCCGGCGAGCCGGCGTAGTCTGGATAGCGATGGTTTGCAGGTTGGCGGATTGCTTGAGCCATGGCATCAATGATGTGATCGGGTGTAGGCATGTCCGGGTCGCCGATTCCCAATGAAATAACGTCGATGCCGGCATCGCGCAAAGCATCGCGCTTGGCGTCGATACGAGCAAAGAGATAAGGAGGCAGTTTGTCCAGACTACTGGCTGTTTTTGGTCGGGCCCGGTCGTTCGAATCAGTCATCATTACTCCTGTTGATATGCTCTGTTGTGCTCATGTTGCTCTTTGTTGCTATGGCCGTATGAGGCCTACTGCAAAAAGTTTGCCGCATGGATCCTGTTAGGATCCTGTTAGAGGGGGTCTGCTGCTCCTACGACAGCGCTTTTTGCTCCGACCAGCGTCCTCATAGCTCAATGCTACCCGTAAAAACAGTCTGAGCAGGGCCGGTGAGAAGGACGTGATTGTCGGGCAGCCAACGTATCTGTAAGACCCCGCCCGGCAGTTCGACAGATACCTTGCCGGAACGCCCGACAAGCCGCAAAACCGCAGCAGCAACAGCCGTGGCGCAAGCCCCGGTGCCACACGCCAGTGTCTCGCCTACCCCGCGTTCAAACACACGCATCGTAATGGTGTTTTTGGCAGTGACGACGGCGAACTCGACGTTGGTTTTCTCGGGAAAATACCCGGTTGAACTCTCCAAGAAACGGCCCAGTTCGTTGATGTCCAAAGACGTAGGGTCGGCGGCAAAGGTCTGAGCCAACGCGTCGTCAACGTCCTCAAGGAAGATCACGGCATGGGGATTGCCCATATTCACACAGGTGAGCGATATCGGAGTTGCTGGCATTGCTGGCATTGTTGGGAGAGGTACCGCTACCCGCACTACGGCCGGCTCGGAGCGTTTATCCCCTAAATTGCTATGTAGAATATCAATTTCTTGGTTGGCATCAAGGGTTGTGGGAATGCTTTTTGGCGAGAAGCGCGGCTCGCCCATATCCACGGTAGCCCAAAAATCCAGGGCGCTCATGCTACCGCATTTGGTAAGGGCAGGCACATTCGATGCATCCGTACCTCTCGCGGTGCCGCCGGCCTTACTGTCGGTAGGGCATGCTGCGTTGCTCCTGAATTCAAAGTCGATTGATCTGGGTCCAGCCAGGGTATCGGCGATGAGACTGCCCGCATTATCTCGCACGGGCACAACACCATGGTCAACGAGGTGTTTGGCAAAGCACCGGACGCCGTTGCCACACATCTCTGCCAAGCTGCCATCAGCGTTGATATAGTGCATATAAGACACGCAATCCGGGTTCGGGCTGGACCGTGCCAAAATAATCCCGTCGGCTCCGATACCAAAATGGCGGTCGCAAAGCGCGCCGACGTGCTGAGGGCTCAATTCCAGTGCGCACTCAGGGTCATCGATAATAATGAAGTCGTTTCCGGCTCCATGGATTTTTTCAAAATCAACCAACATACTTTGTGATTATAGCAGTCTACAAACCTCAAGCCACTTTCCACCTTGTGGAGGCGTCTTGCGAAGGCCGGACAATTCGTGTGAGCCTCAGCGTATGGTGACTGCGTGGCTCAAAGGGTTGGGCGATTTTGCAAAGCAGCAGAGTTCTGGCAGCACTGCACAAGCGAGGACTGTCTAAGGCCAGCACTTACTTTGGTACAAAATAAGTGCTGGCCGAGTTCCGCAGCCGCAGCGCTGTCAGAGCACTGCGGGTGCGAAGCCATGAGCTCGACCCTTTGAGCCACGCAGTCGTCAACAAGAACCGTGTCATGTAATCAACGCAGTGAGCTTATCCAGCAGCTCGTCAGTACTCAAACGGGCATCCAGGTATGCTATGCGCGTATCACGCTTGAACCAGCTGCGCTGACGCTTGGCAAAGTGCCGTGTGGCCAGCTTGATTTGGGCGACAGCCTCCACCAGAGAGAGTTGTTTGGCCACAACCGGCACAAGCTCCTTGTAGCCTATGGCTTGTTGAGAGGCCAGCGCCTGACCAAAGCCTTCATCGACCAGCCTTGCCACCTCCTGTACCAACCCAGCGGCAATCATGCGATCCACGCGGACATCAATGCGTTCATAGAGAGCGGCCGGTGCCAGGTCCAACCCAATGTACCGGCACCGATAATAAGCGTTGTAGGAATCAAAGCCACTGCTGCGTTGGGCATAAGAGCTGCCCTGTTCCAAGAACTCAAATGCTCGTATTACGCGGCGCACGTTGTGGGGGTGAATGAGCCGGGCACTCTGCGGATCGCGCTCAGCCAGCTTGGCGTGAAAGGCTAAAGGACCCAGATTTCCAGCCTCCTCCTCCAAGCTTTGTCGCAGTGCTGTGTTCGCAGGATTCGCGGCATCATCCAGTGTAAAGTCATCCAGAGCAGCACGAATGTACAGGCCACTACCGCCACAGACGACCGGCACCTTGCCTCGCGACAAGACATCATCTATGGCTGCTCGGGCGTAACGTTGGTACAGAGCGGCGTTAAATTCCTGGTCAGGCCAGACCAGGTCCAGGCAATGATACGCTACGCTGCGCTCGGCAGGCGGCATCTTGGCGGTACCAATGTCCATGCCAATATAGACCTGCATGGAATCAGCGCTGATGACTTCGCCACCCAGGCGGTAGGCAAGCGCGTCGGCCAGCGCGGACTTGCCGGTCCCCGTAGCCCCGACTATCGCCAGAACCCGCTGCCGCCCACTGTTCACGCTAAAACTCCGTCACGCACCCTGATGTGTACTCTGTCATGTGTCCTGCCACCCGCTCCACCCTGTGTTCCCCTGCGTGTTCTGCCGCGCATTTTGTCACTTTCCCTGTTTTGTACTTTCAAGTTCCAGCAGGCTGCCGCTTAGATACCAGGTTCTGGCGCTGGTGATACGTACGCGACCGAACCTGCCGGCATAGTCCTCGGCCCGGTGGTCGGGCGGCAGCGGAACATGGACGGTCTGTCCCCACGGGCTCTTACTTGCTAATATAGTAGCACTTCGCTTCGATACACCCTCGAACAACACTTCTACATTCTTATCCACAAACCCCTCGTTAAATGCCAACGCGCTTTTTTGCACGCAGGCTACGAGCCGGTCAAAACGGTTCTGGATAACCGAGCGCGGAGTATCATCTGCAAGCGCCGCTGCCGGGGTACCCTCACGGCGTGAGTAGATGAACGTAAATACCTGCGCAAAGCCTATCTGCTCCAGTAGCTGCAGAGTTTGCTCAAAATCAGCGTCTGTCTCGCCCGGAAAACCCACAATGACATCAGTGGAAAGAGCTACGTTGGGTTTGCCGGCCTGTTGACAGGCGTAACGCAGCTGCTCTACCAGATTCTGGTAGTGCGCAGCGCTATAGTTGCGATTCATGGCTTTGAGGATGGCATCGGAACCACTCTGCACCGGCAGATGCAAGGCTGGCATGACCGCAGACACCTGGGCAAAGGCATCGATAGTATCTTGATCGAGGTCTTTAGGGTGAGAAGTCGCAAAGCGCAAGCGTCTGATGCCGAGTGCGCCAATACGCCTGAGTAGAGGGGCAAAGCGGGGTTGGCCATACAGATCGCGACCATAAGAGTTGACGTTTTGTCCCAACAGACTTATCTCCACGACCCCGTCATCTATCAGGCGTTTTGCCTCTGCCTCCAGCTGTTCCATGGGCAAGCTGCGCTCCCGGCCGCGTACCGAGGGAACTACGCAGTAGCTACAGTGATTGTTGCAGCCGGTCATGATTGGCAGCCAGGCATGCCAAGGGTGCTCACGCCTGGTGGGCAGATGGCTGGCCGGAGTCAGCTCTTTGACCTGTGCCTCAGTGTCACTGAGCACTTCGATTTGAGGATTGTGTCGTTTGTGCGCTTTGATTGGAAAGCCGCACCGTTTATGTGTCCCGACGGGCGAGTCGCACTGTTTTTGCGCTTTGGATTGAGGCACGTGCGTTTCTTTGTTATCCAGCGCTGCTTCCAAAAGATGCGGCAAGCTGGCGAGGTTATGCGTTCCGAACACGATATCTATATGCGGCATCCTGTCTGCCAGCTGTTGTCCGTCGCGCTGACCAATACAACCGCCTACAGCGATGAGCGCCGATGAGTTCTTGAGCGAGGCGACCTGACCCAGCAAGCGTACATCGGCTGCTTCGCGTACACAACAGGTCATGAAGACGATGATGTCGGCTAGCGGCTGATTGTCGGCGTCCAACAAGACCGAGGTGCCGCCGCTACCTAAAACCGGTAGTGCTCCCCGTTCGTCAAGCATACCGCAGATGCGTTCGGAGTCACTTTTATTCATTTGACAGCCAAAAGTGATGACCTGATAGTGTTTTTTAGAGAGTATGTTTGGAGAAAGCATTCTCGGCAGAGTTCATTCAAAAAAGGACGGTTGCAACTCCTGCGAGTCAAATCGCATCATTGAGTCGAGGTTTGTGGTAGTTGCGCCACGCATAAACCTGGGCTCGACGGCGAAGCGGATGGCAGTGCGGTTTTCGCCATTGATGTTGATGTCGGCAAAAGAGGGGATGCAGATGACCTCAATGCCTACCGGCGACAAGAATCCTCGGGCAATCGCAATGGCCTTAACTGCTTGATTGACTGCTCCGGCCCCCACGCTTTGGATGTCCACACGTACCCCATCTTTAATCATACCGGCAATAGCGCCGGCGACCGATGAGGGCGAGGACTTGGACGAGACCTTAAGGAACTCCATGCCTGCTACTTTCTCTGCTACGTCAAAGCTGCGAATAGTGTTACGTTTCGTTTATTCCAACCGTTGATTCCAAAACGGAACATCGATGGCCCGACTGTTATGGAGCAAAGGCACACGTCGGGGGGATATTCTCTCATATTGTTAGCTGGTTTGGCAAATCATCATCGATCATAAAGCACCCAAAACCCACTCGAAACCCGCAAAACGCTCTTTTTAAAGCGCTTTTTAGATACTGGCGACTATTTTTTCTTCGATAGCTTGATAATCAAAAGCTTCGAAGCGCTCTTTTATGTACGTAATTACATCGCCATCTTGCTGATAGTCCATCGCTGTGAGTTCGTCAATCAACCCCTGCATCTGGTCGATATCAAACGCTTGGGTCGCCGCAAGCAGAGCCGACAATGTAATGGGATCGGGGCGCACAGCCACCGTTTTGTCTACGCCCGTGTTTTCAGCGTCTGCAACAGCAGCCTCCAGTTTTTCCAACTCCCGCACAAGCGAGCGCACGGATTCCAAAAATGCGCCATTGTCCCTCAGTACCGTATCCAGATCTCCCGCCTTAGAGGCAAGTTCTAAAGCTCTGGCCTTGTCGCCACACGCATTGGCACCGATCCCGTAACAACTGCCCTTGGCTCCATGCACTTTGATAGCATAATCGTTTAGAGTCTCGGCCGTGACCGTCGATAGTTCCTCAAGGTTATTTGGCATATTGGTGATAAACGAGTGAATGATGCGCAGGTACATCTTAGAGCTGTTGCCCATTCTCGCCAGGGCCTCAGGTATGTCCAGACCAGCAATCTGTGTGTTTGCCAGGACTTGATCTACGGCGGTGCTCTCGGTCATGTTTGCTCCCAATTTACATATACTCGCGGATGGACTCCTGATTCGACAGCGAAATCATTCTGAATTCTCCCTCATGTCGCTTCAGCACCTCGGTGAGGTAGGGATCAAAATGGCTGCCGGCATCTCTGTAGATGATAGCAAAAGCCTCTTCAGCGCTAAAAGCTCGCTTGTAAGGGCGCGTAGATGTCAGTGCGTCAAAAACATCGGCAATGGCGGTGATGCGTGCGCACAGAGGGATTTCCTCACCGGCAATGCCGCCGGGATAACCGCTGCCATCCCACTTTTCGTGGTGACCAAAGGCAATATCCAGAGCTGTCTGCAAAAGCGAGTCCTCCTCCATCTTCTTAATGGCTCGTCTTAACATCTCGGAACCATGGATAGGATGGGTCTTGATAATCGAGAACTCTTCTTCGGTCAGGCGGCCGGGCTTGAGCAGCACCGAATCCGGCATGGCCAGTTTGCCCAGATCGTGGAGTTTGACAGCGTCAACGATATCCTGGCCATATTCTGCCGAGATCTCGTAACCCGGTTTGGGGTGTTGTACCAGGTCATTGACGAGCACTCTGGTATAGGCTGTAGTACGGTCAATATGTGCGCCGGTGTCGTGATCGCGCAGATCAGAAGCCTGGGCCAACAAATCCAACGTGATACGATCGCGTTGCTCCAGCTTTTTGTTAATGCGCCTGAGTTCGCTGGTTTTCTCCTCCACCAACTGCTCTAGTTGATGACGGTGTCTGAACAGCTCCAACTGCAGACGCACACGGGTGATAAGGGCACCTGGTTTAAATGGCTTGAGCAGGTAGTCCACCGCGCCATTCTCTAAAGCAGTGATCTCGTCTTCGCTGTTAACCGAGCCAGTCAGAAAGATAACAGGTACCTCTTTAAGTTCCGGATCTGCCTGCAATTTTGCCAAGACATCCAGGCCGGTCATTTCAGGCATATTATGGTCAAGCAGTATAATGTCCGCGTGGTTTCTCTCTAAAAAACGCAGTGCTGCCTCCCCCGAAGCAAACGGCCTGACGATGCAACTGTCCTGCAGTGCCGAAAGCACCGAATTCAAGATGATCGGGTCATCATCGACCGTCAAAACTACAGGTCTCTCGTGTGTGTTGCTTGGCAAAACAAATCCTTCCTAAATCCGGTACAGCATTAATCCTAAGTATAGCAAAGTATAGCACGTCATCAATGGTGCGTTCAGGACGATATGACTCAAATGTTGCTATGGATATGGGTGCTTTTACTGTTGGCCCCTTGCGGGTTCAAATCCCCGCCCGTATTCTTGTGGGGTCAGACGCCGGATAAATTCTGGAGGATTTAGAAAAGTCTGGAGCTGGTGAGGGGATTTGAACCCCTAACCTACTGATTACAAATCAGTTGCGCTGCCGTTGCGCCACACCAGCTCAAACCCCAAACGTCAGCTCAAACCCAAACGTCATAAGCGAAGTGTATCATAAGATACCTTCCCCATCGTCCTGATCCGGCCCAAATCCTCACACTGGGCGCTGCACCGAGCGCCATACTTACACAATGAATTGGATGAGAAAGACACTGATGCCGCCGAGAAGGGCCGAGACCGGCAGGGTCACAAGCCAGGTGAGGGCAATGTCGCCGGCGATATGCCATTTCACGGCCTTCAGACGTCGCGCGGAACCCACACCCATCACTGCGGTGGTGATGACCTGGGTCGTGGAGATCGGCGCTCCTATAAGCGACATGCCCTGAATGACCAGCGCAGATGAGGTCTGGGCGACAAAACCGCTGGCCGGGTCCAGCTTGGTCACACCACCGCCCATTGTTTTCATGATCTTCCAACCACCTACCGACGTACCGATGGCGATAGTTATAGCGCACACCAGCTTAACCCAGATGGGCACGCCAGCTCCCAGCGGCAGAATGCCACCGGTGATCAGCGCCAGGGTTATTATCCCCATGGTCTTTTGGGCGTCGTTGGTACCATGGGAGAAAGCCACAAGAGCCGCCGAGAAAATCTGCATCCGCTTGAAACCCTGGTTGACGCGGTTACGCGCAACGTCCTCAAACAGTTTGAATACGAGTTTCATCAGGAGAAAGGCGATGATGAAGCCAATCAGTGGCGAAGATACCAGAGGTATCAGTACTTTGTTGAGCAGACCGTCCCATTTGATGCCCTCGACACCCATGGTATGGACTATGGTTGCGCCAATCAGCGAACCGATGAGGGCGTGCGAGGAGGACGAGGGGATGGAGCGCCACCAGGTAAAAAGGTTCCAAATAATAGCGCCGACGAGCGCGGCTAAGACGACATACTCCTCCACCATGACCGATACCAGGCCGTCGGTTATTGTCATGGCGACATTTTCGGAGATTAAAGCGCCCACGAAGTTCATGACTGCCGCCAGGAAAATCGCCCTTCCTACAGTCAGTGCTCGTGTATAAACTGTGGTGGCAATGGCGTTGGCCGTATCATGAAAGCCATTGATAAACTCAAAGGCAATAGCAAAAACAACGACACAGACGAAGATCAGGCTCATAGTAACATCAAGCTCCGGATTGTCCAGTTCTCAGCTGTTCTTCATGATGATAGTACTGATAACTGTAGCAGTGTTTTCGCAGGTGTCAACGCATTTTTCCATGCGCGTATAAAGATTGTTCCAGGCCAGGATGTAGACAGGGTCGTCGGTGTGATTGAGGTATAAATCGCGGATGGCCTCCAGATAGGTCTTGTCCGCCTCCTCCTCATAATCATTAACGCTGATAAGCAATCGCTCCAGGGTTTTGGATTTTTTGAAATTCCTAAAGTCTTTGAGTGCGGCCAGCAGTGTCGTCGTCGATTTTTCGATGAGTACGACCATGTCGATGGCCGCCTGGGGGATGTGCTGCACATTAAACATATAGAGCCGCTGTACCACATCCTCGATATAATCCACGATGTTGTCCAAATCCTGCGCCAGGGTGATGATGTCCTCGCGCTCAATGGGTGTGACAAACTCATTAGCCAGGTGTTTGTAAATCTCGTGATTCTCGCCGTCGGCCCTGTTTTCGATATCGTGCATCTTGGCCAAGTTCCCCACCACTGTTTCCGGCGAGAAATCACGGTAGATTTGATGCAGCAGTTCGGCCTCCTTGCAGGCATATTCGGCCATGCGCTCAAAGGCGTCAAAATAATTGAACCTGATCTTGGCCATATTTGCTCCTTAAGCATCCATCAAGTCGGGCGTCTTTGGCCGGACGCTCGCAGTCAATGGCTCACAGCGGACATTCTCATGTGGCACATCAAAACGAATAATCCTGTTCGGCATTATCCGCATTTCAGTCGAGCAGCATAATAACTCACTCGTTGAGCAATCCGGTAAACGTCTCGTTCAGAAGTACGGGGTTGGCCTGCCCAGCGGTTGCCTGCATGGCCTGCCCCACAAAAAAACCTATCAGTCCGGTTTTGCCTGCCCGATATTCGCGTACTTTATCGGGGAATCTGGTCAGGATGTCCCGGGCTACGGCCGTAAGTTCCTCAACATCAGAAACCTGCTTAAAGCCCAGTTTGTCCACGATTTCCTGGGGAGAATCGCCGTTTGTTACCGTCTGAGCAAACACCGCTTTAGCCTGCTTGGATGACAGCGCGCCGCTGAGCGTCAGTCCGGCCAGTCCGGCCAGGTTTTCAGGACTGAGCGCGGTTTGTGCCAAGGTCAGGTTATGGGCGTTAAGATAGGCTAAGACCTCGTTGATCAACAGTTTGGCCAGTTGTTTGGCAAGTTGTTGAGTCGGCGTGCTTTTCTCTTTGGCACTGGTCTGCAGGGCAGCGTCATAAAAATCTGCCAAATCAACATCATATGCTAATATATTAGCATCATGGAGCGGCAGATCATAATCGCGCAGGTAACGCTCCCGCCGTTCATCGGGCAATTCCGGCAGCAGGGCGCGTACGCCGGCAATGAACTCGTCGCTGAGGTCATAGGGAGCCAGATCCGGCTCGGGGAACAACCGGTAGTCGTCGGCCGTCTCTTTGACACGCATGCTGATGGTGCGACGTGTGGACGGCTCCCAGTGCCGGGTCTCCTGCACCACGCGCCCACCCCCCTCTAAGACCTCGGCCTGGCGACAGATCTCGTATGTCAGACCATCGTGCAGATTCTTAAAAGAGTTCATATTTTTAAGTTCGGTCTTGGTGCCCAGGGCGTTTGTGCCACGCCGCCTCAGCGAGACATTGCCGTCGCAGCGCAGTGAGCCCTGCTCCATCGAACAGTTGGAAATCCGCAGGGCCAAGAAGATCTGCCGTAATTTTTGCAGGAACAGTCGGGCTTCTTCAGGGGTACGTAGATCAGGTTCGGTCACGAGTTCAATCAAAGGCGTGCCGCAGCGGTTGTAGTCCAAAAGCGAATAGTCGGCCCCCGAGATGCGGCCGCTCTCGCCACCTTTATGTACCATCTTGCCTGCGTCTTCCTCCATATGGATGCGCGTAATGCCGATATGCGTAAGGTAGCCCTGTGCACCGCCCGTTAAAGGACGAGTCTGTTCTCGGTGGCCGCGCTCTTTGGCCGCTGCTCCCACGACCTCCAGATCCAGGCCGCCGCGCATGCAAAAGGCTACAGGCCCCTGGGTTATCTGGAAGTTCTTGGACATATCCGGGTAAAAATAATTCTTGCGATAGAACATTGAGCGCTTCTCAATAGTACAGCCCACGGCCAAACCGGCCAGCACGATACTTTGAATAGCAGCCTTGTTAGGCTGGGGGAGTGCCCCCGGCATGCCCAGACACACGGGGCACACATGCGTATTGGGCTCAGCCCCGTATTCGATTTTACAGCCGCAGAACATCTTGGTAGTGAGCGTGGTCAGCTCCGTGTGCACCTCAAGGCCGATGACGGCCTCCCAGTCGCGCAGTACGGTTTCCAGGTTCTTCATTGCACCTCACCTGCCGTTTTGTCCAAGCGCGTGTCATGAGCAGCAGGGGTGTCGTCATGGTGGGCTTTCGGCTTTGATTCGGCATCAGGCCGGGGAGCAGCGCTCTTCTCGCCAGGGCGGAGAGCGGCGGTTCTCCTGTGCTCTTCCTGGACCAGTGGCGCGAGGCGCTGTATATCGTAGGTGGCTTCCAGCGCGGCTGCTACGCGCATGATGTTGAAGTCTTTGAACTGCGGGCCGATGATCTGCACCGCTACCGGCAACTTGCTTTCCTCTCCTAAACCCACAGGTAGGCTGAGTCCGCCATTACCGGCGATGTTGATGGGGATTGTAAAGATATCCGAGAGGTACATCTGAGTGGGGTCGGCAATCTCGCCAAACTCAAAGGCTGTGCGTGGGCTTACGGGTGTGAGCAGTACATCGACCTGCTCAAAAGCCCGCTCATAATCCTGGGTTATCAAGGTGCGTACCTGTTGCGCCGGATAGTAGTAAGTGTCATAGACACCGCTGGAGAGCAAATAGCTGCCCAGCATGATGCGCCGGATTGTCTCAGCGCCAAAGCCGGCGGACCGGCTCAATTCGTACTGCTCGCCCAGGTTATCGGCGCCAGCACGGCGGTAACCATAGCGTACCGAGTCAAAGCGTGACAGATTAGAAAAAGCCTCGCAAGGACCAATGACGTAATAGGCACTCAGTGCCGCCTTGGCATTGGGTAGCTCGATTTCCTGGATGTAGGCACCCAGTTGTTGCAAGCGGGTAATTGCGCCCTGCAATGCCGCAATGACCTCTGGATGTACGCCGGGCAGGTCAAGGTAGCCGCTTACCACTCCCACGCGCAACCCTTTGATACCTTGCTCCGTGCCGGCGTGGGCTGCCTGCTCGTAACTAAAGCTCACATCCTGAGAAGTGCAGTCCAGCGCGTCGCGCCCGCAGATGGCATCCATTGTTGCGGCCACACAGGCCACTGAGCGTCCAAACGGCCCGACCTGATCCAGCGACGAACCAAAGGCCACCACCCCGTAACGCGAGACCGTACCATAGGTTGGCTTAAAGCCCACCACACCACAAAAGGCCGCTGGTTGGCGGATGGAGCCGCCGGTATCGGAGCCCAGCGCCACGGGGACCATGCCGCTGGCCACAGCCGCGGCACTGCCGCCACTCGAACCACCGGGTACCCGCCGTATGTCCCAGGGGTTGCAGGTGGGGCCAAAGGCCGATGTCTCGGTGGACGACCCAAAGGCAAACTCATCCATGTTCAACTTGCCCATGGGCAGCGCTCCGGCCGCCAGCGCCCGCCCGACACAGGTGGCCGTGTAGGTAGATTGATAGTTTGCGAGCATTTTTGAAGCGCACGTTGTCCGCGTACCCTGTTGGTTCATGTTGTCTTTAAAGGCAATAGGCACGCCGGCCAGGCCGGTGGCACGAACGTTGTGGCTGTCGATTTCGTTTGCGGTTGTCTGAGCCAACTCAAAAGTAGGCTGCACAAAAGCGTGCACCTGTTCGTCCAGATGCTCTAGTGCCGCCTGTGCGGCCAAGGCCAAGTCCAGGGCACTCAGGTCGCCGGCGACCAGGGCACTGCGGATGTCGGCAATGTTGAGCGCGGCGTATTCCGCAAGGGGCATGTTGTTATTCTCCCCGGCTCTCTTTCCAGGGTTCTTGCTGGCCCTCTCTTTGGCCTTGTCGGCTTCTGGAGCATTGCCCGCGGTGTCCTTTGTAGGGTTCACGCGCTCTCGCCGCCAAGGATGGGAGGAATCTTGAACTGTCCGTCCAGCACGTCGGGGGCATTGGCGAGCGCTTCGTCTCGGGTAAACCCGGGTTTGAGTACATCCTCACGCATGACATTGGCCAGCCCGGCAATAGGATGGAAGGTGGGTCTTACGCCCTGTAGGTCATATTCGGTTATCGGGCGCAGGCTTTCGATGATGTTATTGAGGTCTGTGGTCATGCTTGCGACCTCGGCGTCAGATAACCCAATACGGGCATACGTGGCAATGCCACGTATGTCAGTTTCGTCGAGATACGTATGCTCTGTGTCCATATAGCCGTTTGCTCCGTTGTTCTGTTGCTCAAACCAGTTAAACCAGATCGGCCCTGTGGCCCAAGGTCATCTTGTGCGAGCTGATAAAGGGATTATACAAGAATACTCGCCGGAGCAGGATTGTACAGGCAAGATTGTCCGGGTACTTTAAAACCGCCTACCCCGCCCACCAATCGGCGTTTTGTTACCAATTTGTTAAAATAATCACACCGCTACCTGCCCCCTATCCGTGGTACTGTGTTTACACAGCATATAATCACAGTCTAAACGCCACTAACCAGTATGCTGACGATGTGGGCGTGGGACTGGGAGTTGGTTTTATGTTTTTGGTGTATGTAATAGCCTTTGTGATTTTGGCACTTGCTGTCGGTGCTGGCTTGGTTGCCCTGTTCAAAAACAAAGCTGGCGCTACAGATGACCAAAAGAGCCCTGGCGACCACACCAACAAGCCTTCTTTGGGGTCGCCTTCTCAGACATCATTTCTCTCAAAACCTCGCAGAGCAGTCTTTGCGGCCTCTGTTGCCCT
>JAITDU010000004.1 GCA_031282405.1 Coriobacteriales bacterium | reverse complement strand
CTAGGGAACCACCGATTTAATCCAGTCACCACCCTCTGAATCGTGTCATGCAGTCTGCCTTAGCGGGCTGCACTGTCCATGCTTCGCGGTTTTGCCAGTTCACAACTTGGGGCGCTCGTCCCAAAGACCACCAAAAATGCAGGTTTTGCTGGGATTTTCGCTGTCAGAAAGATACTATGATGATATAATAGTTGTATATAGAGAGGAGTAGCCATGGCAGCGTCTCAACCGTCGTTTTCAGATATCGAGCACGAGAGTGCAAGGCGCACTACCCGCCGAAGCGAGTTTCTCAACATTATGGAGGAGATAATCGTTTGGGACGAGTGGATAGAACTGATACGTCCACACTATTACTCTGATGGTGGGCGGGGACGTCCTGCAAAAGAACTTGAGACGATGTTAAGGATGTATCTTTTGCAGGTCTGGTTTACCCTGTCTGATGTCGGCTGCGAGGAGGCATGTATTGACTCGTATGCCATGCACTCATTTTTAAAGCTGAAACCGGGAGATGAGGTACCGGATGCCACCACCTTGGCAAACTTTCGCCATATGATGGAACAAGACAGACTCGGTGAGCTCTTGTTTTCCTCACTTACCAAATGTCTTAAAGACGGCGGTGTGATGTATAAGGGCGGCACGATAGTGGACGCTACTTTCATCGAGTCCACCTACAGTACCAAAAACACATCAAAGAAGCGTGATACTGAGATGCACCAGGCCAAAAAGGGCAAAACATGGCATCACGGTATGAAGCTGCATATCGGCGTGGACGCAGGGACGGGACTTCCGCATACACTTACCACAACTTCTGCCAACATACATGATTTGGACGAGGCGCACAGGCTCATCAGAGACGACGATGTGGTGGTCTATGGAGACGCTGGCTATCGTGGCATCAAAAATCGCGCTGAAGTCAAAGACGATGAGCACCTAAGTGCCATCGACTATCGGATAAACGAGATGAGAAGCAAGATAAAAAGCGACACAGACAAAGCCATAGAAAACCGCAAGTCATCCACCAGGTGCAAGGTAGAGCACGTATTTCATGTCATCAAAGACCTGTTCGGGTTGAGAAAGACACCATATCGGGGTCTGGCCAAAAATACGGAGCGTCTCATCTGGGCGGTGATGTCGGTATCACTTTACCTTCTGGCGATGGCGAACAGGAGAATAGACGGCTCACCGCTCTTTGACACGACGTGATGTAAGAGAAGTGTGCCCTCATGATGGCTCGAAAGGGCAAAGGAGCAAACCGGGTGCACAGGAGGTGTACGGGACAAGCGAACTGGGTTATGCATTGGCGATGATGTGAGACTTAAAACAGGGCAGCCCGCCAAGGCGGACTGCTTAAGACGATGAAAAAGCGACAGAAATGTTAATAAATCGGTGGTTCCCTAGACGCGGGCCTCCCATAGACCGTGCAGATTGCAGAGCGCCTGGGCGATAACCTGCTCGCTGGAACGCTCAATCTCAAACACGGCCACAGGTTCGTCAGCCGGGCCAAACACCCTCTCGCCAATGGGTTCCGGACCCACAAAGAGCCTGATCCACTCGATGAAATGCTCTTCGGTCTGCGGATGCGTGATGCCCTTAAGGCCGATAGTAACCTTAATGCGCTGACCGGAGGCCAACTCTTCTAAGTCTATCTTAGGGGTATGTTTCAACTCAAAATCCGAGGCGGTATCGATGTCCTCTATGGAGTGAACCTCCTGGACAACGCCCTCGTTGATCTCGGTAACGGCATTTTCGAACTCTACAGAATCGCTCATGGTCGTCTCCTCAACAATAGGTAGTGTGCGGCTTTAAGTGTAACACAGCCGGGCCTCAGACGGCAGTCGAACTCGGGCACAGTCGGACTTTAGACGGCAGCGAGCATGGTGAGAAGATTACCGATCTCGTGCTCAAAATCCACCCCGAACTTGGGATCCGTACCGGCGGCGGCGCTGCGGCGGATAGCGCCAACCGTAAATTCACACGCTACAGCAATTGCGCTGTTTAAAGGTTTATCATTGAGTAGCGCAGCCAGAAGTGCACTGGAATAGATGTCACCAGTGCCGTGATAATAGCCACTGATTCGCTCGGTAAAGTAATAATCAAAGCTCTGGGTGTTTCGATCAAAAGCGGCCGCCCCGAGCTCATCTTTGGCAAATGACACCCCTGTGATGACCACCTGTTCCGGTCCCAAGTCCGACAACTCCCTCAGGGTCTGCTCAACATAGCTCCGATCATAGGCACTACCCCGATAGGGCTTTTGCAGCAAAAGAGATGCCTCGGTAAGGTTAGGCACAATGATATCGGCCTTGGCTGCCAGATCGCGCATTCCGAGCGCAAAGTCATTGTCAAAGGCCGGATAGAGCTTGCCCTCATCCGCCATGGCAGGATCGACAAGAATCAGGGTATTCTCACCTTTAAAATCCTCAAAAAGCTGGGCGATGAGGTGTTGCTGTTCCTGGCTGCCCAGATAACCGGTATAGATGGCATCGACCTCGATATTCAGGGTCTTCCAGTGTTCGCTGATGGGCTCGACATCATTGGTTAGGTCCCTGAATGTATACCCGCTAAAGCCACCGGTATGAGTAGAAAGGATAGCCGTGGGGAGAATTGAGGTCTCTATTCCCGCTGCCGACAGTATCGGCAAAGCCACCGTAAGTGAGCATTTGCCGATACAACTGATGTCTTGGATGGTGATAACGCGTTTTTGTCTTGCCTGTGACATGATATCTCCTACTTTACATATCAACTAACTTGGTTATTTAACGAACAGCCCCTATTGTAGGGCAAATATCTGTCGGTGTATAGACACAGACCCAATAGGCGTATTCCACACGCATTCCAAGGCGCATGTCCAGGTGTGCTGCCGGGTACGCTCTCAGGTGTCAATCTCAAGTACGCTCTCAGGCACGCTTCAGTCTCAGATACGCTCTCAGGTACACTTCAATCAGCACTGATATCAGAGGCATCACCGCTGCTGATGCTGTGGCCGTTGCCGTCACCACTGTCACTTCTGATACTGCGGTCGGTATCGGCACTGCTGTCACTGCTAACACAACCGTCGCTCCTCACAGCGTCACCATTGCCGGCGTTGCCGGCAGTGGTGAGCGCCGCCACTTCCGCGTCTGTCAGTTCGCGACATTCGCCCAAGTGCAAACGGCCCAACTCCAAAGGCCCAAAGGCTTCGCGATGCAATTTGAGCACCGGTCGACCAATGTGAGACAACATGCGTTTTATCTGCCGTTTGCGTCCTTCTGTAATCGTGATCTCCACCGTAGTCTGTACCGTAGGCAGCTCGCCGTGGACCTTTTTGACGCGCTCATTGGTGTTCAGGCGTTTTTGCTGCTTAAGGTGACGGTCGTTTAAGCGAGCATCCTGGCGAGGCGAAAGTATACGCACAACTGCCGGTTTGGTCATGCCGTCGCGCAGCATCACTCCCCTTCTCAGCAATTGAGCATCCTTCTCGGTAAACACGCCGTCGACTTCAGCGATGTAGCGTTTGGCAACATGACGGCTGGGATGCAAAAGTCGATGGGCCAATTCGCCGTCGGTCATAAACAGTAAAAGCCCCGTGGTATCAAAATCCAACCGACCCACCGGAAACAGTCCGTCTTGATGCTGTTTGGGGAGAAGATCGGCCACTATCGGTCGCCCTTGCGGATCATACATCGTAGTCAGACAGCCGGCTGGTTTGTTCAGCATCAGATAGCTCTGGGTACTGTTTAAGACCACTCGGTGGCCGTTGACACTGACGACATCGGCGGGACTTACA
Source organism: Coriobacteriales bacterium (assembly GCA_031282405.1). Classification (GTDB taxonomy): domain Bacteria; phylum Actinomycetota; class Coriobacteriia; order Coriobacteriales; family UBA8131; genus JAITDU01. Next base: position 8,163 of record JAITDU010000004.1, on the reverse strand, counting down.
AGCTTGCTGCCCAATTGTGTGACCACAAGACCATTGACCGTGACTTTGCCCGTGGCAATAAGTTTCTCAGAGCCGCGCCGCGAGGCCACGCCAGCCCGAGCCAGGTATTTTTGTAAGCGAATCGGGTATTCCGACTGCTCTGGACTATTCGTCATCGGTGGTTTCGATCTGCTCATCGATGTTTACGTGCTCAGGAGTTTCAGACTGCTCATCGGATCTTGTAAGCTCGGTGGTTTCTAAACGCCCATCGGCTTCAAATTGCTCGGCAGTCTTTATGCGTTCAGCAAGCTCGTCCTCATCGATTTCAAATTGTTCAGAGGCCCCAAACGAGCCGGAAAGTCGCTCGCGGATGTAGTCGCGGCTGGCCTCATCCGGCGCAAAGTCCTCCAAGGGGGGCAAATCCTTAAGACTTGCCAGGCCAAAGCGTTCCAGGAAAGCCCTGCTCGTGCCATAGAGGATGGCATTGCCCGGACCCGGTGCCCGACCGGTCTCGCGCACCAGTCCCTTTTCGATCAGCGAGAGCAAAACACCCTCGGAATTGACACCGCGTACGTTGTTGATCTCGGCACGAGTCACAGGTTGATGGTAGGCAACGACCGCCAACGTTTCCAGCGCAGCCGTCGAAAGCGACCGCGTGTCCCACGAAACGATATACTTCTCTATCAGCTCATGGTAGGCAGGATGACTATACAGCCGCCAACCGCCGGCGACCTCGCGCAGTTGGATGCCGCGTTCCTCTTCGGCATAGCTTGTAGCGAGCAGGTTCAGAGCACCGTCGGCCTCGCTGGGCAACACGTCGAGTATTCTCGACAATTCTGCAGCACTCACAGGCTCATCCGAAACGAACAGCAGGGCTTCCAGGGCCGCTTGCAGTTGCTTATCATTCATGAAGGGCTCCTTGGGGTTTCAAAGAGGGAGAAGATGCCGATATATGCGTGTTGGTGCCGTTAGCTCGGGCATCATTGTTCGCAGCAGTGCTGACGGTGACATTGACGTTAGTGGTGGCACCAGCAGCGTTTCCTGCAGCGCCACTCTTTGTATGTTTGCTGTCCTTGTGTTTGCTGTCTTTGTGCTTGCTGTCCTGGGCCGCATGAGCGGCGTTAGCTGCGTCGAGGTAGTCGTCTATCGGTGCGGACTGCTGCACAATGGGGGCCGGAGCGCGGCAGGTGGGATCGACCCAGTGCACGCTGATGTCCTGCTCAAATCCACTCTGTTCCAAATCGATAAAGCCCCGATGATACAGTTCCAGGATGGCCAAAAAGGTCACAACCACCTGCACGGTATCGGTGGACGCGCCCAAAAGCTCGCTGAAAGTCTGCTGCTGCTTGGCACTCAAGCGTTCGCACAACTCGCCGATACGTGATTCCACCGGAATCGGTCGGGCGGCAATATGGCGAGCCTGGAGCAAGAACACCTCGCGACGACTGGCCAGCCTGGCGCAGATAGCAGCCAGATCCGCCAAGTCCAAGCCTTCAAGATAATCCGGCAACACCTGCAAAAACTGCGGCTCCAAAGCGGCCTGACGCGGATGCATGCGGGCTTCGGACTCCATACGAACTCCAAGGGCGGCGGCGGCGTTTTTGAATTGTTTGTAGACGATGAGCCGCTGGGCCAAAAGCTCGCGAGCCTGCGACGGCACCATCTCCTCAAAATCCTCATCTAAGGCCACATCGTCTTGTTCCGGCAACAGCGATGCGGCTTTTATCACCAAAAGACTGGCAGCGACCTCAATAAAGTCCGAGGCCACGTCCATATCCAACTCTCTGAGCTTATCAATATAGGCCAGATACTGGTCGGCCACGCTGGCAATGGAGATGTTACCGATGTCTACCTTGCGCTGCGACACCAGATGCAACAGCAGTTGGAACGGGCCTTCGAACTCTGCGGTTTTGACGTTATAAGACACCTCGTCTATCCCCTACCCAAAGTAGTTGATTCCCATAGCGGCCTTGACTTCTTCAAGCGTGGCCTGCGCCACCTCGTTGGCCGCCGCAGTACCGTCTTTGAGCATCGCTTTGACAGCGCCGGGATCTTGGGCAAACTCGCTGCGCCGTTCGCGGATGGGGGCGAGAAGGGCATCGAGCACCTCGAACAGATACTCCTTGACTGCGACATCTCCCAGGCCGCCCCGCGTATAGTGTTCCTTGAGCTCGGCGACTTTGGCCTTATCTGAGGCAAACACGTCCAGATACGTAAACACCGTGTTGCCTTCCACCTTGCCGGGGTCGCTGACTTTGAGGTGACCAGGGTCGGTAAACATCTGGCGCACCTTGGCGCGCAAGGTATCGACGTCATCGGCCAGGTAGATGGCGTTATCCAAAGACTTGCTCATCTTGGTGTCGTTGCCGGTAATGCCCGGCAGACGCCGAGCCTGCATGCCGTCGGGCAAGAGCGCTCGCGGCTCGTTCAACACCGGACCATAGATAGAATTGAAGCTCCGGACGATCTCGCGGGTCTGTTCCAGCATTGGCAGTTGGTCTTCTCCCACGGGTACGACATCGGCCTTGCAAAACGTGATGTCGGCCGCCTGACTAATCGGGTAGACCACAAAGCCCGTTGGCACACTGACACCAAAACCCTTGGCCGCAATCTCGTTTTTGACCGTAGGGTTACGCTGCAGGCGTGCCAGACTTACGAGATTCAGGTAATAGACGGTCAACTCAGCCAAAGCCGGAATTTGAGACTGGATCGCAATGGTGGTCCTCGTCGGATCCAGACCCACCGCCAGATAATCCAAGGCAACCTCATAGACGCAGTCTGCCACCAGTTGGGGATTGGAGAAGTTATCGGTAAGAGCCTGAATGTCGGCAATCAGCACGAAACAGCGGTATTCTCCCGAATCCTGAAGCTCCACCCGTGCCTTAAGCGAGCCAACGTAGTGGCCCAGGTGTAGTTTTCCCGAGGGACGATCTCCGGTAAGCAGAACACGTTGCGTCATAGTGGTTTCCTCCTATGAAAAGGATTCTACCATAGCGCTGCCTCGCGCCGAGCCGTGAGGGTGGCTCAGTGCAACAAGACCTGCCTCTGTGCGCCTCGGGGCTCGCGTCAAGAGCGTAACCGTTTTAGCGGCAGTGGCTGCCTACCTCTGTGCGCTTCGGTCTGCGGCTATGAGACTAGCGCAAGGGCTAGACGGTGATGCCCCCCTCCCACGGCGTAATTCTCAGCATTGTTCTTGCTCCTTCCACTAAGGTTTTACGTACTTCCAATAGACATACAGTGTTTATAGCGAAGTTAGTGATACCACAAGCCCATACCTTGTCTAACGATTTTTTGGTGCCCAACGTACTAGATTGGGGAACCCAAAAAAGTAACTTCTGCCTATATCAAGCGATAGTGATATAGCATTTTTGAGAGACATGCAAGGCGGCCTTTATTACAACTGAGCGCGTTACTGCCTTTTATCGACTTTCACCGATTCTTCCATAAGCGCGCGGATGCTCTCTTCGGACCGGGGGTCATAGGCCGCCTCGGCCTCAGCGGTTGCCACGGCCCTTTCGTAGTCCTCTTTGATCTTCAGATGCCAGGGCAGGGCCCAAGTGGCAAAGTCGTCGCCAATAGCGTCGACAATCTCTTGGAAGCCCTGCCCAAAAAGACCCCTCTGCGCTTCGCTCAGCGCCGAAAAATCAGGGCTCATTGTGCCGATGATGCTCTGGTAGAACTCCACTATTGCAGTGTTGATTGCAAAGACGTCGGTCGTCCAATTGGCCCAGATGATGCTGCGCAAAATGGGGTGGGCAAAGTCGATAACCTTTCCCTTGCCGCTGAAACGCAGATGGTCGCCCATCACCACCTTGATCCGCTGCAGAAGATACGGTTCAAAAGACAGTCTCTGGCGTATGAGGATACGCTCAATGTCCGCGAGGCGGATGCCGTGTTCGCTCGCTGCGATCAGGCCCAGTATCCAACGCATCCTGAGCTGGCCAAATTGTTCGCCCAAACGATCAAGGTAATATAGGTAGGCCCCGGCAAGACTGGGATGGATGGTGTCATTCATCTGTTCGCTCAGGTAGCGGACTAAAGCGTCTGGTTGGCTTAAACCCTCGGCCATATATCCATCGATGACCGCCAGCTCTCGTCGGCTCATCAAGGCAAAACTCTGGACTATAAGGCTGACGAAGAGCGGATTTTGTGCCGGCACGCCGAGGGCATCGTCACGCAGATCCAGTAGTTCGCGCACTGCTTTCTGAGGGAGCTGTTTGTGATGAATCGCACCCTGCTGGTGGACGATCTCCTCAAGCTCGTCGACAGGCAAAGAGAAGCTGTCCAGGCTGATGACTCGACCACCATAGTGTAAGACCATGTCGTCTTCCTCATCGCTTGAGCTGGTAATAACGACGCGTAGATTGTCGGGGAAAGGCTTGCGCGCCCAGGCCAATTTTGAGTTCGCCAGGAATGGTTCAGAGGCCCATGCCCGAAAGCTGTCGTGCTCTACAGCTGCCAGAGTGTCAATGCCGTCCAAGAAGATGACCACCCGTTTGACCTCCTTTGCCAGCAAAGGAAGGTAATAGCCAAAGGAGGTATTCGTGCCACTCAGACTCTTGACGGCAGTGGCATCATACCAGAAGTCCGCGCAACCTGCCTGCATTTCCTCCAATCCGTATTTGAGAATACCCTGAAGTTGAGAGGAGAAGCTGGTAAGGCCACAGTACAGCGGAATAACCAGAGTCTCGGGGTCATGGGCACGAATTTTGCTGGCAACTGCGGCTACCAGACTGCTCTTGCCGCTGCCCGGCTGACCTTTGAGTAAGAGCATCTGCTCGGGGCGGTTGTTTACCGCATCGTCAGAGAAGGTTGAGTTTCCCGGAAGCGGAAGTGTTTCGCCCAGACAGTAGCGGGCCAGCCAGTCCACAGTATCGCGCCTGGCGGCGAACGCCCGTTTCAAGCGATACTCAAAAGCCTCCTGAGCATCCTTTTCAGCTACTTCCGGAGTAGGTTCAAACATCGGCGGGCGCTGCCAGCCGGCGTTTTCGACGATCATCTTCCAGATAGCGTCGGCCACATCGCTTGTCCAACTGCCTGCAGGCACCAACTCGCCATGCTCAAAGTTGGCGTGATATCGCTCAATGCAAACATCGTGCCTTCCCTCGATCTCTCGCTTCAGGCGGTTCAGCCGCGCCAGCCCCTCCTCGCTATCCCGATAAACACCCAAGATATCCTCGGGTTGCCCGGAATAGTCGACCTCCTCGCGAAAGAAGAACAGCGTGGTGGAAGGGTCAAGCAGATGCAGGGCTCCCTGATCGATCTCCAACTCGGTAACGCTTTTTGGCTCGTTGTAGAGCTGCTTGCCTGCTGTTGCCAATACGGCATCCATCATCGCTTTGTCTGGTATCCAGCCGTAGCGGTCGCCTAATATCCCGATGAAAAAAGGCTTGGAGTTGGCAATCTCGTCCAAACAGGAACCTAAAACCCTGACTCCCATCTCCTCTTCGCTGATGTCAGCCGTGTCCACACCCCAGCGCAGGTCAATAAGGTCTACACTGCTCTTCCAGTTTTCCGCCCATTCATTAAGCTGCGGCAGCACCTTGTTCAGGAGGAGATCCCGCTCCACCTGCATGTCTTTGAAGGTGCTGGACACAAAGATCGAAACCGGTTTGTTGAACATCGCACGTCCTTTCGTCCTGCCGACATTGTCGCTCGTATTCCCGCTTGCGCTGTCATCTATCTTAGCATGAAACAAGGTATAATCTCATAGGCATATCCGAGCGAGAAGTGAGGCCAGGTGCAGAACAGTCAATCGAGTGTGCGAGGGATCCGGGTGGATCAACTCACCGGTCTTACAGCGTGACAATGATGGCCGAGATTATCGTTGCCGCCGTTGTTACCTCTGCGGTCTTTTTAGGCAGTTTTGGGAAGATCGCCCGATTGTCACGCCGTGGGCAGGAGCTGGTGGCGCTGTTCGTCTTTGCTGTGGCTATCGTTTCTCTCACCTCTATCTACTACTATTGCTACGTTCAATCCGAAACCGAAATCCTGGGTTATTTCTCCGCCTTTTTGCGCTCGTTATTTGGTGCCATTGCCGCCGTGGTAAACGTCTCGAACGATTATGCGGCGATTGCACCTGTCCTTAACTCAAGTTCTGTTCTAACATTAATATATTGGTTTGCTATTATGTTGGCTGTATCTGCGTTTGTCCTGGCAATCGGTGCCATCTTTGGCCGCAGACTGATTGACAGCCTGCGCTGGCGCATGTCCTTCCGAGCCACCCGCTATTTGATTGTCGGCTGTAATGAGGACAGCTTGGCTCTGGGGGTGAACATCGCAAACCACGACCATAGGCTGATTACAACAGAAAAAACAGACGCGAAAAGGGTTGTCCGCTATCTGGCCTGCCCAGACGACACGCTCGACCTGGAGACCATGCTTGCCCGTACCCAGGACTTTGGTGCCATGGTGGCGGAGTACTCCCCTCTTACCTTTGCACGTGACCTGCGTATACTGGGAAGGCAAGGCATCGGGCGAAACGGGCCCAGGCGCAATCATCTGATTATCGCCCTACCCTTTTACTCCGATGCCCTCGAGGCACTTGGACAGATTGCGGATGGTGCCGCTGATGGGTCCTTGGACAGACACAGACTGGCCATTCACGCTATCTCAGATTCGACCACTGTTGCAAAAACAGTTGCTGATCTTGCGCGCGTGCTGGACATCCAATGTCTCTCACAAGACGAGTTGCTCATTCGTAGCTACCTGGATGCCTACCCACCCTACCGCTTTTTTGATCTCTTGGAGGCCGAATATGAAAAAGACTTCAACGTGGTCATCTATGGCTTCAGAAGCTTTGGTCAGCGCTTTTTAGATTACCTGATACAAAACGGACAATTTCTGGGTAGCAGAATGAAGGCCTTGCTCATTGATCCAGACATTGAGACACTGGCCGCACGGTATCGTCATCACCGCCCTGCTCTGGATCTTTGCGTTGATCTTTCGACGGAGAACGCCGATCTGGGCTCGATGCGATTGTTGGATGTATTGGGACAGAAGTTAGACGATCTCGATCTTATCCTCATCGACACTGCGGATGCCGGAGTTGGTGCCTCTCGGGGTCGTGAGCTTGTGGAGGATGTCGTTGAGCTTGTCTCTCGTGTTTCTGGCGATTCTGGTGATCCTGGTGATTCTGACGCTTCTGTCGGTTTTACTACCGCTGCCGGTTCTGCCGATTGTGCCCACTCTCTGGCCTCACCGGTGGGCAAACCGCTCTTGGTCGCCAAGGACGAAAGCGGCCTTACGGTCTTTGACGGTGGCCGACAGCGCGTCTTTGCTTACCGAAGCGAAGTTTTCAGCGAGGAAAATCTCATCAACAGTGCACTCGATAACCGAGCCAGGCTCGTAAACTATGTCTACAACTGTGCGCCCGACCCAGGCCCCGATTGTGCGCCCGACGTGAGCTCCGACACAGCGGTGTCCGACGTGAGTCTCGGCACGGCTGTACCCGCCCATCTGGCTTATCCCGATACAGCGACTATCGACAGACAGTGGGAGAAGATCCATGATGTCTTTACCCAGGATTCCAATCGGGCCACAGCCGCCTTTTTACCTGCCCTGGCAGCACTTGCCAACAAGCCGCCAACCTATGCCGACCTCGAAAACCCCATTTCCGCCGACCCGGACCTGCTCCCCAAACTGGCGGAAAACGAGCATCTGCGTTGGATGGCCTTCCATGTGGTCAAAGGCTGGCAACCGCTCAGCCTGGATGGTATGGAAAAGGAATGCGCGCGACGGGCCCAAGCGGCAGGCGAAGACAAAGCGGCGATCAAGGGCTTTCAAAAAACCGCGCGGCGCCAACACGCCTGTCTGGTGCCTTTTGCCGAGATCGACATCGTAACCCGGCGTTATAACCAACTTCTTAAGCACTATGGCTCCACCGCCCCAACGCGTGACTTCGTCCGCGAGGATACCAAGATAATCCGCTATCTTGAATGGATAAATTCTCGCACGGGATACTGTTGAGGACGCAACGAAAGACAGGGCGGGGCTGAAGCGGAAACAGGACTATTTCGCAAATGAAATCGGTATTATTTCATTAATGAACAGGGGATGTAATTATTCATCTATGATGAGATGATACACTTCATAGCCTGCGCTGGCGTTATAGCTAAAATCGCCAGCCAATAAGCTCAGAAGAATATCGCTTCTTTTTGTAAGCCCATCCACATGATTCATCCT
>JAITDU010000050.1 GCA_031282405.1 Coriobacteriales bacterium | reverse complement strand
AGTTGACCGACCTGGTGGGCCTCCTGCTCATCAAAGCCTCGGGTCGTCATCGCGGCCGTGCCGACACGGATGCCGCTCGTGATATTGGGCGATAATGTGTCAAATGGAATAGCATTTTTATTGGCGGTTATGCCCAGACCTTCAAGCAGGGCCTCGGCCTCTTTGCCCGTAATATCGGCGGCCGTAAGATCGACGAGGCAGAGATGGTTATCGGTACCCCCGGACACCAGACGCAGACCACCCTCGGCCATGCCCTCGCCGATAGCCCGCGTATTCTTGATGATCTGGGCCGTATAGTGCCGATACTCTGGGGTCAGAGCCTCGGCAAACGCCACAGCCTTTGCCGCTATCACATGCATCAAGGGCCCGCCTTGCGAGCCCGGGAAGATAGCCTTGTTGATCTTGTTGGCCAGTTGCTCTTCGTTGGAAAGCAAAAAACCACCGCGTGGGCCGCGCAGGGTCTTATGGGTCGTCGAGGTGCAGATGTCGGCATAGGGTATTGGGCTGGGGTGAACACCTCCGGCTATCAGCCCGGCAATATGGGCAATGTCGGCCACAAGGTAGGCGCCGACCTTTTGGGCTATTCTCCCGAAGGCCGCAAAGTCCAATGTACGCGGATAGGCCGAGGCACCAACGATGATCATTTTGGGCCGGTGCTTTAAGGCCTGGGCTTCGACCTCGTCCATGTCGATGACCTCGGTTTTAGGATTGACGCCATACGACACCATGTTGTAGAGGATGCCAGAGAAGTTGACTGGCGAGCCGTGGCTGAGGTGTCCACCATGGGCCAGCGACATACCTAAAATGGTGTCGCCGGGCTGGACCGTAGCCAGATAGGCAGCAATGTTTGCGCTGACCCCGCTGTGCGCCTGGACATTGGCATAGTTGCAGCCAAACAGCTCGCAGGCCCGCTCGATAGCCGCGACCTCAACATCGTCGACCACATGACAGCCGCCATAATAACGCGCGCTGGGCAAACCCTCGGCATATTTGTTGGAAAGCACCGAGCCCATGGCCTCCATGACAGCAGGAGAGATAAAGTTCTCTGAGGCGATAAGTTCAATGCAGTTGCGCTGCCGATCCAACTCGGCCTGGACCAGATTGGCAATCAAGGGGTCGCTCTTACGTAGGAAGTCCAATATCATCGGTGGCCTTTCTCTGTTGTGTTTGTTATGACGTTTTGAGCATGCAGGGTCAAAGCAGCATCTGTCTGCTGCAACAGACAGATGCTGCTCACAAAGAGGTGCTGTTCCGTCCGCAGTGACAAAAACACTAGAACTGAATACTACCGGTTTGACCGCGTCTGATGGTCTTGATAAAGCGCACGGTCTTATCGGCAGCATCCATGATAATCGATGTCGTAGTAAGAGAGCCACCTTGTTTGGAAACACCGGCCAGCATCTCGCCGTCGGTAACACCGCAGGCGATGAAAGCCGCGTCGTCGGTGCGCACCAGAGTATCCATTGTCAAGGGAGCATCCAGATCAATGCCGGCGGTCTTAAGTGCTCGTTCGCGTTTAGCGGCACCATCGGGATCCAGATCGAAGGCCAGACGCCCCATGAACGTGCCACCAATAGCCTTGAGACCCGCTGCTGCCAACACGCCTTCGGGCGCGCCACCGCTGCCCAGGTACAGATCGATGCCGGTGTTTGGCACAGCGCTGGCGATAGCTCCAAAGACGTCGCCGTCATCAATCAACCGTACGCGAGCACCGGTGGCGCGTACGGCGGCAATAAGCTCCTCGTGACGCTTGCGCAGCAGTATACAAACATTGACCTCGCTGATGGGCTTACCGAGGTTATCGGCCACAGCGGCCACATTCTGTGCTGGCGGCGCGTCGATATGCACCCGCCCTGCGCTGGCCGGGCCGGCGGCTATCTTCCACATATAGGTGTCGGGTGCAAACAACAGGCTGCCCTTGGGGGCAATGGCTATCGTGGTGAGAGCGTTGGGACGGTTATAGGCACAGAGGTTCGTGCCCTCTAACGGGTCTACGGCGATGTCGATCTTCTCGCTGCCTACGCCGCCTTGGCCCACCTCCTCACCGATGTAGAGCATCGGTGCCTGGTCGCGCTCTCCCTCGCCGATGACGATCCGTCCGGCAAAGTCGATGTCATTAAAGGCCCGGCGCATGGCCTCGGTGGCAGCCTGGTCGGCGGCAACCTTATCACCGCGACCGTTGTATTCAGCCGCGGCGATAGCAGCAGCCTCGGCAACGCCTAAGACTTGCATTATCAGACTGGTACGCATGATCACACTCCTTTTACTTATTTATCTTGTTTCATTTATTCTGTTTGCTTACTATGCCCCGCCTTAAAGGCCCGACCGCTCATTGCTCGCCTGCCATCCGGTTTGAGCTCGGTTATTTCAATAGGACCGTCAGCACACTCAAAAAACAGGTCGCGGGAGTTAGGTGTATGAGCCACTCGAGCCGCCAGTATCATCGCCGGCTGTCCCAAGATGACGCTGCGGCACCGCGCGTGGTGAGAAGAAGCGCGCACGCGATTGATGTTTTCGGCTGCGTTCAGCGTGGGATCTAAGTCGATACTGCCCTTTTCGACCTTGTTGGCATAGGTTACAAGCCGCTCGTCTTGCTCAATCCATCGGGCACTGCCGCAGACGATAGTCGGCAGTACCTCACCGATAAGCCTGCTACCCAGCTCTCCGAGCTCCACTATAAGTTCTTGGTAGTTCTTGCCAAGGGCCGATAGGGATCCACGCAAGCAAAACGGCCCCGTGTCCAAGCCGACCTCCATACGCATGATGCTGACGCCTGTTTTCTTGTCCCCTGCTAAAATAGCCCGCTGGATAGGAGCGGCACCACGCCAGCGGGGCAGGAGCGAGGCGTGCACATTAACGCAGGCGGCAGTAGGCAGGGCCAAAACCTCCGCTGGCAAAATAAGCCCATAAGCGGCGACCACTATCGCATTCGGTTGATAGGCAGCGAGAGCGGCCAGAGCCTCGGCATCTATGACGCGCTGACCATGGGTGTCAAAGACGGGCGAGCCGTCCTCGTAGTGGGAGAAGAATGATCGTGGCGTATGCACCGGTATGCCCAATTCCAAAGCGCGGGCCTTGACGAGGGAGGGCAGGGGCTTGCTCCCTCGATGCGACACAGCGTCAGGACGGGTGAATACCGCGTGTACGTGATAGCGCTCGGCCAGAACCTCCAGCGTAGGCAGCGCGAACGTGGGTGTGCCCATGAAAACGATGTTCACGAACTGTCCTTGCCGTGGGCGGTGATTTGGGGAGACGTATTGGTGGTGCAGGTGCCGGAAGGGACGACCATGCCGGCCGTGGAATCAGAAGGAGCGGCAGCGGAGGTGGAAGGGGCAGCCACGCCAGCGGCGGAGCTGCTTTTGGTGGTGCCGGTGTCGCCGGCGTTGCTGGTGGTGCCGGTGTCGCCGGGTTTGGCTCCGGCGGCTTTGGCCTGTTCAAATTCCTGCAACTTTTCGATACGACTGATAGGATCCAGATGCTCAAACATCGTAATGCCGTCAAGATGATCCAGTTCATGCTGCAACGCCCGGGCAGCAAAGCCACTCGCCTCAATGTGCACCTCGTTACCATCCAAATCCAGAGCATCAAGCTCAAGCTCTGTGGCTCGCTCAATGTCGATAGAAATGCCGGGGATAGACAGACAGCCCTCCGAACAGGTGTCTTTCTCATCCGAGAGGCGGCTCAATACCGGATTTACGAGGAACGTGGGGTTTGGCTCGAACTTCTCCCCTTCTTTTGGGGTGTTGGTATCGATGACTATCAGACGCTTGGCAATGCCCACCTGCGGTGCTGCCAGGCCACACCCCTCACTCTTGTACATCAGCTTTGCCATCTGCTTGGCCTTTTTGGTCAGCTTGGGCAGTTCCTCGGGAGTAACCGACGAACATTTTTGCCTCAATACAGGATCAGGGGCAACGATTATACGCATAGCTTGAACTCCCTCAAATTTCTTGCACGCTACAACAACACCGTCAGAATCTTGGCGATTGCCTGAAAGACACCGGTGTCGGCATCGCGTTGTGACCGCAACAATTCCGCCAAAGTTCCAGCAGCTATCTGTGGTAACAATCTCAAAGTTCTAACAGTGTGTCAAGCTGACGCACAACCAGCTCAGCCAAGAATAATTGCATCGGTTCGACCCGTGGATTGCCATTGAGGCCGTCATAGGCCTCCAGCGCCTGGTAATAACGCTGTTTTTGCTCGACTGGGAAGATAACCTGGGGGTAGTCAGCCTGGGCCAGCATCGTGTTGACGATAAGTCTGCCCACGCGGCCATTACCGTCACCAAAAGGATGGATCTTCTCCAGGCGTAAATGGAAAAAAGCGATGGCTTCCAAGGGGTGTTCGTCTTCAATGGTACCGATTCTGTCCACCAATTGCACCATTTTATAGGGAACCTTCTCATAGGAGGTGGGCCGATGTCCCCTGATCATCATATTAAAGTTACGGTACTCACCACTGGCCTGTTGATGGGCGATAAGTAATTTGTAGTGGAGCTTGCGTATCTCGTGCTCGGTAATGCGGGTATTAGAACTAATATATTCATGTGTTAATATAATAGCGTCACGGTAACCGACCACACCGAGGTGATCAGAGAGCGACTTTCCGCTGATAACCTCGTTGTTGGTAAGAATGCGCTCGACCTCATCCTGATTGAGTTCGTTGCCCTCAATGGCCAGAGAGTTATAGATGTCGGCGAACAAAAAACGCTCCTGATAGGCGTCTTCGACATCGGGAGCGAGCGGCGGTTTTTGCGAAAGCTGGGCCTTTTTCTTGTCGGCCTCTCGTATAAGTAAATCCAGCTCTTCACTCATGATGTACTCCTCTCCCTGAGGGCTTATGTGCAGATAGGTCCGTGCTGTGCAGGTCTGACAAATTCGGCGAATTCGGCGAATCCGGCAAATCCGGCAGGTTCGGCAAAGCCAGTGCATCCGGAATCCAACAAATTCGTTAGGGAACATTGTACAGGCTGTATTCGCGCTTGGTGGTGAGAAACGTAAACATTTGACTGACAATTATCCAATGGCGGAAAAATACCGTGCCGGAATGCCGGAGCAGTATGCCGAGGCGGCCGGTGCGGGTTTATAAAGTTTAAAGCCAGAGGAGAGGGCGCGGATTGAGAATCTAGTCACAGAGGCTGTGTTCACAGTTTGCTGACTTACGCCTGCTGGTGGGCGCACGCTTGGCGCTGGTGTGGTACTGTTTACCATTATGCAAGGCGGAAACTTACGAAAACTGATCATCGGAGTGGTCATCGTCATCGCGCTTTCGGTAGTGCTGTTGCGTGGTGACCAGTTCTTTGAGCTGCTCGAAACCATGCAGGGCGGCGCAATTATTCCTTTAGTGCTGGCCGTGCTCAGCCAACTGGGTAAATACTTTGCCCAGTCCTTTGCCTATGCCGCTGCCTTTAGAACCGTGGGAGAGCAGCGCCGTGCCCGCGACACTCTTCCCTTGGTTTTTGGCACGTTTTTCATGAACACAATCGCCCCGTCGCTGAATATGGCAGGCGCCGGACTGGTCATCGACGACTCTCGTAAGCGTGGTATCCCCGTTGGCCGAGCAACAAGTGCCGCACTGTTGATGCAGATGAGTATCGAGGGTGGTTTTCTCACGATTATGGTCGGAGGTTTCATCGTCTTGCAGTTTACGGGCCATTTGGACCCATTATGGCTTTTGATGCTGCTGTTCGTGGTGTTTTTGGTGGGCGGCATGGGCGGCATTATGATTGTTGGCCGCAAAAATCCCAATCTGGTGGTGTCGATACTGCGGCCTGTTGAGCGTCTGGTCAACAGGCTTTCGATGCGCTTTAGAAAGGGCAAGGAGATAAAGCCCTGGGCACAGACGCTCGTCGAGAGCTTTTCGGAGGCCGCCGGCACTATCGGCCACAACCCCCACAAGGCCATGCGGGTGTTCCTGTTCTCGATCGTGGCCTCGCTTTGCGAGTTGGTCTGCTTCTGTTTGGTAGGAGTGGCCTTTGGGCTGGACGCGCCCAGCGCACTTATTGGTGGTTACGTCGTGGCTACGCTGTTCGCGATGATCTCGATTACGCCGCAAGGGGTAGGAGTCGTCGAGGTGGCCACGGTTACCCTGCTGGCGGCCTATGGAGTCTCTACCGCTGTGGGTACAGCTGTGGCACTCGTGTATCGCGGGCTCGTGTTCTGGATGCCATTTGCGATTGGTGCCGTGCTTATCCATCGTACTCGTAGCTTTGCCTCGGGCAGTAAAAAGCAGGGAGAAAAGCATCCTGAGCTTCCCGCGGCCACCGCTGCCGACCCAAATAAACGCCTGGCGCCGGGCAGGCTCCAGGATCTTCTACCGGAGCATTCCGCCTCGACACCAGATAGCGACAGAGACCTTTTGCTTGAGCATCCTGCCTCGACGCCAGACGATAACAAAAATTCTCTTTAGGTCAGATAAGTCAGGTGGCAGCAGGCGCCAAAAACTTTTTCCCGTTGACAAGCAGTGCCCTGGCAGCACTAAGCCCTACGAGCACGACGCACACTATAAGCCCTACGAGCCGTTTGCACTCCAGCCCCGTATGATAGTCTGCTCGCGGCTGGGGCCCACCGCAATTATGCTCACAGGAACTCCGGCCAACTCCTCAAGACGATAGATATAGGCTTGGGCTGCTTGTGGCAACTCGTCAAAACTGCGGCAGTTGGTAATGTCGCAGCGCCAGCCAGGCAGTTCTTCATATACCGGCGTGGCATGATGAAATGCCGACTGCTGACCCGGCACTGTAGAAAAGCGCTGCCCCTCATACTCGTAGGCTACACAAATTTTTATGGTATCCAGCACACTGAGCACATCAAGCTTCGTAATGCATAGATCGGTCAGACCGTTGACCTCGGCGCTGTAACGAGCGATGACCGCGTCGTACCAGCCGCAACGCCGAAGCCTGCCGGTAGTGGTGCCAATCTCGCCGCCTACCTTGGAAAGTGCGGTTCCTATGGCACTGTCGGTGCTGAGTTCGGTGGGAAACGGCCCGGAACCCACCCTGGTTATGTAGGCCTTAACAACACCTAAGACTCTTTTGAGTGCGCCGGGGCCAACCCCACTGCCGGTAGCCGCCCCTCCGGCCGTACACGACGAGCTGGTAACGAAGGGGTACGTACCGTGGTCCAAGTCCAGCAGAGTACCTTGTGCTCCCTCAAACAATACGTGCTTACCAGCCCTAAGTTCACTGTTGAGTAGTTGACCCACGTCTGCGATATGTGGTCGGATGCGCGCGGCAAACGCTTTGAAGTTCTCGCATATCTGCGCAGTAGTATAGGTGCTCAGACCAAACACCTTGGAGAGAATGGTGTTCTTCTCTCTAAGGGCGGTTTCTACTTTAAGCTCAAAAATATGCGCATCGAGCAGGTCTTGCACCCTGATACCACTGCGTGCCGCTTTATCCTGATAGGCCGGGCCGATACCGCGCTTGGTCGTGCCAATCTCATTCGTGCCCAGATGATGTTCCTGAGCGCCGTCCAGGTCGAGATGGTACGGCATTATCAAGTGGGCGTTGCCCGAGATAAGCAGCCTGTCAGTGGAGAAGCCTTCGCGCTCCAGCATGTCCATCTCCTCGATAAGCACACGGGGATCAATGACACAGCCGTTACCGATGGCCGGTGTCACCTCAGGGTACATGATGCTCGAAGGTATCAGATGTAATGCCAGTTTATGTCCATTGGCGACTATGGTATGTCCGGCGTTGTTGCCTCCCTGAAACCGCACCACATAATCAAAATCGCTGGCAATCAGGTCGGTGACCTTGCCTTTTCCCTCGTCGCCCCACTGGGCACCTACCAATACTGTTGCAGACATCTTGTCTCTTTCCTCGCTGGGCAGCGTGCTGTCCTATTTTCTCGTATCTCGCTATTTATGCTATTATAATAGTATATCGCCGTTGAACGGCGGTCGAACGGCAGTTACGGGCAGTCTTGGCAAAACGACCGCAGATCTGCTCACGTTGAGCCGTGCTCACAAGTATAATGGAAACAGCCCTGCGATAAGGAGTCTCAATGGACCAAACGCTCATCTATACCCTGGTGGCTGCCCTGACAGTCGCGATAATCCTGCTGATTGTGGCCGTGGCCCTGCTTTTTAGCCTGCGGAGAAAAACGAGCGCGAGCGCGGCAGAAAGCGCCGCCACCAGGGCTGCCGCCCTGGAAGCCCGCAACGCCGAGTTGGAGATGACCGGTCGCCTGTTGCGTGAGAATCGAGAGGAACAGGCCAACTCTCTGGCGCGTTTTGAGGAGGCCATGAGTCGCAACCTCGCCAGCAACCGCGAGACGCTGAACGCGCAGCTCACGCAAAACCGCGAGACGCTGGACCGTCTGCTCAGTGATAACCGTGAGTCGGTGGAAAAACAACTCTTGCAGTTACAGGAGGGCAACGAGGCCAAACTGGAACAGATGCGCCAGACTGTTGATGAGAAGCTGACCCACACGGTCGAGAAGCGCTTTTCGGAGTCTTTTAAACTGATAAGTGAGCGGCTGGAGCAGGTACACCGCGGCCTGGGCGAGATGCAAAAGCTGGCCGGCGGCGTTGATGACCTCAAAAAAGTGCTGTCCGGGGTCAAAACCCGTGGCAACCTGGGCGAATACCAACTGGGAGCCATCTTAGAACAGATACTCTCGCCAGAGCAATACCTGACCAATGCCGCCGTAAAACCACGGAGCCAGGAACGTGTGGAATACGCCGTCAAGCTACCGTCCAAAGACGAGTCCGGAGCGGAGTTGCTCCTGCCCATAGACTCCAAGTTCCCGCTGGAGGACTACGAGCGACTGTTGGCAGCCCTGGAAGGCCTGGGCGGCGAGTCGGCAGCAGAGGTGCCGGCATTATCTGCCCGTCTGGCCAAATCTGTCCGTACGTTTGCCAAAGATATCCGCAACAAGTACATCAATCCACCCATAACCACGGACTTTGCCATCATGTTTGTACCCACCGAGGGGCTTTATGCCGAGATCCTGCGCACACCGGGCCTTTTCGAGGAATTGCAGCGCGACTATAAGGTCACGGTGGTGGGGCCAACGAACCTTGC
Source organism: Coriobacteriales bacterium (assembly GCA_031282405.1). Lineage (GTDB taxonomy): Bacteria > Actinomycetota > Coriobacteriia > Coriobacteriales > UBA8131 > JAITDU01. The sequence continues at coordinate 33,759 of JAITDU010000050.1, read as the reverse complement.
GGCCTTTCTCTCCAGCTTACAGATGGGCTTTAGAACCCTGGCAATAGAAAAGCGCTCGAGCGAGGTATGGCAGCTGCTGGGAGCAATCAAGACGGAGTTCTCCCGCTTTGATACGCTGCTGGAAAACGTCAAGAAGAAACTGGATGCCGCTTCCAACGAGATGGAAAAGGTGAGCTCCAAGACTCGCAACATCTCGCGCCGGTTGGGCAAGGTCCAGGAGTTGCCCAGCACAGAGAGTGTCGCGCTTTTAGAAAGTGGCGAGAGCGACGAGTAGTCCTTCCCCCTCCAACAAACAGTACCTACTTAGGACTTTGCGCATGATGAATTTGGCTTTACAGAGCACTAGCCTCGGTATTTATCGCGAAACGTAGTATGCTCGGGAATGAACACTAATTCGATGTCGCGGGTAGCGCCGTTTCGATTCTTGCCAACTATGAGATTGGCAATGCCTAATTCCGGACGCTGTGGACTTAGAGCCTCTTCGGGGGATACCGACCGGTCGATGAACATTACGACGTCGGCATCCTGCTCAATGGAGCCGGACTCGCGCAGGTCAGACAGTTGCGGCCTTTTATCCCGGCGCCCTTCGACCAGACGGCTCAATTGGCTCAAGGCTAGGATCGGCACGCCGAGTTCCTTGGCAAGCATCTTCAAACCGCGCGAAATATCGCCAACTTCCAAATAACGATCGCGTTGTTTTGAGGCGCGTGGCGGTTCCATCAGTTGCAGGTAATCCACCACTATCAGCCCTTTGCCGTCTTTGTTTCGACGCAGCTGTCTGCGCGCCTTGGCCCTCAGTTCCAAAATGGATAGCCCAGGTGAGTCATCGATGTCGAACTTGAACTTGTCGAACTCGTTTCCCACCCGGGCTATCTCTTGAAAATCCGCAAGGCTGAGCCTGCCGGTACGCATCTTATAAGAATCGATACTTGCCTCGGCCGAAAGCAGTCTTTGCACCAATTGTTGGGCAGGCATCTCCAAAGAGAAGAAAGCAACCTGGGTGCCACTACGGGCAGCGCTTGCAGCTATATTCAATGCCAGAGCGGTCTTGCCAATGCCGGGACGGGCGGCTAAGACCAAAAGATCGCCCGAACGCATACCAACCAACAAGTTATCCAATTCCTTAAAACCGGTCGGCACGCCGAGAATAGCGTTTTTGCTGGCTCCCTGGGCCTCCAAAAGATCCATGGTCTCGATATACAAACTGCCTAAACTCTGAAAGCTGGATTTTATCCGCTTGTTCGTGGCGTCGAACAGCAGTTTCTCCGCTTCTTCAACAACTGCGTCGGCATCATCGGTGGAGCTTTGACTCAACGCCTTGATATGCACTGCCGCATCTATCAGTTCGCGCAACAACGCGTCATTTTTGACGATCTCGACATGGCTGCCCCAGTTGCCCAAAGCAAAGGACTTGTCCGCAAGGGTGAGGATGTAATCCTTACCGCCGACGGCTTTTAATTTTCCCTGTGCGTCGAGTTTGTCCGCTAAAGTGAGTTGGTCGACGGGCGTATGCTGACCGACCATCTCGACTATAGCTTGAAATATCATCTGGTGCTCAGGTTTGAAAAAATCCTCGGCTCTGATGGCCACAACCGCATCCTCAACCACCTCACGGTCCAGGATCATGGCGGCTAAAGCCGCCTGCTCGGCATCCAGGTTGTGCGGCAACTCTATGTTGTTGACCTCTGCCAAGATTCTATCCACCTATGACTTTGCGTCTGCGTCAGCATCCTCTAGGACTTCGACTATGGTGGCATCCAGCACCTGCTCAACCTCTTTGAGAACCTCGACTGCGGCTTGGGCCGATGCTTCCGGATCAACATCTTCGTCGTCAGCGCTGTCCGCAGCCTGAATAAGTTTATTAGCAACCACTTTGAAAGCTTGGTCAGCCTGTTCAAGGATGTTATCCGCATCTGCCTCGACTGCCCTGTCATAATCAGTTTCCTCAGCAGCCTGTTCAGCAATCTCTGCGATTATTTCCTCCGCAACGACTTCTGCGGCAATCTCCTCGGCTACTGCTTCTTCGATGATTTCTTCGACAATCTCTGTGGCAACCACCTCAGCAGCAGCCTCAGCCTCAGCATGCTCATCCACAACCTCAACCGTCAATACAGCTTTGGCGTCTCGATAAATCGAGATCGTGGCGCTATGTTCGCCTACAGTCTTTATCGGCGCATGCAGGTCGATCTTTTTGCGGTCGATCTCGATGCCATAGGACTCAAGCAGCTTATCGGCAATCTGTTGAGTGGTGACCGAGCCGAACAACTGACCCTCCTCGCCTACCCGTGCCGGCATTACCAGCGTTTTTCCATCGAGCGCAGCTAATACTTTCTCAGCGCTGTCTAAACGAGTTGCCTCGCGCTTGGCAATGTTATGTTTGCGCAGTTCAAGCTGCTTAAGATTGCCTTTAGTGGCCTCAAGGGCAATCTTGCGAGGAAACAGATAATTGACCGCAAAGCCGCGCTTAACGTCGACAACGTCGCCTTCGCCTCCCTGCCCTTTGAGTTCTTGTAACAGTATCACCTTCATCTTTACCGCTCCTTATATGCTAGTATACTAGCTGCGATTGCGTTTGTCACTACGCCCGCTGGCCACCGGCACAGCATAGGGCACCAGCGCCATCTCGCGCGCACGCTTGATGGCTACGGCTATATCCTTTTGGTGCTGAGCACAGTTGCCCGTGATGCGTCGTGGTTTGATCTTGCCGCGGTCGGTCATGTATTTGCGCAGCAAGGCCGTGTCCTTATAATCGATCGCCAGGTTCTCATCCTTGCAAAACGCACAGTATTTTTTACGCGGCTGGCGTACTACATCAGCCATCTGTTGCCTCCTTAAAACGGAATATCTTCATCATAGACAGTAATCTCGGGGGCAGCCGGTATCGTTGCCTCCACAGCCGGAGTATTGGGTTCTTGAGCGGTTGGACGGGCGGCGCCATAGTTGGTATCGGTTCCGGCAGAACCGCTCCTTGGTGATAAGAATTCGATATCATCTATGATGATATCGACTTTCGAGCGCTTCTGGCCGTCTTTTGATTCCCATTGATGCCAGCGCAGTTTACCTTCTACGCCCACTTTAGAGCCCTTGGACAGATAACGGGCTACGCTTTCAGCACGCGAACCAAACATCGTGCAATCAATGTAGTTGGCATAGTCCTCCCACTCTCCGGTACTGGAGTTCTTGCGTCGATCATTTACCGCTACTCCCAGCGAAAGCACGGGCATCCCCGAGGGGGTCGCGCTCAGTTCTGGATCGCGCGTCAGGTTGCCGGTTATAATCGCCTTGTTAATGCTCATATCAATCACCTTACTCTCTTGTTAACCCATGGTTGCGTTGACCCATAGTTGTGCCCGCAGAACTCAGTTGGTCTTTTTGCTGACCAAAAACCGCGGGATAGCGTCTGTTATGCGCAGTATGCGCGACAGCTCTTTGATACTTCTGGGTCTCGCATGAAATTCATACAGATAATAGTCGCCATCGGTAAGTTTGCCGACCTCATAGGCAAGTTTGCGCTTGCCCCATTCGTCAACATTGTCGATGACGCCACCGAGATTCGTGATGGTACTATCTACCTTGGCAAGGGTAGCTTCGCGTACCTCGTCTTCGATGGTCGGACTAACAAAGAACAGCAGTTCGTAAGCCTTCATCTTCCACCTCCTTTGGGCATTTGGGCTCGGGTACGTGAAGGCAAAACCCGAGCAGGATGTGAACCAGAGAGTGTACCATGCTTTGCGCTTGCGGACAAGTTGACGCGCGTCATGCCGGCGCGGTGCCTGCCATGGGCCCTTGCGTGAACCTCAGTGGATGTGTGCCTAGGATTACACTCCACCTCGACAATCTGGCCTTACTTTTTACCTGCCTTTGATGACTTCGTAAACGGGTCTTGCCATCATTGCGATTATCAGTATGACAGGCGATTCTTAATTAATCCTTAACCAAACCTTAACCAAAACAAAACTGGAGCCCTCAAAATCGCAAAAAATCACAAAAAATCGTGCCAAAGCACGCAAAACCACGCCAAGTCGTGCCTGTAACGCAAAATCACCCGGTTGTTTGCCTCAACACACCAAAAGGGCATCCCTTGTGTAACGGGATACCCCTTTGATGATGCTATCTAAAATTTCTCAGGTCAGCGCCGTTGCGTGAGCGGTCGCCGGTCGTCGTCAATCCGTGGGTCAATCATGAGTGCCTGGATTGCTGCGCCCCCTTTTCGGGGGCTCGCAATCCTAGACAGCGCTAGCGCGCAATCAACTGGCAATCATTCAGCTTGTCGTTGGCACTCCTTTGTAAGTCCTTGAAGTAAGCCATTCGCCTGTGCCTTTATCATCGTCCGGGTCATTACCGATCGGCTTGCGCCGCGTACTGAACGCGCAGAGCACTATCTGGGCGGCACATATCATCACACAAGGCAAGGTCCATTGGTCGATCAGCACCACCTTCAGACTCATATCCTCAGTAAGGACGAACAGAATCAGCGCTACTCCTACGAGTGCCAGGCTGAGCATTCGCCCAAGCAGATGTTTTTCTCTCAAAGGCTTCTTTCCGTCCTTCTCGATAGAATCATCATCAACCACCACGCGTCTATGGAAGTACAGAGCGCACATAAGCAGACTGAGAAGTGCGCCTGCGACCAACAGGATCAGGTTAAGCAGGGCCCAGGCGGCCTCGCCCGGCTCACTCATGAGGGGTATAGTGAATCCACAGAGGTCAAGGGCGGGCATATTCGGGCCGAATAGAGCGGCAATCAGGTTGCGCAACGGCGACGTTGGCGGAGTCGATGGCGGAGTCGGCACACCGGCTTGCCCCAGAAGCTGCCATTGAGCATAAACAGTAGTATTGGCAAAAATGTTAAAGCTGGTAATGACCGGGCCTGACGAGGTAAGACTCCAACCAAGGAATTGGTAACCGTCGCGGCTCAGTCCGCCTTGACCTAATAGCAGCACAACGTCGCCACTTTGATAGTCTCGCGCATCTACTGGAACCGTTCCGCTGCCGCCGTTAGCGTTATAAAACACATGGTAGACAGCAGTGGGTACAGGAGACACAGGTGGCTCAGACGGCCCGGATGGTCCTGATGGCCCGGGAGGTCCAGGCGGTCCGGGAGGCTCAGGTGGTCCGGGAGGCTCGCTGCTTTCGGTCCAGGACGCTTTTAAGGTCATATTGGCGTCAGGCATCCGATCAACGGTAAAGTCCCAGGTATAGCTGCTATCAGATAGAGGGTGCCAACCGCTGAATGTGTATCCGGTGCGACTGACAGCCTGGGCGGGCAGCAAGCGCCCTTCCTTGACCGTAAGAACAATGGACTGGCCGGGACTATACCCTGCTATCGTTCCACCATTGGGGTCATAGGTCACTTTATAATTGGGAATCAAATAAAAGCCGCAATTCCATACATTATCATGGTTGACGTCCAACGTAGCAGCATCAGTAAAGCCCGCCGCATAATAGTTCTCATATGCAGAACCTAAGGGGCTGGATGCCAAGCTGGTCACAGCATGATCCGCACCAGCAACCGTAAAGGAGTAATCCTCGGCATTGGGGTTGATAAAGCCTCCCAGATAGGTGCCATACAGCAGATTATCAAAGCGGAAGCTCCCATCGCTTGCGGTAACAACCGTCATCAAAGGTGTTGCAAAACTGTCTTTGAAAAGGGTGACTGCGATGTTTTCCAGCGGCATCTCGGTCCTGTTGGTATTAACGCCATCGCGATCGGAGTCCAGCCAGACAAATCCAGCAATATGGATAAAGGGAACAATACCGGCATCGATGGCTCCTGTAGCAGTGCCATAGGCCACAACAATCGTTGTGGTCGTTGTCTGCGGATCATCAACGTTTGTTGGTATGAGGGCATCAGAGTCTACGCTCCTGTCTGCACCCTGTTGATATTTTGCCCAACGATAATCGCGCACATGACCGGCAAACAGTGCCGTGGCATTAAAACGTGTTATGTAACTGCCGGGTTTGATGTCGGCAAAGCTGTAGGTACCGTTGTTGGCGCTTACTGTTGTACGATTCACAGATGCACCGTTAGCGTCAGTACCCTCCAGCGTAACCCCGATACCGCTGATACCAGTCTCGTTGGCACTGCGGATACCATTGTCATCGGTATCTAACCAGATAATACCGTCAAGCGTCGATGCCACGAACATACCGGCGTCGACCACGGTAGTGCCCACGTGGATTATGTCGGATTCTCCGCTTGTTGTGTTTACGTCAGAATCATGATGGGGATAAGCGCCGCCAGCCGCGTTTTTCTTGACGAAGGCATAGCTTGGCGTATGGACCGGTTTATCCACTTTGATCTTATAGACTATATCAGTGCCAAATTCCAGCCCGCGTCCGCCGTTATCAAACAAATAGCTGCCATTTGCGGCCGTAGCTATCGTATACAGAGCGCTTGTTGGCCAACTCCGGCCATTATCATTAGAGCGATAGAGACTCACAGCTACGCCCGACATCGGCACATCGGCACCATCCAGGTTCTGCAGATCATTGACGTCACGGTCCTCCCAGACCAGCCCGCTGATCTTATTGATGATAGGGACAATACCGGCGTCGACCGCGTTGAGGAAGCTGTGATACCCCAGGGTGAGTGGGGCCGTCTCCGCAGTGTAGTCGGTAGCCAACGTATAGATCGCATCAGAGTCATAGTCATCTGCGGCTGCGTTGGGCACCGTCCACTGGTAGGTTTTGGTCATAGACACCAGGCCCGAACGATCGAATCCAATCTTGTACGTGCCGCTTTTGAGCCCGGCGAAGGTATATCTGGCGTCAGATTGAGTAGTGGTCACAGATACGCCCACTTGGACCCAGGCACTCTCTTCGAGCCTGTACAGCGTAACCACAACATTGGCCGGCTTATCCGTAAATGTCTCATCGAGTTGACTGCCGTTTCCATTAGTATCAAACCAAACTTTTCCGCTGACACCACCCAGCCGGTAAAGACCGGCACCAAGGCTGGCACTCGGAGCGCCTATGACATCGGAATAGCCGGTCAGACTGCCCTCTGCGTTGATATCAGAGTCAAGAGCAGGGTTCGTGCCCCGACCCTTAAGAGTATAAAACCAGGTAGCATCAGGCCTGAGGACCTCGATGCGATAGACGATATTCGGGGCAAAATCGATCCCGGTACTGCTGCTACCAGGACCAGTAAATATGAATCTGCCATTACTCGCGGTTGTCGTTGTAGCATACGGAGTTATATTCCACGTGCTACCTCCGTTCGTCGACTGATAGAGCTTGACTATGATAGCGGGCAGCGGGTTTTCAAACAACGGATCGCTTACGGTCGTCGGGCCGTTTTGGATGCCGTCGTAGTTTTTATCCTCCCACACATAGCCACCGATAATTGCAGAGAGCGGAACCACGCCCGCATCAATATAAGCAGTGGTGCCGCCATAAGACACCGTGTTGGCACCGGTGATGGCTATCGGCAGAGTATAGTCGGTCGCAAGAGGATAAGGACTGGGGTTAGAATCCTTCTGAATGTCGCTACCCTGTAATTCTCGAGACCATTTGTAGGTACTGGTAGCAGGCGTTATCCCTGACTTGTCAAAACGCAGGTAGTACGTACTGCCCGACATAAGGCCAGAAAAGAGATATGCTCCTTTGGCATCCGTCGTTGTCGTACCGATATAATTAGCGCCTGAAGTAACACCGGCTTGAGCGGCGGCAAGTTGGGTATATAGGCTTACCGCGATACCCGTCACGCCATCAGTCTCGCTGGGATCCTGGATGCCGTTATCATCATAGTCATACCAGGCCCAACCCTTCAAAACGCTGGACTTATAGTAGCCTGCCCAGATATTGGAACGGTTGGTGTTGACGGTATACCAATCAGTTTGTCCGGCGTTGTATCCCGGTATACCCAAAGGATAGGCATCAGAATCCATGTCGTCGTTGTATGCATCCACCGTTGACATACCATTGGGAGCATCTTTTTGAGTAAAGACAAACCCGGTTCCGGCCGAGCCAAATTCCACCATATACTCTATGCCGGTATGGTAGGAACTATCCAATCCTTTGAACTCGTAGAAACCCCTGGCATCGGTAGACAGAGGGTTGGTAAAGGAGAAATCGGTCGACAGAGAAGCATCAACCAGCTCCGTTGTACCGCCATTCACACGGCGGTACAAAGTGACAGGAACGTTCACACGCACAGTCTCGCCGGCATCCTCCAGACCATTATAATTGGTGTCTTCCCAGGTTTTACCGCTAACCGTTACCCTGGGAGCAGCCAGACGCACCGCGACCTTGTTACTGCTGACATCCAGGTCCTCGCCGAGCGAGAGGACCCCATCATTTAAGATACTCTGATAGTAGGATGCATAATCATTAACAGCCAGGTTGAGGTTATTGTCTGCGTAAAGACCAGCCAGAGCGCCGTCGGCGGCAATGGCAGCCGTGTCAAAGCTCATCGAGAATTCCACATAAAGAATGTCATGGGGCGCGAGTTTATAATCACCGTCGTCATTGAAGGGGATAGTCGAACCCAGCGCTACTGCATCGCGGTTGCCCAGACTTATCATGAGGGAACCGTCGGTTGCCGTAAGAGCGTTGCCGGATGTAGTGCCCGGATCAGTGACGTTACCCCATACCCTGTAGAGGTTTGAAGGCAAGTCGCCGTCTCGTAGAGTACGCACCTTGATGCTGCTGGTATTTATGCGCCAATAGCCGCGCAAAGCAGCACTCCAGTCGGTACCACGGCCATCATTGATGGCGGGCAACATGTCCACTATACGCAGATTTGTGAGCGAGTTCTCGTCGACATTGGAACCCTGTTGGTTGTTTTGCAGCGCCAGGCGGTAGCGGACGGTGTCGTTCAGAGTAACAGGCACCGGAGCATTGGCAGCAAGGTAAGCGCCGGAGTTGATACTGACGCTTTTCATTGACCAAACCCCATCGACATTCGCTATCTCCTCTCCACTCGTTGCTGCTCGTACGAACAACCCTAAGGCGGCGGGATCAAAGTTGGGGACAAGAGCCAATTTGTTCCAAGAGGCCGCAGCGGCAGTATTGATAGCATAGACCGCATTTGCATCAAACATATTCTGGGCGACAAATGATGCACCGGTAGGATAGGCAAATGAAGGTCGCAGGGGCAGCTTGGTGCTGGTGCCATAGGCTTCATTTGTCACTTGGGGTGTCGCCACTATCGGCGCAACATCGACACTGAGGTCTATCGTAACATAGTCTCCCCGGTGCAACACTGCGTCAGGTAAGCTCCAACTGTACACATTGGGTGTCAGTTCCGTAAAGATGACCGTGCCGACATAAGGCGCGCCGTTCATCCTGACATTATAGTTGGGAGTAGTGCCATCGTAGTGCAAACTCAAGGCTTCGGCCTCAAGGTAATCAATAATCATTGGCCTTTCTATATCCAGGGCCTCGCTAGAATCGTTGGTCATCCTGATCTGATAGGTGAGGATGCCTTTGCTATTGGCAAAGACCAAACCTTCGTTTACGGTGGGTGTCAGCGGGTTATCGATCGGCCCTGTCTTGACCTTTTCCATCTTCATGATAGGACGTGTACTAACGTCAATGGTAATCTCGGCGTTGCCCGAGCCTTGACGATACGCAATTCCCTCACTATCTTTGGCATTAACCGTTACTGTGTTGAGTATCCGGCTCACTTCAGGCTGGGCAGCTGTGGGTTGGAACCGATCGAAACTGACATCCAACTGGATGTTACCCGGGGTAAACATAGTGCCCACATACGGCACGGCAAGGTTATCGCTATCGGAGTATTCCACTTTGAGATAGTGCTCGGTGCCTGTCGGCAACGCAAAGCTGGTAAAGCCGGTTTTGCTAAGCTGTGTCCAAGCGCCGCCATTGACTCTGGCATATACTGGTGTGGAATTATTGTGTCTTGCGTCTAAAGCTGATTTGAATGAAACGCTTGGACCTATACGTACCGCTTTAAACGTATAGGTGGGCATGTTACCGGCAATCGTTGGGATATCGATTTCCTGCCCGGTGGCATTCTTGCCCTTGAAGGTAAGGGCGGGCTGAGTATCGCTACCGTCTTGAACGACATAGTTATAGAGAGGCAGGGTGTTTTCGGCAGCGCCGGGACTGATAGTATAGGTAGTATCAAAGCCCTCGATAGAAAGGCTATGCTCCACCGGTACATCAGAAGAGCCCTTGCTGTTCGGCTCGACGGCTTTGCCCACATTCATACTTGCCGTGGGAAGCGGGCCATCGTAAAAGCGGGCAACATGGGCTGAGGCATCCATGTTCGCAGGATCTACGACCAGATGCTGGACTCTGCTGCCATACCAAGGGTCAATGGAATAGCCGCTTGGCGCTACATCCTCGCGTACCCAAAAATCCAATTTCGTGGTCGTGTATCCCGGAGTGAACTGCACATAACCCTGGCCGTTGGTATCAGTCTGACTCTCAACGTAGTCGCTGCTGCTGGTGTCATGTGCCAGTGCCGCAGCCTCGCTGGTATAAAGACTAAATACCGCGCCGGGAACCCCAGTAATCATCTGTTCGCTCAAGTAATCGAGCTTTTGAGCTATCAACATATATCCGTTAAACGGATTTTTGATGGTGAGGGTATTGGTGCTGGCGTCCCAATCCGGGTTTGTGGTATCAGCTTTGAGCGCGTTTGTAGCAGTATCAAAGACTACCTTAATATTAGCATTGGCACTACTGCCCAGTTGGGTGTTGCCTGAAATAGCACTTTGGCTTGGAGTCGTGCCCGGATTGATGCCGGACATCTTATAAGCATCGTTTGTACTAAGATAGTTATGTTGAGGTGCCAGGGCCTCGGTGATACGATACTCACCGGTGACAGTCACGGACAAAGCATCGGTCATACCGATGTCGGCAGGGCTGGTTGCAGTATTCTTGTCATGGGTGAGCCAGTAGCCTACGCCGCCCGGAGCGCTGCTCGGCACTGCGTCATAGCTGCCGGCAGCCAGACCACTTTGATCTGGCTTGAGTCGCCAGAGGTACACTGGCAACAGTCCAACACGCACCGTGCGCTCAGGAATATAACCTGCGTTTCCCGGCGTACCGACTGCCGGATAGGTGACCTCTTTGGCCACATGGATATTCAACGACTCTGGATCAACGATAGCCTTAACATTGACGTTGGCGGGATCATCGAAACCTACATAATGGGGTTGCTGAACCGGTTCAACAGCGATGGGGATATAGTCGGTGCGCAACGCTTTACCGGCTGGTGCAACGGTTTCCTTGATAAGGTAGTACCCGGATGGCACCGAGCCGCCATAGTATACGCCAGCGTCGGGTGTGTCGACGATGTGCATGATAGCACCACCGCTGGGTGTCGTACCGTTTGCCGATGGGAAAAGATCAAATTCGGCACCGGGCAGATTATGCGTATCCGACGGCGTTGCCAACTTCTTGATTTCAAAGGTTCCCTGGCTGGAATAGTTGTAGAAGAAAGCAGGCTGGTAGGTTACCGAGGGCCTCAGTGGATTGCTCAGAGAACTGACCGTGCCGTTTATAGCCCTGTTATTTTGCAGATAGACCTCGCCATAGGTGTCTACCTGAATATAGACGGGCACCGCGTCTATAATCCAGCCCCCAGTGCATGCGGTCTCGACAATTCGGTACAAACCGGGATCCAGTACAGTACGGACGTCGGGATCTATAAAATCGATTCCGTGTGCGTGCCATTCTATGGTACCCCTGACCGTTCCGCTGCCGGTATAGTCGCTCCCATCAGGATTGAGTCGCTGATAGTCAAAATACGCGTAAGCCGACGTAAAATACATTGAGGAGGTCTCTCCGCTGTCCGAGACACTACCTTTTTGGATTACCAGGGTGCTCTTGGCAGGATGATTTATATGGATGGTTACTCTGCCTTCGTCGTCGACGGTATACCAAACGCCTGTGCCATTGCTTGCTGCAAGAGCGGCGGAGTCGGCCATAGGAGCGCCGTTGAGTTTAGGCGCATCGGCACCACTACTTATAACAGTGTTGTAAAGCACCGAAAAACTGATGGAATCGTCAGAGGCCTGTGCCGCCACATTGCCATAGTAGTCAGTGCGATTGATGCTGCTGAGCCGAAGCGAATAGTTGCCTTCTATCAGCCCCGGCAGGGCAACATCCTCACCCCTATACCAATTCTCGCCGTTCGATACATACGTGCCGGTGGTACCCGAGTCATAATGGCCCTCCGGCGCGATTATATTAAAGGTACTAGAATAGGCATAAGGGCTATCGCCCGTTATATGTCGCCCGTTCCAGTAATTGAGAATATTTATACTTGCCTTGGGATCATTAAAGATCATGGCCCTGGTCCCATAACGGGCGTAGCCGGGGACATCTACATCTAAAACAAAGACTGGACCAATAAGATCACTGTTATCGAGGACACCGTTATTGTCAAAGATACTGGTGAAGGGGCCCCCTGGTCTTACATTCCCGTCCCCACGCCAAGCCTCGATACGCCAAGAGCCATAACCGCTGAAGCCAGCAGGAAGGGTTATCTCTTTGAGGATATAGTAGCCCGGTGCTAGGGTCAGTATATTTTCTTCTGCCGATGGTGTCGAGCTGGATGTCATGGTGGTGACCAGCGTGGCGTTTTGGAGGGCTTCTAAAGCTGTACTCTTAAACTTCCCATCAGCAATGATGTCATCAGGATTGCAATGGTAGATCTCAAACTGCGCGCCATCCAAAAACGGGGAGCCTATATCTTTTGATTTGAGCACTTCTAAAAGTCCGGTGCCCTTGCAGTTTTTGGATACAAAAGGCAGGGCGTGTTCAGACGCGACAGTATTAGAATTGCCATTGCTGTAATAGGTGGTCAGCAGCGTGGGGCTATACGCCAGCGTCATGTCAAAGAGCGGTGGGTTGGCTGGATCAAACAAATAAGGGCCACCATTGGTGCTCAGATGTTGACCGCCGGTCTCAACCAGCACCACAGGATAACTCATATAAGAGTTGGCGTACTGATATCTGACCTCGGCTGGTACCGCGTCCCAATCTATCAAGGCAGGTCCGCTGGGGACTATCCGACAATCTGTGCCGCTTAAGACACTGTTGTTCGCATACTGAGCATAGCGCCCTGAATCGGTCGTCCAGTCGCTGCCACCGTAATAGAATGCTTGACTCACATCGAAGTAGTCCGAGATAAATTGACCGAAACCCGCCTGACCACCCGCAAAGTCATTAGTCTTGACGTGAGTCAACGAGGTGCTATTTACCATGGGAAATGGGTGGTATTGGCCTTGGGCATCTTGATAAGCAGGATAGATGTCGAACTCGGCACCCCCTATGAGTGAATCCCACTCATAGGCCCCGTTAGTCCCCAGGATATAGCCATCCTTTTCTCCATATATTCGCGCAAAACGATGGGCAGCGTAATCACCACTGGGTGGGCCAACATAGTTAGAGTCGCCAAAAACCATATTGATAACCTCATCGCCACCGGCAGGGATATGTACCGAGGCGCTATAGTTGGCCGTAGCCACCCAACGAGGATCTTGGGTCACCGCGATCTGGTCTTCAGGCACCGGCGTGCTCACATCAGCAAGGTTCACATAGACACTGGTGTCTTGGTTGCCGGCTATAGAAGTACCGACTCCGCTCCAGGTGTCCAGTGGATCGTAGGACTGAGGGCCTTTGATTTCCTCTACCAAGTAGTTACCCGGAGAGAGGCGATGTGACAACCCCGTATGACTCGTACCAAGGCTCACATTGCCAATAGTGACCGTGTCGACAAGAGCATCCCTGACCCAATTATGGGAACCAACAGGATCTTCTCTCATAGACCAGATCTCAAATTCGGCACCTGTAGTATCGATGGTGTCATAAGGCGGTGTACCCACAATATCGAAGCCGGCTTCCTTTAATTTACCGTCGTGCAGCGTTATGGGAAGCTTGCTTATCTGGAGATAGTGTGCACTAATATTATTCTTGATTTCATAGTGTTGATAGGGCGGTGTGCCCACGAGATTAAGTGACGCCTCAACGTTCCATTCAGTACCCTCATCGTTTAACGAGAACTTGAACTGCGTCCTTGTAGGCTCGTAGGTCAGGCCGTCTGGATTAGGGGCCGGCACAGGAGGCGTCACGACTTCGATAAGTTCATAGCTCTTGTAGGGGTCCAGGCCCCAGAGTGGGACGGAGCCATCGCTTCGAGAGACTATTGCCCCAGGTGTGGCACTGATGACATAATCGCCTGTGAAATCATTTCTGGCGTACCAATTGCCCTCATTGTCCCGTAAATTGAACTCCGCACCCGGCAAAACCTGGGTTTTGCGTTCAAACGCGTTTGTCCACTCGTTGATCTCGCCGACTTTGATAAACTCAGCATACGGATTTTGAAGGCTCGTCACTGTTATCGTTGTTGTGGTACCTGCGTCGCCTCCATAGGGCGTACCAATAACCGTACCAACAGGCGGAGTGCCTTCCCAGGAGAATGTGGGCCAACCGTTAGCGTCAATCTCCATTTTGAAGAGTGCGTTGGGGTCCATATGACCTGAGGTTCCAGCACTCTGCTTAATGTAGTAGGTGCCGGGACTTAATTTTTCGATTATGGTTGTGCTGTAATCGCCGGTTATTGCACTAGCACTGGGATTTGTGCCGGCAGCAGCGTCGGCAGCTGTAGGATAAGCCGTAAACGTAATTCCTGACACATCGGGAGCAGAAGGACTTGCTCCTGGCTCCCTGGCTGCAAACTCGAGTGTATTATACGGCACATTCAAGATGCTCTCGGGCAGATGATATACGCCCATGGGGTTATCAACATAGTCGTCTTCGGTTACCACAAACTTAAAAGGCTGGGATTCTGGAGAAAGTGCTTCGACCTCTGCTCGGTCTACGCCGTGGCGCCCTGTGGTTTGGCCATCCATGCCAAACAGCGGCCAGTATCCCGGAGGGACGTAATATCGTAGGCCGTTGTCGGGCATTATGGGTTCTGTTAAAAGATAGGTATTGGCAGGCAGTCTATTGTTAAGCTTGAGATAACCAAGTTCGTTGCCAGCCATTATTGAATCGGAATAGGCATGTCTGACATAAGTTTTGCCCATGTCGTACAGTTGATAAATGGTAAACCCATAACCGGTCGAGCCTGGAATGTTAACAGCGCTGCCCAAGGGGTTATTACGACGAATCGTATGCACTATGGGATAAGGCGGATACTTCAAGGCAAAGACAGCAGTTTGTACACAGTCGTTATGGCTTATTAAGCTGTTTGCAACCGTAGCGGTTGGAGCAGACATGGTTGAAGAGGCTACCATCACGGTAACCGACGACGGATTAATAACATGAGAGCCATCCATACTCTGGGCTACGATTGCTTCGTCATGTAGATTATGGGGAGTGATAGTGTAGTTTCCGGGTGCGACCATCTCGCTATAGATGCCATTTTCGGGTATGGCGACTATCTTATTGAAACCATCTGGCCCGGTAATCGTAAATTCGCTCTCCGCCCGAGTTGTACCGTCGCCACTAAAGCACTGGATGCTCAGTTCTCCGTATTCGCTTTGGCTCATCAACACACCACCACTAAGGGCGTTATTTCCCGCCCAAGGGCCCGTGCCCGACGTAACTACATCTGCAGGACCGGTGGGGTACGCCTTAAAAGAATCCTTCTCGATGGTCACACTCACCTGACCGCTTTGCTCCAGTGGATACTGCTCGGTAGCGTCTTTGCCATCTATGGTAAGAGCGACTTCCTTGAGGTAATAAGTACCGGCCGCAAACTCCTTCAAAATATAGGCTGGGTTGTTTGTGCAGATAGTAAAGTCTTCAGCATCAGACGTAAGCTCAATGGTCAAAGCACTATCCCTGTAAAGCTTATAGGAGGCACAGAAGTCTCCCACAGAAATGGGGTTGTGATAAGCATCCACAAACATCATGCCTGCCACAAAGCCACCGTAGTTTCGATTAAAGAACAGGGTATAGGTCTTAGTCTCGGTGCTGGATACCTCTACGGTAGTGAGCCTCGCATCATCAGGAGCGCTTGGTTGACCGGGAGTTACGGTTTTTACGTAATAGCCGCTGTCTGCGCCCTGGCCCGCCAGTTCATAGCTGCCCTGCTGGGGAGTTATCGGCAGATTCTCAAACAAGGTATAAGAGCCACCGGAATCGCTGAGGTCGGCCAAAGCAGAAGCAACGACTGTATTGCCATCCCACAATTGCAAAGGTGCCGACGCATGAGGAGACACCAGAGTGTAATAATCTTCATAGGAGTCCGGCCACTGGAACGGCACCTGGGCTTTGGTATAGACCTTGAGGTAGCCGCGGGTTGTCGATCCGTTAGTTACGTTAAAGTGTTTTGTAGATGTAGTGTAGTTTTCTCCCGCTACTGTCAGGGTGGATAGACCGGTAGTCGGCGCAGGCTCAGAAACCACAACCAATACACCGCTCCCAGCCAGGGTCGATGGCACAACAGTATTGACCTCTGTGCTGATGGTCTGAGTTTCTTTGAGTCGATAGGTGCCTGGCTGCAGTTGCGCAAACACGGCTGACGCGCCGTTGGCGCCGAGCTTTGGGCTTTGGTAGACGGGCTCGCCAATGGCGCTGGTCTTATTGTCGGGATCCACCGGAGTAAGCGAGAATTTGACCTGTGATTCGCTGCCGTCGGTATACGGTATCGCCGGAGCCTCATAGATAGTAGCCAGTGCGGCAGTGTAGTAACGGGATACTCCCGATACCCCAATGAAGGTATCTATCGTCAGGGTGGGCAGGAGTGGTTCTTCCTGATACCAACCAAAAGCCACCGAGGCGTTAGAAGCAGGACTGACAAAACCGCCGGGGCGACTGGTTACAGGGTAGTACGTTGCCGTAGAGCTGTTGTCTATATACCGTGGCTCTGTTGGCGTACTGGCATTGACGCGCCGCGTGTAATCGTCCTTATCATAGACGACCGTGAGAAAAAACGATTGACTATCTGCGTACTGGCCGAGGCCAGGCATAGCAGCATCGAAGGTAATGGTCTTGGTCGTAGCGCTGGTATCTACGATAGTGGCCGCAATGGCCGTATTGTTTGAGTCTTTGACACTGACCAAGCGCGGCGTTCCATCGGCAGGGCTTGTCAGGGTATCGGTTATTGTGAGCCGGTCCATATATATGCGGCCGCAGTCGCCGGGTGCCTTGTTGGAGGTAACGTCCAGTCGATAGGTGACGACATAGTCATCTTCTGCGTCACCTTCGTTCATTACATCCGCATAGGAGCGCGAACGCAGGGCGGTAAAGACCTGGTCAGCAGCATCAGATGGAGTGGATACTGATTGCGCAACCGTCCAAGACTCGTCGGCCAGCGCTGTGAGCGTGACCGGTGCAGAGGTAGCGCTGCGACCACCGCCGGATTTGATAGTGCCCGGGGTATTGTTGCTTACCCCTTCAGCCTCCAGGATCCACGCATTGATTGTGATACTTTGACCATGGGGGGTTACCCCGTTATCAAAGTGATAATTCACATAATATGCCGGCAGACTGCCACTACCTTGCTGGGTAGGCATCCAAATGAGCAGGGCGTTGTCCAGCGTAACGCTGGAGTCACCATAGTTAAACGTATACCCTCCCGCATCACCGGGAAACGCATCCGTATAGTTCCTGCCGCGATATTGGACAAATGTGCTACCGGGACTGGGCACAAACGTATGCGAGAAGTCATTGGTAAATGTTGAATAGAGAGGCATGATGATGACGGAGCCACCCGGAGCATTTACGGCTGAGGAGGTGAGTCTTGCTTGCATCGTCTCCCCCGTTAGAGCCTGTGGCGACCCCATTGGGTTTACCTCAACACTCAACTGGGCATTCGTGGCCTGTGGTGCTAAGCCCGTTGCGCCTGAGGCCGGTTCGCCTGAGCCCACGGTATCCTGAGGGTTTGAGGGAGTTTCTGTACTGAGCGCATCTGCATCGGCACTGTCTTCTCCCGCTTCGTCGGGCGAAGATGCTACATCCTGCTTGTCTGAGTCGGCTTCTGTGTCATGATTGACATCAACAAGATCCGGAGCCTCTGTTGGACTTTGCTGTCCGCTTAAGGCTATTGCAGGAACAAGTCCAATGATCAACAGCAAGAGTAATAACAAGATTACCGTCTTGTTTGCGAGGTAGTGCTTGCTGCGTGCCTTGATAGTCTTTGGGTTCATGTAACCCACCCCCTATTAGGTTGTCCTCCCCTGTTCGACTTGTCTTTATGAGACAGGAAAGCCCTGGATAGCCCCCTGGCAATCCAGATTGTTACTTATGGCTGGTAGGCGCTCATATGGATACTACGGTATGCACTCTATTGAATCCCCCGTGCTGTTGTGCCCCCTACCGTGCACAGTAAACACGATTCAATCTCAAATTGCAGTAAACCATCATCATGGTATCTCATAATTTAGGTCATCGCAAGTATCAATTTTATGAAGGGTGTATTTTTGGCGGTTTGGTGGAGTAGTGAGGGACAATCGCTACGCTCGCTCAACTCGAATTCCCGGGATCTTAAGAACCGAACAACGCCAAAAGGCGCTCAATGAAATTGGGTTCTTGTGCATCCTGTTGTGGAGTGTCTGTGGCCTTGGGTAGCTCAATAGCGGGGGTGCTGATGACAAACTGCACCAAAGAGACTTGTTGGTTTTGAGCAGACATAAACGAGTGTGGCTCAAAGCCCGAGAAGTCGTAATCCTTAACGAATTCGTCAATCTTGGTTTGCATGGTCGCCGGAATGCCTCGAACACCGCTATAAAGCTCACCAATACCGCTGTTGAGCAGGCCCGTAGCAGAGCTAAGTTCGTGCATGCCCGAAGCAGCCTGCCCCAAGCCGCCGGAGAAGCTCGCGTATTGCGCGGCAAGAGCATCCACCCCATCCAGATAAGCCTTAAGCCCGGGAGACAGAGATTGGTATCCGCCCTGGATTGCATCCAAGGAACCGATTAAGGTGGCTAGTTGGCTTTGCACTTCCTGACTTAAGGAGGAAAATGCGCCTGTCTTTTGCAACGCCTGCAAACCCTGAACACTTTGGGTCAGACTCGTGTTTAGAGTGGTCTGCGTGTTAGAGAGTTGGGACGATTTGCCGCTGAGACCGTTGAGCCCCTGGCCTATCTGCTCCGAGCCGCCTGCGAACTGGGCTAAAGCCGCGTCCAATTGTACGGTGGCCTCGTCCAATTGTTGTATGCCGCCTTGCAGCTCGCCGACGGCAGTTGTGAGTTGATTGAGCTCGTTGGTCATTGATCCGGTGTCTGGGGTAGCGAACGACAACGAGAACGGTGCGGCGGCTATTTGCAAGCCCGGCAGTTCAATACGGGAGAAATCAGCTTCAAAGCGAGCCTCTCCGCTGCTGTTGGGCAAAAACATGAAATTGAGTTGAGTATCTGAACCAACGGCGGTAATAGTGGCATCGGGGGCATTCAGATTAGATATGGCGGAGCTTTTTAGCAAAATCGACACCTGGAGCACATAGTTCTCAAAAAAGCTGGGATCCACATTGGGGGTTTTGCTGGTATGGACGCTCACGCCCAAACGTCCGCTTTTGCCGGCCAGGGCAGCCACCTGCGAGGCAGCAACTTCCTGGTCGTCGAGCGTATAACTGATGCTGATATTCCAGGGGAGGACGCTCGGCCCTGTGTTGCCCTGATAGTAAAAGTCGCCTTTATCGGCCCTGAGCGCCAGTGAGTTGCCCTCCTGAGTTATCGGATCGGTAGTACTGAGATTTTCTATACTCTCGTACGCGCCATAATCGCTGAAAAACCCACCTTGAGCGAGCTTAAAATGATTGACTACATAGAGGGCCTCGCTCGCACCACTGTAATCCAGGCTGGCGTAGATCACCTCTTGCTTCTCGCTGATTGTGGCTTGCGGTATGCCCTCGGTGCTCGCATAGGCACCGGATAAGGTAGGCAGGGTGATAGCCTGCGGGGTGCTGCTGCTGTCCAGAACGCTGTTCGTGTTTGTTGAGCCGCAGGCTGCAAGGGTCAAAGTCAGGGTCAGGGTCATAGCGGTCAAGGTCAGCCGGCTGGCACTCGTTGCTCGAAGCAAATCTGCTTTTCTCGCCCGAGGCTTTCTCGTCGGAGGTGAGTCCGTTTTTCTCGTCCGGCATATTCTTGCGCGAAGTAAGTCCGCCTTTTTTGTTCGGTTCGTGTGTTTTGTTATACGCATAGTCTTATCCTTCTTGGTCAGAGGAGTCAAAAAAGCCGGATTTTCGTGTAGTCTTGGCTATGGCCTTGTCAAAAAGCACGAGCAGGGCGGGCAAGAAGCATACCACCATGACAAAGGAGAGTATCGTGCCACGCAGTAAGAGTACACCGATGTCGGCCACAGCCGGGTTGGTGGTTGTGAAGTTAAGGGCGAACCCGCAGACGGCCAGTGTAGTCGCCGAGACTAAGATGGACTTGAAATTGGTGCCCAAAGCGTCGATGATGGCCGGACGCGCAGGCATTTGACGACGGCGACGCAGATACGTCGAGGTCAGCAGAATGGCGTAGTCGACCGTAGCCCCTAGCTGTACCGAGGAAAGCACCAGATAGCCAATGAAGTTAATGGGCGTGTCCGTAAAATATGGTAGAGCCAGATTGATCCAAATGGCCGACTCGATGGTCAAAATCAACAGTATCGGCAGCAAAAGCGAGCGGAATGACACCAGGAGTGCCAAAAAGATAGCGGCTATGGCGATAAGATTAACCTTGAGAGTGTCGCTGGATACCGAGAGTTTAATGTCGTAGAGCGTGACGGATTGACCGGCCGTGTAGGCGGTGTCGCCATAGTAGCTGCGG
The DNA here is from genome assembly GCA_031282405.1 of Coriobacteriales bacterium. GTDB lineage: Bacteria > Actinomycetota > Coriobacteriia > Coriobacteriales > UBA8131 > JAITDU01. The sequence continues at coordinate 13,075 of JAITDU010000050.1, read as the reverse complement.
GTCAGGTCCTGGATGGCCTCAACGGTAGCAAAGGCTACGTCTCCTTCCGAGGCCGTATCAGTGTTGACGACGATCCGGGCGTATTCATCGGAATAAAAGCGCTCTGTGATGTCTTGGCTCAAGATCTGAGGCGGTATCTGAGCGCTCACTGTTATAGGATAGGAAATAACCGAGGTAACGTGGTCTGTGGACTCAAGGTCCTGACTGAGCTGGAGTTCGCGGCTGACATCTCCTGTGGGTACGAGCACGACAACTGCGGTATTCTGGCCAAAGACATCCTGTGTTTCTTGAGTAGCCCTACCGGCGGCACTGTTGGCGGCGATACTGTCCTTGCCGTAGAGGAACCCGGTATGTTGTTGACCAAGAAAAGCCGGAACCACACAAAGAGCGACCGCGACAGCCAGGGGAAATGAGAGCTTGACGAACAGCTTTCCTACTTTTCCAAAAGATGGGCTGAGTTCGCGGTGACGGGTCTTGTCCAAAAGCTTGGTGCAGCAAAGCGTGAGCGCCGGCAGCAGGATAATGACCGCTAGAAAGCTGAAAATGATACCTTTGGCCAAGTTAAGACCCAGGTCGGCACCGATTTGGAATTGCATGAACACCAAAGCGATAAAGCCGAACAGCGTAGTTGAAGCCGAGGCCGCAACCGCCGTAAACGATTCTTTGATAGCGTATTTCATGGCAACGGAAATATCGGGATGCACTTTGCGCTGACGAGCAAAGGCGTGCAACAGAAATATCGCATAGTCCAGAGAAACGGCCATCTGCAGAATAGGGCTTACCGAATTGGTCATGAATGAGACCTGACCATAAGCCACGTTCGTGCCCATGTTGATGGCAATAGAGACGCCAATGACCAACAAAAACAACAGCGGTTCCAGCCAAGATGTCGTAGAAAGGATGAGCAGTATCAGTATGGCCGGTAACAGAATAGCAAAGGCGCCCAACACCTCGGTAAATGCCGCCTCTTGGATGGCCTGGTTGGAGGCCGCGTCACCCGCCACCACCCCGGCACTGCCTACAAGCTCGCGAATCTGCGGAATAGACTGTTTTTCTGACCCTTTGACAACGTTTACCGTTAGCAGGGCGTTGCCGTCTTTGTAATAGGTTTCGACCGTTGCTTGAGAGGCAGTTTGCAATGGTTTGTGGACGTCTATGACATCATCCAGCCAACTGACCTCGCTCACATCGTCCAGGTGTGCCAACGCGTCTTTGTAAGCCAGGGCCTGTGGAATGTCCACATCATAAAGCATGACCGTGGCTACAGCCGTATCCTGAGAAAACTCATCGGCCATTATCTGTATGGCCTTTGTAGACTGGGCATCCTTGGTAAGGTAATCGGCGATGTTGTAGTTGACCTTGACGGTGAGCGCCAGAGGAACACAGACGATGGCTGCCACTAAAAATACCGCTATGATAACCTTGCGGTGGGCGACGATGCCGGTGGCGAGTTTGTCCAATATCATACTGTGTGAATCAGGATCAGCAGTTTTAACGGCAGTTTTGATAGGATAGCCTCAGTAACCTCGGTTTGTGTGGTAGACCTGATGATAGCTACAGCGGCCCTTCATCGGGAGATTTGTTTATGTTTGGTTTATGTTGGGGAGGAAAGATGAACAAAGCAATGATGAGTGCCACAACACCAAAGACGGCCAGAATAGCGAAGGCCGGCTGAAAAGAGCCGGTTGTTGTCTGCATCAAGCCCAGCAATGGTGGCCCAATGAGAGAGGCCGGAACGAAGTCCAGATAAGCAACCGAAAGATTGGAGCCGTAGTTCTTTGGGCCATAGAAGCGGTTGGTGATCGCTGCCAGCACGGTAGAGATAGAGCCAAAACCCAGACCCAACAAGATAAACCCAGCCACGACCAGACCCAGCTGACCAAAACTGTAGGCAGAGAACAGCGTAAGCGCCGAAGCGGTAAAACAGACAGCCACGACTACGAGCGAGACCCGATAGCCAAAGCGGTCAAAGAACAGTCCCGAGGCCAAACGACTGAAGCCATCGCCCAAAGAGACCATGCCCACCATCACGGTTGCCACCGTGGCCGCAGCACCCAACTCCAAAGCGATGAGTTTGGCGTTGCCCATAGTGGCCAGATAGATAGCGGCAAACAGTACCGCAACGATGAACGTAAGATAGAAAGGCGCACAGCGCAACATCTCTTTTGTACTGAAGTCAAGGCCGGAGGGGGTGGTGCGAGGTTTGACGGTACGATCACTGGGGGATTTGACAGCGCGAGTCGCGGACGGGCCTGTGGGCTTCTCTGTGGCCTTGACACGCGGGGCAGCCGGAGGGGGCAGAGTCTGTGACGGGCTGGGATAACGAATGACGATGGAGCCGGCTGTAACGACCAGAGCCGTGGCCGCCCCCAAAAGGATGTAGGATGTCTGCCAACCCAGACTATCGATTGCAGCACCGACCAGAGGACCAATGACCAGCGAACCCAGGCCGAAACCGAGCGTAAGGGCACCGGACGAAGTGCCGATTCTATCGGGAAACCAGTTGTTGGTGCAGCCCAGGATAGCGTTATGAGCCATGCCGGATGCTCCGCCCACGCAGATACCATAGGCGATGTAGATAAGCTGAATGCCCTGGGCATCAGCCTGGGCGGAGGCAAAATATCCAGCAACTATGAGCAGGGCAGACAACCACAGCGTGAGGCGCGGGGCCGTACGCTTGGTTATTTGAGCACCGATGACGCCACCGACGCAAAACATGGCTGTAGAAAGCGTGAAAGTGATGGCAAGGTCGCCCGCGGTCCAACCAAATGCGGATTGCAGGGGCACCGCTAAGATGGACCAACCATACAAAAAGCCTAAGAACAGCAGCGTCAGAGCACTGAGCACCAGATAGACCCACCGCAGACGGACGGCCTGATCGAGCTGCATTTGCTTGGCATATCTAAGTTTAGCGAGCACCTGGATGCGGATCCTCCGGCATACCCTGTTGCGGATGTTTAGTCTTGCGAGAGTATACCAAAAGACCTACACCGGCTACAACCAGGGGTAGACTGAGCAACATGCCCATTGTGAGCCAGTCGCCCGCCAGGTAGCCGAGTTGAACGTCGGGCTGGCGCACGAATTCCACGGCTGTTCTGAATACGCCATAAAGTAACAAGAACAAACCCATATAGCTGCCACGCGGCAAGGGTGGGCGACGACGAGCCAAAACTAACATGATCGCAAGCATGAGCAGGCCCTCTAACGCAGCTTCGTAGAGTTGGGTCGGATGTCTGGGCAGGCTGCCGCCCGTCTCAAACACCACCCCCCAGGGCAGGTCTGTCGTCGCGCCCCATAATTCGCCGTTGATGAAGTTGGTTATTCTCACCAGACAAATGCCTAATGGTGCCGCAATGACGATAAGATCGCCCAAGGTGGTAAGCGGCATCTTGAGCAGACGCGCGACGATCCAGGCAGCCACAAGCATGCCGATAAGACCGCCATGAAATGACATGCCGCCACCGCTCAAGTCGAATATAGCCAGCGGGTTTTCCAGATAATAGCCAGCACCGTAAAACAGCACATAGCCCAGGCGGGCGCCGATGATGATGCCCAAAGTCGCGGCCACAAGCAAGGTGAGCAGAGCGTCCAGTGTAAAGCGAATCTGCCAGCGTTTGGCCACTTTGAGCAGAATCAGAGCGCCGAGCAGCAGACCCACGATGTAACCGAGCCCATACCAGCGCACGGCAAACGGGCCCAGATAAAAAGCGACCGGGTCGAGAGCATGGTAGAGGTCATTAAGCACAGGGATGTCCCTGAGCACATGAAGAGCTGAGATGGTAGCTTGGGCTCTTAGGCATGAGCGTCCTGTCCGGGACTCTGTGTGGAGGCCGGCCTGGGGTCTGGCTTGGGGTTTAGCCTGAGGTCCAACCTGGAATCTACCCGGGGACCATTACGTAAAAAGAACTCGCAGGTAGTGCAGATCTCTTTGATTGCCGCCAAGCGATCAACCGTGGGATCCAGCAGTACGTCCAAGTTCGTAGCCAATTTATGTTGTGGGCGGGAACAGAGCGTATAGTAGCAATCAAAGGTACAACGACCGTCGCTGCTGGCAATAGCATGGGGGCACGTGCTGGCCATCTTCTGGTCGCAGCCGCGTATCTGCCAGCAGGCACCCTTTTGTGCGGATGACTGTCGGGGTACGGTGTTATCCGACGAGCAGGTATGGTCATAAGATTGATTGTCGGTGTCGGGCTCGTGGCCCGATGTGGCATTGCTTGACAGGTAGGCACAATCAAGCGAAGCACTGCTCATCAACCCAGCCACCTCAAATAAGCGAACTCGATGGTGTCGGCCCCGCCTGGCCTTGATAATGAGAGCCCAAATCGGGATGACCATAAGGCTTGTCGACAGGTGTCGACATACGCTCAAAGGCGATCTGTCCAATACGCATGCCCGGGGTGAGAAGGATAGGCAGGTTAGCCACGTTAGATAATTCCAAGGTAAGATGACCGTTCCAACCAGGATCGACATAGCCAGCGGTCGAGTGTATCAAGAGGCCAATTCTCCCCAACGTACTTTTACCCTCCAGTCTGCCGAGAATATCGTTTGGAAGGGCAACGCGTTCCAGTGTGGTACCCAGCACGAATTCGCCCGGATGTAAGACAAATGGATCTGTTTTTGTGGCAAGCATCAGCTCGGTTAGATCGGGCTGGCTTACATTGGGATCGATAAAAGGATAACGCGAATTGCGAAACACCCTGAAGCTATCGCCCAGATGCAGGTCTATACTGGCAGGTTGGATGTCTGTGGGCAAGAATGGATCAATGATGATCCTGCCTGCCGCCAACTCTTCTTTAAGCGTACGGTCTGATAAAACCATGGTTGGCCTCCTGCGTGCCCTCTGTGTGACTGTTTGTGATTGTAACGCTGTATGGTGGTGCTGTGGTGGTGCTGTGGTAGTGCTGTGGTGGTAGTGCTGTGGTAATAAGCGAGGCTCGCAGTGGTTTGAGCTTTGGTCGGCGCTTCCCTAGAGCGCCGGAACGACCTTGGTAACACCAGGCACGCGCTCTTTGAGCACGCGCTCGACGCTGTTCGCCAAAGTGAGCTGACTCATGGGACAACCCTTGCAAGCACCCTGCAGCTCTACCGAGACCACGCCGTCGTCATCAACGTCGACCAGGGCCACATCGCCACCGTCGGCCTGAAGTGCCGGGCGAATCAGATCCAAGACCTCGTCAACCTGCTTTTTATCAATCATAGTGCACCTCTTTACCTGGAATCATAGTATTGTGCCAGCGCTCCATTATAGCGCAGTGGGCCAGAATATGCGTAATGCAAATCGCACGGCACAGATTCCTTGTGAGCAAGTGTTGCATTTCATGTTTTAACCTGTGCCCACGACTCAGGTTCTAGTGGCTTGGGCCCAAAGCCCTTTGCCAGAGAAGTACCGCGCCGCCGCCTGGGCAGAATCCGCGCTGTCGCAGATGCCAAACACCGTGGATCCAGAGCCGCAAAGTAGGGCAGTGAGGACACCCGCTTGCGCTTTGAGCTCGGATTTTATATTTGCTATTTTTGATAGCAATTTCTTGGCCGCCGGCTCAAGGTTATTGACACAAGCCTCGGCAATAGCCAAGGTCTGGCCACGCGACTCCAAAACTGATACAAGCCGGCTTGCGCTGGGAGCAGGCTGCGGATCAGCGTCGAAGGAGGCATAGGCCTGTACTGTCGCTATGCCCTCGGACGGCTTAACCAGCACAATATCCAGTTCAGGCTTGGGTAACATGCGTACCAGCCTGTCGCCAGCGCCATTCATCAGAGCACAGCCGCCAGCCTGTGAGGCATACAAGAAAAAGGTAACATCGGCGCCGAGTCTGCTTGCAATGTGCAGGTTTTTAGGAGCGAGCGGGTCTTGCCTGGTCAGTTCGCACAGTATTTTCAGCATTGCTGCCGCGTTGGTGGAGCCACCGCCCAAGCCGGCCTGCAGCGGTATCGTTTTGTTCAACTCAACCTGCAGCGTACCTGTGGGCAAACTGGCCAAGCCGTGGCTTTGCACAAATAGTCTCCAGGCTCTGAGCATGATGTTGTCTTTGTTGGGGACAAGCGCCTCGGGCGTGGTTTGCACGCGCACGTCGAACGGCTGCGAGCCACTTTGAAATGCGAAGCTCACCTGATCGGCCAACTCCAGAGTGCAAAATACCGAGGTCAAAGTATGCCTGCCGTCTACAATCTGCGCATTGACAGCTAAGAACAGGTTGAGTTTTGCCGGCGTATGTATGATGCGATTTGGTATTCTCGCCCCTTTTGTATTGGTCGGCATCTGTTTATCCCCGTGCCCTTTTGTGTTGGTCGGCATCTGTTTATCCCCGTGCCCTCAGTTCAGCAAAAAAACTGCTTAATAAATTAGCACTTTGTTGCTCGCCAACGCCGCCCGAGACCTCGAACGTATGGTTCAGCCTTGTGTCTTCGTTGATCTGATACAGGCTGCCCAACGCACCGGCTTTGGGGTCGCGAGCGGCAAAGACACAACGAGCAATACGAGCCTGATGCATCAGGCCCGCGCACATTACACACGGTTCAAGCGTAACGTAGACGGTGCAGTCAGAAAGCCGCCAGCGCCCCAACGTGCGCGCCGCGGCCAGTATTGCCAAAAACTCTGCATGAGCGGCAGGATTGGTGTCGGTCTCACGGCGATTGTGGGCAGCAGCAACGACGCGCCCGGGGTCGTCCGGCGCGCCCTTGCTCACGACGACAGCACCGACCGGCACTTCTCCCGCAGCCGCAGCCAATTCGGCCTGCTCAAGGGCACGGCGCATGAAATAATCGTCTTTATGGTGTGTGTCTGCCATGGCTACCAGCCCAAAAGCGCTCGTTTTCTTTGCCCATTAATCCTTGTATCGTTAGACTTTGTACATAAAGTCGAATACATCCGAGCGCTGCAGATGGATTTGCATGCCCAGAGTTTTGCTGTCGGAGGCAAGGCGCTCCTGCAGGTCGTTGAACGTACAGGCTGCTTCGTCGATAGTGACCAGCATCGTCATCGAGAACAGGTCGCCCAGGATGGTTTGGGAGATGTCGTCAATGTTGGCGCCGCATTCGTACAAGGTCGTGGCCACGGTGGCGACGATGCCTTTGCGGTCGCGGCCGAGTACCGAAAGCACTGCTTTGACTTGCATGGGGTTCCTTTCTGCTGTGCCGCATCTCGTCTGATTTTAGCAAGGATGTGCTATCCTTGCAAATACGCAGAGTTGAAAACGCCGCGACCAGACAGGCGATCTGTGAGATAACGCCGCGACCAGACAGGCGATCTGTGAGATAGTAGCGGAGAAGCATTGTGTAGAAAGGCGCGTCAAAGCCATGCGAGAGATAACAACCATCAGCGTAGCTGAACTACATGAGATGTCCACGGCAATGTTCGAGCCGATAGTCAAGGGCGTCGTGGACGTAAAGCGCCGCATAGTGGTGCTGGACGCAGGCCTGCACGCAGATGAGGAATTATACCTTTTGGAGAACGGAAGCGATCAGTCAGACCTCTGGGGCATCAATCTGTGGCCGGAGAAATATGGGACTTGCGAGTTTGTGGAGTTTGATTCCATGATCAATCTTCGCCCTGGACAAGATAATCGGTCGCGCGGAGTTGAAAACGCCGCGACCAGACAGGCGATCTGTGAGATAGTAGCGGAGAAGGTCAGTGGCTAAAGAGGGAGTGTACCGGTTCGACCGAAAGCGTTGGGCAGGGCTCAACTTTTATGAGCAGATGGGCAATATCGGCTCTGAGGTGGGCCGGGCGATAATCGCGCATCGCGAAGGGAAACCGGAGCGAGAAGGCCGCGCTATCGACCGAGCTATCGATTTGTTCGCGGCAACAGCCGAGGTGCTGGTAGGAACTGAGCAGTCGTATCGCCTCAAGGAAGTCCTACGCGCCCGCGATGAGTTCCTCCGACTGTTTTTTGATGGAACTTTTGAGGAGGATGCCGACGCTATCGAGCGGTACTTTATGAACTTCGCCTATCTGGCACGCTCTGGCCGATAAGCCTCCTGTTGACTTATGCTCCTGTTCCAACGCGTCGTTTGCAAGATGAACTGATTGGGTCAACAGCCATGAGATTGCCTGCAAAACAAGCCGTAGAATGCAAAGGCCGCGAGGGGCAACAGCGCCATGAACCCGTCTAGCGCTCAGGCGTAATCGCGCGTCCAAAGGGCCGCTCTCAGTGGTTATCAAGGATTCCTTGACAACCACTTCTTCTACAAGCTCGCCTTCTTTGAAGATGTTGTTGGTGTGCAGACTGATGTTTTGCTTTGTTGTCTGGAACAGCTCGACCATCTGCGCCTGCGTGAGCCCAGACGGTCTCATCTTCAAGCATCACATCAAGACACACCACCTCGTCGGGCTGGTAGACGACTATCTCATTGCCACCGCTGATGGCCAATGCCTTTGTCTTCGGTGCGATTTCGCTCATTGGACAGTCTCCGTTTCTCCTTCCCATCTGAATTGCAAACAAGCGTTGTTCACAATTTGAACCTCCCTTTTACTATAACCCCGCAGCTCCATCTGCGACACTCTTTTGTCAATCAGCAATCCGGCGTCTGTGTACCAGGGGTGCTGTGTACCAGGGGGAGATGCTGCACCATATACTAGGGGGATGCTAAAGTTCTGTAAGCGCCAACCCGAATACCACGGCCTCTTGCCCATCAAGCCGACAGACCATGATGAAATCTCCAACCTCGCATGTTCCCAATTGCATAGAGAGGCACATTGCGCATCCAACCTTCGTCGCGATACCCAGAAAGTGAGAAGCGACGAGGATTCATGCTTTCGTATTTTTCGCTGAAGGCACGAAGGCTTTTGGATCGTAGGTTTTCTTCAGCTTTGACCTCAATGGGATAGATTCGACCTTCAGCTTGAACAAGAAAATCGATTTCGCCACGAGAATTCTCAGCAGACCAATAGAATGGCTGTAGCTCGCAATCAGATACGAGCTGTTGACAGACAAATTGTTCTGTCAGCGCACCCTTGAATTCTGTGAACGCTTTGTTTCCACTTATTACACTGCCTGGGTCAAGCCCAGCCATTGCGCCAAGCAGCCCAACATCGAGGGCAAAGAGCTTAAATGAGGACTCGTTCGCATATGATGCGAGAGGAACGCCTGGCTTTGAGACGCGACGAACGCATGTGGTAAGCCCCGCTTCGGTCAGCCAGGTGATAGCAGCACGATAGTCTCTTGCTCGGGCACCTTCTTTAATATGGCCGAACACGAATTTTCTGTTCTCCTGCCCCAGATGGGCCGGTATTGAATCCCATACAGCAAGAACGTGCTCAGTTTCGGCTATTGAGAGATGCTTGGAGATGTCGCGGCGACAGTCAAAAAGAATCTGGAGCTGTATATCACGCGCATCTTTAAGAACGCCGCTTTCTGCAAAAGTCGCAACAGCCTCTGGCATTCCGCCCGTAAAATAGTATTGCCGCAGAAGTGGAATGAGCTTAGAGGAGAACGCAGAGATGGCGGAGTGGTCATTGGCATCGATCAGTTCGCGGAGCGATTGGTTTTTGGTCGCATCAAGAAATTCGCGGAAGTTAAGAGGATGCAGGTCGAGTGTCATAACCTTGCCGACAGGATATCCTGTACCTTGATGGACGGTAAGACCAAGAAGCGAGCCGGCTGCGGCGATCATCTGCCCCGGAGCATTTTCGCTGAAGTATTTGAGCGAAGTCAGGGCCTTGGGGCATTCCTGTATTTCATCAAAAATGATGAGGGTTTTGCCTTCAACGACACGCTCTCCGGTTTCCGCCTGTATACCGGTGAACAGACGGGGGATGTCGTAGCCCTCCTCAAACAGCAGGCCCATCGCTGTGTTGTTGTCGAAATTAACGTAGGCAACATTTTCAAAATAGCGTGCGCCAAATTCTTTGAGCAACCAGGTTTTACCCACTTGACGGGCACCATTGATGATGATTGGCTTTTTGCGGTGATTGCCTTTCCAATCAACGAGTTTTGCCATCAAGTGACGTTCCACAACGCGTCCTTTCATCCAAAGTAAAGCTTTATGTCCTTATTTTATCCCAAATAGGAGATAAAAAGGACGTAAATCAGTAGTATTTGGCAAAAATAAGGACGAATAATGTCTCCTGCCCACACAGGATAAGATAACCTATAGCGCGGTTTTATCTATCAGGGCTATTTGCAATGCCAGCGGCAAGGGGGTTTTGATGGATATGGCGCACCAAGATAAGGAGGTACTTATCGATTTTGACACATTTGCTTTTGTAGCGGTTGAAAGGCATCAGGGAACACCAGGGGGGCGTGCGCCAAGAGAACGTCCCCCTGGTACGTCCTGGTACGTGTGGTACACCCCGCAAAATTCAAGACTTAAGCATATGGCGGAGGGATGGGGATTCGCCGATTGCTTCGCCGCTTCGCGTCTTGCAATCAAAGGGTTCGCTCGCCATATGGCTCGCTCACCCCTGGACAGTCCACTGGACTGTCCAGCCCTCGCGGGTTCGAATCCCCCACTAAGTTCAAATTTAGTCAAGTCTGGCGGAGGGATGGGGATTCGAACCCCAGAGCCCGGGGTAACCGGACTAACGGTTTTCAAGACCGCCGCTTTCAGCCGCTCAGCCATCCCTCCGCTGCGAAGGCTAGATTATACCATCTGTACACGCGAATTTGGAGAAGTGCCGCTTTGTCTGCTGCTTTGTCCTATCGCTTTGTCCTATCGCTTTGTCCCGTCAGTGCGAGGGTAGCACTAAACACAGGAGCAAAATCCAGCCCGTATATTCAAAGCAAGGGCGCAAGGATTTCGAGTTGTGTAAGACTTGTTTTAGTGTTTAGTGCTACCCGTAGCAATCCATCCAGGTCAAAGAGAGTCGCTACCTCGTTGTGCCCCAGATTGCAAGCCTTGGTTGCAATCTGGGGCACAACGAGCACTTGCCTACAACTGCCAACTCACAAACAAAGCCTGTTACAATACTCTGGCATTAACCGATTGAGATGATTGTGAGAATTCTGTGACCAAGATCGATGACCCATTAGCGGCGAGTGCAGCCGAGCCCACGGATTACCGCGACCCCGCCAACTGGCTGAGTCTGCCGACGCGGCAAGCCCCAGGCGATGACGACAACGCTCAACCTGCTGCCCCACCCGTTGATCTGTTCTTTTGCTACCCTACAGCCTGGCGCGCGCGACAGGGCCAAGCCCCGCTCTGCACGTTGGACAACAGCGAGATGCGGCGCTGGGCAGACTTCTACCTCAAAACAAGGGCCTCGGCATTCAGCGCGCCACAAAATATTTATGCGCCGTATTACCGACAACTCGATGCAGCCTGGGCCTTGTCACAAAAAACTTTGGAGGAAGGCGCCGGATTGATGCTTGACATACCCTATACCGATGTAGAATCAGCCTTCGACCATTACATAAAGCATCACAACAATGGCAGGCCCTTCATGCTGGCCGGACACTCCCAAGGCTCGGTAGTCTTGCTCGGACTCCTGTGCGATTATCTGGCCAAAAACCCTCGTATTTACGAACGTATGGTCGCAGCCTATCTCATCGGCATACCGATAAGCCAAGACACCTACGCGCAAAATCCGCACCTTCGACCGGCTGAACGTGCAGATGACCTAGGGGTTATTATCAGCTATAACACTCAGACCCTCAAAGTAGACGGCCCAAACCCGCTGGCCAGCCCCACGTCACTTTTGATAAACCCGATTTCCTGGCGAACAGACACCGAGCCTGCGTTGGCGAGCCAGTCGTTGGGCAGTGTCTATGTCCATAGTCTCAGTGGCAGAATGGAGGACTTGGGGAGCATAGCCTCGGCCTGTATTGACCACACATGCGGTGTTGTCATCTGCGACGTCGACCGCGAAAAGTTCAGTTCCAAGGCGGCCTCGCGGGCTTACTTCCCTCTGGGCGTATTGCACGAAAACGACATCCCGCTGTACTACTACGACCTTCTTGCCAATGCCAAGCTGCGCACCAAGACCTGGCTGGCCGCCAGACCGTAGTTTCTGGGGAGAAACAGACCACGGGACTTGGGGAGAAGCGCACCGCAGGCTTTGGGGAAAACAGCGCACGGGTGGGGTGGGCGTAGGCGGAGGACGGTTCCGTGTAGGCGGAGGACCGTAGACGGAGGACAGTTCCGTGTCTGCTCCAGCTTGTCTCTCAACTCGTCCACTCGACCTGACGGCGGGACGATTAGCAATCAGCCCAGTTTCGTACTACCGTCAAACACGTTGAACCCACTTGTCAGGTACGGCTTACGCGACGCAAAAAACGTATCGAGGACCTGCGTTGTGACGGGATCCGTGGCGTTTATATCCTCAACGTAGATAATGTTGAATGGATGGGTATATAAGTCATCTATACTATTATAATAATGATATATCTTAATATCTCCGTCGGGAGTACAGTAGGCCCGCACCATCACCATCTCGTTAATTCTGCCCTGCCCTCCCGCACCATTGATGCGAAAGCTCTCCGTATCGCCCGTCAGCGCCTCATATTCCGCCTTTCCTTTGGTGGTAAGGTTTTCGAAACGAAACCCGACGATCGGCAATCCGTCCGAAACGGCATTCTGAGGAACATTCCACCTAAGCGCGAATATTTTTCCTGTACCGCTTGACATCTTTCCATCATCACCAATATCCAGGTCGATGAACGTCTGCATGGCCGTGAGCTGTGTGCGCCCCAGCGATTCGTATTGAACCGCGTCGGCCTTAGCTATATAGCCCGTAAGCGCCGGTATGGCAATAGCAGCAAGGATGCCGAGAATTACAATAACGACGATGAGTTCTACGAGAGTGAAGCCTACTCGGTGCTGTGTGGCACCGCGCACAAGGGGTGTCCGGCGAGCTTTGCAGCCCGAGAAGCCCTGTTTATGGATGGGATAAGAATTGCTATTGTGGTCATTATGTAATGATGAAATACGGGGGGTGCAAAAGGGGCGACGAGGGCGAGGACTGTTTGAGCCGGCACTCCTTGTGCGCGGTGCCTGACTATGAGCACCTTTTGAGCGCTGTGCCTGCACACGAACATTCTTTGCAACAGAGGGCCCGCCTGTCTCCACAAGGCATGAAAAAGCCGCTGGCTCCTGAATGGCAGCCCTAGCGGCAACGTGGTCAAACTCTGGGTTTTGA